>DATMPS010000015.1:0-2607 GCA_035567435.1 Terriglobales bacterium | reverse complement strand
GGGTTACAGCTCCGCCTGCAACCCGCCCTACGAGTTCTTGAGAGGATAATCTCACGACACCTCCCCGCCGGAGCGAGGAGGCAAGACTCGCATTCAGAATTCCAGCGTGCCTCCGGCCGCGTCCAACGCCACTACTCGCCGAAATACTTCAGCGCGATCTGGATACCCTCGTCGTACATGCTTTGGAACTTTCCCTGGAACTGGTCCCCACGCTTGGTGCTGCGTGAGAAAAACTCGGTGACATGCCCAATCGGTGTCTCACGCCGATGGTCCTCCGCCTCGATCTGTGTCGTCGACCCCACGTCAATCAACCCGTCGAGATCATAGTCGACGATATAATAGTAGAGCGCTCCGATGGAGACGCCGCGCGCGGGTTCACTGCGAATGCGGAGCATCTCCGCCCGGTTGCCCTTGGGTGCAATGTGGTCGTAACACCACCGGCGATCCTCGAGCCTGATGCACCCGGTCGTGGCCCCTTCACGTTCGAGCCAGACGCGCTCCGTCTTGGCGCGATTTCTCGACAGACCCTCGGGGAATGGCATCTTCACCGAGCTCACGAGATTGATGGCCTTGCGCACGTCTTCGCGCTCCGCGGCAACGGCTGAAGTCAACGCAACGCCGAGCAACAGGCTTGCCACGAGAAGAGATTTGAATGGCTGGGACATGTGGGTGAAGCCTTCCGTCGGTAAGAGTTTCCAAGGGAGCTGCGGCCTCAAGTGTCGCTATTCACCCAGGTACTTGAGTGCAACCTGGATGCCTTCGTCATAGAGGGCCTGAAAGTCGCCGCGAAATTGGTCGCCGCGACTGGCGGCGCGATAGAAAAACGGGCTTATCCTGCCAACCGGGGCGTACGGCTCACCTTCGAGGGTGGTCGTGCTCCCAATGTCGATCGTGCCATCGAGATCGAAATCGTCGACATATTGATAGGGCTGGCCGGCCAGCAGCCCCGGCACGGGCTCCTTGCGGATGCGCAGCATCTCCGCTCGGTTGCCCACGGGAGCGATATGCTCATAGCACCACCTGATTTTGTCATCGAGCCCGCAGGCAGGCGACAGTGGCGCCATTGGTGTCGAGGTGGACCCGTTCGGTATGCGCCACGATGTTCCGCAGGCTTTCCGGGTACGGCATTTTCACTCCGGAAATCAGATTGATGACCATCCGCACTTGCTCTCGCTCAGCGGCTGTTGCTGACGTCAGGCCCGCGCCGATCACAACTGCGCATGCGCACGCGAGTGTCTTGATCATGTGGAACCCCTCCCATGAAGCGGCAAGGCAACGCGGCGAACCCCGCTCGGTTCCTAAGGCCCCTGCACTTTTGCTGTGGAAAAAACATGTCGCTTACCGCACCGAAAGCGGCGCAAGCGGACGGCCGCCCGAACGGAATGCCTGCCGTCAGCGTCTGCAGCAATCAGGCGTTCAAGAACTGACCCATCCGCGCCATCGGGCGCTCTTCACAATCATCCTGCTTTCGGAGAAAGTCGTGTGCCTCGTCACAGCGTGGGGATTCCATCCGTGAACGATCACGTTCTCTATCATCTGCCGACGACAGCGATGGACATCCTGTCCTTCTGGTTCTCTGAAACGTCTCGTCCGAAGTGGTTCGCGAACGAGCCGTCCTTCGACGCAGCCGTATCCGCCCGCTACGGGGCGGTACTTCAGGCCGCCAAACGCGGAGAGCTGTTCCAGTGGCGCGCGACCATTCGAGGACGACTGGCCGAAATAATCGTTCTGGACCAATTTTCGCGGAATATTCACAGGGGCACTGCTACGGCCTTCGAGAGTGACGCGCAGGCGCTGGTGCTGGCACAAGAAGCTGTCCGCGACGAGACCAGATTCGAATTGAAGCCTGACGAGAAAGCATTCCTGTACATGCCGTTCATGCACAGCGAGTCACCTGCCATACATGAGGAGGGCCTGAAGCTCTTTTCCGAAGTGGGGCTGGAGTCGCATCTGGCTTATGAGGAGGAGCATCGCCGTGTCATTCAGAGGTTCGGCCGATTCCCTCACAGGAACGCAATCCTGGGACGTGCTTCCACCGCCGAGGAGGACCTCTATCTAGCCCAGGATCAGGATCTCTAATCTCTTTCGCCAGCTTCATTTCCCTCAGCCGATTTCACGCAGGGCGCGCGCTACAAGGGAAATTGTAACCCACGACACCGGAGCCTCGACCGGTCGTCACCATCGGGCGGGCAATTAGCATGGCTCCGCTATACTGCCGGTTCGGCGTGGCGAGCATCTGCGCTTCGACCGGGGCAAAGACATTCTGTTCGCAGCACGCTCGTCCAAGAAGGAAGCGGCCGCTCAGGCCATATACCTGCACGCGATCGGACACGGCGTCATCCCGGGAGCGCTGTGGCGGCAAATACTGGCCTCTTGGAGAAGATATCCATGGCAAGGGAGCCCGCCGCCGCAGACGCGTCGTCATCATCGGAGTGGGATTGGCAGGAATTGCAGCGGCGTACTCATGGTGAAGGTTTCCTCGATAGACAGACGAAGCCTGCTGCTGGGAGCCGCCCCTGTGGCGACCGCGGTCATCTCGGGACTAGCGGGATGTTCGCCAAGGAGCGGTGATGCCGCTCCCGCTTACTCGCCTACTTTCTTCAGCGC
>DATMPS010000014.1:0-12027 GCA_035567435.1 Terriglobales bacterium | reverse complement strand
CCCCGATCGCGTCAAGAAACTTCCCTTCGACGGCAAGTATTACGACTTCACTCCCATCGTCCTCGAAAATCTCGACCGCCTCGGCGTCGGCTGCCTCATCACCATCGGCGGCGACGACACCCTCAGCTTCTCCGCCGCCCTCTCCGCCGCCGGCATGCCGGTCATCGCCATTCCCAAAACGATGGACAATGACGTCCAGGGCACCGAATACTGCATCGGCTTTTCCACCGCCATCACGCGCGCCAAGGAACTCATCACCCGCCAGCGCACCACTCTAGGCTCGCACGAACGCATCGGCGTCTTCCGCATCTTCGGCCGCGACGCCGGCTTCACCGCGCTCTACACCGCCTATGTCACTTCCACTCGCTGCCTCATCCCTGAATATCCGTTCGACGTGGATCGCGTCGCAAAAATTCTGTCCGACGACAAACGCAACAATCCCAGCCACTACGCGTTGGTCATCGTCTCCGAAGGCGCCGTCTGGAAGGAAGGCTCCGTGAAGGAAGTTGGCGAAGCCGACGCCTACGGCCACCGCAAAAAGGCCGACATCGGCCAGGCCCTCGGCGAAGAAATCCGCCGCCGCACCGGCGACGAAATCATGGTCAGCGACTTGACCTACGATCTCCGCAGCGGCGAGCCCGACGCCATCGACCAGCTCGTCGCCATCACCTTCGCCAACATCGCGGTCGACATGCTTCGCGACGGCATCATCGGCCGCATGGTCGGCGTGCAGAACGGTTGCTACGCCCACGCCCCGCTACCCGCCTCCTCCATGGGCGCCCGCAAAGTCGATCTCCCCGCCCTCTACAACACCGACCGCTACCGCCCCAACTACACCTCCAAGCTAGGCGCCCCCCTTCTCTTCAACCGCATCTGAGCAACACAGTCAGTAGGACAGCCATTTCTGGCTGTCCGCCCCCTGCCATCCGTGACCTTCACCTAAAGGCAACTTGCTTGTAACCACTCCGCAACAATCCTCTACTAAGGTTCGGTGCCGTCGAGCCAGCCACCCCGCGCTGACGTCCCGACGAAGCCTAAGTTGAAAAGAGAGGTCGTCGACATGTTAAAAAAGGCCGCAATTTTGTGTCTATTTGTGGCAGCTGTGGCCACAACCGTACGCGCTCAAGAACGCGACGTTTCTAAAAGTATTCCACGTTTGGACCACGTGTTCGTAGTCGTGATGGAGAACCACGGCTACCAGCAGATCATCGACAATCCAAACGAACCGTACCTAAACAGCCTAATTGCAAGCGGTAAAGTGAATCTAGCGACCAACTACTTCGCCATCGGGCATCCCAGTCTGACGAACTACCTGGAGATCGTCGGCGGCTCCAATTTCGGCGTCCGCAGCGACAATGCACCCAATTGGGGCAGCACCAGTTGTACTCCCAACCTTCAAAGCGGACTCGTCAATGCGGATGCCGCTGCCGCTCCGCCTAGCGGCGTACAGATCGAAACCGGTACCGTCTGTCCAATCGCTGGAACGGGCAAGGACGCCGCGACGCCTGCCGTTGACACCTGGAATGAAATAACTCCTGGCGTGTTTAACTTCCTCGCCGACATTGATGGCGTGAAGTCGGTGCCGGCCGCGTCCACCGTTGGCAAGTCCATTGCTGACCAGTTAGTGGAAGCCGGGTTGAGTTGGAAGAGCTATCAGGAAGACCTTCCACTCGGTCCCGTTTTCCGCGTCAATTTCAGCAACGGCACAGCCAGCAACTTGACCGATTTTACGAACTTGGCGCCACTGACCACCGCGAATGTCGTGCAGGCGTATGCCGTCAAGCACAATCCCTTTGCCTACTTCAAGAGCGTTCAGGACGGATGGCAGCGGGACAATAGCCTGAATAACATCGTCGGATTCGATGGCCAACGCGGTCTTTTCGCCGACTTGGCCAGCGGGAATGTTCCGTCACTGGCCTTCATCGCGCCGAGCCAATGCAACGACCAGCACGGACGAGGCAACGGCGATGCGTTTTGTGCGTTTGATCCCGGAGTCACTAGCGGTTCCACCGTCGGCACGCAGGCCGGTCTGAATCCCGGTTTGATCCTGCAAGGCGATGTCACCATCCAGCGGCTGGTCGAGAGCATCAAGGCATCTCCGGCATGGCGTGATGGCCGCAACGCCATCGTCATCGTTTGGGATGAGAACGACTACAGCGGAGTCCTAAACGCGCCGAACGGTGCGTTTCCCCCGCAGAACCAAAACAACGTTGTTCTGACGGTGGAGACGAACCGCGATAACGATCGTGGCGTGCAAAGCGGCAAGTACTACAGCAGCTTCTCCTTGTTGAAATCCATCGAGGCGGCACTTGGCCTACCGTGCCTGAACCACGCCTGCGATTCCAACGTTGCGGTCATGTCGGACCTTTTCGGCAGCCGTTGAAGCGTGTCACTGCCCGGTCAACTTAATACTGGCGCTTCAGCGAGTAACACAAGCCCTGGGAGTTCCTCCCAGGGCTTTTCATTTCGCTAGATTTACCTATGTCAGCCCAAACAAAATGCCCGGCCTCCAGCGATTTTTCCTCTGGAGGCCGGGCCTAGTTTTGCTACCGATCGTGTTAGGCCACTTCCGCAGTTTCCCGCACTCCCCCACCGATCGCCGGATCCGTCATGCTGGGTTTTCCCGTTTCTACATGTCCTGCCAACTGTCGCCGGAAGCTTGCGTCGGAATCGACGCGAACGGTCAGGTCGTACCAGCCAAAAGATTCCTCCAACTGGCTAACGAATGTAACGCTTTCATGCGGGTGCAGCAGGCGAGTCTTCGCTTGGCCGGAGTAGGCGTCAAGGATACTCACTTTCTCCACGCTTGAGCCGTGGTTTTGAATAACCAGGGCCAGGCCTCCCGATTGTCCTTCGTAAATGGAATTGACTGCCAGCTTGGCGCTGTCCGCCGCGAGACCGCCCGCGAAAGTGCGCAGGAAGCCGTTCGGGCCGAATACCGAGAGGTCGTAGGCAGTAGCGCCGCTGCTCCCGAAACTGTCCGAAGCTTCGTCGCCGGCGCCCACAGTGTACGTCCATGGTCCAGTCTGACCGTCGCCCGACCGCACTTGGAAGACAGCTCCGGCCTTGCCGGTATTGCGGAAGAAAAGTTGAATGCCTGAAGCGTTTACTTCTCCGCCGACGTGCAGCTCATAGGGCAGCGCGCGCGCCGGGCGCGTGCCAGGCTCCTGCTCTGGCAGCGCCTGATTGGCCGGCGGCGTGGGCATGTAATCGGGATAACGGTCTTGGTTCGGCGGCTGATACGCGGCTGTGCTGGGCAGGGGAACGATTGCGTCGTTCGGCGACTCGAAGTTGAACGCCGAAGTGAGGTCGCCGGTAACCGTGCGGCGCCATGGGGTAATGTTCGGCTCCACAACCCCGAAGCGGCGTTCGACAAAGCGGATCAAGGAAGTGTGATCAAACACTTGGGAGTTGACCCATCCACCCTTGCTCCAGGGCGAGATGACGATCATCGGCACACGCATGCCAAGCCCGTACGGTCCGGGGGTGTAGCTAGACGCCGGATACGAGGAGCTGCCCGTGAACAATTCATTGGTCGTCTCGACCGTCGAGATGCCTTCCGCTCGCGACCGCGGCGGAGTCTGCGGCACGATGTGATCGAAGAAGCCGTCGTTCTCATCAAACATATAGAGGAAGACTGTCTTGCTCCAAACCTCGGGGTTGGCGGTCAGCGCATCCAGCATCATGGAGACATACCACGCGCCGTAGTTCGAGGGCCAGTTGCCGTGCTCCGTGTACGCTTCGGGTGCCACAATCCAGGACACCTGCGGCAACTGATTGCTCAGAACGTCCCGGCGGAACATGTCGAACAAGCTCCCGCTATTCAATATGTTCGTTCCCGTCTTCGCCCCATTCGCGAGCGGGCTCCCTGCCGGTGCGTTTTGATATTGAAAGAAGTACAGCAGCGAATTGTCGCCGTAGTTCCCTCTGTAGGGTGCATTCCCGGTCCAGCCCCAGAAGTCAGGCGCGTCGAGTCCGTCGCCGATATCTTGATACACCTTCCAGGAGACCCCGGCGGCTTGCAACAGTTCGGGGTACGTTGACCACCCATAACCGGCTTCGGCGTTGTCAATCACCGGACCTTCGCCGCTTCCGTCGTTGCCGACCCACCCGGTCCACATGTGATAGCGGTTCGGGTCGGTGGGTCCCAGCAACGAGCAGTGGTACGCGTCGCAGACCGTGAACGCGTCAGCAAGCGCATAGTGGTATGGAATATCCTGGCGAGTGAGGTGAGCCATCGATGTCGTACCCTTGCTGGGCACCCATTGATCGTAATTCCCGCCGTTCCACGCCGCGTGCGTAGAGTCCCAGTCGTGCGGCGTATCTTCCAGGAACGCGAGACCCAGGTTGGACGCAGGAGGACGGAAAGGCAGCACGTATCCATCGGGATTGCTCGCGTCAGGCTGATGGAAGACGCTCTTACCCGAGGGCAGTTTGACTGCGCGCGGGTCTCCGAAGCCGCGCACCCCGCGCAGTGTTCCGAAATAGTGATCGAACGAGCGATTCTCCTGCATCATGATCACGATGTGCTCGACGTCATGGATGCTTCTCGTCCGATCGTTGGCTGGAATCGCCATAGCGCGGCTGATGCTTGCAGGAAAAGCAGCGGCTGCTGCCGCCGTGGACAAGAGCCTTAGGAATTCTCGACGGTCGGTGCTCATGGTGAATTTCACCTCTCTGGATTACCTTGGCGGTAATCGCGTGCCGCAGCTTATTCACCGCTTATTGCCGCTGCGTGACGATTAAGTTGCGATTGTGTAACTTGCTGGTCGAAACCGAACTCGTTACAGAAGAGCACCGAAGAAACATGACTGAAGGTGACGAAATGCAAATCGCCTCAGCCGTGATAGCGTTTCAATCTGCGCGGCAAAAAGAGCAGGAATCCCACCCTTTCCCAACCCCGGAAAGGGTAGGGCACCCTTGTCTGCGTTCTGCGGTGAAGTACATAAATGGTATGCTTCGCTCTAACCATGCCGCCCGAAGAAACCAAAGCACAAAAGGCGGGCCACCCGCCTAAGGTGGCACGCTTGACGCCCTGGGGACAGCAGATGTAGGGTCCCAGTCAACGTTTCACGCCTTGGTCGGCCGACCAGGAGGGGAATCCTCATGGCGAACGCGTTCCGCATGACATCCCGCTCCGGCGAAAGAGATCACTCAGCAGACCGGCGCGGACATGGACCTGCTTGGACAGGCGGCGTCTGGACACAGGAGAAGGCGATGCGTCGATACAGGGGAAGTTATCCACTAGTTGCGCTCAGCATGATGGCCCTCCTGCATGTGCTGCCAGATCCCGTGCTGGGGCACGAAAGGCAGGTCGTCGGGCGTTTCCGTCTCACGATTGGCTGGGGTGAGGAGCCCCCGTTTACTGGTTCCAAGAATTTCGTCGCGGTCGCTGTGTCCGACGCTGCAGGCGCGCCCGTAACCGATTCAGGCGGCTCACTTGCCGTGGAAGTTTCCTTCGGCGACCAACGGCTCGTGTTTTCTCTTCAGCCTGCCGCGGAGCGCAAGGGTGAGTTTCGCGCCTGGCTCGTGCCTACGCGAGCGGGCACTTACACATTCCACATCACCGGGAAGCTAAGAAACCAGATGATTGATACCAAGGCCACCTGCTCGGACAGCACTTTCGAGTGCGTGACCGATATCGCGGAGATTGAGTTCCCCACAAAGGATCCTTCGGCGGGCCAACTCGCCGAGAGGATTAGCCGAGAGGTTCCGCGGGCCGAGCGCGCCATCGAAAAGGCTACGACCGCGCAGAATGTAGCCCTCACCGGGATTGGCGTTGCCGTCCTAGCTCTCGCCGCAGCGATTGGCCTCGGCTTGCTCCGCGTTAGGAGAAACTCCTGAGGTGCCCCGTCGTAATCTCACCGTCGTCATCCTTGTGACATTACTCGGCGTTCTCAGTCACAGTGACGCGTGGGCGCATGCAGGCCTGCGATCTTCCGATCCCATGGCTGGTGCGACTCTGGGCGACACTCCGACGCGCGTGCGATTGACATTCTTGGAAAAACCCGAGCCCTCGCTCTCGATCATCCATGTCCTCGACACCCGCGGCACCGCCTACCAAATCGGACCAACCGAGGGCGTTGCTGGCGACCCGCAATCGCTGGTGGTGCGGGTCCGGCATCTCGATCGTGGCGTCTACATAGTGAGCTGGCGCGTCATCTCCGCTCTTGACGGACACGCGACCAACGGTTCATACGCCTTCGGCGTCCGAGCCACGCCAACAGGAGCGGCGATCGCAGCCGTCACGTTTCCGTCGGGGACTCCTCCGCTTGAGATGCTGGCGCGTTGGCTTTTCTTGGTCGGCTTGATCGTAATGTTGGGGGGCGCGGCGGCAAACGTCGCGCGTTTTGGAGGGACCAGCGACCTGAAGCTCGCTGTCGGCGGATGGGTTCTGGCAGTCGCTGGCCTCCTTTTTCTGGCCGAAGCACAGAGGCGGAACGCAGCTACATCTTTCGCCCACTTACTAGTTACGTCCGTGGGCAAGGCGCTGATCTGGCGCGCTCTTGCCCTCCTCATTGCAGGGGGCGCACTCCTGATGACGAGGAGGGCCCCGCAGCCGCAAGCCCGCCGCGCCGCGATGGCGGCGGTTGCTTTGAGTGCATTGGCGGTTATGGCTGTACACGTCGCGTCTGGACACGCGGCGGCGGGACGCTGGCCGCTCGTGTCGATCTCCACCCAATGGGCACATTTCGGAGCAGCCGGTGTGTGGCTTGGAGGCTTAGCCGCGCTCCTGCTTGGTACCAGGGGAGCACCATCGACAGCTAAGACCGCTGTCGTGCGCCGTTTTTCGCCTATAGCCGCAGTCGGACTCCTTGTCGTGGCTGCAACTGGTACGCTACGAGCGTTAAACGAAGTTTCTTCATGGGCCGAGTTCACCAACAACGGATACGGCCGGGTCCTAATCGCCAAGTTCGCTTTAGTGGTCCTGGTCGCCGCCCTGGGCGCGCGGAACCGCTGGCGAAGTGTACCCGCTGTTCCGACCAACCTGGGTCCGCTCCGATGGACTGCGGGCGGTGAACTCGCCCTCGCATGTGCCGCACTGGCTGCTGCAGCGGCGCTCGGAACCATGCCACCACCTGCTGCGGCGCGTCTGGTCGCGCCGCCCGTATTCGACGTCTCCGGCGCCGATTTTGCCACCACTGTGCGTGTCCGGTTAACCACCGGCTCGGATCAGCCTGGTCCCAACCGGTTTGCGGTCCAGATCGTAGACTACGACGCGAAAACCCCCGTGCGTGCCGAGCTCGTCAGCCTTCGCTTCATCCCACTCGACGACCCTGATTTCCCACCCACGTCTCTGGCACTGGCAGCGAGTCCCGACGGCTCCTATACAGGATCCGGTGCCAACCTGGCGTTCGACGGCCGTTGGCGCGTGACTGTATTAATCGAGCGGACAAGCGGCTCCAGTCAAGTTCCCCTCGAATTGGAGGTTGGATCGACGCTCCAATTCGTCTCTATTGAGCGCATTCCTGGCCAAGCGCCCAAGTACACGGTCGCGTTGACGACCGGGGATTCCGTGCGGATCTCACCGGATCCCGAGCGCGCGGGCCCAAGCAAGATATACGTAACTTGTTTTAACAGGTTCTCAGACGCGCGAGAGATCGAGCACCTTATGGTCACAATCGCGGCAGGAGACGGTTCGGCGCGCCCACAGGCTGTGCAACGGCTAGACGGAAGCCGGTTTGTCGTCGATGTCGACCTGCAACCGGGTAAGAACAAAGTAATGGCAATAGCTAAGACGAGCGACGGAACGCGCTTGCGAGCGGCCGTCACTCTCAGTGTGCCGGGCGACTAACGAACCGGGGAAGCGCCCCGGTCAAAGAATTGTCCCCCACCCCTGATTTAGCCCACCTGGTTCACCCCACACCTTGGGCCGCCAACCGGTGAGCGGATCTGGTTTCGGTAATGAGTCAGCGACCATCCTCAGCAGAGTCGCCTGCGGAACGTTATTGCACACAATGACCAAGTTGTTGCCGAGAGTTGTCAATCCCTGAAATTCCTCTCGATGGCGACTCAGACGGCTACATCAATCGATTCTGTTACCTGCGAGCCATTCGATTTATGTAAACAATTGGTTAAACAATTGCAAACACAAACCCAATCGCGCTGCGTTCGCGCAGCGCTCAGTCGGTTAGACGTCCAGACATCCAGGGGGCAGCTGAAGCCAAAACAAAGCGTGGAGGTGTTTATGATCGCCCTGATATTGCAGCGGCACGGTCGGGTTGCATTGCTCGTATCGGTCTTGATGGGGTTGCTGATCGTCGGCGTCGGCGTACATTGGACCAAATCTACGCTGGCTACCTCTGGTGGCGATCCGTACTCAGTCCCGACCATCGTAAACACCAGCTGGGACCCGAACGTCGTTGAGACGACACTCACCGCCCAATTCGCTACCGTCGATGTCGGCAACGGTCTGATGGCGAATGTGGAAACCTACAACGGAATGGTTCCAGGTCCGCAATTCCGCCTCACTGTCGGCCAGACGGTAATCGTTCATTTCGTGAACAACATCGATAAACCCACCGGCATCCATTGGCACGGCATCGAGTACGACAACGATAGCGACGGGACCCCATTAACGCAGAACCAAGTCCCGCCAGGAAAAACCTTTCTCTACAAGTTCAAGGTCACTCGCCCTGGGATTTTCTGGTACCACCCGCATCACCACTCCTCCACGAACCAAATTTTCAAAGGGCTGTATGGCACAATCATCATCACCGACCCGAATGAGGCCCTTCTTATCAGGAAGGGCATAATTCCAAGTGAACCCATGACCAGGACGTTGGCCCTCAGCGATGTCACCGTGTGCAAGGCTTCCGGCAGCAACGATACCGCGACATATGACCCCTCCCTGCCGTGGGTGGGTGGCGGGGCGTTGCCAGCGCAGGCACCTCCGACTCCAAAGGACATCTGCGAGACGTCACCCTTGGACGAAGACGGGAACCCTCGCGGGGCCTTCGCGGCGGGCGACGTCCCGAACATTCAGTCAAATAGCGCTGGTCGGGAGAATGAAGGACAGACCGTCCTGACAAACGGCAAGAACGTCGGTGGCCGTGCCGGATCGCCTTCGGCACCTGGGGCATTGGCAACCGGCGCGTCGACGCTCCCCGTCTACGCTGGCCAACCACTTCGGCTGCGGATCGGCGACGCGGCCGCAATCCGTTTCTTCCGCCTGCGCCTCACCGACAACTCAGGGACTCAGATCCCGATCGTGCGGATCGGTGGACAAGGAGGACTGCTGGATGCCGCCGTTGTTGAGGGTGGTATAAACGCCAGCGGATACAACTTCCACTTCGACGCCGGCGAGATTTTGCTTGGCCCAGGTGATCGTGTCGACGTCGTTGTCGTCATACCGCGCTCTGCAACTGGCGTGCTCACGCTTTGGACCGAAGATTTCAGTCGCACCGGCCAGGGTTTCGCCGACCTTCCGACGGTCCCAGTGGCGCATTTTCAAGTGAAAGGACCTTTCCCCTGGAACTACAGCATTGCGGCAGGAACGCAGCTGCGCGCCGCCACAGGACAGTTGGTCGAGTCTCTTGCCCCCCCGACCGGAACGCTCCTCGACCCAAGCACCTTCTCTCCTGCCAAGCCCGGGTTGGCCAGCCAAGACATCAAGCTTCAGAACCAACCACTAAGAGTTGACGGCGTGGTAGGAACGCACGATTCGCCAACCGGCGATTTCCGGGACCTCCCGCACATGGGTTCAGCGCGCTATGCAAAAATGCTCGATATTTTGGAGCTGACGGTGACGAACACGACTGGTTCGTACCATCCGTTCCACCTCCACGGCTTCTCGCACCAGGCGCTCGACCTCGTTAAGTCGGGTTCGCCAACTTACACTTGGCCCTATCACGAGTTCAGAGACAACACCCTCGTCCCACCAGGCTACACGCTCCGCTTCAGGGTTCGCCTGGATGAACGGCCCCTGATAGACGGCGTGACCCCTGGGGGAGGGCTTGGTCGGTGGATGTTCCATTGTCACATCTTCTTCCACGCGACAAACGGTATGCTCTCCGAGTTCGACGTGGTCGACCAGAACGGCAACGAGAAGCCCTACGTCAACGCCGACGACACCTCCGTGACGGTCACCGCGGGACAGATGGCTTCAATGACCGGCAGCTACAAGGACCCGGACGGCGACACAGTAACGTTGGCCGCGTCCGTGGGGACGGTTACGGATATCGGCGGCGGAAAGTGGACATGGAATTTCACCACCTATAGTCCCAGCGATAGCCAAATAGTCTATATCACGGCCACCGACGCTGGCGGCCACGTGGATCAGGCGGCCTTCGAGCTCCAGGTCAACTGACCGCAGGCGCTATTGCTGATCCATTCGTAGGGTGCAGGCTTTGGATTTGGACATATGGTGTGACACATGATGCGGCCTTATCTGCCACTAAAGAGCGGGTCGCCGGAGGTGATTATGCGAAAGCAACACTTGCTTCGTTGGTTGGTTGTAAGTTGTCTGGTCATTGGCTTCGTCACGTTCCTGTTCCCCGTTAGGGCGGCTGCGGACACAATAGCCTCGAGCACCGACGGTGTGCTCACCAATTTCGACGGCTATTTCGGTGACGTGGTCACTACGCCAACCGGAAAAGGGTGGAACAACATTACCTTCAACTTTGTCGATGCCTCTACCTCAGGCCCGGCAGCCTTTGGAACGCTCTTCGTGCTCACGCAAGAGTACCTGGGGACACCGACGGCTCTAAATTCATCGACTGCGGGTTTCCTGGCCGCATCGACCGGGATCTCTGGCGGAATGTACGATTTTGCTTCCAGTGTCACGCTGCTACCCAACACGATGTACTGGTTTTATTCGAACGCGGATATTGCAACCGGGGCCATATTGGGGGGATTCAGCGCCGACCTTTATTATGCGCCAACTGGCGCTGACAACTTTACTTTGTTCCCGGGAGCCGGGCCGGCAAACTTCTCGCTTCAGGGAACTAAGGTTCCTGAGCCTGCTACCATGAGCCTTCTTGGCGTGGGCATTGCACTGGCGGCGTTTAAGAGAAAGCTGCTAAATAGGACCTAGTGACTGCCCTTTCCGCTGTGTCGAGCGGGACGGACAATCGGAGGCAGACGGGACGTTTTCTGTTACTTTGTGCGGCTGGCGATTGACCAGCATCCTGAGTCTCATGAATTCTTGGGATCGGCTCGTCGCCGTTCGCTGCTCCTAATAGCCGTTCGACCCCGAAATTTCACCATTCGCTGCTTTTTACTTTGCTTCCAATAAACCCCCGCGCTACCCTTCCCCATGGTCGCCCCCGTCCCGGCCCAAATCTCGAAGCTCCCTCCCCGTCTACCGCCGCAGTCGGGCCGCCACCCACTACCCTCCTCTGCGACCTCTGTGCTCATCACTCCGTGCCCTCTGTGTTGCGCTTTTTCCCGTCTTCGAACGCTCAACTCCTTTGCTTTCCTATCACATCCCTGCAACCCCAGCAGTTTCATGCGATTACGCACTCTTTTGCGCAACGGCGCGCCGCGATCCCTCCTATTTTCAATGGCTTCCGCACTCTTTCTATCACCACGGGGGTGTACCTCGAAGTGGTTCCCGACGACAAACCTTCAGGCCTTCAAGCGAGCCAACTCTTTTGTTTGCATCGGCCTGGAGCCTCTTTGTCGTCTCTTTACGCTCTTTCCGGCACTCGTTTCCTTTGTTTTCAATCGTTTGCAGCCTCTTTTCACAAAATACCGGGGGTGGGGGTATCCCGAGCGAATCTACGGGACACCCCGGGTGGGGGTAGCATGACCCGCTTTCAACATTCGACCGTAGACTGCGAACTTCGGTCAGCCTCTGCGCTCGCGGCCGTCGTCAGGAGCGAGTGGGGCCAGAATCGGACGGGTGCCGTACAGGTCGGTTTTTTACGTGTGAGTCTTCGCTCTTCGCGAAGTCAGACGAAAACCCAGCCAGCCCACTCCTTCCGAGTAATAACCCTTCCGCAACTCCGCGACACACCGCGCGCAATTTCATGGGACTATAATTCAGAGGCCGATCCTCTTGAAACGAGAGCAGCGCCGCACGCC
>DATMPS010000013.1:0-3118 GCA_035567435.1 Terriglobales bacterium | reverse complement strand
TCGCTTCGGACCTGCCCCGCGAACGCCAGGCGCCCGAGCCTCCCGAAATCCTTGCCGGCACCCTGGCGTATATGGCGCCCGAACAGACCGGCCACGTGAACCGCTCGATCGACTCCCGCAGCGATCTCTATTCGCTAGGGGTCACCCTCTACGAGATGCTCACAGGGGTGCTGCCCTTTAGCGCCGCTGACCCTCTCGAGTGGGTCCACTGCCACATCGCACGGCAACCGCGGCCGCCGGGGGAGCGCAGGAAAGACGCTCCGGAGGTGCTCTCGGCGATCGTCTTAAAGCTTCTGGCTAAGACCGCCGAGGAGCGCTACCAAACCGCCGCAGGCCTAGAGGCGGATCTGCAGCGGTGCCTGGGGGACTGGGAAACCCACGGCCGCATCGACCATTTTATGCTCGGCGCACGCGATGCCCCGGACCGGCTGCTGATCCCGGAGAAGCTCTACGGGCGAAACCGGGAGAGTCAGGCGCTGCGAGAGGCCTTTGAGCGGGTCGTGGCGACCGGCACGCCGGAGCTCGTGCTGGTCTCGGGTTACACCGGCATCGGCAAGTCTTCGTTGGTCAACGAGCTGCACAAGGCCACGGTGCGGCCACGCGGGATCTTTATCTCGGGTAAATTCGACCAGTACCAGCGGGACATCCCGTACGCAACGCTTACCCAGGCCTTCCAGCCTTTGGTCCGTCAGATTTTGAGCAAGGACGAGGCCGAGCTCCGGCGTTGGCGGGAGGCGATTCGGGAGTCGGTGGGGTTAAACGGCCGGCTGGTCGTCGACCTCATCCCCGAGCTCGAGTTCCTGCTCGGCCCGCAGCCACCCGTCGCGGAGTTCCCCCCTCAGGAAGCGCACCACCGCTTCCAAGCGGTGTGGCGGGCTTTACTGGGCGTCTTTGCCCAAAAGGAACACCCGCTGGCGCTTTTCCTCGATGACTTGCAATGGCTGGACGGGGCCACCCTCAAGCTCCTCGAACACCTCATCGCTCACCCGGACGTCCGGTACCTGCTGCTGATCGGCGCCTACCGGGACAACGAGGTCAGCCCGTCCCATCCCCTGATGCTGACGTTAGACTCGATCCGTCAGAGCGGGGCGATCGTGCGGGACCTCGTGCTTGGTCCGCTGTCGCTCGACGACGTGGGCCAGCTCATCGCCGATAGCCTTCACCAGGAGCCGGCGCGCACCGAGCCCCTGGCGCGGCTGGTCAAGGAGAAGACGGCGGGCAATCCCTTCTTTGCGATCCAATTCCTGACGGCGCTGACCGAAGAACGCCTGCTGGAGTTTGACCCGCGCGAAGCAGCCTGGCGCTGGGACGTGGAACGCATCCGCGCCCGGCGCATCACCGATAACGTAGTCGATCTCCTGGCCGGGAAGCTGAATCGGTTGGCAGCCGCCGCCCGGGAGGCGCTCAAACGGCTCGCCTGCCTCGGAAACCGGGTTGAGATCGCCCTCCTGGCGAGGGTCCACGGGGGACCTGCGGAGGCGCTGCACTCCGATCTCGAAGAGGCCGTTCGTGAGGGGCTCGTGCTCCAACTGGGCGACGCGTACCAATTCGTCCACGACCGCGTCCAGGAAGCTGCCTATTCGCTCATCCCCGAAAAGCGGCGCGCCGAGCTCCATCTGCGACTCGGCCGTCTCCTCCTGGCGAGGATGCCTGCGGCCGCGCTCTCTGAGAATCTCTTCGAGGTGGTCAGCCAGTTCAACCAGGGCGCGGTCCTCCTTTCGGACCGTAACGAGAAAGAGCGCGTGGCCGAGCTTAACCTTCGAGCCGGCCGAAAGGCCAAGGCCGCGACGGCTTACGCCTCGGCCTGCCTTTACCTCTCGGCAGGCATGGACCTGCTGGAAGGTGGCGTCTGGGAACATCCTTATGAGCTCGCGTTCGGTTTAGGGTTGGAGCGCGCGGAGTGCGAATACCTGAACGGCAACTTTGAAAGGGCCGAAGGGCTCATCGCGCAGTTATTCTCCAGGGCGGGCTCGAAAATCGATCAAGCGGCCGTCTATCGCCTGAAGATTGATCTCCATGTGATGAGGGCACAGTACCGGCAGGCCGTCGACTGCGGGCTGGAGTGCCTGCGTTTGTTCGGACTCGAGCTGCCGGCCCATCCGACGCGTGAGCAGGTCCAGGTCGAGTACGAAAAGATTTGGCAGAACCTGGGCGAGCGCTCGATCGAAAGCCTCGTCGAGCTGCCGCGGATGAGCGACCCGGAAATGCAGGCCGCCATGCGGGTGCTCTCGGAAATCCGTGCGCCGACGTTGAACACCGACAGCAACCTGTTTTACCTGCTGGTGTGCCACATGGCCAACGCAAGCCTGAAGTACGGGCCGACCGACGCTTCCACGCACGGCTATGGCTGGCTAGCGTGTATCCTCGGACCAGTCTTCCACCGCTACCGCGATGGCTACCGGTTCGGAAAGCTCGCTTGTAGCCTGGTCGAGAAACACGGATTCATCGGAGCGAGAGCGTACCTCAGCATGGCGATGGTGGTGCTCTGGACACAGCCCATCAGAACGGCGCTCGACTTCATTCGGCTCGCCTTCCGCGCTGGGATTGAGACGCACGACCTGTCTTATGCCTGCTACTGTTGCAACCATCTCGTGACGGACCTTCTGCTGCAAGGGGTCTACCTCGAGGAGGTTTGGGGCGAGTCCCAGAGAGGCCTGGCATTCGTCCGGAAGGCCAAGTTTCGCGATGTGGCCGACATCCTCGTCAGCCAACAACGTTTCATTCAGTGCATGCGCGGACAAACGGCGGCCTTCTCCACTTTCAGCGACGCCCAGTTCGACGAGGAGAACTTTGAAGCCCAACTGACCGAGGAGCGGATGCCCATCATGGTCTGCTTTTACTGGATTCTCAAACTCCAGGCGCGGTTCTTGTCGGGCGACTACGAGGCGGCCAGCGCAGCCGCCCGGAAGGCCAAGGCGCTGCTTTGGTCATCGGAAGCCTTTATCCAATCGGTCAGCTATTACTTCTACAACGCGCTGACGATCGCGGCGCTCCACGACACGGTGGGGTCCGAACGGACCGAGGGACTCGAAGTGCTTAAGGCTTCTCTGGAGCGGCTGCGCGAATGGGCCGACAACGGTCCGCAAACCTTCCGGGACAAGCACACCCTGGTGTTGGC
>DATMPS010000012.1:0-170598 GCA_035567435.1 Terriglobales bacterium | reverse complement strand
CCTGGGGGTCTGCTACCTGGAAAACCAGGCCCGTGTTTGACACGGCCCCACGGTCTCCAGTTTGGGGCCAACATTCGGACGCGGGGCAATGACGAACGGCTGGATCGACATCAAGAACACCGACATGATGTTGATCATGGGCGGCAATCCAGCCGAAAATCATCCGTGCGGCTTCAAGTGGGCGATTGAAGCCAAGATCCATCGCAACGCGAAGACCATCGTGGTTGATCCGCGCCTGACCCGGACCGCCGCGAACGCGGACCTGTATTTGCAGATCCGCGCCGGCGCGGATATTGCTTTTCTCGGCGGCCTGATTCGCTACGCCATCGAAAACAACCGGATCGCCAAGGACTACCTCGTCCACTACACCAACGCGGCTTTCATCATCAAAGAGGGCTTCAAGCTGCCTGACGATGGGTTGTACTCGGGCTTCGATCCCGCGAAGCAGACCTACGACAAGGCTACGTGGAATTACGAGGAGGGCGGCGACCTGGCGGGTAAGGTGGCTGTCGCTGCACCGCATGCGGACCACAAAGCCGCGCCGGCACAGCCGGGAACTCCTCCGCCCCCGCCGACTCTGCCGCCGAAGGTCGCCTACGACCTGACCCTCGAGCATCCGCGCTGTGTGTTCCAGCTTCTGAAGAAGCAGTACGAGCGGTATACACCCGAGATGGTCGAGCGCATCACCGGCATTCCGCAGGACGAGTTCCTGAGGGCTGCCGACCTGTTCACCTCTGTCCGCAAAGACGGCGACATGAAGAAGGTCGCGACCATTATCTACGCGGTGGGTTGGACCCAGCACAGCTTCGGGACCCAGATCATCCGCACCGCCGCCATGATGCAATTGCTGATGGGGAACGTGGGGCGTGCGGGAGGCGGCGTGAACGCACTGCGGGGGCACTCGAACATCCAGGGCGCGACCGACATGGCGGGCATATTCGATAACCTGCCGGGATATCTGAAAATGCCCAACCCTGCCGACCCGGATCTCGCCACCTACCTCAAGCGGATTACGCCAACCTCGGCCAAACCCGATCCCTGGGATTCGTTCAATTACTGGTCCAACACGCCGAAGTTTGCCGTGTCGCTTCTGAAGGCGATGTATGGCCCGGCGGCGACGAAGGAAAACGACTTTGCCTTCCACTACCTGCCGAAGATCGATCGCAACTATTCGTGGGTGAACATCTGGAACGACATGTACGAAGGCAAAGTGAAAGGCATTTTTGCCTTCGGCATGAATGGCGTGATGATCGGTCCTGATTCAAAGAAGAACATCGACGCGCTGAAGAAGGCCGACTGGCTGGTGGTCTGCGAAATCTATCCAGATGAGACCAGCGAGTTCTGGCGCGCTCCGGGGATCACGGCCGAAGACCAAAAGAAGATCAACACGACGGTTTACCGCCTTCCCGGCGCCGGATTCGCCGAGAAAGACGGGACGTTCGTGAATTCGGCGCGCTGGCTGCAGTGGAAGAACGTCGCCGTGCCGCCGCCCGGGCTGGCCAAGCTCGACCAGGAAATCCTGGCCACGATCTTCTTGAAAGTTCGCGACCTGTACAAGCAGGAAGGCGGGAAGTTCGCTGATCCCATTCTCAACGCGACCTTCGCGTATTCCGACCCCTACAACCCGTCGCTTTCAGAAGTTGCGAAGGAAATCAACGGCAAGGCGCTGGCTGACCTGACCGATCCGAAGACGAATGTGACCATCAAGGCGGGGCAGCAGCTACCCGGGTTCGCGTGGCTGAAGGATGATGGCACCACGCTCTCGGGGAACTGGCTATATTGCGGATCGTGGACCGAAGCCGGGGCGATGATCCAGCGCCGCGGGACGGAAGATCCCTCGGGGCTGGGGATCTATCCCAATTGGGCGTGGTCGTGGCCGGCGAATCGTCGTGTGCTCTACAACCGGGCTTCGTGCGACCTGGAGGGCAAGCCCTGGGATCCGCAGCGCCGGCAGATCTGGTGGGATGAAGGCAAGCAGTCGTGGGTGGGGAACGACGTTCCGGATTTCAAGGCCGACTCGGCTCCGAAGGATCACATGGGCCCGTTCATCATGAATCCGGACGGCATTGGGCGGTTGTTCGTTCCATTGGGAGCCATGGCCGATGGCCCCTTCCCGGAGTACTACGAGCCGATCGAGAGTCCGATTCTGAATCCGCTGCACCCTAACCAATCGAACAATCCAGTCGTGAAGCGATATAAGACCGATCTCGACAAATACGCTTCCCCGGGTCAGGAATATAACGTCGTCTGCACCACGTACCGTCTAACCGAGCACTACCACTACTGGACCAAGAACAACCCGATGAACGTGCAGCTGGTGCCGGAGCCGTTCGTGGAGATTCCCGCGGAACTGGCCGACCGGATTGGCATCCGGGGCGGAGAGAGGGTCAAGGTCAGCAGCATTCGCAGTCACTATATAGCGAAAGCGATGGTGACCCGGCGTATCCGGCCGATGAAGATCGATGGCAAGGAGACTTTCCAGATCGGCATCCCGATTCACTGGGGCTTCCGTGGAATCGCAGAAGACGAAGGTAAAACCGCGAGGACCCTGACCAATCAACTGACTCCGACGGTGATCGATCCCAACGCATTTACTCCAGAGTTCAAGGGCTTTTTGGTGAAGATCGAGAAGGCATAGGGCCGACAATGAGCGATCGACGAACGCTACAGATCAAACAGATGTCGGCCCACCCGGGACCGATTCCGGGCGGCGAACCCGGGCACGAAGTGCAGCGCGAGTTCGAGGTCTGCAAGCTGGTGGACACTACCACCTGCATCGGCTGCAAAGCCTGCGAGGTGGCGTGCGTCGAGTGGAACGACATGCCGTTCAGTCCGACCACCTTCGACAACACCTACCAGACCATGCCCGAGACGCGCTGGAATTACTGGAACTTGATCAAGTTCAACGAACACGTGCGGCAAGACGGCACGGTGCAATGGCTGATGCGGAAGGACCAGTGCATGCACTGCGCCGATCCGGGCTGCCTGCGCGCCTGTCCGGCCGACGGGGCCATCGTGCAGTATGCGAACGGCATCGTGGACTTCCAGCAGGAGAATTGCATTGGCTGCGAGTTCTGCGCTTCGGGTTGTCCATTCGATATTCCGAAGTTCAACCAGACGACGAAGAAAGTCTACAAGTGCTCGCTTTGTTCCGATCGCGTAGGGCAGGGGCTGGAACCGGCTTGCATCAAGGCGTGCCCGACGGGCTGCCTCAAATTCGGCTCGAAAGACGACATGAAGTTCATCGCGACCGAGCGTGTCACCCAACTGCGTGACAAATTCGGATTCGAGCACGCCGGGGTCTACGATCCGTCGTCCATCGGCGGAACGCACGTGATCTACGTGCTGCACGATGCCACCCAGCCCGAACTCTACGGGGGTTTGCCGAGTAACCCACAGATTCCTTGGAGCTATACCATTTGGAAGTGGCTGGCCAAGCCGGTGCTGGGTACGTTTGCGCTGTTCGGCCTGCTCGGAGTTTTCCTGCACTATGTGATGGTGGGGCCGCGCCGGCCGCAGCCCGAGCCCCCGCCAAAGGAGGACGCCAGTGGGAACCGCGGTTGAGAGCTTCGACGACAAGGCCCGCCGGGCATTCGACAAACTCGGCAACAACGACGTGTATGCAGGCGAGTTGCAGCGTCATCGCGTGTACACGCGCTTCCTGCACTGGATGGTGGCCTTGTTTTTCTTCCTCGCGATGTTCTCCGGGTTCGGCATTTATCTTCCCTGGCTGTTCCGCTGGTTTACCCCGATTTTCGGCGGAGGTGCGTTGAGCCGGTCGATGCATCCGTGGTTTGGTCTCGGTTTTGTCGTTTTCTTCGGACTGCAGGTGCTGAACTGGATCGATCCGATGCGCTGGACGCAGGCCGATACCAGATGGATGCGCAATATCGGCAAGGTTGTCAGCGGCGCGGAAAAACTCGAAGCTCCCGAAACCGGATTCTTCAACGCCGGCCAGAAAGTTCAGTTCTGGGAGATTGTCGGGGGATGCGTCGTGTTCATCATCACAGGACTCATCCTGTGGATCGGCGCCGGCACGTTCGGACGTTGGACGGTGGCAATGAGTTATGTGTTGCACGACCTTTCTGCGCTGATCATGCTGGGCGGAATTTTCATCCACATCTATCTGAGCACGATCGGCGAGCCGGGCACCTTCGAGGCCATGACCCGTGGAGCGGTGAGTGAAGCGTGGGCGTGGACCTTCCATCCCGCGTGGTACAAAGACGTCACCGGGCGCGATCCGCGCCAGGCTCACGACGAGGCGCGACGTCGCATGAATGCTGCCGAAAAGAGGCTCTGAACTGACCTAAAGATAGGGGAGCCTGCCCGCCCTGTGTTCTGTGAGACCTAATTCTGCAAATAATCTGCAAAAGCTATTCTCTTTCCAAGGTGTTTTTGCGATGATGTCGGGCACTTGACTTTGTGCGCGGAGACACCATCATGCGTGCAGTGCTGGTCTGTACCGTTTTGCTGAGTGCTCTTCCGTTTGCCTGCCTCGCGTCCGCTCAACAGGCTGCTGCCGCTGCCGATTCGGAGAGCGCGATCTGCACCCTCGAAGATGGCAAGGCGATCACCGCCCGCTACTATCCAGTGTCGGCGGGAAAAGACAATGCACCCGCGCCGGGCAAGGTTTTGATCCCCGGCGGCGCGGCCATGACGTTCTTCACCGAGACCGACCTGATGCTCGGCAAGACCACGATTCCTACGGGTGCCTACACCTTGTACATCCTCCCTGCCAAGAAGGACTGGACACTGATCGTGAGCAAGAATGTCACTGTCGACGCCAAGTACGATGAGAGGCTGGATCTGGCCCGAGCGACGATGGAGATCGGACAACTGAGCGCACCGGAGGACAAGCTCTCTCTCTACTTTGGCCACACGGGAGCCAAGAAGTGCGAGATCAACGTCGACTACGGGAAGACGCGCGGATGGACGGAGTTCCGGGAGAAATAGAGCGGTAGCGGGAGGCGATGAACCGCAGATGCCTCCGGCCTCGCTGCGCTCGCGTGTCGGAATGACAACTTGCTAGGCGGGTGGTAGGAATCGGCGCGACCGTTACCGAGAGGCCGTCTCCGCGAGGTCTCAAAGCGCCCGCTGATCGTCCCTCCTCAGTTCGCCCCGAGAATCGCTCTTACGGTCTGCAGTTGGAAGAGCAAAGAATGCCTGGGCGCGGGCATGGGCCGATTGCCCATGCGGTCCTTCCAGAGGGCCCGGTTGAGTCGCGCCGCGTCGTTGGCGTCGGGATGGGAGAAGTCGAACTTCTCGGCGTGCTCCGAACTCGGTCCGTTCACCTGGAAGATTAGTTGGTTGTCGCGATTGCGGCGGTCGGCGTCGAAGGCAGGCTGGTCGCCGCCGCCCGAGAACAGCGGAGCCATCACGGCGGCGCGCGCGTCGTTGTTGTTCATCGGCGGCGCGCCGGTCAGGGCTTCCATCGTGCGCAGCAGGTTGACCGTGGTGTAGAACGTGGACTCGACCACGGGAACTGCTTTGCCGGATTCGATCCTCCGCGGCGCATATTTGCTGATCACGAATGCGATGCTGCGATGGGCATCCACGTGATCGGGGCCATCCTGCGCGTCGTCTTCCAGGGCGAAAATCGCCGTGTCGTTCCAATACTCGCTGTGAGAAACCGCCTCGACGACCCGGCCGAGCGCGAGGTCATTGTCGGCCACCGACGCCGCCGGCTTGGGATAGCCCTTCCGCAATCCCCCGGTGTGATCATCGGGAAGGTAGAGCAGGATGAACTGCGGCATGGTGTCGTTGCCTTGCTGGCGGGAAGAAACAAAGCGGGAAAATTCGTTCAAGAATTCGTCGGCGCGGAGCTGGTCGGGATAGCTGGTTTCGAAGTCGGGATAGTGCGGGTCGAAGTGTCCGCGAAGTTCAGGCTTGGTGGCGATGTCGCGGGCAAAAACGGGTACGGGCCAGGGAAAGGGGCTGGACGAGCCATGCGGCTCACCGACGTTGCCGGGCAGAGCCTCGCCGGGATGGATGAAGCTCTTTGGGCAGGGATCGCCCTCGGGATGCGGTGGGCCCTCGGTGGGCAGCGCGGTCCCGGGCGTCCCGTTACACCACTTGGTTGTCACGAACTCTCCGTAGATTCGATAGCTGATGTTGTGCCGCGCGAAGTTCGTCCATAAATAGCCAGTGGAAGGTTCGTTGACATCAGGGTTGCCGTCTTCGAGCGGGATTTCGTTCAACACTTCTCCCTGGAAATCGTAACTGCGTTCCTGGCCGCGATAGGCGATGGGCCAGGTCTTCTCGTTGTAGTCGCTGACGATTGCGGCCGTCGACCAATTGTGGCCATCGCCAGAGACGTCACCGCTGTCGTAGAAGTTGTCGAGCACTCCAAATTGCCGTGCCAGCTTATGCTGGTTTGGGGTGATGTCTTCCCCGTACATCGTCAGCGAACGGTCTCCGTTGCCCACGCCCAGGTCACCGAGAATCTGATCGTAGGTGCGGTTCTCTTTAAGGACGTAAATCACGTGGCGGATCGGATTCTGCCCGGAGGAAAAGGGAAGCGAGCGGGCATTTCCGCGCATGCGGTTGCCTGTCATCACCTGCTCGGTGTAGGAGGGAAGACTTTCGCCTAAGCCCCGCAAGGGAATCCGGGCCAGCGAACCATGAATCATCGGGACCAGGTACGGGTATTCGTGCGAGCCCCTGGGCTGTTTCAGCTTTTCGGTGATGGGCGCGGAGCCGCTGCCCTCGGCCGAGGCGACCAGAAGATCGTTGCCGACAATCGCCAGCGCCGTCGGAAGCATCTGGCTGGGGATGAATCCGGTGGGCCGTTTCGTTCCGTCGCTCGCGGACTGCGAGAGATCAAACACCGCGACCGAGTCAGAGCTCCCGTTGGCCACGTAAAGGCGCGCGCCGTCAGCGCTCCGGGCCAGGGCATTGGGCGAGCTGCCACCGTATTCCTGCCCGGGAAGACGGGTGGAGAGGTGGCCTACGACGCGGCCCTCGGCGCGGTCGATCACCGCGACTTCGTCGGCATTCGAGAGAGCCACGTAGAGCCAGCGCTCGTCTGGCGAGAGCAGCATCGCGGTGGGATGCGATCCGGGCGCCGTCGGAGAAGCGGGGAGTCCGAGTTCGATCATCTTGCGCACTTTGCCGCTCGACAGGTCGAGTTCCGCCACCCGGGATCCGTTCCACAGAGATACGAAAGCGGTCGAGGCGTCTTTGGCGGCGACAACGCCGAAGGGAAACGACGACGGCAGGCGGGCCCAGAGGGAAAGGTCGAAGCGCTTTTGGACCGCGCCCGAGGTGTCCATCAGGACAGCTTCATCGGACAGATTGTTCGCGATCAGCAACGAGTCTCCCGCCTTGCCGTGCACCACGGCCAAGCCAGAGGGAAACGTCACGTTCCGCATGTCGGACCGCTGGCGCTGCGGTGTGTCGGCAGGTAAGCGAGGCGGCATCTTCAAGAAGCCACTCTGCGTGGGCCTTCCGTTTTCGAAGTCATAGACCAGAATGCCGTTCCCGACGTTGCCCTTTTTCAGCCCCAGCGGGTCAGTCATCGATCCGACGGAGGCGTAAATCTTGCGGCCATCGCTCGAGAAGGCCATACCGTGGAAGAACGTCTGCGCAGCGTCGCTCGCCATGAGCGGCTCGGGAAAGTCGACCAGGTGGTTGGTTGCCACGTCGAGGATCGCGATCGACTGCCGCTGGCCCGAGGTGTAGGCGCCGTATCCGCAGTTCAGAATCGCCACCGAGTGCAGGTCCGGGCTGACGGCCAGCACGGTTGGCCAGTTGTTCGTAGGCTGAGGGTCTCCGGGCACAGCCTGAAGCAGTTGCCCCGAGGGCAGATTCCGCCTGGACGGTTCCTGGGTCGCGAACACGATGCGCAGGATGGCAACCAGGCCGAACACGAGGGCGATGCGAATAAATGTTTTCAAGAAGCCGTCCCCTACCGAAGGCGACCATCATAAACGCCGCCAGCGCGCCTTGGCGACCCGGCCGGACGATTCGACGCGGGCCTGGCACCGGTCGATGTTGAGTTGTGCGGCGGGCCAAGGGGGGAGTCTTCATGGAAAGGCGGAGTTCGACCGGGTTTCTTTCGCAGGTCTGATATTTATGCAAGTTCTTTGTTTAAAGCCAGATAGAACAGTCCCAGGGATTCCAGCACAGGCCATCGGGAGGCTGCCCTTCCGGCCCAGAAAATCCCCGAAACCTTGAGCCGTTTTCCAGGCGCGAACATCTTACCGAAGAGTGCAATGAGGCCAAACCAGCTTCAGGAGGCGGGGAGATGCTAGCGCACCAAGAAGTCGAGTTGCGTCACGAGCTCCTCGAGCGACTGGCGGCCGCTCGCAAACACACCGATCAGCTGTTCGCACAGGTGCGTCCGGATTCCCTTTACGAGCGACCCATCCCCGAGCGCCACCGCATCGTTTTCTATATCGGGCACTTGGAAGCGTTCGACTGGAACCTGCTGCGGGACCGCGCTTTGGGCCTGCGGGCTTTACACCCGGAGTTCGATCGTCTGTTTGCGTTTGGGATTGACCCCGTCGGTGGAGGGCTCCCCACCGATGAGCCGCAGGATTGGCCCGCCATGGCCGATGTCCGGCATTACGTCACTCGCGCCCGCAAGAATCTGGACGACGGCCTTGCCCGGCTTCTTGCCGACATCGCCGCACTGACGCGGCAGGCGTCTCCGGTCAGCCAGTTGCTCCAGGTGGCCATCGAGCACCGCCTGATGCACGCCGAGACGCTGGCATACATGCTGCATCAACTTCCGCTCGACCGCAAAGTCCGCCCTCAACTCCGGCCCGAACTTGTGACTCGTCCGGTGACGCCCTCGATGGTGGAGATTCCGGCGGGCCGCGCGACTCTCGGCCTGCGACGCGATGCTGACGTCTTCGGCTGGGACAACGAATTCGAAGAGCACGACGTCGACGTCCCCGCTTTCGCTATCGACAAGTACGAGGTGACGAACGCAGAGTTCCTCGCCTTCGTGAGGGCGGGCGGTTATGGCCGACGCGAGCTCTGGACCGAGCCGGGTTGGAACTGGAAGATGGAGAGCCAGATCGCGCATCCCGGTTTCTGGCGCCGCAGGGAAGACGGCTGGTTCATCCGCACGATGTTTGAAGAAATCCGTTTGCCGATGGATTGGCCGGCATACGTGAGCCACGCGGAGGCGAGCGCGTACGCCCGCTGGGTGGGGAAGCAGCTGCCCACCGAGGCAGAATGGCAACGCGGCGCCTATGGATCGCCCGAGGGCGGCGAGCGAATGTACCCGTGGGGCAACGAGGCTCCGAGCGTGCGGCGCGGCAACTTCGATTTCGAGCGCTGGGATCCCACGCCGGTGGGAGCCTTTCCCGAAGGCAACAGCGCGTTCGGTGTCGCCGATCTTGCGGGCAATGGCTGGGAGTGGACGTCCACGCCCTTCGGCCCCTTCCCAGGTTTCGAAGCTTTCCCGTTCTATCGCGGATACTCCGCCGATTTCTTCGACAACCAGCACTTCGTCATGAAAGGTGGTTCCGCGCGCACGGCCGCCTGCATGCTGCGCCGCTCGTTCCGTAACTGGTTCCAACCGCACTATCCCCACGTGTACGCGGGTTTCCGCTGCGTGAACCACTGATCCAGCTCGCGAGAGCGAAGGGAGCCGAGCATGCTGACACACGCCCTCACCGCAGTTCCCGCGTCGGAATTTGCCGCGGATGTGCGCTCCGGACTCACCAAGCCGCAGAAAGAACTGCTCTCGAAATATCTTTATGACGATGTCGGTTCGGCGTTGTTTGAAGTGATCAGCGTGTTGCCCGAGTACGGGCTCACGCGGGCCGACGAACGGGTTCTGCGGCAGAACGCTTACGAGATCGTCGAACGCCTGCCCATGCCGCTGCTGGTGGCCGAACTCGGCAGCGGGAGCGGAAAGAAGACGCGCTGGCTGCTGAAGGCGCTGGCGCGGCGGCAGCACACATCGTATTGCCCGATTGAAATTTCGCCGACGGCGCTGGCCATGTGCAAGCGCGAACTGGGCGACATCGATTCGATCAGCATCGTGGGTTTCGAGCGCGAGTATCTCGACGGCCTGGCGGAAGTGGCGGCGCGGCGCAAGAGCGACCAGCACCTGCTGGTGCTGTTCCTGGGCAGCACCATCGGGAATTTTGACCGCCCGGCGGGCGTGAGCTTCCTGCGAGAGATCCGAAGCACCTTGCAAGCGGGCGACTCACTACTGTTGGGAACGGACCTGCTGAAGCCGATTCCGCAATTGCTTGAAGCCTACGCTGATCCCCTCGGCGTGACCGCTGCCTTCAACCTGAATCTGCTCGCCCGCATCAACCGCGAACTCGATGCCGATTTCGTGCTTGATCAGTTCGAGCACGTCGGCCGCTTCAACCCTCATGCGCGCAGCGTGGAGATGCACTTACGTTCTAAGCGGGCGCAGACGGTGACGATTCGCGCATCCGGTTTCTCCGTACGCTTCTCCGCGGGGGAGACCATCTGGACCGAGAGCAGCCACAAATACGCCCGGGAAGAAGTCTCCCAGATGGCCCGCGACACTGGTTTTGCTTGCCAGGCGCAGTGGGTCGATAAGGAATGGCCATTTGCCGAGAGCCTGCTGGTGGCGGAGTGAGGGGTCTTTTGTCGTGCCACTTGCGGGCCGTTGCCCGGGTTCGCGCCAGAGCCGCTCACGGGGAAATCGTCGCTACCAAGTCCTGAGCCCCTACCGCGCCATCAGTTCGCGGGGGACGTTGGCCGCGGCCAGCGGAAGCTCAACGCGGAAGATCGATCCCGCTCCCAGCGCACTCTCCACTCGGATCTTTCCTTGATGTTGCTGGACAATCCACTGTGCGATGGAAAGGCCGAGGCCGGCGCCACCCAGTTCGCGGCTGCGGGCCTTGTCCACGCGATAGAAGCGCTCGAAGATCCGGCCCTGATCCTCCTCGGCAATCCCCACGCCGTTGTCGTGCACGCTGATGACGGCTCTTCCGTCTCTTTCCTCGGCTGACAAGGTCACCACGCCTCCCGGCGCAGGGGTGTATTTGAAGGCGTTGTCGAGCAGAATGTTGATCACTCGCCGCAGCGCGTCGGCATCCCCCAGGACGCGCAACTCCGCATCCAGGATTCTTTCGCTGAACTGCAGGCCACGGACGTTCGCGACCGCCCGCCACCCCGTGGCCACTTCCTGCAGCGCCCCGCGCAGATCGATGGACTGAATATTCAAGGCCTGCCGGCCGGAGTCGGCGCGGGCGAGCGACAGCAATTCTTCGATCAGCGACGTGGTCCGTTCCGCTTCGAGCAGGATGTGCCGCAGGGCTTCGCGGTACTCTTCCTCGCCGCGCGACCGGCGCAGGGCCAGTTCCGCCTCCGTGCGAATCAGAGAGATTGGAGTGCGCAGTTCGTGGGAGGCGTCGGCGGTGAACTCGGTCACCCGGTTGAAGGCAGTCTCGATGCGCGCCAGCATTTCGTTCAAGGTATCGGAGAGGCGTTGCAATTCATCGCCGGTGTGCAGCGGCTCCAGACGGCTGCTCAGCGTGTGGCCGGTGATCGTTCGCGCCGCCCGGGTCACGGTGTCAACCGGGGAAAGCGCCCGGCGGCTCAGCCAGTATCCGACTCCGCCCGCCGCCAGCAGCAGAAGCGGCGCAAACATCACCAGGTAGCTCCGGAAACGCTCCAGAGTCTCCATTTCTTCGTCGGTCGAGATCCCTGCCTGCACCGTGAAGGCGCGGCCGCCGATTTCGATTCTCTGGCTGACGAAGCGAAAGGGGTCCTTTCCCATGCGCCTGTCCTGATGGACGGGCTTGCGCAACAGGCTGGGCGAGACCGCGGGGAACTGGCGCTCCGTAAGCAGATGGGAACGGTAGATCCAGTTGCCGTCGGCGTCGAGAATCTGCAGGTAGTCCCCGCCGGCTTCTGCGCTGTATTCTTCAGTCACCGATTGTCGGAGTTCGGCCAGGGTCTGGTCGCTGCGCTGGCTCTGGAGAAAGCGGCGCACATCTTCCACTTGGCTGGCCAGGGCGCTGTCGGCGATGTCGTGCAGGTTCTCGCGCAGGATGAACCACATTCCCACCCCGAAGATCAGCTCGGCCAGGGCGAAGATACCCAGGTACCAGAGCGTGAGCCGCAGTCCGATGGAGAGCCGCTTCATGAGTGCGTCTCCGAGCGGATCATGTAGCCCACACCGCGCACGGTGTGAATCAGCTTGGGTTCGCCTTCGATGTCGATCTTTGTCCGCAGCAGGCGCACGAAGGCGTCGAGAGTGTTTTCTTCGATTTCGCGGTCAAAGCCCCACACGGCCTCGATGAGGGAGCGGCGGGGGACTACTTTCCCGGCACGGTACATCAGCCGTTCCAGCAGGCTGTACTCGGTGCGCGTGAGCAGGATACTGGCGCCGGCCCGCGACACTTCTCGCGCCGCCGGATCGAGAACCAGATCCCCGACCTGCAGACAGGTCGCTTGGGGCACGGGTGCGCGACGCTTCACGGCCCGCAGCCGGGCCAGCAACTCTTCGAAGGCGAAGGGCTTGGTCAGATAGTCATCGGCGCCCGAGTCAAGGCCTTGTACCAGGTCCGGGACCGCGTCTTTAGCGGTGAGCATCAGCACCGGGGTGGCAATCTTTTCTCGGCGCAGCGTGCGCGCCAGGTCGTAGCCATCGATCTTCGGCAGCATGACGTCGAGGATGATGACGTCGAACTCGTAGTTGCGCGCCAGGTCGAGGCCTTCCGCTCCATCGGCCGCGCACACCACGGTATGACCCTCCTCGCTCAAGCCCTTGCGCAGCAACTGCACCATGCGCGCTTCGTCTTCTACCACCAGCAGCTTCACCGCCACCTCGTCCCAAACCCCGTTCCGTTGTACTGCCGGGCCCTGAAGGGCACCTGAAGAAACTCAAGACTCTGCTCCCTCAGGAGCTTGAACTCCTGTGACCCAAGACCTGGTCCCCAACACCCCTCTTCCGCATCTTACCGCCGCGCTTGCCTGATTGTGCAGCGCGGGGACCGCTTAGGGCAACGCGTCGCGGGATTGTGCCGTCTAACGGCTGACCCGGCTGTCGCCCACTCCAGGGGAGGCAGGGCCAGGCTCCGAGCGAGCGCTGGCGGGTGGGGATGGAATAGAATGATAAATTCTGTTCTCAAATCTAACCAAAACCTACGCCGGGCGGTCTTGCAGGTTGGCGCGTCCGGCGCAAAGGAGCACTCACGGTGCTAACCAGAGCAAGCCTCGCGATCCCCGTCCTGGCCATCTTGGGCCTGGCCGCTTGTGTTTTTAACGGGGGACGCGGGCAACAGACTGCGTACGTGGTCACGCCTTTTACCGCCAGCGTGGCGGCGTACCATGTCGACAACAATACGGGAGCTTTCAGCCAGATGCTGGGCTCGCCGTACGGAGTCGGCATCTCCCCCTCCTCGATTCTTCTTCACCCGTCGGGCAAATACGCCTACGTCGCCAACGCGGGGGAGAACGACATTTCTCTGTTCAAGATCGCGACTTCCGGCGCCCTCGCGGAAGTCACTCCGAGAACTCCGACGGGAATGAATCCGGCCTCCATGGTGATGGATGCGGCAGGGACTTTCCTGTTCGTGGCCAATGCGAACTCCAACACGATCACGGGCTATTCCATGAGTCCGAGCACCGGGGCACTGACCGCCCTTTCGGGCGCGGCTGCGCAGACCGGTTTCAGCCCGGTGAACCTGGCGATCACGCCGTCGGGCAAGTTTCTGTACGTGGCGAACTCCAACAGCGCCTCAGTCGCTGGTTTCGCAGTCGATTCTTCGGGCGGGTTGACGGCCATTCCAGGTCTGCCGCCTATGGTGGGAGCGGGGCCAAACTGGATCACCATCGATCCTTCGGGAAAGTTTCTCTATGTGGCGAGTCTGGCGGGCGGCAACTTCTCCGGCTTCACCATCGACAGCACCTCCGGCGCGCTGTCCGCCATGACCGGATCGCCGTTTGGCGTGACCGTCTCCACCACCATCACGCCCTTGAGTTCGCTGGTAGTGGATAGGTCCGGCAAGTATCTGTACGTCGCCGATCAGAGTGGCAACAACGTGTACGCGTTTACGATCGACGCCACCAGCGGCGTGCCCAGGGTGATCACGGCGACGCCCGTGCCCCCCTATGCGGCCGGGACCGCGCCGGCTTTCATCACGACCGATACCACCGGCAAGCTCCTATTCGTGGGCAATCAGAAGTCCAGCAGCATCTCGGTCTTTAGCATCACCCCGTCCACGGGAGCTCTGACGGCGGTCTCCACCAGCACCACGGCCTCGGCTCCAGTCGCGATGGCCGTAGTGAAGTGACGCGCCATCGGAGTTGAACCGGCGCGGAACGTGGCGGCCGGTGTCGCAGCCTGGACGACAGTAGAGGAGTCCCACCATGAATCGTCGAAAGTTTCTGGGCACCGTGACCGCCGCAGCCATTCTGGCTCCCCGCCTCGGCTGGGCCGCCGAGAGCCGCAAGATTGAGAAGATTGGCCTGCAGCTCTACACCGTGCGCAACCAGATGCAGGATGATTTCGACGGAACTCTGGCTAAGGTCGCCGGCATCGGCTACCGCGAGGTCGAGTTCGCCGGGTACTTCGGACGCTCCCCCAAGGACGTGAAAGCGTCCCTGGACCGCGCTGGACTGGTATCGCCGTCGGCGCACTTTAATTCCACTTACCTGGGGGAGCAATGGCCCAGCGTGCTGGAATCGGCTGGAGTCATCGGGCAACGGTATGTGGTTTGCTCCTCAGTCGAAGAGAAACTGCGGCAGCAGCCCGGGGCCTGGCAGCGCATCGCCGAGATGTTCAACCAGGCAGGCGAAGCGGCCCGGAAAGCCGGAATCCAGTTTGCCTATCACAATCATTCCTTTGAATTCAACGCAGTCGAGGGCAAGTTGCCCTACGACATCCTGCTCGACGGAACCGACCCCAATCTCGTCAAAATGGAGATGGACCTGTATTGGGCCGTCAACGCCGGAGCTGACCCGCTGGCGTATTTCAACCGCTATCCGGGACGCTTTTCGCTGGTCCACGTGAAGGGCAGAGACCAAGGCGGCAACATGACCCAGGTCGCAGCCGACAACTCCATCGACTGGAAGGCCCTGTTCGCGCAGTCGGAGAAGGCGGGGATTCGGCACTACTTCGTGGAACACGATAACCCGCAAGTTCCGATGGACAGTATCCGGGCCAGCTACGCCTACCTGCACGATCTACGTTTCTGAACCGCCTTGAGTGGAAACGCGGTCCGCTGCGGCTCGTGTATGTCGTTAGCGCAGAGTCGCTACCGGGCGCAGGCTTTCGGGCGAGGGCGCCTGGAACTCCACAGACTCTTCGCTATCGATCAAGATGAACACGCGGTCGTTGGGGATCTCGGCGGGAGCACCGTTCACGTCGAGGATGACGGAGTCGGGTGTAATGGCGGCCACGCTGCAGTGCTTCAGAATGCGGATTCTCTTCTCCTGCTCGGCGGTTTCAACCAGATGGCGGTTGCGTTGGGGGCCGCGCTGGAACTTGTCTCCGCGATAGCTGAGGGTGACGCGATTGCGCGCCCCGTGGCTGAGGGCGATCGCGGCATGGATCGCGGTATCGCCGCCGCCTACGACGAGAATGTCGTTGTCGATGTACTTGGCCGCATCGTCCAGAAGGTAGGAGACTTTTACCAGGTCTTCGCCCGGAACCCCAAGCTTGGATTCGGCGAATGTTTCGATGGGCGCACCGGGTCTGGGTTTTTCCGGCGCCGCCGCGAGAGTCGCCTGCTCCCGCTTTGCTACGATCGCCTGCTTGGCCTCGTGGCTGGCGTCCTGCGTCATGTCGCGCGCGCCGAATCCAACCCCGATCTTCTTCAGGAAGTCATTCGGAGGAGTGCCGCCGGCGAAGATCCACACGTAGTCGTTCGGAACTTCCCGTGGTTGTCCTTGCACGTCGATGAGTACGGATTCCTCTTTGAATTCGACCGGATTGGAGTTGAACAGGACTTCCACCTTGCCTGACTTCATGCAGTCGGCGATGCGCTGGGAATTCCGTTCCTTGATGCGGCTGAATTGTGCCGAGCGGTAGGAGAGGGTCACCTTGTTGCCGACTTGGTGTGCCAGCCCCATGGCCGCTTCGACCGCACTGTCGCCGCCGCCGATCACCAGGATTCTCTTGTTGACGTAGTGGTCGGCTTCGATCAGTCGGTACATCACCTTGGGCAGTTCTTCGCCCTTGACGCCGAGCTTGCGCGGAGTCCCCGTGCGTCCCAGCGCCAGCATCACCGCGTGCGCACGGTACTGAGCCGCGGGCGTGATCACCGTGAAAATTCCGTGCTCGTCGCGTTTGATGTCGTCGACTTTCTGTCCGGTGCGAACCTTGAAGTCGGCACGATGCAGCACCTTGTCCCAGAAGGCCAGCAGGTTTTCCTTGGAGAGTTCGGTCTTCTTGAACTTCCCGTACATGGGAAATTCCACCGGGCTGGTCATCACCAGCTTCTGGCGCGGATACTTCGCCACCGTGCCGCCGATCTCGTCGCGCTCCAGAGTGATGTACTTGAGCTTGTGCTGAATGGCCCGCAGGGAAGCGGCGATGCCTGCCGGACCGGCGCCGACGATCACGATGTCGTACACGTCGGGCACGGTACGCGCCGTGCCTTTGGCTGTGAAGCGCTGCATGATGACGTCCACGCAATCGCGGCCCTGGTTGACGGCGTTCTTGATGAGTGCCAGCCCGCCCAATTCCCCAACGATGAACAAATTGGGGATCGTGGTTTCGCATTGTGCGCTGAGCGTGGGCATGTCCGCCCCCATGCTGGGGCTGGCCATCACCATCGTGATCGCTCCGACGGGGCAAGCGTCGGCACACAGGCTGTGCCCGATGCATTTGTAGCCGTTCACGATAACGGCTTTGCCACCCAGCATGGCGAGGACGTCTCCCTCGGGGCAGACGGTGGTGCAGGTGGCACACCCGATGCAGTAGGCGTTGTCGATGTGGGGGTGCTGGGCCTTGGGGCCCTCGGAGAACAACTTGCCTTTTTCGGCGGCCGCGCGGGCTTTGGCGTCCCGCTCTTTCAGGCTCTTAAAGTAGTTGCGCAGAAAGAAAAGCGTGAGAGCAGCCGCGACAATAAAGGCTATCAGTGTGTCCATACCGCCCTGCTACTTTACCACCGATAGCCCATCAGAAGTGCCACTCCAATGTGGAACACCGCCAGCAGCGCGAAGGTGTAGCTGAATGGTTTATGGATGACGTGCCACAGGTGAAATACCTGCTCCGAGCGCTTGAGGAAGAGAATCCGTTTGGTCAAAGCTGCATCCTCGCGCGCCGCGACGATGGCCCGCTCGACATGACGGTTCCCGGTACTCAGGAAGCCGCCGAGCGTTTTGACCTTGTCTGCGAAGTCCAAGGCATGGCGGCGCAGGCGCGCCACGCGGAAGGCGCGCGCGACGTCGAGAATGAACATGTAGCCCAAAGCCGTGAAGATGGAGAGGCCGTCGACCCGTTCGCGGCTCGGCATGGTCAGCAGCGAGCGCAAATCGCTTTCCGAAATCAGGCGCTGCGCGGTCAGCTGGCTGGCATACTTCTGGTGCATCTCCTGCAATTCTTTCTGCGTCATCTCGGCGGCTTTCAGGTTGCGGGGAATCTGGCCGTAGAGATAGCGGCCGACGATGCCGCTGACCGAAACCGCGAACATGATCCAGAACGCCATCCCCGCGAAGCCGGCGAACTTGAAAGAGGAGTGGAATGCGATCACAAACGGCGCGGCGATTCCCAGAATGACGTGGTAATCGAGCCAGTGTCGGGAGTTGCCCTTCTTCATCAGCCAGCCCCAGTGCTTGCGCAACGGGTACAAGAAGATGATCAGGAACATGAAGACGCCCAGCCAGCCCAACTTGAGCCCGATGGTGCCCTGGGGCCGCAACGCAAGGTGCTTCGGCGAAAAAGGACGATCGGCCAGTCCGAGAATGTAGTAGTCGTACCCGTAAACCGTCAGGGCGACGATCAAGGTGGCAAATAAAAAGTAGCCCCCGGCAACGCGCGACCGGTGTCCGCGCTCGCGGTCCTGAACTGGCGCAACCGCAGTTGCGACAGAAGCATTAGCACTCATTTTTCAGCCACTTTCTCTTCCGTACTTACAGAAAATCTCTTGTAGTCCGTGAAGTTGTGGGAATTGCGCCAATGCTGGCGCGGTGTTTCTACATCAACACTGGCCTGTGCGGGGAACCAGTATACCTCCTTGGCGTCCTTAAAGGGCACCGGGGCAAACTCCACCTCGGAACGAAGCGACTTCAAGCCGATATCTTCCATGCTGCCCGCCAGGCCTGCGTCGATCTTGCCGATCACGCCCGTGTCGGGCTCGATCCAGGCTACGCCGGCCAGATCGAGCGGATACTCCCGTCCCCGCAGCGCCAGCGCCGCCGGGGAACGCATGCCCGAAATGTGCTTGAACTGGACCTTGTGAAACTTGCGGCCTGCCAGAGTATCTTCACCCAGATCCGTGAACTGAAAGCCCGAGGAATAATAGGGGTGGAAGACGAGAAACAGGGTTGCGAATCCATTGCTGACCAGCATGGATACGCCCTTTTTCTGGTCTTTCTTCTGCTCGTGAACCGCCAGGCGCGATTCATCCAGGTTGATTTCGCCGCCGGCGTTGGTCAGGATGACCAGGTAGTCGTAGGTCGAGTCTTCTTTCAACTCAACCTTGCCGTCAGCCCGGAACTTCTCCTGGGTGACGTGCTCGGTACATTTTACGTCCGAGAATTGCTCGACGAACTTCGAAACCTGATCGTTCGCCCGCCCAATCATGTCTTCGAGCGGAGTAGTCCCTGCCCAGCAAGGACTTAGAAAAAAACAAACCAGGAGTACGACGGGGGAGAGCCTCATGGCTCTATCGCTGCATTTTGGCTGCCACTTCATTGCCCGCCCTTTTGGCGGGTGTCGAAGCGGTAGCCCAACGTAAACATCCACTGGTCGTAGTTTTGTATCACTCCGCGACTGAACGTGTACCCGCCCTGGAAGAAATAGTGCAACCCCATGTTCATCTCAAGGTTGCTGGTCACATAGTGGGTGTTGCTATTGCTCGAGTAGGCCGAACTGAAGTTCTGCTTGCCCCCCAGCACCTCTAGCCGGAAACTGTCGCTAAGGCTGCGCGAGAGGGAGACCGACTCGTAATAACCGCTGCCGAATGAGCTATTAAACCGCGAATAATGCGCGTCGGCCCGGATCTTGACCCACGGAACCCGTCCCAAGGTGACGCCATACAGTTCGTTCAGCGAGGCGGTGGGGTCGCCCGATCGGCTACTGCGCCCCAATTGGGCATACAGCCAGAGCTGCTTGATGACTTCCAACCGCATGCCTGCACTGAACCCCTGGAACAAGTACTTGTCCAGTAGGGTGGTGCTGATCAGGTTGGGATCGAACGTCGGTACGTCTCTGAAATAGTTATAGTTAGCGTCGAGCTCGATCCGTTCGTGGGGCTGGAACCGAACCGTCAGGAAGTTCCGCCCGATTCCCGCTCCCGGGGCCGTTGCCACGGTGTTGCCGGCGGGGCTGTCTGCCTGCAGTGAGTCGTAAACCGACACATACCGCTTGTAGGAAACCCCGTTCTCGAAAAAGACAAATGGCCGGTCGATCTGCCACTTGATGGTGCTGATACCGATTCCCGAAGTGCTGGTAAAGCGGAAGTCGTCGTAGCTGCCGCCCTCGAAATTAACGAAGACGCCGCCGATGCGTCGGTCGGGATTGTAGCTATAGGACGAGGGGTCGGGTGTGGAGCCGGCGAAAACTCCCACCGTCGACCCGTGCCCCATGCGCCGTCCGAAGTAGCCGCCATCGATGGTGTCGAGACTGGTAGCCCAGGGCAGGTACATGCGTCCAAAACCGGCCACCCACGCCGAATGCGGATTGTCGTACGTCATGGCCAGGTGGTAGGTGCGGTTGATCACGTCCTGCAGGGTCTGCGTGCCCTGGTAGGAGTTGGCATTCAACTGGCCTCTCCAGTACCCGCTGGCGTTCCAGTAAGTGCCGCCGATCCGCGTCATGTCGAGGCGGGCTATCAGGCCGATGTTCGAATTGCTGCCGCCGCTCGCGCCGTGGAACTGCGTCCCAATGTAGTCAAACCCAAAGCGGCCACGGGCCCGGTTGATCGAGGGCAGGGGCGGTTTGGGAATCTGCGCGCGCGCCTCTTCGTCGAGCGTGTCGTCTTCGGTGAACGAGATCACGGTCGGATACTTTCGCGTCGAACTCAGCGTGCTCTGCTGCACCAGGGACTGCTCGTCCTGAGCGGACAGGTAGGCGAGGTCTCCCGGCTTCACGTCGCGGTTCGGAGTGTGAATGTCGGTTACAGCCGATGCTTCCGCCACAGACTTCACTTCCAGTTCCGCGACGATGTGTTCGTCGCTGCCCGTGGCAGCGGCGACCACCGTCCCGGTCGGAGTCTCTCGCACCACCAGTTTCATGCCTTCGGAGAGACCAGCACCGCGGCCGCCGTCGAGATAGGCGACGCCCTCGGCCACGTATTTCACCCGGAAAGTGGTCCGGAAATCAGGATGGGTGGCGCGCAGCGCGAGCACCGCGGGTATCTCAGGCGGGGTCGCCTTCGCCATCAAAGTCGTCGCGGGCTTCGCGGCGGTTGTAGTCGCACTCGCTGCCGCAGTTGTCGACCCGGCAGAGGCACTTACCGTTGCAGTCTCGGGCACGGCGTCGGCGCTCACCATGGTCGAAACGTCGTTGGTTGCGCCGATATCAGTTGCCTCTTCTGCGCTCTCAGCCGTGGGCAGCTTCTCCCCGGGCGCGAGTCCAAACGGATTGGATACGGTGGCCCCTGGTGGAGCGCTGGCCGTCGCCGTCGTTCCTGGTGAAGTCGTACTCGCGGTCGCCGTATTCGCTGGCAGCCCGAGCGGATTCGCGACCGTGGCCCCTTGAGAAGCGCTAGGTGTCGAAGTCGCGGATGCAGTCGTGCTCGAGGTGGTCGATGTCGCAGTCGCCGGCAGTCCGAGCGGATTAGCAACCGTAGCACTGGGCGGAGCGTTGGTTGTCGTAGCTGCAGTTGTGGTGGCCGGTGTTACGGTGGCTGATATCACCTTCGTGATCACGTTCGGTGCCCCAGCCGAACTCGTCGTCGGCTGCACGGGCGTTGCCTTTGCGCTCAGGATGGCCGAAGCCGCGCCGCTCGGATTCGCCGGGACAGTCGAGGTTGCGGGGTCTGCAACTGCCACGGGTATAGTGCCCTGGGCCTTGGGCGTGAGGATCAGTTTCGTAGCCTCAGCCTTCAGGTCAGGGGCAACCGGCGGCGTCGGCGGCCGAGCCGAAGCACTCGCGAGGTTCGTCAGAACCTTCGGCGTACCGATATGAAGGATCACATTGTTGCCGGCAAAACTCAGGTTGTAAGGCCTCTCCTTGTCGAGTTCCACTACCACTCGAGTTACCGGCGGATTGGCGCTGTTCAATCCCACACGCACGCTCTGAACGCCGTTCGCGTGCACCGGATAGGTTTTTTGCCGCGCGTCAGAGGTCGTAGCGGGGAGGGTGAGCACGACACGTTCAGGACTGGTTGCCCGGTCAACCGAGGCCTTGACCTGGCCGGTCAGCGCGACTTCGATATCGACATCCGAACCGTCCCGCTTCACCTGCAACTGCTGCACTTCCGTGACTGCTTCCGACCGGGTCGTTGAACTACTGGCCTCGGACGGCACGGGCTGCACTGCTGCGCCCGCTGGTATCGATGCTGTCACCTTTGCCGTGGCCGCGCTGGGCGTCGTCACCACCGGGCCCGAGGACCCTCCGGTCGTGATGACTGCCGTCGAACTCGTCGGGGTAGAGCTAGCCCCCGCAGACGCCGTGGCGTTCGAACCGTTGGCGGAACCGAGCGTCACGATGAGCGGCGGAGCCGGGGTCTGGGCCGCCGCTCGAGGGCTGCCGGAAGTGGAATTCCCCGGGGTGACACTGGCTACGGAAGGACTGGAACCCGGGATCACGCTCTGCGTTTCTGGGACGCTTCCCGAGCCAGGCGTGCCCGCGCCAGGAAAAACCGTGCCCTGCTGCAGGCTGCCGAATTTCGGGTGCGTCGACGAAGGCGCGGATGCCGTGGCGGTGGTCCCGTCCGGGGGCTGAGCCGTGGCGGGTTGTTTCTCAGCGAAATTAATCGGTGGCAGCTGCGGAGGCACCGGGACAGACGCTGGCGCCGACGCCATAGTCTCCGCCGCAGGAGCCTGCGGTTTTCGCCGGAACACGCCAACCAGTGGAGTCGATGCTGCCGGAACCGCTCCGTCGTGCCGGACGTGTGCGGCTTCTGCAGTCTGGACGCGGAGAACGACGTGTGTTCCTTCGGTCGAGAGCGCGTAAGGCAGCGCGCTGTCCAGGTCGACCACCACCCGAGTGACCGGAGGATTGGCGCTGTTCAGGCCCACGCGTACACCCTCTACGCCGTCCGTACCCAGCGGGTAGCGCTTCTGTTTGGCGTCGGAGAGTGTTCCGGGAAGGATCAGGACCAGCCGATCCGGGTTGGTGGCGGTCTCTACCGAAGGCTGCACCGCACCGGTGAGGATCACTTCGATCTTTACATCCGAGCCCTCGCGCTTGACCTGCAACTGCTCGACTTCCGCTACGCGAGCCGGCATGTTCTGGCCGGCTCCGTAGGATCCCAGGAGAAAGAGCGCCAGAAATAGTCGCGTACGATTCATTACACCTCATTACTCGCGGGGATTTCCCGCGGGGGGAAAGTAAATTCGGTTCACTGCATCTGCATTTCTACAGCCGGTCGACCGTGATCCCGGTCTCGTCCACCCAATCAAAAGTTCTAGCCCTTTGAGTGGCACTGATAGCAGTTCGCACTGTTGTACACATACCCGCCGACGTTCGGGTGATGGAAATTGGCCGCGTTGTTGCTGCCGTGGCAACCGGTGCACTGGAACACCGAGTAATCGCTCGGATTCGTGTGGCAGGTTGCACAGACTCCATTCGCGTTGCCGTGGTTCACGTTGAAATACGTGTGGTTGAACGTCGCCCCAGTCCAGGCAGTGGTGGTGTGGCAGGTAGCACACGTAGTCGGGAAGCCGGCGGATGCGTGAGCGGGATTCGTCGTGTTGTTGTAATCCGTTTGGTGGCAGCCCACGCAGGCCGTCGGCAGCGTCGTGTAATTGTTGTTGACATGGCACATCACGCAGGTCACGGCCGTGGTTGCGTGGAAGCCGGTCAGCGGGAACGTCGTGTTGTTGTGATTAAAGGTCGCGCCCGTCCAATCGGTGGTGCTGTGGCAAGTGTCGCAGGTCGTCGGAAAGCCCGCGGTTGCATGCGGCGGCGCGTTCGTATTGTTGTAGTCGGTTTGGTGACACGAGATACAAGTCGTGTTCGCGCTGGTGAGGCTATAAGCGCCAGCCGGGCTGATCGTGGTGTTGTGGCACCCCGAGCATGCCATCGTGGCGTGGAACCCGACCAGTGTGAAGCCGGTCGAGGTGTGATTAAAGGTCGCGCCGGTCCAGTTGGTCGTGCTGTGGCATTGATCGCAGGTCTGCGGGAACCCTGAAGCCACGTGACTCGGATTGTTCGTGCCGTTGAAGTCGGCCATGTGGCAGTTGACGCAGGTGCCACTGGTCAGGCTATAAGCGCCCGACGGGCTGATCGTGGTGTTGTGGCACCCGGTGCACGCCATGGTGGTGTGGAATCCGGTGAGCGCGAACCCGGTGGTGGTGTGATTAAAGGTCGCGCCGGTCCAGTTGGTCGTGGTGTGACAGGTCTGGCAGGTCTGCGGGAAGTTGGCCTGCACGTGGCTCGGATTGGTGGTGCCCTGGAAATCGGTAAGGTGGCAGTTGACGCAGGTGCCGCTGGTCAGGCTATAAGCGCCCGACGGGCTGATCGTGGTGTTGTGGCACCCGGTGCACGCCATGGTGGTGTGGAATCCGGTGAGCGCGAACCCGGTGGTGGTGTGGTCAAAAGTAGCGCCACCCCAATTGGTCGTGCTGTGGCACTGCTGGCAATTCTGCGGGAAGTTGGACTGCACGTGGTTCGGATTCGTCGTGCCCTGGAAATCGGTCATGTGGCACGAGATGCAGGTCGTATTCGCGCTGCTCAGGCTATAGGCGCCCGACGGGCTCAAGGTGGTGTTGTGGCACCCGGTGCACGCCATGGTGGTGTGGAATCCGGTCAGTGCGAACCCGGTCGTGGTGTGATCAAAACTGCCATTGCCCCAGTTGGTTGTGTTGTGGCAATTCTGGCAGGTCTGCGCAATGCCCGCCGACGCGTGCGGCGGAGTGGTGGTGCCGTTGTAATCGGTCATGTGGCACGTCACGCAGGTCGTGCTAGTCAGGTTGTACGGACCCGACGGGCTGAACTGCGTGTTGTGGCACTGCGCGCATTGCAACGCGACGTGCGCACCGGTCAGTGTAAAGCCGGTAGAGGTGTGATCGAAGGTGCCGTTGCCCCAGTTGGTGGTGTTGTGGCAATTCTGGCAAGTCTGCGAGATCCCAGCCGACACGTGCGGCGGGCTGGTGGTGCCGTTGAAATCGGTCTGGTGGCACGTGATGCAGGCAGTGCTGGTCAGGCTGTACGCGCCCGAAGGACTGAACTGGGTGTTGTGGCACTGCGTGCATTGCAGCGTGCTGTGCGCGCCGGTCAGCGTGAAGCCGGTAGAGCTGTGATCGAAGGTCCCACCGTTCCAGTTCGTCGTGTTATGGCACTGCTCGCAGGTCGTCGCGATATTGGACGACTGGTGCGGCGGAGCGGTCGTGCCCTGGTAGTCCTTCTGGTGGCAGGTGATGCAGGCCGCCGTAGTCAGGTTATACGCGCCCGACGGGCTAAATGTGGTGTTGTGGCACTGGCTACACTGCAGCGCGACGTGGGCGCCGGTCAGCATAAACCCGGTGCTGTTGTGATCAAACGCCGCCGCCGTCCACGAAGCCGTCGTATGGCACTGCTGGCAGGTGGTCGGGAAGCCAGACGTCACGTGGTTCGGATTGGTCGTGCCATTGAAGTCCTTCATGTGGCACGACGCGCAGTCGGTGGGCGTTCCCACAAACTGCCCATTGATGTGGCAAAGGGTGCAGGCCACACCGACGTGTCCGCCGGTCAACGCGAACTTGGTGAACGTGTTGTGATCGAAAGTCGTCGGATCCCACGCCGTGGTGTTGTGGCAGGTCTGGCACGTGGTGGGGAAATTCGCTTGCGCGTGCGGCGGGTTTTGCGTCTTGTTGAAGTCCGCCAGGTGGCAGCCCACGCAAGTGGCCGGGGTACCCGCGAACTTGCCGCCGATGTGGCACGCGTTGCAGTCCAGCGTCGCGTGCGCGCCGGTAAGGGCAAACCCGGTGAATTGCAGGTGGTCGAACTTGGCGCCCATCCAGTTGTCCATGGAGTGGCACTGTTCGCAGGTGGTGGGCAGCTTCAGGGCAACGTGGTCGATGCCGGCCGCCTTGGTGTTAATGAAGTCCTGCTGGTGACACGAAACGCAAGCCGTCGACAACCCCTGGAACTGGCCGACCGCGGCGCTTTTGTGGCAGGAATCGCAATCCAGTGTGGCGTGCGCGCCAATCAGGGGGAAGCGGTTCAAGTGCTGGTTGATCTGCTGCACCGCGACGTGCCAGCCCTTCACGTTGTGGCACTGTTCGCAATTGGCGCCCATCTGGCGTTTGTGAATATCCGCGTGGCAATCGGCGCATTGCATGCCGACGTTGCTGAACACCATCTTGGTATGACACTGGTTGCAACTCACGCCTTCGTGCATGCCTCGCAGCGGATATTTCGTGGTGTTGTGATCGAACTCAGGAACAGCGCGGATCGGCTTCCATCCGCTCAGCGTGTGGCAGTTTTGACAGGGAATGCTAAGGCTGCCATGGGGACTCCGCGAGTTTGCAGACGACTGCGACTGCCCAGCGGCCAGCTTCCCGCCCAAGAGAATCGCCAACGCGAATACGACAAGAGGAAGTAACTTCGATCTCAAAGTTTGCCCCAACCTTCACTCAGAAACTCGACCCGTGAGACGGAAGCCCAAGTTTTCGTTTAAGTTGTGCGAAAGAACAGCAATCGGATGCCCAGCAAGATTAGCCATCAGAGGATTGTTGTGGAAGGTTACACAAGTACATGTTGCGCGGCTGAATTTCGTAACCGTCAAATCCTTGAACGAGGGCCGGTTTGACCGGTCCCACGCTCGGTAAGTGTAACTTCTGCAATCATCCAGGGAGTTTTTTCCTCCTCTAGATGGTGAATGGCGCTGCCCCAATAAACTTCAGTTACGTACAATAATTTGTACAGATCGGGTTTTTGTGGCCCCAGACGTGCCCAGTTGGTCGGGACCGCGACCTTCCATCCACCAGGCGAATAAAACTCTCTCGGACCTAGCCCTTCTTGAGCTGCTTCACTTCGGGGCCGTGGCAGTCGGAGCACAGCTTCGGAGTCGGCGCATAAAACAGTACCTGCTTCCCGTCTACTGCCTTGAACAACTTGTGGCATCCGGCGCAGGCTACGTTCCGGTGCTCGCCTTCCAAGGCGAAGGTGGTGCGCTTGTCGTGGTCGAACAGAGAAGGCTTCCATTTGCTCGCGTTGTGGCAATCGCTGCACAGCGTGATCTGGTTCGGGAAGAGCTTGGCGAACTGTCCGCCGTGAGCGTCCTCGTGGCAGTCTTCGCACTTGCCCGGCGCCTTCTTGAAGTCCACGTTCAGCATCTTGGTTTCGAGATTGGGCGGCTTGTGGCAGTCGATGCAGGCCACCGCCCGGTGCGCGCCCTCCAGCTTAAAAGTAGTCTGGTTGTGATCGAATGCGTCGAGTTCGTGCCAGGACTTGGTTCCATGACACGCCGTGCAACCCGCGGCCTGGCCGCTCGCGCCGACCTTCACCATGCGCTCCTGGAACTGCCCGTGGTGGATGTCCTCGTGGCAGCTCGTGCACGACAAGTCGGCGAAGTGATAGGGAACCAGCGCCTTCGGCTGCTTCTTGTCGGCGAGCTTATGGCAGTCTCCGCACGGAATCGCGACGTGGCCGCCAGTCAGTTCAAATTTGGTCTTTTTGTGCAGCGCCAGGGTGAAGGTCGACGGACTGTAACCCTTCAGGTTGTGGCACTGGTCGCACTGATTCTCGTAGGGCTTCCCAGCGAACTGATTGTTGTGCTCGTCCTTGTGGCAATCGGTGCAGCGCTTGAACTTCACCGTCGTGAACTGCGTTTCCTTGCCCTTGGGCACGTGGCAGCCTGCGCACTTCACCATGGCGTGGCCGTCGACCAGGGGATAGTCAGTCTTCTCGTGCGCCTTCACGTCGAATAGCGACGGCTTCCAGCCTTCCACCTTGTGGCACTGTTCGCACTCAATGCCTTTGGGCCGTTTGGCGAATTGTCCGTTGTGGTCATCCTTATGACAGTCCGTACACTTGGCGAACGCCAGTTCCTTCTTAAAGTCGCCCTTGGCGTGGCAGGCCTCGCATTCGACCGTCAGGTGTTTCCCGACCAGCGGATACTTGGTTTTGGAGTGGTCGAAGTTGTTGCTCAGCCCTGCGTTCGAGACTTTCTTCCACCCGTTGGTGTTGTGACACGAAGCGCAACTCTTGTCCTTGAAACTGCCTTTGTGCGGATCGGCATGGCAATCGTCGCATTTGCCGAAGGGCAGGCCTTTGTAGCGCGGTGCGCCGGTCGCGTCCGCCGTGTGGCACTTCTCGCACTTCACTTCCTGATGCAGACCGGTCAGCGGATAGCGCGTCTTGCTGTGGTCGAATTTTCCCGCTGTATCTTTCCAGTCGGTGAAGTTGTGGCACTGGATGCAGTTTGGCCCGAGCCGGCCTTCATGGAAATCCTTGTGGCAGGTGACACAGGCCTGCGGAATGCCGAGAAAGGTCTTGCTCAGATCCTTCATCTTGATGGCCGCCCGCTCGGCTGCAGGGATGCGTTCGGGGGTGTGGCACTTGTTGCACGCCAGTCCCGCGTGCTTGCCTTCCAGCAGATACCCGGTTTCTTTGTGATCGAATTTGGTGGGCTCCCACTTGATCATCGGGAACGTCACGCCATTGTGATCGGAGTGGCAGCGCGAGCACTCCTGGCTCGAACCCGCTGGGATGCGATAGGAAGCGTGCAGGCCGCGCTTTGCCGCGATGCGCGCCCCGATGTCGGAGTGGCACCCGATGCAGCGGAACTCGGGCTGGCTGCTGCCCAGCTTGTGGCATTCCGTGCAGTGTATGGCGCCGTCGAGAAATTGGTGCTGCTCTGCCAGCGGGCCGGGCGAGATTTGCGCCCCTGCCGGGCCCGCCGCAAGCAGCGCCAACCCAAGCAAGAACAGCCCCCAGCCGAGCGATCCGATCCGTGCCACGGTCGAGGGGAAAAGGCGATGCAGGTATGCGCCCTGTCCGGCTTGCTGGTCCCGCCGCATCGCTGCCAACCATCCCTTCCCTTCGCCCCCGGAAACATCCCCCGGCCTGGCAGGCATGGAAATTGGTGAAAGAGTCTCGAGGAGTCTATCAAGCCGAGGCCACGCAGGAACAGTCCCCGTGAGGGCAACGGCCGGCACAAACCATTTTCGCTCGCGATATTTCCACAGCCCCGTTCTCGCCGAAGCTGCTGTGTTTTACTGTTTTTCCGGCCGAGCCCGCACCGCCGCTACGGGATATCCCTGAGGCGGCAGGATCCGGTTCGACAGATCGCACTCCGCCATGCTTTCGCGGGTCATACCGAGTTCTGGTGATCTTCGTCACCTGAATTCTTGCGCCACAGCCGGAGGGACCATCAGGGGTTTAACATGACTGGTAGGAGAGACCTGCGATGTCGACTGCCTGGACGTCCCGCTACGCGCAACGCACAAAAGGCGTCAAGAGCTCGGCCATCCGCGAACTGCTGAAACTCACCCAGCGGCCAGAAGTGATCTCGTTTGCCGGCGGGCTGCCCGCTTCCGACCTGTTTCCGGTGGAGCGCTTCCGCGAGGCTTGCGGTCGCGCCCTCGAGAAACCCGAGGTCGGATTGCAGTACGGCGCCAGCGAAGGCTACGAGCCCCTGCGCGAAATGGTCGCACGCCACATCGCCCGCTACGGCATCCGTGCCAGGTCCGAAAACGTTCTCATCACTTCCGGCTCGCAGCAGGCGCTTGACCTCATCGGCAAGCTCCTCATTAATCCCGGCGACCGCGTCCTGGTCGAAGCGCCCACCTACCTGGGCGCCCTGCAGGCCTTCAACGTGTACGGAGCCGACTACATCAGCGTCCCCAGCGACGACGACGGCCTGCGCTCCGACCTGCTGGAAGCGCCCTTGCGCGCTGGACCCAAGTTCATGTATGTGCTGCCCAACTTTCAGAATCCCGGCGGCACCACACTCTCCGAGGGCCGGCGCCATGAGCTGGTTCTACTGGCCGACCGTTTCGGCATCCCGATCATTGAAGATGACCCCTACGGCCAGCTGCGTTTTGAGGGCGACCATCTCACGCCGCTGGTGGTGCTCGACCGTGAAAACCTTCGCCGCGACGACGGCTACTCCATCGGCAACGTCATCTACCTGAGCACCTTCTCGAAAACGTTGGCACCGGGGCTTCGTCTGGGATGGATCGTCGCGCCCCCCGAGGTGATCGCCAAGCTGGTCCAACTGAAGCAGGGGGCCGACCTGCACACCTCAACCTTTGCCCAGACGGTGGCCTATGAAGTCGCGCGCGACAACTTCCTAGACGAGCACGTCCGGCTCATCCGCCGCGTCTACCGCGAACGCCGCGATGTGATGCTCGCAGCCCTGCAACAATATTTTCCGCCCGAAGTGACCTGGACCCGCCCCCAGGGCGGACTGTTCCTGTGGGTAACCCTGGCCGAGGGCATGGACGCACAGCGCTTGTTGGAATCGGCTTTGCGGGAAAACGTCGCGTTCGTCCCGGGCGACGCTTTCTACGCGCCCAACGGTCATCAGGACGAAGGGCGCCGCCACCTCCGCCTGAATTTCTCGGCCGCTCCGCCCGACCAGATCCGCGAAGGCATTCGCCGGCTCAGCGTCGCGGTCAAACGCCAGCTCGATGAGCTGCACCCGCTGCCGGCGGGCCAACTCTGACGCACCTCAACCGGCGGCAGGAAATGTCGTCGCGAATTCCTATCGCACGGGCGGTCGGGCTGCCAGATTTGTTCCTCTGAACTGAGTCGCTGGTCCGCCCTGAGCTGGGCGGGAGAGCCGCCGCGCCATCTGACCGGCACATCGGAGTGGATGTTCTTGAGTTCGGTCGCGCCCCTCGCCCATGCCAAAGACGTTCCCCGGCATAGACAAATCCATCGCCGCCGATTGGCTTAACATCGGAGACCGTAAAAGGTGAGACCGCGAGTGGATAGGACAGACCGCAATACCGCCGAGATCGAGGTCTTGTACCGCCAGCCTGGGGCGGCACGGCTGCTGTTCGCTGCGGCGCTTTCAGGCGACCGGGGTTGCGCTCAAGATGCGCTTCAACAAGTGTTCTTGAAGGCGATCGAGAACGGGAGCCTAAGCCAAGCGATAAACAAAAAAGCCTACCTCTTTGCCTGTGTACGCAACGCCGTTGTCAACGACGCCAAGCTGCAGAAGCAAAATATGCCTCTCGACATCGACTCGGCATGGTTTAGTCCACCAGACCGGGACTATGCCGCCGAGCAGAATCTGAGACGTGCGCTTCTTGATCTTCCACAGGAGCAGCGGGAAGTCGTGGTTCTGCACGCATGGGGAGAACTCACCTTCTCCGAGATCGGTGATCTGCTTGGTGTCAGCTTGAACACGGCGGCGTCGCGATATCGGTATGCGTTGGCCAAACTGCGCGACGCAATGTTCGCCAAGGAGAATTCCTTGTGCCGACTCGCGATGAGGAGCAATTCGCAGTCTATTTGAAGCGCTTTCATCCGATCGCCCCGGAGCCTGCTCCGACCCTCAGAGTCGGCGATGCTTCCCGGCGTTCGCTCTCACCGGGCACGTGGCTAGCCGCCGTCGCAGCCGTTGTTCTTATCGGGGCGGCTATTTTCGATATCCGCAGCAGCCGAGTCGTTGTTTCAAATACAGTTCGCGATGTCGCGTATGCCGAGCGGCGCGCACGGTTCGAGCCATTCACCATGCGAAGCGCAAATGCCGGGCTGGCGACAGCGCCATCCTTAGATAAGGCAGCCGTTGACGACCTGGCGTTTCGTTCCCCAACCAGCCCCTTTCCGCAAGGCAAACAGAGCGCCGTTGCTGTGCTAAGTAAGGAGAAAAAGTGATGAAGATCTTGAACCCGATTCCTGCGGACGATTCTGCTAGCGCTGTTATCGGCTGGCTCTCGGGTGGCGCAAAGCAGTCAGTCCCTGGCCGAGAATGCAGCTTTGCGCTACTGGTCGGCGTTTTCGGAGGTTCAGGATTCCGGCATTACGAACCCGCCAGCCAAAGAACTCAACGCCATCCTTGATGGTACGGCGCCATACGCGACCTCTGTTCCAAACTGTGACTGGGGCCTGGATTACGGGCTCGGGCAAGACCTGCCGGTGGAGTATGCCAGAAAGGCATTCGTGCTTGGGCGGCTCAACGTTCTGTATGCCTTTCACCTGCTTAAGACGGGCGATAAAGATGGGGCGGTTCGCGCTCTCACGGCAGGATTGAGGTTCTCCCGTGCTGTCGCCAATGGTGGGTCTCGGTTTGCCACACTGATTGCGAAAGACCTTCTCGTGAGCCATCTAAGAGCAGTGTCCGATACGTTGCGCCTCGAACCCTTGTCGGCCACAGAGCGAACACGCTTGCAACAAGCGGTGACTGGACTCGGTTCGCATGGCGTCGATTGGCAATCTGCCATGAAACAGGAGATGGGAGTCCTCAACAAGCCGCCCTGGCAAGAGTCCGTCTCGCTGTACGCCAGCGTGCCACAACCCCTTCGCGATGTTATTCCAAATCCGAAAGAGGTACTCGAACAGAAGCAGGAACTGGACGAGAAGCTCATGCAGACACGCGCCTTGCTGTAATGATAGGGACCTCGGTTTCTTAGGCGGTCTTCTCAATTGGGGACTACCGAAATGGGGTTTCACCGGGATGCCGTCTCCAGCTGATCGCCACACCTCCATTCACACCGAGTCGGCTTCGGTCGAAGCAGTGAGGTCAGGGCGCGCCTACGCCGGGCGCTTCTTCCGCTCCAGCAATTGCCCGCTTTGCTCCGCCGTCTCCTTCACCAGGAATCCCATCTTCGGGTGCGAAGGCTCCAGATCGACCCCGATTCCGAACTCGCGCAGCGTTTCTGATGTCACGGGCCCAATCGAGCCGACTACAGTGCGCCGCAGCGCTTGCAACACCTGGTCCCGCTTATTCATCTCGTCCGCGAAACGGAACAGATGATGCGCCTGCACTGACGAGGTGAACAGCACCACGCCAAACTCACCGCCCGCCAGTTCGGCGATCGCCTGACGCAGCGGCCCCTCATCCTCCGGCGGCGCCCACTTGTAAACCGGAATCGCAAACACCAGCGCCCCTCTTTGCGAGAGCCCTGCATACAGTTCCGGACTGGGTACACCGTGCTCCTGCACCGCTACGCGCGCGCCCTGCAGGGGAATGGTCGCGACGTTCTGATCGAGCGTCAGCAAAATCTCGCGCCAGGTATTCGGCTCGGGCACGGTGAGTGCAATCGGGATGCCGAATTCGCGCAGCACGTTCACCGGCTTCGGTCCGCGTGCGACCACTGCGGTCCGTCTCAATCCCGCCACAAAGTGCTCCCGTGGACACACCGCTTCGATCGCCCGGGCCAGCGCGCGTGTGCCCACACCCGTCATGAAAATCACCAACTGGAACTCGTCCTTAGCCAGGCCCGCCGCGAAGGCGGCTTCTTCCGGGTTCGGCCCCGAGGGAACCTCCCGGGTCGAGGGCGCAACCGTGGCTCGCCCGCCAAAATTCGTAATCAACTGCGCCATTTCCCGCGCCCGCCGGCTCTCTAGCGCCAGCACCCGCAGGCCTTCGAACCCCTTTCCGGTCATGCCTTTCCTCGTCAGCGAAAGAATAAAGAATGCGGCTAGAACTATCTCATAAATGGTTTTTTGGGAACGGCAGGTCTCAGTGGACTTGGGAAAAAACTCCCCCTCGCGATCGTTCGAAACAGCCCCGCTTTACGCTCCCGCAGGACAGTCAAAAAGACATACGCAGGTCAAGATTGTTTGCGTAAGGCTTACATCTTTTTTACAGCCGGGCTGGCCGGGTTGGAGTTTAATTAACTCACTGGCCTTCCCTCATTCGTTCCTGGCGCAGTTAAAGCCGGGGAGGACCGACATGAAAGTCAACCGCCGGGGACCCTCGGCCACGGGTTGTCCCTTCCAGCCTCCGGAATTGCGCGACCTGCAGGACTCCCTTCTGGGTTTGGCACCGGGGTCTGCGATCGAGGCCCGCGCCCTGTTCCGCACCGCCTTGCAGATGGCCATGGAACGCACCGTCGCAGCCGATGCGCTTGCCGAACTGCACGACCTGCTGGAGTGCTACGCGCCCGCCTGGTACACCGTCGAACAACACGAAAGGCTCGAATCTGCACTGCGGCTTCTGGGCCGGGTCTGATCGGGTCCGGCCGTAGTAAAATCGCTCCCGTGTGTGGGTCCTGTAAGGTGAAGTTGCGTCCGATTCGCAGCGATCGCCGGGTGGTTTTGAAATTCCGCAGCCGTGTTGCCGAGTTGGCTTCCGTCCCCCGCTGTTGAGGTTGAGCCTCTCCGCAGGATGCCGTAGCTTGAACTCTAGTGTCCCCCCAGACATGCGAGCCAAAGTCATTATTTGTTGCTCGGAGAGTCAAGCGCACGCACAGTTTTGATTACAGCAATTTGCTTCGTGCCAGTCGCAGGGTGATTCCAGACGGCCAGCGTCGCTGCCGCAGGAGCTTTGGCTTCAGACTCCGGGCGGAAGGGTGAGGACCGGCTATACCCCTGCGGCTGCTTGAGTCTCCAAGGAGGTCACCATGCGGTTCCGCACTCCCACGAACCCTCGTTCCCCACTCGCATTCCCCGGCCCGACGGCCGCGCGCCGCGCAATCGTCCTGCTCCTCGGGCTGGTGCTCGGTGCCCCTGCGCTTTGCGCCCAGCAAACCGCCTCCGGACCCGACGAGGATAAGCGGACCATCCAGATGTTGTTGCAGCGCATTGATCGCCTCGAGTCACGGGTCGCGAAGCTGGAAGCCGCCCAGCCGGGCGCCGCGCCATCCCCGCAAGCCGCCGCGCCACCCACCCAGGCTACGGCACCGCCGCCGTCGAAGCTCGAAGCCGCGAATACGGTTTCGCTGCAAACCCTGTCACCGGGTGCCCCGCCGGCCCAGGCACCCGCGCCTGCCGAAGCCGAGGGCCAGGGCGAGACCGCAGTCGACCACCCCGAGCCCGAGCGCATGGACATGAGTAAGACCCTGCTCCGCATGCGCGGTTTCGGCGACGTCTCCTTTCACGGCGACAATGTGCACGCGGATACCACCTCGTTCAGCCTCGGTCAACTCAACCTGTTCGTGACTTCCGACATTTCGGAAAAATTCAAGTTCCTGGGCGAGATCGTGTTTGAATCCGGCCCTGACAACTTCTACGGAGTCCCGGGCGGCCACAGGAACGAAGTGGGCGTGGATGTGGAACGCTACCTGCTCCAGTATTCCTACAACGACTATTTCAATCTGGCCGTCGGGCGCTACCACACTGCCATCGGCTACTACAACACTGCCTATCACCACAGCACCTGGTTCCAGACCACCACCGGGCGTCCGCTGCTGTTCCAGTTCGAGGACAGTGGAGGAATTCTCCCGGTGCACAACGTGGGTGCCTCAGCCTCAGGCCGCATTCCGTCGGGCCCTCTCGGGCTGCATTACGTCGCCGAGATCGGCAATGGTCGGGCCTCGCGCTCTCCCCTCGATGACGAGCCAGTCCAGAACGAAGTGGACGAGAACAATCACAAAGCGTTCAACCTCGCCGTGTTCTCCCGCCCGACTGCGGTGCAGGGCTTGCAGCTTGGCTTCTCCGCCTATCACGACCTGCTCGCGCCGGCGAACCAGCCCACCGCCGTCGGCGAAACGATTCTTGCCGCACACCTGGTGTACATGGTCCCGACCTTCGAGTGGCTGAATGAAGCCCTCGTGATTCGGCACAGCCCGCAAGGGGCGTCCAGGGTGTTCGACACGCCGGGTTTCTACACCCAGATCTCGAAACGTTGGGGCTCTTATCGCCCCTACTTCCGCTACCAGTACATCAACGCGTCGAGCTTTGAGCCGATCTTCCCCGATGTAAAACTGCGCGCCGGGCCGTCGATTGGCCTGCGTTACGACGCCAGCGAATCGGTCGCGCTCAAGCTGCAGTATGACTACACTGCTCTGCGGCAGCAGCCGGCCAGCAACGGGCTAACCTTGCAACTCGGGTTCACTTTCTGAGCAAGGACGCTGGAATGAGGCGGGTAGCAGGTGTGTCGATGATCGTGGCCGCTGCTGTCTTGCTGCTGCGGGTGTGTCCTCCTGCGGCCGTCAGCGCCGCCGGATCGCCGCAGGAAGCTCCCGCCGAGCAAAACCTCGCCATCATCGTCAACCAGTCCAACCCCGTCGACAATCTCTCCCTGCAGGAATTGCGCACCGTGTTCCGGGGAGAGCGCAGCCACTGGCCGAATGGTCGCCGCATCACCCTGGTCATGATGGAACCGGGTTTCCGAGAGCGCAAGACAGTGCTCCGCGAGATCTACCACATGAACGAAAGTGATTTCAGCCACCACTTCATGCAGGGTTTGTTCACGGGCGAAGTTTTCGTATCTCCCAAGACCCTGGCCAGCCCGGAGGGCGTTCGCAAGTTCGTGTTCAACGTGCCGGGGGCGATCGGCTACGTACGCGCCGCCGACGTCGACGATACCGTCAAAGTCATTCGCGTGGAAGGTCATCTGCCTGAGGACAGGGATTACAGTCTCCGGATTCAGCCGGGCAAATAGGTATGAAGGATCGCATCAGTCGCGGAGCCAGGAGCGGGACGATCAACCCCGCACTGCTGATCGACCGTTTCCTGCACGAAGTCTCCCGCTACAGCACAGCCCTGCTGTTGCTGATGGTGTTCTGCGTGGAAACCGGAGTCGTCATTTTCGTGATCCGCGATCTGCGCGCGGCTGACCGCGAGGTGCAGCGCATCTACGCCGGGTCCGTGCTGGGCCTCCGCGGAATTGGTGAATTGCAGTACCAGGCCCAGGAAACGCGGCGCAGCACGCTCTACGCCCTTACCACCAACGACAGCAACTTACAGGTGGCTTACGCCGACCAGTCCCGCGCCGCCGACCGTCGCGTCACCGAGGGCATCAACGACTATCTCGCTCACGCCCGCATGCAACGCGAGATCGATGTGGGAAAGCGTCTCCAGCGCGACTGGTCCGCCTACCTGAAAGTCCGGGACGAAGTTCTCGCTTCGATTCTGGAAGGCAGCACCAAGGAAGCCGTCGACTTCGACCTCAACGGAGGCGTGCCCTCGTTCGACCGGGTTCGTCAGGATCTCGAAGAGGTCAAACGCCTATATGACGAGCAAGCGTCGCAACGCCTGGCTATCGTCGACGAGTCCTCGCGCCGGTCCGCCATCCGGCTGCTGGGCGTGCTCTGTTTCACCCTGCTCTTTGTCAGCGTCTCGGTCTGGGCGATTCAGAAGAGCAGGATGCTGAGCGCGCTTAAACTCGCCAAACTGCAGATGGATTTCGTCGCTTCCGTCTCCCACGAATTGCGCACGCCTCTCGCCGTCATCTCCGCCGCCGCGCAGAATATCGCGGATGGCGTGGTCGACGAAAAGGAGCAACTCGCCAAGTACGGCGGGGTAATCCGCAGCCACACCCGCCAACTGAACGAGTTGGTCAATCAGATATTGTCGTTTGCTTCCACCAAGGCCGGACGCGCTCACTACTTCCTGCGCCCGCTGCAGGTTTCCCGACTCATCGACACCGTTCTGCACAATACACGCGAGGTGGTCAAAGAGGCCGGTTTTGTCGTCGAGGCCTTGGTCGAGCCCGGCCTGCCCGACATTGTCGGCGACTTGTCGGCTCTTTCCCAGTGCCTGCAGAACTTGATTGGAAACGCCGTCAAGTATGGCGGTACGCACACCCGCATCAGCCTGCGTGCCTTCCAGCACAAAGCTGACGATTCACCGTTCGAGGAAATCCGGATCAGTGTCGAGGACCACGGCATTGGCATCGATTCCTCCGACTTGCCCCACATTTTCGAGCCGTTCTACCGCAGCCCGGTGGTGGCTGCAGCCCAGATTCACGGCACCGGTTTAGGTTTGCCTCTGGCCAGGAGCATCGCCGAGGCCATGGGCGGAAAACTCTCCGTCGTCAGCAAGTTGGGAGTCGGAAGCGTTTTCACCTTGCACTTACCCATTACAGCGAAAGGCGACCGGGAAACGGCCACCCTGACCCCGGATTCATTCATACGACAATGAGAGAAAACATTCTGTTGGTGGAAGACGAAGAAGCCCTGCGCATGGCCCTCAGCGATCGCTTGCATCGCGAAGGCTATATGGTCGATTCCGCACCCGATGGTGAGGTTGGTTTCGACAAGGCGACCACCCTGCCTTTCGACCTGATCATCCTCGACATCATGCTCCCCGGTCGCAACGGCCTCGACCTTTGCCGCGACATCCGCGTCGCCGGCCTGGGCACTCCCATCCTGGTGCTGACCGCCCGCAGCGAAACTTCCGACAAGATTGTCGGCCTTAAACTCGGCGCCGACGATTACGTGACCAAACCCTTCGACATGCTGGAGTTGATGGCGCGCATCGAGGCCCTGCTGCGCCGCGCCCCCGTGCGCACCGGCCAGGCCATCTATCAGTTCGGCTCCATTCGTGTCGAAACCCGCGCCGCCCTCGACCACCGCGACGTCAAAGTGACCCGCGCCGGCGATCCGGTCTATCTTTCCGTCCGCGAATTTGAGCTGTTGCGCTATTTCGTGGAACACGCCGGAATCGTGCTGCCGCGCGAGCGACTCCTGCGCGAAGTCTGGGGATACGAAGCGGGCACCTTCACCCGCACCGTCGACGTCCACGTAGCCGGACTCCGGCAGAAATTGGAAAAAGACCCCAAGAAGCCCGAACTGATCCTGACCGTGCACAAAATCGGGTACAAATTCGTGGGGTAGAGGCTCGCACTTAGCGATTGACATTGAGCCGTTGGCGATCCCGGTCCAGGTAGTTGGCCGATTCATACGGCCGCCAGCCAAATCCTGACTAGCAGGTGCTGCGTGTAGGCTGGGCGCCAAGTGCTAAACCCTAAGTGCTAACTGATAACTCCCTTCCCAAACGGTTCCTCCAGCGACGGACTCTGCGGCGTGAACAACTCCGCCCCGTTTTCCGTGATGTGCATATCGTCCTCCAGCCGCACTCCGAATTCGCCGCGCAGGTAGATCCCCGGCTCGTCGCTGAACGTCATGTTGGCCGCCAGTTTTGTCGTGTTGCCGCGCACCAGATACGGCCACTCGTGGCCATCCATGCCGATCCCGTGTCCCAGCCGGTGCGTGAAGAACTTGTAATCCGGCCCGTACCCCGCATCGACGATCAGCTTGCGCGCCGCCGCATCCACGGCACCGCAGTCCACCCCGGGACGCGCCGTGGCCAGAGCCGCGCGCTGCGCGCGGTGCACGATCTCGAACACTTTTTTCACTTTGTCCGGCGGCTTCCCGATCAGGAGCATGCGCGTAATGTCGGACTCGTACCCTTCCACCTTGCAGCCTCCGTCGATCAGCACTGGAACCCCTTCACGAATCACCTGCGGCTCGAGCGACCCATGCGGAAACGCCGCGTACTCGCCCACCTCCACCATCGCTTCTCCCGCGAAGCCGAGCCGGCTGTGCGCCGCTGCCACCAGGTCAGTTACCTCCACCTGGGTCATGCCGTCCTTCAGCGACCGGTAGACCGCCTCATACGCGGTTAACGTGACGTGCGAAGCCAGGCGCATCAAGTCCAGTTCGGCGTCGCTTTTGATCATGCGGCATCCGGCCGTGACAGGCGTCGCGCTCACCAGCCTCGCTTGCGGAGCCGACTTCTCCACTCCCTCGCGGAACACGAACCGCACCGACTCTTCGATCCCAATCCGGCCCGTGAGCAGGCTCCGGTCCTTCAGCCCTTGGGCGACGCGCTGGTAGGGGTTGTCGTCCTCCTGCCAGATGCGCAGGTCGGCCTGCTCGCCCTCGGGCGCCCGGGCAATCTGCTCCCGCGCGCGGCCTTCTTCAAATCCTGGGCACACATAAAACGCCGTGCCCTTTGCCGGCAGCACCATGGCGAACAGCCGTTCTCCGCCCCACCAGCGGATCCCCGTGAAGTAGTTCAGAGACGTTCCTTCCATCAGGACAATGGCGTCGAGATCGGCGGCCTCCATCAGGGCGCGAGCCTGCTCCTGGCGCGCCCGCCGTTCGGCGAGCGAGATGGGACGCGCCCGCTCTCGCGTCGATTTCAAGCCGGCAATCGGGGCCGGCAGAGGGTGAGGGGAACGGTCTTGCGCGCGAGCTTCCTCGGCTAGCGTGGCGCCCGCAGCAACGGCGCTCAGTCGAAGAAAATTTCGCCTTGAGACCATAGTCGCCACGGAATTATAGAGGACCGCACCCGTCTTCCCCGCCGTACCGCACTCGCCCCGGAGGAAACGGGTCTCCAAAAGCCCTATCCCGCACGCCTTCTGCACGTTTGTAACACGCTTTTAACCTGCCTCTCATCTGACTGTAACCTCCGCCCTGTATCAAGGTGCGACTTCCAATCGGCGCGCTCGGATTCAGTTGAGCTCTCACTTCACTCATGGAGGAAGGTTCCCGTGTTCATTCGTCGTATGCTTGCAACCCTGCTGGTGTGCTCGCTGCTCGTACTCTTGATCTCGCTTCCGGCGGCAGCGGACGACCCAAAGATGAAACATGTGCTTCTGATCAGCGTGGATGGTATGCACGCCCTCGACGTGGCCAACTACGTGGCCAATCATCCCAACTCCGCCCTCGCCGAATTGGCCCGTCACGGCATTACCTACTCGAATGCCCGCACGCCTGCCAATTCCGATTCCTTCCCCGGTCTGATGGCTCTGGTCACCGGCGGGTCTCCCATCTCGCACGGTTTGTTCTACGACGTCAGCTATGACCGCACCATCTTCGACCCTACCAACACTACCTGCTCCGGCAAAGCGGGCAACACCATGGTGTTCGACGAAACCATCGACGTGTACAACTCGGCCAACGTTTCGCTGAACATCATCAACCCGGCCGCCCTGCCCCGCCATCTGGTGAATGGACAGTGTGTGCCGATGTATCCCCACAACGCCATCCGCAGCAACACCATCTTCGAAGTAGTCAAGGCCGCGGGCGGGCACACCGCCTGGGCCGACAAGCATCCTGCCTACGACTGGGTCAACGGCCCGTCCGGCAAAGGCGTGGATGATCTCTACACTCCCGAAATCACCAATGCCCCGGGCTTCGACAACACCGTCAGCGTGGTGTGCACGATCCAGAATGACTACCTCAAAGTGCAGGGCATCCTCAACGAGATCCATGGCCTCACTCACGACGGCAAACCCGGTCCCGGCGTTCCTGCTGTCTTCGGCATGAATTTTCAAGGCGTGAGCGTCGGGCAGAAGCTCGAAATTGACAATGCTGCCGGTGGTTGCACCGCCGACACCGATCCGACCATCAACGGGCAGCCCGGCGGCTATAAGGACGGGTCGGGAACTCCCACCGCTGTTCTTGCCTACGGCCTGCGCAAGGTCGATGAGGCGCTGGGCAGCATGATCAAAGCGCTCAAGGACGAGGGCATCTACGATTCCACCCTCTTCATCGTGACCGCGAAACACGGCCAGTCGCCCATCAACCCGGTGAAGACCAACAAGCCCGGACACTTTGCCGACCTGGTGGCCGCGCTGCCCGACTCCACCACCAATCCCGGAGGCATTGCCCTCGCCGCCGCCGCAGCCTGCAGCACCGGACCTTGCGGTTTCGTGCAGGATGACGACATCGCCCTCATCTGGCTGCAGGACCAGAGTCAGACCAAGGCTGTGGCCGCCTACCTCAACGCCAACGCCAATCGGTTGTTCATCGATGAAGTATTGGCCGGAAACGAGATCAAGCTCAAGTTCAACGATCCCGCTACTGACAGCCGCACTCCCGACATCCTGGTGCAGCCTATCTATGGGACCATTTACACCGGGTCGCACGCCAAGAACGCCGAGCACGGCGGCTTCAGCTTCGGCGACACCAACGTCGGGCTGATCGTTTCCAACCCCTCCCTCCAACACCAGGTGATCAAGACCCCGGTCGCCACCTCGCAGGTGGCGGTGACCATCCTGCAGTCTCTGGGTCTTGACGCCTCCGCCCTCAAGTCGGTGCGCGTCGAACACACTGTGCCCCTGCCCGGCTTACCCCAGTAACTTTCTCCCTTCCCGCGCCCTGCGGGCAAAACCTGGACGGGCTGCTGCGGCAGCCCGTCTTTTCTGAGGCCCCGATCCGGTTACGATGGTGACTAACGAAAGTACTACTTACCTCCCAGCACCTGTCTCATCTCTGCTCTTTCCCGCCTTCGAAGTACAGTTATCTCGTTAGAAACTCTACGCATTCCGGAATGAGGACACCGTGCCAAAACCGTTGGCTCTAGCCACCATCGTTTGTGTCGCAGCCAGTCTTGCGGCCGCGCAAACCACCACCGCCGCTCCCTCGAACTCGGCCAACGTCGTCCGCACCACCAAGGCGATGCACTACCGCCAGCAGGCTGGCGTTGCGAAGATCGAGTTCCAGGGCACCGGCGTGATGTTGGCGGCCTCGGGCGAGGCCAAGGTGGAAGGCAAGAAGGCCAACCTGGAGATCGACGCCAAGTTCATGGGTCTCGAAGACGCCACCAAGTTTGGCCTCGAATATCTGACCTACGTGCTCTGGGCGGTTTCGCCCCAGGGCCGCGCCGTAAATCTAGGCGAACTCACCCTCGATCATGGCAAGGGCCGCTTGAAGACCTACACCGACATGCAGACCTTCGGCATGATCGTCACGGCCGAGCCCTACGCTGCGGTTTCGCAGCCGGGCAACACCGTCGTGCTCGAGAACGTAGTCGTGGCCGGCGCCGCCGGCGAAGACATCACGGCCAAGTATGAGCTTCTGGGCAGCGGCACGTATTCCTCGGTGAACACCCACATTCAGGACGCCATTTTCGGCATCGATCCCAACACGCCGCGCGAGCTATTCGAAGCGCGCAACGCGGTGCGCATCGCGCATATCGCCGGGGCCGATAAGTATGCGTCGTCCATCGTGGCCAAGGCCGACCAGCAACTGAAGCAGGCCGAGTCCGCCTACCGCGGCAAGCAGGATAAAAAGTCCATCGAAGCGGCCGCGCGCGAAGCGGCCCAGACCGCGGAAGAATCGCGCGTGATGGCCGTGAAGCAAAAGCAGGAAGAAGAAGCCCAAGCCCAGGCCGCTGCGGAAAAGAAAGCCGCCGAAGATCGGGCGGCGAAAGCCCGCGCTGACGCTGATGCCCAGGCCAAGGCTCGCGCCGACGCCGAAGCCGCCCGCCAACAGGCGGAAACGGCTCGCCAACAGGCGGAAGTTGCCAAGGCCGAAGCGCTGAAGGCCGCGCAGGAGGCCGCTCACCAGAGAGCCGAAGCCGAGCAGGCGAAGTCGGAGGCGCTGGCCCAGCAACAGGCCCTTGCCGTCGAAGCCGATAAAGCGCGTCAGGCCGCGGCCCAGTCGGACCAGCTTCGCCAGCAAGCGGAAAAAGAAAAGCAGGAACTCCGCGCCCGGCTGCTGCAGCAACTCAACACCGTATTGGCAACGCACGACTCCGCGCGCGGCCTGATTGCCAATATGTCGGATGTGCTGTTCAAGAGCGGCAGCTTCGAGTTGCTGACCGGTGCGCGTGAGCGCCTGGCCAAAGTTTCTGGCATCGTGCTCGCCTATCCCAGCCTTCGCCTCTCGGTCGAAGGCCACACCGACAGCGTGGGCGGCGATGACTACAACCAGCAACTTTCCGAACGGCGCGCTGAAGCCGTGCGCGATTACCTGGTGCAACAGGGAATCGCGTCCGACTCGGTCTCCGCCAGCGGCTTCGGAAAAACCGCGCCGGTCGCATCGAACGACACACCGGAAGGCCGCCAGCAGAATCGCCGGGTTGAGTTGGTGCTGTCTGGCGACGCCATCGGCAGTCTGGCCGACGGAACCAGCGAAACCGCTTCCAGCAAGTAGTCGCGGAGAATCGGTTTGTATCAGGGCGCGCCTTCTGGCGCCACACAGAGCCGAAGTCGACCCGGCTTCAGCCGCGGTCTCGACTTTTTCCGCAGGTTCCGATCTGGGGGCAGAATTCTTTCCCGTCCCGAATCGAGGCCGCCGCCCAGGTTGTCAGAGTGCATCCGCCCGACCGGGGCTAAAGCCGACGTTCGCGGTCAGAAGTTATGGCGCGCCTGAAGGCGCGCTCGGATACGAACCACAACTGTGTCGGCGGCTGGGTGGATCGCGGGATGAGGAAACCGTCTGGCGCTCCCCGCGGGCAGTTTTGGCCGTGAACCCGGGCGAAGTTTGGTCTAAGTCGTCGATAACCTTACAGCTATACTACAAGCAGCGTGATTCGGGCAAACGACCGCCGAAAAACGGCCTCGAGTCGTCGCCTAGGCTGCCCGTAGAATTCGATTAGGAGCTCGTAGAGCGAACGTTTGGAGCCGGGGAGGGCCTGGGGGGGAAGGCCATCCCGTGCCCGGCAGAGGCTCCTCCATACCTTACGGCGAAAATTTATGCTCAGAGCTATCGAGCAGCCTAGGTCGCGAGAGGCGACCAGCAGGCTCCCGCGGTGACCGCCGGCTTCCAATGTGCGGGATGCGGCGAGTGGAACGAGACCACCGTCGACGAATCCGCCGGCCGCAACCAGCGTTACGTCGAAGACTGCCAGATTTGCTGCCGCCCCAACCTGTTGCAAGTCTCCTTCGACCCGGAAACGGAAGAGTGCTTGATCGCGGCCGAACTCGAATAGCGTTGGAACGGATCGCCGAAACCATCGGGTAGAGACGCGGCCGGGGTATAGTTTAATTGGTTGCAAGGCAATCCTAACCATTCGTGGCGAAGGAGAGAACACCCCCCATGACGCCCTACACCGCTCCGGGCCGTATGGTTGCGCACAACATGGTCACCACGCAGTTTGAACTGGACGGCTTCCGCGTGTCCCGCACGCTTGGGGTGGTGCGCGGCATCGTGGTGCGCTCGCGTTCGATCTTCGGCACCATCGGCGCCGGCCTGCAGACCCTGGTCGGCGGCAACATCACCCTGCTCACCAACTTGTGCGAGAAGACGCGCGCTGAAGCCTTCGATCTGATGCTGCAGCACGCGGCGGAGCTTGGCGGCAACGCCGTAGTCGGCGCCCGTTATGACGCGACCGAAGTCATGCAGGGCGTGACTGAGGTCCTGGCGTACGGTACCGCGGTTTTCGTGGAGCCGACAAAATAGTTGGAACCCAGTCGAAAGTCGCAAGGCAAGCCGCAAGTCGCATGCCAGGATCCGAATTTCTTTCGCGACGAATTGGCCACCCGGATCATCTGCGACGGGCGACGGAACGGTTGCTTTCCTTACGAGCTGCGATTGACTGACGATTGATTCTGGTTTCCCTTTGAACTGACGACGAAAGACTGGCGACTGTATTCAATGGCGAGGTGCGCACAATGCGGGCGGAAGCTTCCACCGTTTTCTCTCCGCAAGATCTGCGAGTGGTGTGTGCGCCACGAAGCCGCGCAGCGCGGCGAAGAGCTGGAAGACGCGATCCAGCCCGTGATGCCCGCGCCCTGGGTCGCAGGCTCCAGTTCTGCCATGATGGTCACGCAAGGTTTCTTCGGGATCAACCTCGCCGTGTTCGCGGGCATGGCCCTGTCCGGAATCGCGATGGATCCCACCCCGCGACAGCTCATCGACTGGGGAGCCAACTATGGCCCGCTCACCCTGGGCGGGCAGCAATGGCGCCTGCTGACGTCGATGTTCCTGCATGGTGGCCTCTTCCACATTTTCTTCAACCTGTGGTGCCTGTGGGATCTCGGCGCGCTCTGTGAGTCATTGTATGGACACACAACCTTCGCGGCCGTCTACCTCATCTCGGGTATTGGAGCCAGCCTCGCCAGTGTCTGGTGGCACCCGGCAGTTCCCAGTGTCGGTGCCTCTGGAGCCATTTTCGGCATCGTCGGTGCCCTCATCGCTTCGTATTATCTGGGCGAGTTCTCGATGCCACGATTTGCCGTAAAGGGGCACCTTCGCAGCGTGCTCGTCTTTGCCGGTTATGCTCTCATTTTCGGTGCGATGAGCGGCCGCACGGACAACGCCGCGCATATTGGAGGCCTGATCACGGGCCTGGTTTTCGGCGCTCTCATCGCGCGGGTCGCTCCCGAGCGCGAGCCCTTCCGGCGCGTCGCGGTGATCCTGCTGGTCGGGTTGATCGTGTTTGGCAGTGGCGCCTGGCTCTACCGTTCGCGCAGTTACTTGGTCCACGCCGATCGCGGGGAGGAACTGCTTGAGGAAAACAAACCGGAACAGGCGATCGCGGAGATTCAGAACTCGATTCGGCAACGCCCCGACTATGTTCCGGCTCACTTTGCCCTGGCGCACGCGTATTTCAACCAGCTACGGTATCCCGAGGCAGAAGCCGAGTTGAAGCGCGTCCTGGAATTGCGGCCAACCTACGAGCCCGCGCTATATGAGTTGGGCATGGCGCTGCTCCACCAGAAAAAAACCCAAGAGGCGAAGAGCGCCTTTGCGCAGTGCATCCCGCTCGACCCCGGCGACGGTCACTATGGCATGGGGATGGCGCTGGCGGAGGAAGGAAGCGATCAGGCCGCAGTGCAACAGTACCAGGAGGCTCTGCAGCTTGATCCCGACGCGAGCGCGATCGATTACCGGTTGGGAGTTTCCCAAGCCCGACTGAAGAATTACGACGAGGCCATTGCCGCCTTCCGCAAGCAACAGGAACACGCTGGCGACGATTACGACACCGAACTCGCTCTCGCCAACGCCTACCGCGCGAAAGGCATGCAGGCCGAGGCCGATGCGGCCCTGCACAAAGCCGGGGAGCTGAAGCCCTCCAAATAAACCCCGCCCGGCTAAGCTCCCAGTTCAACCACGGCGCGATGTGGCCGGCGAGGCCAAAGCCGACTTCGTACTCGATGCGGTCGCAGACGATTCGTCCCGCGGAGAACGTCTCTCTCCGGGGTCAAAAATTCGTGGCGGTGATCGAAGCTCCGGAACGGGCCTCGGTCCCGTGTCTCGGCCCGAAGTGGTGATTCCAGTCCAACTCGGTGAAGCGGGCGACCCACTGGGCGCGGAAGGAGGGGCGGGCAACCGGCGGAAGGAAGTGACGAGAAGCGACCCGCGCCAGCCAAATTGGTGACAGGCGCGGACGAAGCCGGCAAAGCCTTTCCGGTCTAAGGGCAGCGTCGTGGCGAGCAGAGGCAGATTCCTCCTGCCTCGCTGCGCTCGCCCGTCGGAATCACAAACGGGTAAGCGTTGCTCGCAGTCCGGACCGGAGGAGTGTTTTCGCAAGCTGTCAACTCCGAGCCGCCCTCGTTCCAGGCGCGCGAAATTCCACATACAAATTTGCATCGAGCGGATTCATTCGAGTGTCCGGTAGTTGGACGGCTGAAAGCGGGGTGTGCAGGCGCAATAGAAAATCAAGTCGCTGGTTCCGGTGTTGGTGATGCGTTGCCGGGTTCCGGGCAGGATCACGACCACATCGCCAGGACCGACGTTGGAGGCGGGGAGGTCGCCGATCTCGACCCGGCCGCGGCCTTCGGCCATTATGTAGCACTCGATGGTGTGCTCGAGCACGTGCCACGCGGTCGTGATCCCCGGCTCCACTCGCGCCCTGGCGATCGAAACTGACCGGTCGTCGGCGGTGTTGTAGGTTTCGAGGATGTGACATCGCTCGGGCGTCAGGAACTCCTTCGCTAAGTCCTGTTTCCAGACTGCGCCGGGGAGCGGCATGAATGTTTCTGCCTCCTCGCAAGCTGAGTGGAATTCTACACGGGCGCATTTCACCGGCATCAGTGAGCACGTTTCAGCGTTCAAGGCGGCTGCCCATGTGAGTGTCGTTGGGACATTGGGCCGTCCCCGCGGGACGTGGTGATTTTCGCTGTTTCGCGCTTTTCTTTCGCGCCCTTGCGTCTTCCTTCGCAACCTTTGTCGCCTCACACTGCGTCGAAAAATCCTGAAAAAACCCTGCCGCAGCAAAAGACGCTGTGGCCGCACAGGCGAGGGCGGCGGTGGCGCAGGCGGGTTGGCGCGTCCCGATCTTGCTTGGCCGCGAGTATCAGACCGGGCGAAGTGCGCGGCGCTCGGAGCTTATCCACAGATTTTTTTTAGAGACAAGAGAAATCGAAGCGAACAAACGCCGAAAGAATCATTTTCCTAAACGCAAGATCTTGTGGTCATCACGGCAGTTAGCTACCAGATTTCGTGCTTTGCCGGAACCCGCCGGAAGGGACCACCCAACCTCAAAGTTTGCTGTTGACAATAAAAGGTTTAGGCGTAGGATGTGGGAAAAAGTGGCAGTAAGTGGATGGATCGATAGAGGTCGTGGGCAGAAGTAGAACACTTCGAGGCGCCAGTGGAATTAAAGACTGACACCCAGAAAAACAGCCCGGACGAACCCGAATTGACCCTACTTTTTGCCGCTTTTACCTCCTCCCTGGTCGCTGCGGTGGCGACTGTCAAACGATTCGGATCCCCCTTAAGGGGTAGGCAGACACATGTTTCGCGGCAATCACCCAACTCGCGTGGACGAAAAAGGACGTCTCAAGGTCCCCGCGGAATTCAAGCGGGTGATCGACGAGAAATACAGCACGCAATTTTACATCACGAGTTTGGACGGAAGGGTTGCCCAGATATATCCCTTCGAGGAATGGGAACAGATCGAGCAGAAGCTGGCCGGGCTGTCGACTTTCAATCCCACCAAGAAGAAGTTCCTGTCCCGGGTGAATTACTGGGGGCAGCAGGTGGAAATGGACGGCCAGGGTCGTTTGCTGATGCCGCAGCTGCTGCGCGAGTCGGCCCAGATCAAGGGCGAGGTCGCGGTCATCGGATATCAGAAATACCTGGAAGTGCGCAACCTGGAAGCGTACCGCCAGGAGATCCAGCAGGAGAAGTTCACGCCTGAGGATGAGAAGACGCTCGACGAATTGGGCATCTAGTGGGCGAGGGTTTCACAGACACCCCCGAGCGGGGTGGGCATGGGCGAGTTGGCCATGTCCCGGTTCTTTTAAAAGAAGCGATCGATTTTCTAGCCGTACGGCGCGGTGGGACCTATATCGACGCTACGGTGGGCCTGGGCGGGCACAGTTACGAAATCGCAAAACGCCTCGGCGCACCGGGACGTTTGATTGGGGTCGATAAGGATGAGGCGGCGCTCGAAAAGGCAGTCCTCAGTCTTCGGTCGTCGGTCTTCGGCAAAGATTCCGACGAACTGCTGGTGCCTGCGGACGAGCCATCGGATTGGCCAGCAATCGAGCTGATTCACGGGTCGTTTGCAGGCTTAGCCGACGACCGGCGACCGGGGAGTTTCGACATCGTCAGGGTTGACGGCATTCTGGCCGATCTGGGCGTCAGCAGTCTGCAGCTCGACAACCCGCAGCGCGGATTTAGTTTTCAGGCGGAAGGACCGCTGGATATGCGGATGAATACGCAGTCCGGCGAGACCGCCGAACAAGTGGTAAATCAGGTCGACGAGGTCACGCTTGCCAACCTGATTTACGAATTCGGTGAGGAAAGGAGGTCGCGGAGAATCGCCAGAGCCATTGTCCGGTCGCGGCCGATACGATCTACCGCGCAACTTGCGGATGTCGTCTCAGCCGCGGCCCGGCCAATGAATCAGGCGGAAAGAAGAATTCATCCCGCGACGCGAACCTTTCAAGCTCTCCGAATCTTCGTAAACCGCGAACTGGACGACCTGCGGGAATTGCTGAAGGCGGCCCCGCAGCTGCTGAAACCGGGTGGACGGGTGGTGATCATCAGCTTCCACTCGCTGGAGGACCGCATCGTGAAAGATGCCTTCCGCGAAGGAGTGAAGCTGGGGCACTACCGGTTGCTCACGAAGAAGCCGGTGACGGCAAGCGATGAAGAGATTGATCGCAATCCGCGGTCGCGCAGCGCGAAGTTGCGGGCAGCGGAAAGAATATGACGCGCAGTGGGATTGCCAGAGAGCGCACATCGGCGGCTCAAGCCGCGGTTGGAGTTGCGGCTTTCGGCCCGGCTGAAGCGGGCCTTTCCAAAGCGCGATCGGATTTGAGCGTCACGAGGACGGTGGTGAGCGGGGGCAGGACGACCGCTTGGCGTCGCGGTCGCGTGACCGCGAACTTGGTGGCAGCGGGGCGAGAACGCCCGCTGGACAGCCGGCAAGACGCCGGCGCTCGAAGGCGCTAGTTTGAAAATTTTGCCCCGGAGAACCTGCCGGGGTCCCCGGCGTGACCGCTGCTTGCGCCGGGGGGTTGAGTGTAGGTGAAGCAATCCCGGCACGCGTCAGGGAAGGTGTGCCGGGCAAGGTTTCCGGGACGGCATCGCCTGTCACAAAAAGGGCGAAACAAAAAATCCTACCGATCTCTCGATGCCGTCCCGGAGAGAAATCGAAGGTAGGACAGGAGTCAAGGCCATGTACAAAGGAACACTGATCGACGATCTGACGAAAACGGTGGAACGGGCGGAAGCGCACGTGCGCGAAACCAACCAGGAAGCCGAACTGGAGCGCTGGTACGCGGCGCATCACCAAAGAGCGCTAGTCGAAGCCGAACTACTCGGGGTGGCATAAATGGCGGCAGCAGCGACCGTAGCGGGAGCCATGGCAGTGAGCCGGCGCAAGTCCATGTGGGTGGGAACGCCCGAGATCTACTTTCACAAGGCCATCGACAACTCGCGCCTGGTGAAGGTGGAAGATCCGCGCCGCGGCCGCGAGATGCGCCAATTTGGGATTGCTCTTTCCTGCCTGTTTCTGCTGGTGATGACGTATGCCGGGCAGCATTTCAAGGCGATCGAGTATGGGTACCAGATCGAGTCGATGAAGGTCGAGCGCGACAGCATGACGGAGATGAACCGGGCGCTTCGGCTGGAAGATGCGTCGCTGCGCGACCCGGAGCGCATCGACGTGATGGCGCGCAAACTGGGGCTGCAGTCTCCGCAAGCCGGGCAGGTAATGCGGCTGGATACGTCGGCAGATGGTGGCGCTCCGGTTATGGCGAGCATATCGACGGTTTCGGTGTTCTCGGCACGATAGAACAGAGGCCGAGCCGGGCTCGGTCCGGAAGGAAAGCATTGCCCTTCCCTAAGGCAAGACTTTGGCGGCTTCACTCGACAAGGTGAGCCGCCATGTTTGTTGGTGGGCGGTTGGCCATTGGCACTTAGCACTTGGCCCGGGACGCTTCGGTCGTTAGATCGTTCGCTAAGTGGCAGATGGCTGTGGAGGCGTGCAACTTGAATGGTGACAGCGGACCTCAGCGGCTGAAGCCGCAATCAAGAAATTGGCTTTTACGGCCCGCTAAAGCCGAGCCCTCTCAAAACTCGGTCTCGGTCCGAGTTTTTTATCGGCGCTTAGGAACCATTGATAGTGCTACCGAATGAATGCTAGATGCTCAACGCCAAACGCCAAGTGACAAGTGCTAAGTGCGCGGTGGTGAGAAGTTTGCGCTGAAGGGGATAGCCAGATTGCCTGCCCGTAGGTCTACCGTCGCGAATTATCGACTCTATATCCTGGGCGCGGTGTTTTTGCTTTGGTTCGGCGTGATTTGCTTGCGGCTGGTCTATCTGCAGATCTTCCGCTACGGGGATTTTGAACAGCGCGCCGAGCACCAGCAGCAACGGTCGATCAACGTATCGGCCAAGCGCGGGATCATCTACGACCGGCTGGGACACGAACTGGCAATGTCGATCCAGGTGGACTCGGCGTTTGCCGTCCCGACGGAGATTCCAGACCTTCCCAACACCATTTCGCTGATTACCCGCATCACCGGGGAAGATGCTCGAATGGTACTGGCGGACTGCCGCGCCCACAAAACCTTCTGCTGGGTGGCGCGCAAGGGCAGCGCCGAAACCATCGAGCGCATCCGGTCACTCAACCTGCAGGGCATCCACTTTCAGAAGGAATCGAAACGCTTCTACCCCAAGCGCGAGCTGGCCGCGCAGGTGCTGGGCTACGTGGGCACCGACGACGAGGGACTGAGTGGGATCGAGCGCGAGTACGACGAGCAATTGCAAGGCAAGCCGGGCAAGATGCTGATCTCGGTGGATGCGCGCAAGAAGTGGTTTGGGCGCATCGAGAAGGAGCCTGAGGCCGGCGACAACGTTGTGCTGACCGTCGACGAGAAAATCCAGTACGTCGCGGAACGCGAACTGGAGCAGGCGATGAAAGACACGCAGGCCATCGCCGGGACGGTGATCGTGGAGAACCCGCGTACCGGAGAAATTCTGGCGCTGGCCAACCGGCCCACGTTCAATCCCAATGTAAAAAAGGAAATTCGCAACGAAGCGCTGAAGAACCGCGCCGTGAGCGACATCTACGAGCCCGGGTCCACCTTCAAGCTGGTGACGATTTCGGGAGCGCTCGAAGAGAAGCTGACGCGGCCGGAAGAAATCTTCGATTGCCAGATGGGGTCGATCGTCATCAACGGGATGCGCATTCGAGACAGCAAGCCGCACGGGCTGCTGACCGTCGCTGACGTGCTCGCGGAATCGAGCGATGTAGGGTCGATCAAAATTGCGCTGCGGCTGGGCGAAGACCGTTTCTACAACTACATCCGGGCGTTCGGCTTCGGGCAGCAGACCGGGATTGAGTTGCCGGGAGAGACGCGCGGAATGACCAAGCCGGTGAACCGGTGGTCGAAGGTTTCCATCGGGGCGATTTCGATGGGGCAGGAGATTGGCGTGTCGCCGCTGCAACTGGCGGCGATGGTGTCGACGTTCGCCAATGACGGCGTGTGGGTGGCTCCGCGGATTGTGGCCACCACCACAGCGCCGCAAAGCACTCCGCAGACGATGGTGTTTCATCCCGAAGGTGAGCGGCGAGTGATCTCGTCGATGACCGCGGCGGAAATGCGGGCAATGATGCAGCGCGTGGTGCTGCACGGCACAGGGCGGAAGGCCCTGCTCGAAGGCTACACGTCGGCGGGGAAGACGGGCACGGCGCAGAAAGTGGATCCGTCCACGGGGGCGTACTCGCGCACGAAGTATGTAGGGTCGTTTGCGGGGTTTGCGCCCATCAACAATCCCGCGGTGACCGTGGCCGTGATTCTCGACTCGGCGGTGGGTTTGCACCAGGGCGGACAGGTTTCGGCGCCGGTGTTCCAGCGCATCACCCAACAGGTGCTCGAATACATGCACGTCCCCCATGATGTGGAATTGCCGGCGAATCGCCAACTGTGGCTGGCACAGAACAAGGTGAGAGATTCTGATCTGGACGAGAGCTCGCCGGATCACCTGGGGTCGGCGCTGGAACTGGCTGATACGGCGTCGGCCGAGACGGCCACAGCCGCTGCCGCCCCCAGCGGCAAACCTCCGGCCGCGCAGGGGCCGGTGGTTCCTGCGGCGCTACGGGAGAAGGAACCGCAGATCGGCGCGGTCGCGGTTGCGCAATCTGTACCGTTGCCCGAGGGTGCGTCGGCAATGTCCCAGGTTCCGTCGGGAACCGTGGTTCTCGATGTGGAGCAAGGCGGGATCGAGGTGCCTTCATTCATTGGCAAGAGTGTGCGCAGTGCTCTCGAGGTGGCGCAAGACAGCGGACTGGAGCTGAATCCGGTGGGAAGCGGGATTGCGCGGGAGCAGTCGCCGGCGGCGGGAACCCACGTGACGGCTGGGTCCAGGGTGGTGGTGAAGTTCGGGAGGTAGGGTGTAGAGAGCGTCGTCGAAAGGTGCCAGCAGTCGTGGGACGGCTACCGGGCTGGGGCGTCCTTCGACTGGGTTCGGCTGGCGCCTCACTGCGCTCAGGATGATAGGGTGATGCTGGCGGTCGACCGGAAGAGAATCAGGAAGTCCTGAGATGTGACCCTGCACCAACGGCGGCGGGTTGAGAAGTTCGACGGCTACAATACAATCATTCCAATGAACTTTCAGCAGATCCTGCAGGGGGCGGAAGTGCTCGCCCAGAGCGGCAGCGCCAGTGTCACCGGCGTCGACTACGACTCGCGCCGGGTGCAGGCGGGGTTCGTGTTTGTCGCCATGCGGGGCGAAAGCGCGGACGGCAACCGGTTCATCGACCGAGCGATCGCGAACGGGGCGGTCGGGGTGGTCACCGATTCCGGCAGCGAGCCAGCGAGGACAGGCATAGCGTGGGCGGTGGTTTCCCACGGAAGGCGGGCGCTGGCACGTCTGAGTGCGAACTTCTACAAGCGTCCGGCCGAGCGGGTGGCGATCACGGGGGTTACGGGGACGAACGGGAAGAGCACCACAACGTTTCTGGCGGAGTCGATCTTGACGGCTGCGGGCCGCAAGAGCGTCCTGGTGGGGACGATCGAATACCACGTCGCGGGGAGGGTTTTGCCGGCGCCGCACACTACGCCCGAGTCGCTGGAGCTGAACCAGATGCTGGCCCAGGGATTGGCCAGCGGGGCGAGCGAAGCGGTGATGGAGGTTTCCTCGCACGCGTTGGCGCAGGAACGGGTCTACGCCATTCCATTCGATGTCGCAGTGTTCACGAATCTCACCCGCGATCATCTCGACTATCACCACACCATGGAGAAATACTTCGCAGCCAAACGGATTCTGTTTGAGGGCTGTGGGACGGACGCTCCCCGCTGGGCGGTGATCAATACGGACGACGAGTATGGACGGGAGCTCGTGCGGACCAGCAAGAAGCATGGTTCGCAGGCCGTCACGTATGGCTGGAGCAGCGGAGATTTTCACGCGAGGTCGGTGGAGATTTCGTCGCGCGGGACCCGCTTCGACCTGGCGACGCCGGGGGAGACGATCCCCATCTTCTCGCCGCTCATCGGACGGGTGAACGTCTACAACATTCTGGCGGCGGCGGGAGCTGGATTCGCCCGCGGGTGTGGTGGCGAAGCCATCGCTCGGGGAGTGGCTGCGCTGGCCCGGGTGCCAGGGCGTTTCGAGCGCGTCGATTGCGGTCAGCCCTTTACGATTGTGGTGGACTACGCGCACACCGACGACGCGCTCCGCAACTTGACGGCGCTGGCCCGAGAGTTTGTGACCCAGGCGGGACTGAAAGGCCGCGTGGTTACGGTATTTGGCTGCGGTGGCGACCGTGATCGAGCCAAGCGTCCGCTGATGGGGGAAGCGGCGGGGCGGGGCAGCGACTTTGTGGTGCTGACGTCGGACAATCCGCGCAGCGAGGATCCGCTGGCGATCATGAACGATGCCAAGGTCGGTTTGCAACGTTCGGGAGCAAAGTATGCGATGGAGCCGGACCGGCGGGCGGCGATCGGGCTGGCGGTGCGGGAGGCCGGAGCGGGGGACATCGTGCTGATCGCGGGCAAGGGGCACGAGAAGGTGCAGGTATCGCGCGAAGGCTCAGTGCCGTTCGACGACGTGGGCGTGGCCCGGGAAGTTCTCGCCGAGGCCGGCTACGAATGTCACGCCGCCAAGGCGATCGCGGGAATCAAGGCATGAAGCTCGCCTTATCCAAGATCGAAGCCCTGCTGGGGGCGACCGGGGAGTGCGAACTCAAAGAAGTCGCGCAGGGTTATTCCATCGACTCGCGCACGATTCAAGCGGGCGAGTTATTTTTCGCGGTCAGAGGCGAGCGACTGGACGGGCACGACTACGTGCACCAGGCGCTGCAACGCGGCGCGGTCTCGGCGGTGGTGCAGAAGGATCAGTTGGCCCGCTATCCGGTGAAGACCTGCTTGCTCGCGGTCGACGATACGCTGGCTGCACTCCAAACCCTGGCCACCGCGGTGCGGCGCCTGTGGGGAAAGCCATTGGTCGGCGTTACCGGGTCGGTGGGCAAGACGACGACCAAGGAAGCGATCGCGCAGGTGTTGTCCAGCCGGTTTCGGGTGCTCAAGTCGGAAGGTAACTTCAACAATCATTTTGGCCTGCCCCTCATGCTGCTGAAACTCGAGCCAGAGCACGACCTCGCGGTGATCGAGATGGGCATGTCGCACGCCGGGGAGATTGCGGCGCTGGCCAAGATTGCACAGCCAGAAATCGGTGTGGTGACGGTGGTGGCCCCGGTCCACCTGGAGTACTTCGATTCGATTGCGGGCATCGCGCGGGCCAAGTACGAGCTCATCGAAAGCCTGCCTCCGGGCGGCACGGCCGTGCTCAACGCCGACGACGAATACGTCTCCAGTTTTGGCCGCGATTTCAAAGGCAGAGTCATTCTGTTCGGAACGCAGCGTCCGGCGGATGTGCGCGCGGAAAATATTGAGTCGCGCGGGGCCGAAGGATCGGCGTTCGACGTGGTGGTGGAAGGAGTTCGTCAGGGCGCGATGTTGCCGCTGCTGGGAGCACATAACATCACCAATGCGCTGGCTGCGGTGGCGGTCGCGCTGGAGCGCGGAATTCCGCTGCCGGAAATTGTGGCGGCGCTGGCGATGCTTCGGCCGGCCGACAAACGTGGGCAGGTCGTCCAAGTGGGTAATATCAAAGTTGTGAACGATTGCTACAATTCCAATCCAAAAGCTCTGTCTGCGATGGTGGACGCGTTGGCGGCGATGCCAGCCACGCGGAGGATCGTGGTGGCTGGAGAGATGCTCGAACTGGGTCCTAGCGCGGGCGAGATGCACGGTTGCGCGGGGCGGCACATCGCCGAGAAGAAGATCGATGTGCTGGTCGGGGTGCGGGGTCTGGCCCAGACGATGGTGGATGCGGCCAAGAGCGCGGGCATGCGGGCGGAGTTTGTGGCGAGTCCGGAGGAAGCCGGCGAATGGTTGGCGCGCGAGACACGTGAGGGAGATGTGGTCCTGCTGAAAGCTTCTCGGGGTGTGAAACTCGAGACAGCCCTGGAGAACTGGGTTGGGATTGGCTGATGGCTGGCGGCAGGGGTTCGTTGGCGGCGCGCGCCTGCCTTCCCCGGTACCGTTTATGAGGCAGTTCCATTCGGTGGCGCAGCGGGTCAGGCCTTGAGGCGCAACCACCTCTGGCCCACGACCAAGAGCCAACGACCAACAGCTGTTCTCGGAGGCTGATTGCTTTACTGGCTGCTGTTCGTCAAGCTGTACCACTACTTCCCGCCATTCCGCATTTTCCGCTATCTCACGTTCCGCACTGCGTTCGCGAGCCTGACGGCGCTGTTCACCGGGCTGATCGTCGGGCCGCTGGTGATTAACCGGCTGCGCGAATTCCAGATCGGGCAGTACATCCGCGAAGAAGGTCCCAAGGCGCATCAGAAGAAAGCGGGCACGCCCACCATGGGCGGCCTGCTGATCGCAATTGCGATCGTAGTGCCCACGCTGTTGTGGGCGGACCTGACCAATCCGTTCGTGTGGATTGCCATCGCGTCGACGTGCGCGTTCGCGGCCGTGGGCTTTGCCGACGATTACATCAAGGTGGTGCAGCGCCGCAACCTGGGTTTGACGGCGCGCGCGAAGCTGGGACTGCAGTTTCTGACCAGCCTGTTGATCGCGGCGGCGCTCACGGCCATGCAGGCGAAAGGGCTGTATTCCACCAAGCTGGTGGTGCCGTTTTTCAAACAGTTCCGGCCCGACCTGGTGATCGAACGGCTGGCGCACCATCCGCACCTGTGGCCGCTGGCTTTCCTGCCGTTTGTGATTTTTGTCTGCATGGTAATTGTGGGTTCAAGCAATGCCGTGAACCTGACCGACGGCCTGGACGGACTGGCGATCGGGTGCACGGTGATTGCCGCGGGTGCGCTGACGGTGCTGACCTACGTCAGCGGGCATGCCGCCTTCGCCACCTACCTGGGGTTGGAACGAATGCCACAGGTGGGGGAGTTGACGATCTTTTGCGGGGCCATGGTGGGGTCGTCGATTGGCTTCCTCTGGTATAACGCACATCCCGCCGAGGTGTTCATGGGTGACGTGGGCAGCCTGGCGCTGGGGGGAGCGATCGGGACGGTGGCCGTGATGATCAAGCAGGAGTTGCTCCTGCCCTTCATCGGGGGAGTGTTCGTGATTGAGGCGCTGTCGGTGATCTTACAGGTTGCTTCCTACAAATTGCGCAAGAAGAGAATCTTCAAGATGGCGCCGATCCATCATCATTTCGAGCTGCTGGGGTGGTCCGAGTCGAAGGTGATTGTGCGGTTTTGGATCGCGTCCCTGGTGTTTGCCTTGTTTGCACTGACGACGTTGAAGCTGCGTTAAAGAACATCCACCACGGAGGCACGCCGGTTCGGGGATTGGCTGGGCGGGTTTTTCAGAGCTCTCTGGGGAGGACGCAGAGAAGAGCTCTGAACCGCCCTTCGACGGCGCTCCGGCGGGCTCCGGCGCAGCGCAAGGGCCGCGGAGCACGCTGAGAAAACCTGGTTCGGGGACTGGTCATCGGGCCGGAGAATTTTCGTCTGCTTCGGTGCCCGGCGGCTGCGATTCAGCCAGTAGCGACTTGCGGTTCGGGGTTCCGTGGTAGGTAAGCAAATGGATCTGCACAACAAACGCGTGCTGGTGGTTGGGCTGGGAAAGTCGGGGGTGGCGTCGGCGCTGTTTCTGAAGGAGCACGGGGCGCGGGTCACGGTTTCCGATACGAAGTCTGAAGACCAGTTGCGGGATGAGATCCCGGTATTGCTGGACCAAGGCATTGCGGTCGAAACGGGCGGGCACGGCGAGCGCACGTTTCGAGGGCAGGACCTGATCGTTGTGAGCCCGGGCGTTGCCGTGGACGCGCCGCCGCTGGTGCAGGCGCGCGCTTCGGGGGAGCCGGTCATCGGCGAGATCGAACTCGCCGCGCAGCATATAGCCGGTCCCGTGGTGGCGATCACCGGCTCCAACGGGAAAACCACGACGACCACGCTGGCGGGGGAAATCCTTACCGCTCGGGGATTCCCGACCCTGGTCGGAGGAAACATTGGAACGCCGGCGATAACGCTGGTCGAGCGCGCCACCCGCGAGACGGTGGTGGTGCTCGAAGTGTCCAGCTTTCAGCTGGAGACGATCCAGACGTTTCGTCCAAAAGTTGCGGTGATTCTGAACCTCACGCCTGATCATCTGGACCGTCATCGGACCTTCCAGACCTACGTCGATGCCAAGGCGCGCATCTTCGAGAACCAGCAGGGCTCCGATTTCGCAGTGTTGAACCAGGACGACGCCACCTGCCTGACTCTCCGCGATCGAACCCGGGCGCAGGTTTTCTGGTTCAGCCGCAAGAAGGAAGTGACGCAAGGGGCGTGGGTGCGGGACAGCCGGATCTGGTTCCGGGATGACCGCGGCGCGCGCGAGATCATGCTGGTCAGTGAGATTCCGCTGAAGGGCGCGCACAACCTCGAGAACGTGCTGGCCGCGGTGTGCGCGGGCGCCCTGATGGGGTGCAACCCGGAACAAATCCGTGGCGCGGTACGGACGTTCAAGGCGGTCGAGCACCGCTTAGAGTACGTCGCCACGGTGCAAGGGGTGGAGTACTACGACGACTCGAAGGCCACCAACGTGGATGCCACGATCAAGGCGCTGGAGTCGTTTCCGGCGAATATCCATCTGATTCTAGGCGGCAAGGACAAGGGCAGCGACTACCGGGTGCTGAACGATTTGCTGCGCGAGCGGGTGAAGCGGGTGTACACGATCGGCGCCGCCGCGGAGAAGATCGAATCACACATCAAGGGAGCGACCGAGATCGTGCATGCCGAGACGCTCAACAATGCCGTGCGGCGTGCTGCGGCGGTGGCGCAACCAGGCGACATCGTGCTGCTCGCGCCGGCCTGCGCGAGCTTCGACCAGTTCCAGAGCTACAACCATCGGGGACGCGTGTTTAAGGAAGTCGTGAACAGTCTCGCGGACCCCAAGACGTAGTGCGCTACTGTGTTTTCCCTACTGCCCATCGTCCCCCGCTTTCGTGCCAGAACCAAACTCGGCAATCACTCTGCTTAAATCGGCGGTTGAAAGTCGACCTGCATCGCCGACTCCGTGGTGAAATGAAACTTCATGGCCAAGCGCGTCAGTGTCGATCGGTGGCTGTTCACAGTGACCATGCTGCTGGTTTTCATTGGGCTGGTGATGGTGTTCAGCGCGTCGGCGGTGATGGCCAAGGAGCGCTTCGGGTCGGCCTACGGTTTTCTGGAAAAGCAGTTCGTGTGGGCAGTGGCGGGGATCATCGCCATGGTGGTCGCGATGAGGATCGACTACCGCCGCTACAAACATCCCGGTGTTGTCTTTTCGGTGCTCTCGGTGACCACGCTGTTGCTGCTGGCGGTGTTTCTGCTCGACCGGTCGCACAACACGCACCGCTGGATCCGCTGGAATGGGTTCTCGTTTGAGCCTTCGGAACTGGCCAAGCCGGCGCTGATCCTGTTCATGGCGTTTTTCCTGGAGACGCGCAGCAAGGCGATCGCGGACTGGAAGAATACGCTGTTGCCGGCGGTCGCGCCCACGCTGTTGTTCTTGCTGCTGATCGTGGCCCAGCCCGACTTGGGCACGGCGATCGCCTGTGCGGGGATCACGGCGGCGATTCTGTTTGTCGCGGGAATGCAGCTGCGCTACTTCGCGTTTGCTTTTGCGGCGTCGCTGTTGCCGCTTTACGTTCTGTTGTTCCACGTCAGCTGGCGCAGGGACCGCATCCTGGCCTTTCTCAATCCCTATTCCGATCCCCGCGGCGCGGGGTTTCACATCATCCAGTCGCTGATTGCCGTGAGCACGGGAGGCCTGACGGGGCTGGGCCTGATGGAAGGGAAGCAGAAGCTGTTTTACCTGCCGGAGCCGCACACGGATTTCATTTTCGCGGTTACGGCGGAGGAATTTGGGCTGGTGGGCGCCATGTTCGTGTGTCTGCTGTTCGCCGTATTTCTGTGGCGAGGAACGCGGTTGGCGATCCGTACGCACGATCTCTTTGGACGCTTCCTGGCAGTGGGCATTACCAGCATGGTGATTCTGCAAGCCTTCATCAATATCAGCGTGGTGCTCGGCCTGATGCCGACCAAAGGCATCCCGTTGCCGTTCGTTTCCTACGGAGGCTCTTCGTTGTTTCTGACTCTGGCTTGCGTCGGGGTACTGCTGAACATTTCGAAGCAAGCGGAATAGGTTGTCGAGCGTCTTTCAGCGGACGAGAGAAAAGCCTTTACCCGCTGAGGTCGCAAAGCAGAGCCGGCGAAGACGCTGAGCAATAACATGGCCTCGACTTGATCTCAGGCACCTTCCCTGCGCTCGGGATTACAGAGCTTTTATTATTGGTTTGTAGACCTGCTGTGGTATATTCCCCGCCTGAAAATCTCAAGGAAGGAGACCGTATGGGCTACTGTGGCGTAGTCGAAGTCCAGAGTCTTGAGGACGCGCTCGGTGCGACCTGTGGCCGCCCTTCGAAGGCTCGATGTTCTGATTGCGGGGTGGCGGTATGCGCCGCGCATACAGAGCCGTGCGCCTCGTGCCGCCAGATTTTCTGCTCGTCGTGCATGTCTTTTCATCCGACCCGGCATGCTCATCCGGCTGCGCCCGCAGGCCGGGAGAGGGCATCGCAACGGACTGCCTAGTCCGCTCTGCCCAAGCGCGAACGAGCGCGACTAATTCCGCTTCAATTCAGTTTGACAGCAGAAAGTAAAGTCCTGTGCCCAGAACAGTGAGGACGTAGACGATCGAGATCGCCACCGGAAAAGGAGGAAGGGAAAGCCGGGCGATCGCCGGTTGCCGCCTCCAAGGCAATCGCTGTATGGCTTTGGCTGACGCTTGCGCAAAAGGAACGCCCGTGCCGGTTGGATCGGTTTGTAGCTGAGGAGAGAACCCGAGGGTGGGGGAATCCGGCACGGGGCGAACGCTTGGTACCTGACGGGCAGGATACGTCAGCCCAGCCGAAGTGGAAATACAGTGAATGATGTAGGCCGTGTTCTGGCGCGGTCGCCGGTGTCCGGCGGTTTTTGCGATGGATCGGGTTCCGATGCTTTTCGGAGTCGGCGAGGAACTCGAGGCGGCAAGACCGATGGGCAAGGCGCTCACCGGCCTTGCCCTCTCCGTACCCTGGTGACAATCGACAAGCCCCGGCCGAACATTGACAATGACGAAATGCGCGCTGTTCTCGCGGGCGGTGGTACCGGTGGCCATGTGATTCCGGCACTGGCGATCGCCCAGCAACTAAAGAAAGACTACGAGGCGGAAGTCCTTTTTATTGGCACGGCGCGGGGGATGGAGAATCGCCTGGTTCCCGCGGCCGGTTTCGAGTTGCGGCTCGTCCAAGTGGGTGCGTTGAACCGGGTGAACCTTGCCACGCGGCTGCGGACGCTTTTCGATCTGCCGCACGCGGTCTGGGATGCGTGGCGGATGCTGGCTGAGTTTCGCGCTGATGTGGTGATTGGCGTCGGAGGTTATGCATCCGGGCCGGCGATGGGGGCGGCCATCCTGCGCCGGACTCCAACCATCGCATTTGAGCCCAACGTCGTGCCCGGTTTCGCGAACCGGATGGTCGCGTCGCGCGTCTCGATGGCCGCGGTGCAGTTCGAGCAGACGGGGCGCTACTTCCCCAAATACGAGGTGACGGGCGTTCCGGTGCGTCCGGCGTTCTTTGAGATTGCGCCCCGTCCGGTGGCAGCGACGCCGCCTACGCTTCTTGTCTTCGGCGGAAGCCAGGGGGCGCACGCCATCAACCAGGCGGTGCTGGCGGCGTTGCCCGTGTTTCGAGAGAAGCTGCCCGGCCTGCATATCGTTCATCAGACCGGCGAGCGCGACTATAATGACGCGCGTGCTGCCTGCCAAGGCTCGGGGCTAGATGCGGAAGTCTCGGCTTTTATCGACGACATGCCCGGCGCGTTTTCTCGTGCTGACATGCTGGTGTGCCGCTCCGGGGCTAGCACGGTGGGGGAAGTGACGGCGGCGGGGAAGCCGGCGATTTTTGTTCCTTTTCCGCGCGCCGCCGACGATCACCAGAAGGTGAACGCACAGGCGCTAGTGGACGCGGGCGCCGCGGTGATGCTTGAAGAATGGAACCTCTCGGCGAACCGGCTGGCGGAGACGGTGGCGGCGTTATTCGCGGATCGCGCCCGGCTGGAACAGATGGGCCAGGCGGCCAAGAAATTGTCGCATCCGAGTGCGGCGCAGGATGTGGCGAAGATGGCGGCGAGGCTGGTCGGCGGAATGAAAGGCAACCCCAACAACTAAGACCTGACACCCTAGACCTGATTCCAAATGTTTGCCAAAATCCAGCGCATCCATTTCGTGGGCATCGGCGGCATCGGCATGAGCGGGATTGCCGAAGTGCTGCTGAACCTTGGGTACAAGATCTCCGGGTCAGACTTGAAGAGTTCGGCGGTGACGCAACGGCTGGCCGAGCTAGGCGCGATTACGTTTGAGGGGCATGCCGCGGAAAATGTGGACGGCGCCGAGGTGGTGGTGACCAGCTCGGCCATCGCCGAGGAAAATCTTGAAGTGGCCGAGGCGCGCAAGCTGCATATTCCAGTCATCCAGCGCGCAGAGATGCTGGCGGAACTGATGCGGCTGAAGTACGGGATCGCGATCGCCGGCATGCATGGGAAAACGACCACGACTTCGATGGTGGCGGCGGTTCTGGCGGCTGGAGGACTTGATCCGACCGTGGTGGTCGGTGGGCGGGTGGATGCCCTGGGTTCGAACGCGCGGCTGGGCAAGTCGCAGTACCTGGTGGCGGAAGCGGACGAGAGCGACCGATCGTTTCTCAAACTCTCTCCGATTCTTTCCGTGGTGACCAACATCGACCGCGAGCACATGGACTGCTACCGCAACATGCGGGACGTGAAGCATACGTTTCTGGAGTTCATGGATCGGGTGCCGTTTTACGGCATGATCGTGGGGTGCAATGACGATCCCCTGCTGCGCAAGGTGCTGCCGCAGGTGCAGCGGCGGGTGATGACGTACGGGACGCGGCGCGGATCGGACTTTCTGATCAAACCGGGGGCGGTTGAACCACAGCCAGGCGAGCACCGGCCGCTGAGTCATTTTCGCGTGAGTTATCGCGGGGAGGACCTGGGCACGTTCACCCTACACGTGCCGGGGATTCACAACATTCTGAATGCGACGGCGGCGATTGCGGTGGGCCTCGGGCTGGATCTATCGGTGGAGAGCATTCGGGGCGCACTCGAAAGCTTCCGCGGCGTCGACCGACGATTTCAGCTTCGCGGCAAGACGGCGGGGGTGAGCGTGATCGACGACTACGGGCATCATCCCACCGAGATCAGAGCCACACTGGCGGCTGCGAGGCAATGTGGGTTCCGCAGGATTCACGTGATCTTCCAGCCGCATCGCTACACGCGCACCAAGGAACTGATGGATGAGTTCGCGAGCGCTTTGGCGGAGGCCGACTCGCTCGCGGTGCTCGACATCTACGCTGCCAGCGAGAAGCCCCTCGAGGGAATCACAGGGGAGGGACTAGCCTCGAAGATTCGAGAGGCCGGGCATCCGGATGTGCGGTACGCGGCGTCTTTTGCGGATGCGGTGGGAGCGGTTGCCGGCACGGCGGAGGATGGCGACATGATCCTGACTCTCGGCGCGGGCAGCGTGTCGCAGTTGGGGCCGATGATTCTGGAGAAGTTGCAGACTCGCCAAGTGGTTTCGCCTGCGGGACGACGGTGAACGATGAAGAATTCTTTTGATCTCGTCGTTGTCGGTGGAGGCCTGGGCGGGTCCGTGCTGGCCAAGTCCATGGCCGAACGAGGCGCCAGCGTCCTGGTGCTCGAACGGGAGCGTGAGTTCAAGGATCGGGTGCGGGGCGAGTTTGTTACTTCTTGGGGTACGGCCGAGGCGCAGCGGCTTGGGATTTACGAGTTGCTGTTAGATAAGGTTGCGCACCCGGTTCGGTGGGCTGACTTGTACGCGGTGAAGACACTGATCGTGCACCGGGACCTGGCGACCACAACGCCGCAGCAACTTCCCTGTATCTCGTTTTACCATCCGGCGATGCAGGAAATGGTTCTGCAGGCGGCCGCAGATGCCGGGGCGCAAGTCCGGCGCGGCGTGACGGCGCGCCAGGTGCGGCCGGGGCGACCAGCCAGCGTGACGCTTGGAGAAGATGGGCGGGCGGACGATGTCACCGCGCGCCTGGTGGTGGGGGCGGATGGCCGATCGTCCACGGTGCGCTCTTCTGCCGGATTCGAGATGAAGCGGGATCCGGATTTCAATCTGCTCGCGGGCGTTCTGCTGGATGATGTGCGTGCGCCGGAGGACATTGCGCAACTGGTCACGCATTCCGGACTCGGGCAGCAGGCGGTTATTTTCCCGCAGGGGAAGGGACGTGCCCGCACCTATTTCTCTTGTCACACCAGTCAGCCTCGGCATCAGGGAATGCGCGATCTTGCGCGCTACATCGAGAACTGCAAACGGGTGGGGATGAACTCCGAGTTTTACGACGGAGCGAAGGCGGCCGGGCCGCTGGCTACGTTCGATGGAGCCGAGACGTGGGTGGAACATCCGTATCGCGACGGAGTCGGGTTGATAGGGGATGCCGCGGCGGCCAGCGATCCCTCATGGGGACAGGGGCTGGGGATGACGCTGCGGGATGTGCGCGTGCTCGGCGATCAGCTGATCGCCAACGCGGATTGGGACGCGGCCGGGCACGCCTATGCCGCCGAACATGACCGTTATTCGGGTGCGACGCACAAGGCGAACACCTGGTTCTCACAGCTGTATCTGGAAACCGGGCCGGAGGCCGACGCGCGCCGCGCACGGGCTCTGCCCTTGATCGCGCAGGATCCCACCCGTCAGCCGGACACGATTTTCTCGGGGCCGGATGTTCCGCTCGACGAGGCGGTGCGGAGGAGGCTCTTCGCGGAAGACTGAAGGCGGTTGATGCCGTTGGAGCTTCTCTTGCGGCCTACGCTGCCATGCTCAGTTTGATGGCGCGGCAGATGCCGGAGGCATCGCCGACGAAGCAACAGTCGAGGGCGCCGGCACCTAGAGCGGCAGTCCACATCGCGTCGTCGGGGGCGTGATGGGTGCAGACGATTTCAAAACCGTACTGGCGACGCAGTCCGGCAACCTCCCGCGGGCTGACCAGGTCGAGATCGAGTATGCCCACGCGAACGGGGGATCGCGCGGCCAGCTGTTTGAGTTCGGCTACAGACTGCACGGTCTGCACGCTCGACGAAACTGATTTCATGGTGGCGAGCAGGCGCTCCGCCCGGGCGGGATCATTCTGCAGAATCACGATGGCATTCGCCATACATCTACTCCGTTTCGGCTTACATCGATCAACGTTCTTACTGGGCCCTCATCTCGCTGGACGTGCCGCCCGCGGCGGGGACGTAACACTTCAGGGTGTATTCCATCACCATGCGGTCGGCGTTGAAGCGCCACCCCAGCGTACGGATGGTGCGTTTCATGCGCTTGATCCAGCCGCGGGGCAGGCCGTCCTGATCGCGCTCGTAGTAGAGGGGAATGACTTCCTCGCGCAGGGCGCGGTGCAGATCCTGGCCGTCGCGCGCGTCGTGCACGTCCATGTTGGAGTGAGTGCGGCCGGTGCCGATGGCGAAGCCGTTCATGCCGTCGTAGGCCTCGGCCCACCAGCCGTCGAGGACGGAGAGATTCAAGCCGCCGTTGAGGACGACTTTCTGGCCGCTCGTGCCCGAGGCTTCGAGCGGGCGGCGCGGGTTGTTCAGCCAGACATCGACGCCTTGAACAAAGTGTCGGCCTACGTTGATGTCGTAATCTTCCACGAAGACGAATTTCTCGGCGAATTTCGGGTCGCGCATGAGTTCGGCAATCTGCTGCAGGATGCGCTTGCCGGGTTCATCGTGCGGGTGGGCTTTGCCGGCGAAGACGAATTGCACAGGGCGTTTGGGGTCATTCACCATCGCGGCCAGGTTCTCGATATCGACGAGGATCAGGTTGGCGCGTTTGTAGGTAGCGAAGCGGCGGGCGAAGCCGATGGTGAGTGCGTCGGGGCTGAGAACGGTTTCCAGGCGCTGCAGCACTTCACTCGGTTCGCCGCGGCGTTCGGCCTGTTCGACGGCGCGGCGGCGGACGAACTCGAGCAGGCGCGATTTAAGGTTCAGGTGAGTTTCCCAAAGCTCGCCGTCGTTGACGCTTTCTATCCCTTCCCAGATTTTGGCTTCGCTGCTGTGCTCGTGCCAGCCGGTACCGAGGTGCCGGTCGTAGAGACGAAACATCTGCGGCGCTAGCCAGGAAGGGACGTGCACGCCGTTGGTGATGTGACCGATCGGAACTTCGTCTTCGGGTTTGCCGGGACAGAGGCCCGTCCACATGGCGCGCGAAACTTCCCCGTGCAGGGCGGAGACGGCGTTGGCGCGGCGCGCAAGGCGCAGGCCCAGTACAGTCATGCAGAAAGATTCCTGCTGGTTGTTCGGATTTTCGCGGCCGATGCCCATGAGCGTGTCGCCGGAGATTCCCAGTTGTTCGCGCAGGGGCCCAAGGTGTTCTTCGATGAGGGCGGCGCCGAAGCGGTCGTGTCCGGCGGGCACCGGAGTGTGGGTGGTAAAGACGACTTCACGCGATACGCGCGGCGCGGCTTGATCAAAGGTCAGGCCCTCTTCCTGCATACGTGAGCGGATGGCTTCGAGCACAGCGAAGCCGCTGTGGCCCTCGTTCAGGTGAAGGACGCCGGGAGTGATGCCCATTTCGCGAAGGGCGCGGAAGCCGCCGACGCCGAGCAACACTTCCTGGCGGATGCGGGTGCGGCCGTCGCCACCGTACAAGCGCGAAGTAAGTTCGCGGTCATCGGGCGCGTTGCCCTCGATGTCAGAATCGAGCAGGAGTAGATCACATCGCCCAACCTTCACGCGCCAGACTTTGGCGCGAATAGACCCGCTGCGAGTGTCGACCTGCACCACAACGGGTCGGCCGCTGGAGCCGATGGCGGGCTGCATGGTGAGCTGGTTGACGTCGGTCTCGAGGTATTCCTCCTGCTGCCAGCCGTTCGAATCGAGGCGCTGCCGAAAGTAACCTTGACCGTAGAACAGACCGATGCCGACGAGCGGGATGTCGAGGTCGGAGGCGCTCTTAATGTGATCGCCGGCGAGAACTCCGAGGCCGCCGGAATAGACCGGAAGCGATTCGTGGACGCCGAACTCCGCGGAGAAATACGCGACGGGCCGGGGCCGGAGAACACCGGCGTGCCGCGCGCCCCAGGTGCGTTCGGCTTCGAGATACTCCCGCATGCGGCGGTAGGCGTAGTTGATCCGGCTGTGCAATTGCAGTTCGGCGGCGCGGCGTTCCAGCTTGGACAGGGGTAGCTCCTTAAGGAGCGACACGGGATTCTGGTTGAGCTGGCGCCAGCGCGCCGGGTCGAGGTCGAGAAAGAGGCTGGCGGAATCGTGGTCCCAGCTCCACCAGAGGTTTCGCGCCAGGGCCCACAGGCGTTCCTGGGCAGGCGCAATGAAGCGGTCGAGTGTGCGCGCTTCGCTGACCACGGGCGCGACCTGAGCGGCGGCCTCGACAAGCATTTGAATTTCGGTCTCGTGGAAGACGCGCGGCACGACGGTTTGTACGACCAGAACTCCCTGCAGTACGCCGCGATCGATGAGCGGGACGCCGAGGAAGGACTGGTAGTCGTCTTCGCCGGCGTCGCTGAAATATTTGAAGCGTGGATGCTTTTTCACCTGCTCGACGGCGACGGGACGGACCTGCTCGGCGACGAGGCCAGCCAGGCCTTCGTGAATGCCCATGCGCAGCTTGCCGATGCAGCTTGGACGCAGGCCGAGGGTGGCGGCGAGGACAAGGTTGGCGCGGTCGGGCTCAAGAAGGTAAGCGGAACAGACGTCGGTTTGGAAGCGCTTGGCGATGAGGGCGACGACGTTCATCAGCGTCTCGGCCGGTTTGCCTTCCTCGCGTGCAAGGCTACTGATTTCGTCGAGGGTCAGGACGTAGGTGTCGTCGGAACCGGAGGACGTTTGCTCCAGATCCTGAATATCGTCGTCATCTGGGTCGAGGCGCAGTCCCGAAAGTGGCATGAGCGTACCGGAGCGAGTACAGGAATGCCGGTCCTCTCCTGCATAGACTCTAGGTAGGGGTCCGGGCGAAGTCCAATCGAAATTATTTATGTGTTCGATTGGAATCGGGGTGCGGTGAACGGCCTGGTGGGCCGACTTACGATTTGGTCAACAGGCGACGTGCTCCGCCGGGTTACAGCTGGGTCGGGATGCGAGGGATGCTGGGCGGAACTCCCAGATGCTTTGTGCCCCAGCTGCACGGCTTCCATGACCGAGATGAGTTCGTTGCCGGCAGCGGTGAGCGTGCTGTCCACGCGCCAGGGAACGGACTCGGTGACCAAGCGGTGGAGGATGTCGGTCAGGACCCTTTCGGTGACGCCGGGCAGCAGGTCGCGAATCTCGGCGAAGTGGCGCGTCCCGAACGACAGGTGCCAGACCATCAGCACCTTCCATTTTCTAGCGAGGACCTTGGATGTGGCCTGCACCGGGCATCCGAAATGCCTCTTCATGGTGGCGTGCTCCATCAATTTCCGGCTTTGAAAATTGTGCGTACTTCCCCGATGGCCAGCGCCCGGTTACTTTCGGAGTATTCGCACGCGGGGCGGTGATCTGAGATTTTAACCCGTTGTGCTGTCACCAAAGGTGGCGCGATCGGGCGTCGTACAGTCGCGGATCGTAATCGCTTCGAGAAGCTCGTGGGGTTCGGGACTGCTCCGGTGCGCTACCGCAATCGGCGGTTGGTGGATCGAGCGTTGGGCGGCCATGACCGTTCGCATTTGTTGGCGGACGACGAGGTATTTCTCGATCTGTCCGCCAGCGCGTGGAATCAAAATCGTCTGCCAGCCGGCGGTGGGGCGCGCCTGAACCATTGCCTCCTTCTGGACGTTTATTACTTGCAGCGGAACGCCAGTGGACCAGCGCCCCACTACCTCGGGTGCTCGGGACGACGTTGCCGGTGACGCTCATGCCCCAGCCGGAAGGCGCACATCCTTAACCGTCACGAGCGGCGGACGACGTCCGGGTAGTCGCTAACTCGCTGTTAGTCTTGCAGTTGCAGGATTCGTCCGGTCAGAGCAGGCGGGGATTCTGCGGCGCTTGTCTCATTTCGAGATTCATGGTTTTCCGGAAACTAATTTCCTCAGCTTTGCGTACATTCCTCTGATGACAAAGGTGTAGAGATTGCGTCTAAGCCACAGCGCAACGGCAAGGAGCACGGTATGAGATCGGATAAAGCGTGGTACTGGTTAGCGGCCGGGGTTCTGGCTCTGGGGTTGAATGGGGCGTACCAGGATGGCGAGTTTCAGTGGGCCCACCGGCTGACCTGCCACACGGCGAGCCTGGTGGAACGGGCTTCCGAAGAGGGGTTGCGAATGTTGGCGACCGCGGAGGTCGTGCTAGGACGAAACCCGGAGGCGCTGGCGCGCACCGAAGCATCTCTTCAGAAACTGCAGATGCGGATAGCGTGCAAGCGAATCGAGATGGCTCGCCGGGAAGTCGATATGGCGCAGGTTCAGCGCGATCTGGCTGCGGCGCGCATCGACGAGCAAATGGCGAAGGTGCAGGCTTCCATGGACCATGTCCGCATGATTACGATCGAGCGCACGGGGCGAGTGCGCGACCGCCCGGAACTGTCCCGCCTCATCGTGATGCCGAATATCCCGCGGGTGGATTTATCGAACCTGCCTGACATCAGTATTCCGGAGATTCGAGCGATCCCAGCGGCCCCGCGGGTGAAGGCGAACGGGCCGATTTAGCTCGCGGACGTGTCTCCTTAGTCCTGCAGCCCCTAAGGCGCCGACGAAAATCCAACCGGTACGGCGTCGCTGAAGCGATGCCTTGATACGACCGCTCTACGATCCCGGAGCCTGACGCGAGCGCACGCTCCGATGCGATTCCGGGTCGCCCTTCGACTGCCTGCGCTCGCTCAGGGCAGGCTCCCTCGGCCGCCGGTGCTACCAGGACCCCGAACCAAGCTTTTGTCTATCTCCAGGCTCGAAAAGCAGTTATAGTTGTTTCCGCTCAGCGATTTTCTGTCGACAACTGACCTGGATTGATGGCGCGGAAAAGCAGTCCCACCATCCTGCAGGAAGAGTTGTACCCTCCGCCGGGGGAACTGGAGCGCGAATCGCTGGATGACTCGCGCCTGGTGGACCTCGACGTTGAGGAAGAATCTCCTTTTCTGCGCGGGCAAAAGCGCGTCTCCGCCCGGCGTCCTCCTCTGCCGAAAAGAGCGGTCAACGGCCTGAAATGGTCGGTCATTGCGCTGGTCCTGTTGTTCCTGGCGGGCATCGCCGGAATGGCGGCCTACCACTACGGCGAGAGCAACTGGCGTTTCCGCATCGACTCCAGCGACGACATCGAAATCACGGGCACGCATAACGTCCCGCATGCGCAAATCATGGAGGTTCTTGGCGGCGACATCGGGCGCAACATTTTCTTTATCCCGCTAGCCGAGCGCAAAGCCCAGCTCGAAAAGATTCCTTGGGTGGAGTCGGCCAGCGTCATGCGCTTCGCTCCCCATCGCCTGGTCGTCGAGGTTCACGAGCGCACTCCCATTGCCTTCGCGCGCCTGGGGTCGCGCATCGCGCTGATAGATGCGGGGGGCACGCCGATGGAGCTTCCCGGCGCGGGCAAGCAAAAGTATTCCTTCCCCGTAATCGTTGGGATGAACCCAGGCGAACCGCTCTCAACACGCTCCGCGCGCATGAAGATCTATAACGAACTCCTGCACCAGCTTGATTCCGACGGCGGCCACTACGCGCAAGATCTCAGTGAGGTCGACATCTCCGATCAAGAAGACGTAAAAGTGCTGGCCAACGACCCGGCGGGAGCGGTGCTGGTGCATTTAGGCGCATCGGAATTCCTGAGCCGCTACAGGATTTATGTCACGCACGTGCAAGCTTGGCGACAGCAGTTCGAAAAACTCGAGTCGGTGGACCTGCGCTACGACCACCAGATCATTGTGAATCCCGATGTTGAGGGTGCGGCGAAGGCGCCGGAGGTCACCCCCGCGGTTGCCAAAGCGGCCATGGCGGCGGGGGTGAAGCCCGCCGCGCTGATTCATGTGATCCCCGTCAAGCCTGTCGCTCCGAGGGCGACGGCTCTGGTGACCCCGGTGCCGGCTTCAAAGACCCTGGGTCCGGTGCCTGATCCGGGCGCGAAGGTGGCTGCAAAGCCCGTGCCCAAGCCCACCGGCAAGAAAGCTGTGCACCGGGCGCGGCACAAAGCGGGGCGGAGGAAGGGCACTGCGAAAACAGCGGCCGCGGCGAAGCCCAGCGCTCCAAAGCCGGCCGCCAAGCAGCCGGCCGCGTCGCCGGCGAAATCCACGGTGAAAGCGAGCGCAGGCGCGGGCGCGTCTGATCATTCTGTACCTGGCAAGAAGAAGCCGAGCGCGGCGGTTGCAAAAAATCAAGATCAACAGGATCGTCCATAAGCATGGGGAACCAGCAAGCGAATTTTCTGACGGTGATTGACGTGGGCAGCGCCAAGACCTGCGCACTGGTGGCTGAGATCACGGACAACGGACTCAGATATCGGGGTCACGGTGTGGCGGAATCCCGCGGCTCGCGCAAGGGCGTGATTGTCGATCTGGACAAAGCGGTGGCCTCGATTCAGAAAGCCGTCGAAGTAGCAGAGGATGTTGCCGGGTTCGCGATTGAGCACGCGCTTGTCGGCGTGGCGGGTGCGCATGTGCGCGGTCTGAACAGTCATGGCGGCATCACCTTCGGCACGCGCGCGCGGGAAATCGCCAAGGAAGAGATCCGGATGGCGGTCGACAAGGCTCGCGCCATTGCGCTGCCGGCCGATCGCGAAGTGCTCCACCTGTTGCCACAGGAATTCATTGTTGACGAGCAAGCCGGGGTGCACGACCCGCTCGGAATGATGGCTGCCCGGCTGGAAGTGCGGGTGCATATGGTGACGTCGGCATCGAGTGCGACCCAGAACGTGATCACAGCGGTGAATCGCGCTGGAGTGCACGTCGATGACACCGTGTTCGAGCCGCTGGCCTGCGCCGACGCGGTGCTGCGCGCCGATGAGCGCGAGCTCGGCGTGTGCCTGGCCGATGTGGGCGCAGGGTCGACCGAAATCGCGGTCTTCCATCAGGGCGCCGTGGCCTACACCGGCGTTGTGCCCGTGGGTGGCGACCACTTCACCAGCGACCTTTCGGTGGGGCTGTGCACTCCGGTCAACGAAGCGGAAAAGCTCAAGAAGCTTTACGGCAACGCCATCGTCACGTTGATTCCGGAAGGCAACGAAGTGGAGGTGCCGTCGGTGGGCGATCGTCCGTCGCGGCTGCTGCCGCAGCGGCTGCTGGGAGAGATCCTCGAACCGCGAGCGCGGGAACTCTGCGAAATGTTGCGCGACACGCTGCGGCACAGCGGGATGTTCGAAATTTGTTTAGCGGGCCTGGTCCTGAGCGGCGGGGCCTCGCGCCTTCCCGGACTGCTGGACATTGCCGAGTCGGTGCTGCGCAAGCCGGTGCGGCACTCGTGGCCCGTGCCACTGGCGAAGATGCCCAGCGAGTTGGCCGAGCCGGAATTTGCGACCGCGCTGGGGATGGTGTACTACGGCCACCGTGCACGAGTGGCTCGTGGGATTCAGGATGACCGCTGGAGCTCGCGCTTGAGAGGAATGTTCGCGAAAAAAGGTGCATGAGAGCGGAAGAGTTTGCCAGTCAGAACAGCTTATAACCGCAAAGATCGCAAAAAGAGCGCCGCAAAGGACGCTGCGGGATTGTTCCTTGCTGCTGCCGCAGTCAGTGTTTCGACAGGGGTTGTCGATCCAGAGGTTTGCGCTTCGTCCCAGGAAATCAAAATTCACAAACGGTGGTGCATATGAAAAAAGACGATACCGATATCCGCATCAGCTTCAACGAAGAGCCCCGCAATGACGCGAAGATCAAAGTGATTGGCGTTGGCGGCGGTGGTGGCAACGCCGTCAACCGCATGATCGATGCCGGCATCGAAGGTATCGAGTTCGTGGTGGCCAACACCGACCTGCAGGCGCTGCGCATGTCGCGGGCGCCGGTGAAGATCCAGCTGGGCGTGAAGCTGACGAACGGGCTGGGCGCTGGAGCGAATCCGGAAGTCGGCCGCAAGGCCGCGCTGGAGGACTCTGACAAGATCATCGAAGCGCTCGAAGGGGCGGACATGGTGTTCGTCACCACCGGCCTGGGCGGAGGGACCGGCACGGGCGCCACGCCCATCATTGCCTCGCTGGCCAGCGAGATGGGGGCGCTGACCGTGGCCGTGGTTACCAAGCCGTTCGCGTTCGAAGGCAAGCGGCGCATGTCGCAGGCGGAGCGGGGCATCGCCGAACTCATGGAGTCGGTGGACACAACCATTGTCATTCCGAACGAGAAGCTGCTGGCGGTCGCGGAGAATGCGGGGTTCTTCGAGTCGTTCCGCATCGCCGACGACATTTTGCGGCAAGGTGTGCAGGGGATCTCCGACATCATCACGATCCCCGGCATCATCAACCGTGACTTCGCCGATGTGAAAGCGATCATGTCGGCGATGGGCTATGCCGTCATGGGCACTGCCACTGCGAGCGGTAACCACCGCAGCACTGATGCGGCGCAGCAGGCGATCGCGTCACCACTGCTCGAAGCCGGTGCCATCGATGGCGCGCGCGGCATCCTTATCAATATCACTGGCTCAAGTTCGTTGAAGCTGGCGGAAGTGCAACAGGCTTGCACCATCATCCAGGGTGCTGCTCACGAAGACGCCAATATCATTTTTGGTGCGGTTCTCGACGAAAAGATGAAGGACAGCGTGAAGATCACGGTGATCGCCACCGGGTTCCGCGAGGTTCCCGCAATGCGCCGCCGGCAGCAGGAGGCGCACACCTCCTTTGCCGCGACCCACAACAGTCACATGGATTTTCCGGAGCCAGAGCCGATTCCGTCGCCGCGCTTCGAGCCCGATCCGGTTCCCGCGCGTGAACGCATCATGATGGAAGGCACCATGGCGGATGATCCGAGGCCGGAACCTGCGCCCGCGGCAGACCTGGCTCAGTTTCAACCGGACCCGCTTCCGATCGACGTAGTGCGCAGTAGCATGGCCGCCACCTTCGAGCAGGACAATCTGGATGTGCCGGCGTTTCTGCGGAAACGTGGCGAGATCATGTAAGGTTTTGGGATACGAGAAGCTGGCGTCGCGCTGGTGGTGGCAGGGTATGTCCTGCTGGTGTACACATCGTGGGCAGCGCCGGCGTAGGCTCGGGCGCATCCTCAGCTCAACCCCCGTCATTCTCGCCGAGCACGCACGCCCCGGCCGGTGGCGCTGGCTGGCGCGCTGGGAGCAACTTGGCATCATGCGCGCTGGTGTCCCTTTGGGGGGGCAACGCTGGGCTCGGTGGATGTCCCTCGCGCTGTGGATGATCCTTCTGTTGGTACGGGTTGCCACCGATCCCCGCAGCCTGGTCGTACTCGATCCACACCAACACGGCTGCCACACCTTTCATCATGGCCGTAGTGCTCGCAGTCGTTGGGCTGATCCTGGCCCGTTAGACTCCCAGATGCCCGCGCTGATGTCCCGGACTTAGCGGTTACCTTCTCTCACGCCCAACCAGGGCAAAACCTTTGCAACCCTTCGGGCCGTGACGCTGCACATCCGACCCCCGGAAACTGCAAAGTCGTGCATTCGGCGTGGGGTAATCAATGAGTAACCTGCAGAACGATTACGAAAGGTCGCGAACCACCGTCTCATCTCCCTTAAACGGTTCTAAAAACTGCCACTTATCATCACTTTTTCAAATCTTACGGTTAGGTAATTTTCAATTGCCCGGAAACCCTAAGTCCCTTAGTATCGAAGAGATGGATGAACTCGGCTGGCGGAGTCGTGGGACTGGCATGAGGCTTGCATCGAGATAGAACAGTAGAACTGGGACGGACAAGGGGCAAGATGTTAGAAAAGGGAAGTCAGGTCTTTCGGCTCATCGGGTTATCCATCCTGCTGTTCGCGCTCAGCAATTTCGGCAGAGCGGCCACGGTCACTAGTCGGGCTCTGACCAAGTCCAAGTCCCAGAAACCCTCCGAGACCCAACGTGCACGCCGGCGCATGAATCATCTGGCGAAGAGCCGCGTGGCCGCTCCGGCAACCCATACGGTCGGTCATCACCGTCGCCGTCATTATTACGAGCGGTTCTATACGAGTTCGTTCGCCGAAGATATCACCGAAGGTGACCTGACGGCCGGAGAAGACGCGGTGGTCAGGCAGGCGGCGGTTGACGCGCTGGGCAACATGAACGGGACCGTGGTGGCTATTGAACCCACCAGCGGCCGCGTGCTGGCGATGGTGAATCAGAAACTGGCGCTCTCCAGCGGGGCGCAGCCCTGTTCGACGATCAAGGTATCGGTCGCCCTGGCCGCGCTCAGCGAAGGGTTGATCGACAAAGACACGCCCATCACACTCGGACGGCGCAGCCACGTGAACCTCACTGAGGCCATGGCCCGTTCGAACAATGCGTACTTTGAGGCCCTGGGCCGGAAACTGGGCTTCGATAAAGTCAGCTATTATGCCCGTCAGTTCGGTTTGGGCGAGTTGGCCGGTTACAACATTGATGGCGAACATCTCGGCATTTATCCCGACCAGGAGATCCCAGCGAAGTTAGGCGGGGTCGGCAAGATGTGTTCCTACGGCGAAGGCGTTTCCATGACACCGCTGCAACTCGGCGCCATGGTAGGAGCCATCGCTAACGGCGGAACGCTCTACTACCTGCAGCACCCCAATACGCCGGACGAAGTCGCCAACTTCCAGCCGAAAGTGAAGCGACATCTGGACATAGCGCCGCTGATTCCTGAAATCTCCGATGGGATGGCTGACGCCGTTGTGTATGGCACGGCCCGCAACGTGCGTCACAACTTTGACGAGGAGCAGATCCTGGGCAAGACCGGAACCTGCTCGCGCGCCGGCACGCGCTACGGATGGTTCGCGTCCTACGCCAACACGAATGTGGGAAGAATTGTCACCGTCGTGTTCCTGCAGGGCGGACGCCCGACGTTTGGCCCGAAGGCCGCCGAGATCGCCGGCCGGATGTATCGCAATCTTTACGACCACAGTTTCTTTGCGGGCAAACCCCCCGTTCCCACCAATTCCGCAGATGTCGTGCCTGTGAGCACTTCGCGCTAGCGACTCTTCCCGAGCCGCACAGAGACCCAGTTCTCCGGGAAATATCTCGCCCAGCGCCAACCCAAGCGCTTGTCCTGGCGGATTTCCAGCCTTCCATCGCCATGCTCCCTCGTGACAAGAAGTTTGCCGAAACACGACAATTCCGTGACAAATCGCTGATCCGCTGAGCTTACCGTTGGCCCCACTCCCAGAAGGGCGCGCCCGTTTGCCCGCCTGTTCAAAGGATCTCAAGGAGGTAGAGGAGCATCAATGTCGACTTCGATCGCTCGTCAGGTTGTTCTCGTCGCTGGCGTCTTCGCGCTGCTGTTGCCGAGTTCAGCTTTTGCACAGCAGTATCACCGTACAGACCTCACTACCGATGCCTCCGCGGTTTCTCCCTCCGCGGCCAACGTCGATCCAAACCTGGTCAATCCCTGGGGACTCTCTCGCTCATCGGGCAGCCCTTGGTGGGTGGCCGACAACGGTCCCGGCCTGTCCACTCTCTATGGCGGAACCGGTTCCACGGTTCCCCTGGTTGTAACCATCCCCACCCCCGACGGCACCGGCACCGCCGCTCCCACGGGAACCGTCTTCAATGCGACGACTGGATTTCTGGTGGGCCCCGGGGCCAAGGCGTTCTTCTTGTTCGTGACCGAGGACGGCACGATCTCGGGCTGGAATCCGACCGTGAATCCGACCAACGCCGTGATTTTGAAAAATCGCGCCGGGAAGGCGGTCTACAAAGGGTGCGCCATCGCTCAGGTCGGCAGCGGACGGTTTTACGCTACCAACTTCCAGTCGGGCCGGGTCGAGGTCTTTGACTCCAGTTTCCATCTGCTGCGCTCCGACGATGACGGCGCGTTCCGCTACCCTGGCCTCGATGACAACTGGTCTCCTTTCAACATCCAGAACGTCGGCGGAAATCTGGTCGTGACGTTTGCGCATCGCGCGCCGGGCAGTCATGATGAAGACCACGGTGCCGGCCTCGGTTTCGTGGGTGTGTATGATCTCAGGGGCCACCTGCTACTTCGCCTGCAGCACGGATCCTGGTTCAACGCGCCCTGGGGCGTCGCTTCCGCGCCGGGCGATTTCGGCAAGTTCTCGCATCGGCTGCTGATCGGCAATTTTGGTGACGGCACCATCCACGCCTTTAACCTGTTCACGGGAAAACACGAAGGCGCGATGATCGACGACGCCTCCGGCCAGCCGGTGTCGATCGCAGGTCTCTGGGCGATCAGCTTTGGAGGAGGTAGCACGAGCGGTCCCGCCAACAGCCTGTTCTTCAGCGCTGGTCCCAACGATGAAGGCGATGGTCTGTTTGGGACCCTAATTGCGAACCCAGCCGAGCAGCCGGGGAACAGCCAGTAAGGCGGCCGCTTCGGACCGATCGGTGCACGAACCAGCCCCAGCGCGAGTGAGTTCGCTCTGGAAAACGAACCGGCATTTCGGAAGGTGCAGAGACGCTTCCCGAAATGCCGGATTTGTTTTTCCGTCCCGATCCCTGGCCCACCGTCTGCCGAGAGCGAGCAGGGATCCGAGTTCAGTTGTCGACAACCTTTACTTCTTTTCCTCGATCTTCGTCGTGGTCTTGGCATTCACGACCGGCGCCTTGGGGGTGTCGGCTTTGGCATGGACAGCCGCGGTGCTCTTCGGTGACCAGTAGTCTGGTGCCAGGGCAACAATTTCCTTGGGCGCATTGCTGATCTCGGGCAGGAAACGGTTGATCGCCGTCTCTGTTCCTGACACCACCTCGGCGTTGGTCTTTTGGTAGTGTTCCCACACTTCGTTGCCCAGCAGTTGCGGCATCGATGGCTGGCCGTCAAATCCAGCGAGCGAACTCTGTAGCATGGTTATGTAGAAAACGTTGCCTTCCTGCCCGGCCACCGCCTGCGAAACCAGCACGGTCTGGGGCGGGGAAGCCTTCTCGCGCGCCGCTTTCACCTCTTTCAAAAGCGCTTCGTACTCCGCCACGTGCCCGGGGCGCACATGCACTGCGGTGGTAGGCAGCCAGCGTGCGTCGGCAATCATCTTTGCGTAGCCGGCCGGATCGGTCGGCGCATTGCTGCTCAGGTCCCAGCGCCGTCGCCGCAGTTCCGATCGCTGATTCACCAGGCACTGGGAGTACTCCTGGAACATTTTGTCGGACGCCTTCCCGTACGCCTTTTGAATCGCCTGGTCAAAAGCTGTGGCGCCCTTTTCGGCCTCGGCATAACTGTGCCGTGTGCTGATCATGATCACGCGGTCCCCGGGACCGTATACCGTTTCCATGGTGAGCCAATTGTCGCCGCTGTTGTCCCGGTTCGCCGCCACCATCTTTTTCACCATGGCGTCGAAGTCGGCCCGCTTTTCTGGTTTCACTTGCACGCTGTAGACGTCCAGATAATCTTCTTGTACGGACTGTGCCTGGGCGGCCACCATGACCCCCAGCAGCAAGACCGCGAGAGAGGCCCATATCGCTCTTCGCTGCATGTACAGCCTCCTTTACAGGGGAATTCCTCTAGCGGGGGGCCACGCTACGCCCCGCCGGGCGTGGCGTCAAGTGCGCGTCTCACAGTTCTCGCTGCAAGGCAAGGCGGAAAATGGTTTTTGACATGCCTACGTCGAGTCCCGCACCATAACGAGCGCCATGAAGCCTACGATCTTTCTCTTCGCTGTTCTTTGTTCGGTCGCGGCCGCCGCGCAGGACTCGCTGGATAAAGTAGCCACGGATTTCTGGGCGTGGCGCGCCCAATACCAGCCCTTCAACAATGACGATATCCCGCGCATGGAACGGCCGGCAGGACTGAAACGTTCCTGGTCCGTCGCCGCGGTGGCTCGCCAGAAGACCGATCTGGCCGGCTTTGAAGCGCGCTGGAAGAGACTGAATCCGGCGGCATGGACGGAGGCACAAAAGGTCGACGATCGCTTAATGGGGTCGGCCATCGCCCGCGTGCATTGGGAGCTTGAGCTGAACCGCCGCTGGCAGCGCGACCCGACGTTTTATCTCGACCAGACGCTGACCGCAGTCACCGAAACCCTGCTGCCGCCTCCACCATTCGACCAGGCGCGCAGCAGTGAACTGATTGCGCGGTTGCGGAACGTCCCCTCAATCCTTGAACAAGCCAAGGCGAACCTGGAGCGTCCGGCGGCACCGTTCGCAAAGCTGGCCATCGATTCGCTGACGAACATTCGCGCCGAACTTCAGACCGTGGTGCAGGAGGTGGGTCCCCTTCTGCCGACAGCTGCAGGCAAGGACCTCGCGCAAGCCCTGGAGGCGGCCACAGCCGCACTTGAAGCCTATCGTGCATGGCTCACCCAGCGTCTCCCCGCCATGACGGGGCGCACCGCTGTGGGTCGCGAGGCCTATACCTATTTCTTCCAGAAGGTTGCCCTGTACCCCTTTACGCCCGAGCAACTGCTGGAGATGAGCCGCGCGGAGTGGGCGCGGTCGGTGGCCTTCGAGCAGATGGAAGGTCATCGCAACAAAAATATTCCTGAGCTGAAGATGTTCACGACGATCGGGGACCAGGTTCAACGCACGAGGGAGATGGAAGGCCAGGTCCGCCGCTTTCTCACCGAGCAGGGAATCCTGACCCTTCCCGCGGATTTTCCGCACTACACCATCCGTCCGCTACCCTCTTACCTGGGCGTACTTGGTGACTTTGGTGAACTCGACGACTTTACGGGACCATCGCGACTCGATCAGGATTGCGTGCGGTGGGCTCCGGAGCCGAACGACCATCTGGGATATTTTGCGCACTCCAATGCGCTTGATCCTCGTCCCGACCTGGTGCACGAAGGGGTCCCCGGGCACTACCTGCAACTGTGGCTGGGATGGACCCATCCTGACCCGATCCGCCGCCACTACTACGATTCCGGAGCCAATGAAGGCCTGGGCTTCTATGCGGAGGAGATGATGCTGCAGGCGGGCCTGTTCGAGGACTCGCCCCATACACGGGAGATGGTCTACAACTACGCGCGCCTGCGGGCTTTGCGGGTCGAAGTCGACGTGGAACTCGCGCTTGGAGAATTCACTCTGGACGAGGCCGCCGAATATCTAGCGCGGATGGTTCCGATGGACGCAAAGACGGCGCATGAGGAGGCCTCGATGTTTGCCACTCAGCCCGGGCAGGCTATTTCCTACCAGGCGGGCAAGCTCCAGATCACGAAGTTTCTTGCGGACGCCCGGGTCCGCGCCGGGAAGAAGTTCGACCTGAAAGCCTTCAATGACTACGTGTGGCGCAACGGCAACGTTCCGATCGAGTTGCAGCGCGAGGAATGGTTCGATTTGCACCTAGCATCTGAAGCAAACCAGTAGACCTACACCAGAGCCTAAGGCGGCATCCGGCCAAAGCCGTCACAGACGAATGTGATCCAGATCACAGCACGACGTTATCCCTGCCGGCAGATTGATCGCCATGTCCTCGCCCGACCGGGATCTCATAAGGTTGGTGGTCCAACTGGTTCTGAGGGCAGCCCTCCCCCATCCCAGTATCGGGTCGTCGCTTGTCCCGCTCCCAAAGGCGTGAAGCTGCGGCCCGCTACCTTCCCTTCCCGCGAGCTGTTGCGGCAGCAGCTTCGGACTGCGCTCCCGAACCCTCGACCCGAAACTCCTGGCTGCCGGGGACGAACCGCACGTCCTCTTTGGCGGGGACATGCAACTTAGGACTGCGCACTCGCACGGTTATGCGCCAAGGCTGTTTGACAGCCCTATGGGGCGAGCGTACACTGCCGCGTCTTTCAATCAAGCAAGCCAAGGAGCCCTATGAGAACACGGTTCGCGCTGTACTGCGCGGCGGTATGTTTGAGTGTAACGGCGGTTGGATCCGCGCAGGATGCAGTAAAAGTCGATGCCAAGCACTACAAAGTCGAGTCCGAGGACGCACGAGTGCGGGTTCTGCGCGTGCACTATGGACCGCACGAAAAATCGGTCCTGCACAGCCATCCTGCGTCGGTCGCCGTGTTCCTCACCGACGGCAAGGCGCGGTTTACGGATGCCACCGGCAAGACCCAAGATGTCGCGATGAAGGCAGGGCAGGTCCAGGTGACAGCGGCGGAAGTTCACAATCCCGAGAACATCGGGGACACAGCCTTTGATCTCATTGTGATCGAGTTGAAGGGCAAGTGACCCAGTCAGAAACCTGCGGCCAAGATCGGCGCGTAAGAGGAGACAAGAAAACTACGCAGTCGAAGTAACGAAGATGAGGGCCGCAGCGATGCGGCCCTTTCCGTTAGCGAGGAGTAGTGAGTTGCCGGGCCGGCGGAATTGTGCGACAAGTTCCGTCGAGATGCTAATATTTCCTTCAGGATCCCCCCGGGCCACCGACTTCCAGCTAAACTTGCGTTGACTTGTCTTCGCAATCCCGCCTAACATTTGCCGATTTCATGATTAACGAGACGATCCTGCACTACCGCATTGTCGAAAAACTGGGGGGCGGCGGGATGGGCGTGGTGTACAAGGCCGAAGATACCCGTCTCGATCGCTTTGTCGCGCTGAAATTCCTTCCCGATGACCTCGCACGCGATCCACAGGCCCTGGAGCGCTTCCGACGGGAGGCCAAGGCGGCGTCGGCTTTGAACCATCCGAATATTTGCACGGTGTACGACATCGGCGAACAGGATGGGCGGGCGTTCATTGCCATGGAGTTTCTGGAGGGGACGACACTGAAGCAGCGGATCGCAGCCCGTCCTTTGGACACCGAAACTCTGCTCGCGCTGGGGATCGAGATCGGCGATGCGCTGGACGCGGCGCATTCCAGGGGAATCGTCCATCGGGACATCAAGCCCGCGAACATCTTCGTTACGACTCGCGGGCACGCGAAGATTTTGGACTTCGGACTGGCTAAGGTTGCGACTTCGCGCGCCCCGAATGTGTCCGACAACTTGGCGACGCGCACCTATAATGAGCAGCACCTCACCAGCCCCGGGTCGACTCTGGGTACGGTTTCCTACATGTCGCCCGAACAGGCGCGGGCGAAGGACCTGGATGCGCGCAGCGACTTGTTTTCCTTCGGGGCCGTTCTCTACGAAATGGCAACCGGGACTTTACCTTTTCGCGGCGAGAGTTCACCGCTGATCTTCAAAGCGATTCTGGATGAAATGCCGGTGTCGCCCTTGCGGCTGAATCCCGACCTGCCGGTGCAGTTGGAGCCGATTCTCAGCAAAGCGCTCGAGAAGGACCGGACTCTGCGGTACCAGAGCGCGGCTGATCTGCGATCCGATTTGGCGCGGTTGAAGCGGGACCTGGATTCCGGACGCTCGACGAGCGCTGCGATTACCGGCAGCGTAGCCGCAGCTTCTGGGAGTTCGCCTGCGATTGAGGCTGCGGCCCCGAGTGGTACGCACAAGTATCTGGTGGCCGGTATCTTGACGGTCGTCCTGGTTGTGGCGGCGGCGGGAGTGTACTGGCTGCGCGCAAAATCGGAAACGCCCAAGGTCACTTCCATTGCGGTGTTACCCTTCGTGAATGCCACTGCCGACCCGACCAACGAGTACCTGAGCGACGGCCTGACCGAGAGCCTGATCAGCACGCTTTCACAGCTGCCCGGGCTGAAGGTGATGGCGCGGAGCACGGTGTTTCACTTCAAGAGCAATCAGGAAGACCCGCGGCAGATCGGCCAGGCGCTGCAGGTGGGCGCCGTTCTAATGGGACGCATCACGCAGCATGGCGACGAGTTGGGAGTCCAGGCTGATCTGGTGAACACGTCCGATGGGACGGAGCTGTGGGGGGCGCACTACACCCGCAAGCTGGCCGACGTAACGCAGGTGCAGAGCGACATTACCCGCGACATCTCCGACAAACTGCAGATCCACCTCAGCGGTCAGGAAGGGCGGCAGTTGGGCCGGGCCGGAACCACGAATCCGGAGGCCTACCGGCTGTACCTGGAAGGGCGGCAACTCTGGTACGGGCGCACTCCCGAAGGCCTGAAGAAGAGCATTGATCTGTTTCAGCAAGCGATTGCAGCCGACCCGTCGTATGCGCTGGCCTACACCGGACTCGCCGATACCTACAACGTCGCTCCCAGCTATGGCATTGGTGTCAGTTCGCAGCAAGGGCGGGCACTCGCCGACGAGGCGGCCCGCAAGGCGCTCGAACTGGACAGCTCGTTGCCTGAGGCGCATGCGGCCCGGGCGGGCGGGTTGTCGATGTCGTGGAGGTGGAGCGAGGCAGAACCCGAGTTCCGGCGTGCCCTTGAGTTAAGCCCGAATAGCGCGAACGCCCACTACTTTTACGGCTTCAGCTTTCTGCTGCCCCAGAAACGCTTCGATCAGGCACTCGATGAATTGCGGATCGCTTTGTCGCTGGATCCCCTCTCCCCCATCGTGAACTCGAACTACGCCGTGACTCTCATGGATGCGCATCGTTATGCGGAGGCCGAGGCTCAGTTCCGCAAGACGCTGGAACGCGATCCGGACTTCAAGCCCGCACACTACAAGCTGTCGCAGCTGTACCTCACTACGGGACGCTTCCCGGAAGCGGTCAGTGAATTGCAGAAGTTCGTTGCCAACCCGGGTCCGGTTAGCCCCGACGCCAAAGGCTACGTTGAACTGGCGTTGGCGCAATTGCGGGACAAAGAGTGGAGGACGGCCATCGCCGGGGCCTACGCGGCCAATGGAGATCGCAACCAGGCATTCGAGTATTTGCAGAAAGCTCTCGCCGACCAAGATCTCGAGCTGCTGCTCGGTGTTCGTTGGACGGTGTTTGATCCGATGCGTTCGGATCCCCGCTTCATAGACATAATGCGGCGGCTCGGCCTGCCCGACTAACCTCGAAATCTGCGCCATCCTATGGCAGCCAGTCCTGTCCCCAGGAGCACCACGCTCGTGGGTTCCGGCACCGGACTCTGGAACACAAAAGCGAACGTGGTGACCGAGCCGCTGACGTCGACTATCAGAGTGCCTGCAGTCGGGTGGAGGAAGATAGGCAACGCGAAATTGGCGGGGAAACAACAACCGGACGAGTTGGCGCAGGAATCGGTTGCGGCCGGAAATACCGAACTGTTGTCCGCCAATGCTCAAGGTATAGGGCGAGGGTGAAGGTTCCGATGGGGGCGACGTCGGTCTCAAAAGATAAGCACTGTGGAGCGGCGTACCCGCGTCGTTGGTGGTCAGCGGGGGAAACTCTCCCGGGATCAGTTGCACCAGATTTCGCCCCACCCAGAATCTGTGCGAGGTAAGCAGATCGATGACGCCGGCAAGGGCCGGCTGGCGAGAATGTTCGCCGATGAAGTTTGCCTGGAGGTAGGTGCCCATCCGCTTGCCTAGAGGAAGAGTCCGACAAGGCTAAGGAGTGGGTCTTTTCGAATCTCTGGCTCGCGGCGTCCGGCTTCGGGCGCGCCGGAAATGTTTGACTCGTTTATAACCCTTCGGTACTTCGAACAGCTTGGATTCGAGCGGTCTGTCGGAAAGTTCCACGACCTCGCGCTCGCGCACATGGATTTGAGTGTCCACGCCTCCATCCGGAGCGGCAAGCGTGAACTTCGAAGTGTATTTTACGCGCACCGGCAGGCCCAGGGGCTTGGGGCCTTCGAGCGCTCCCGCCTGAGCTTCAGACCCCGACGCCACCCATGCGCCACTGTCCTTAAGGGGACATCCTCGCGGAATCGCCAGACCTTCCAGGAACCACCCGTCCGCTACGTAGAGACTCTCGGGCTGTCCCGATCCCGCAGTGGGTCGCCGGCGGGTGCGCGTAATGAAGTGGTGTGCGGTTTGGCCAAATACCGTCTGGGTTTCTCCAGTGTCTTCGGTCTCCGAGTCGAGAGCCGCGTAGGTCACGCCGTCCGCGGCCGGCGGGTCTTTGCGTCCTATTCTCCAGTGCAGCCTTGACAGTCGGTTGGTAGCAGGCGGCGAAGTCTTGCTTCGGATGTACTCGCGGGTAGCCGGATTGAGTTGGTACTGCAGTCCCTCGTCGCAGCGTTCGATGGTCACCAGTCTCGGCGTCGCAAAGCTGAAGTCCCGAAGACCGGGCTCCAGTGACGAGAGCGACTCCCGGCGCCAGTTGTGTCCTTGGAGGTAGAGGTTTTCCTGTCGCGCAGAGGAAGAGAGCAAGTCGGGCTTTGTCCCCAGATCTTCGACGTGAGTGACGGTCTTCACCGTCAGGTCGGGCGACGCCAAAGCGCTTGCGAAAGCTACCAGCACAAAAGCCGGGGAACGCCACATGGATGCTCACCCCCAGAGGGCAAAAGCATACCGCACACTCTGGGTCCATGGGAACGGGCAGGGAATTCTGGAGGGCCGCCGCGCTAGAAGGATACGCGGCTAAGTCGCTTCTTCGTGTTCTAATATTCCTTCGTAAAAACCATAGTTCCACGACGGAGGGCGTTCTTGATGAAAGCACGACCGCTGTGCGTTCTGGTCTTTGTTCTGTGCGCTTGTTTTGAATCAGTCATGTTGATGGCGGCGGACGGGCCGGATCGGCAGGTGGCGATCACGATCGATGATTTGCCGGCGGGCGCGGCGAACTCGATGCCGGCGTCGACGATTACAGAGATGACAGCGAAGTTGCTGGGAACGCTGCGCGACCAGAAGGTGCCGGTGGTGGGGTTCGTAAATGAAAAGAAGCTTTACAAATTGAGTGAAGTCGATGCGCGGATCGGCGCGTTGCGGATGTGGCTCGACTACGGATTTGAGCTGGGCAATCACACGTTCAGCCATGCCTCGCTGAACCAGGTGGCATTGGCATTTTGGGAAGACGAAGTTGTGCAGGGTGAGAGCGTCACGCGGCTGTTGCTCGCGGAGCACAAGATGAAGTTGCGCTACTTTCGACATCCCTATCTAGATACGGGGCGTGATCTGAAGACGCGGCGCGATGCCGAAGCATTTCTGACGGAGCGGGGGTACCGGATCGCTCCGGTGACGCTCGATGCGTGGGACTGGATGTATGCGCCGGTTTACGACGACGCGAAAAAACGCAGCGACACAGCACTTCAGGAACAACTGGCGAAAAGTTATCTCGCGTATAGCGACGAGGTGTTTGCCTACTCGGAGAAGCTCTCGAAGCAAGTTGCCGGATACGAGGTGAAACAGATTCTCCTGCTCCACGCGAACCAGTTGGAGGCGGATCACATCGGCGAGTTGCTGGAGGTGTTCCGGAAGCGCGGGTACCGGTTTATCACGCTGGAAGAGGCTCTGGGAGATCCGGCCTATTCGCTGCCCGACATGTATGTGGGAGAAGAAGGGACAGGATGGCTCGATCATTGGGCGATTACGCAAGGTAAGCCTCCGCGGGGTGCGCCCGTGTTTCCGCAGTGGGTGATTGATCGCGCGAGGGTGTTGCGGCAACCGCAACCTTAAGCGACAGGTCTTAGGTGTCAGGTCTCAGGGAACAATTTGGCCGGGATGGAAGGGTTCCACGTTTGCGAACGCAGCGCCCCGAAAAATCCGGGCCGCCCGACAGACCAAGCCGTCTGTCCCTACGCGGCTGTCCGTGGCCGCATCTGCTGTGTGGTATGTTCAATCTTCTGCGGTAGACCTTGAGTTTCCTTCTGTGAGGCTTGCGGAATGATTCGGTCGTATCAGGGCATGACCCCGATTGTGCCGGCTTCGTGCTATGTCGATCCTTCGGCGCAGATCATTGGCGACGTGGTACTTGACGAACATGCCAGCGTTTGGATGAACGCGGTGGTTCGCGGGGACGTGCATGCCATCCGGATTGGGGCGCACTCGAATGTTCAGGATTGCTCAGTGCTGCACGGCATGAAGGAACTGTACGGAGTGTCTCTCGGGGAGTACGTGACGGTAGGGCACTCGGTTACCTTACACGGGTGCGTGATCGAAGATCGCTGCTTGATCGGGATGGGCTCGATTATTTTGAATGGCGCGCAGATCGGGGCGGGATCGATTATTGCGGCGGGGACGCTGATTCCGGAGAAGACCGTGGTGGAGCCGGGGTCGTTGTGGATGGGATCTCCGGGAAAATTCCGGCGGAAGCTGGAGGCGGCGGATGAAGAGATGATCCTGCGGTATGCCAGGAATTATCTGGGGTACAAGCAAGCGTATTTGAAAGAGCTGGGGGCAGTAAGCACTTAGCAGCTGCCAATTGGGCCGGTGCGAGCCGCGCGAGAGCCCAACAGCGGATTCCTCCTTGCTTCGCTGGGCGCTCGCGTGTCGGAATGACAAGACTATCAAGATGTGCGTGGGGAGTTGGCGCGGTCTGCGAACTGCATTGGTTCTGCGCTCAGGATGACAAGACTTTGTAATTGAGAACTAAAAACGGGGAATTGGCAACGGAATGATCAAGGCTGTTCGGGGAACTCGAGATTTGCTGCCGCCGGAGACGGGAGTGTGGAACTTCGTCGAGGCGAAGGTGCGCGAAGTGTTTCGCGCCTACAACTTTCAGGAGATTCGGACGCCGGTCTTTGAGTCGACGGAGCTTTTTGCCCGGGGGGTTGGGGAAGAGACCGATATCGTCGCCAAGGAAATGTATACCTGGGAGGATCGGGGACGAGCGCAGTCCGACCACGGGCAGTCGCTCACGCTGCGGCCGGAAAATACTGCGGGCGTGGTACGGGCATACATCGAGCACAAGTTGTGGGAGCGCGGGCTCAGCAAGTTCTACTACATTGGGCCGCAGTTTCGACGCGAGCGTCCACAGAAAGGGCGGTATCGGCAGTTTTACCAGATCGGTGCGGAGGTGATTGGGCCGTCTTCGGCGGGCAGTGAGTCTCCCGCGCGGGACGCGGAGATTCTCGAGATGCTGGCCACGCTGCTCGATCGCCTAGGAATCAAGGGCTGGACGCTGGAGTTGAATTCGGTCGGCTGCGCCGCGGACCGGGCGCGATTCAACGCGGCCCTGAAGGAGGCGCTGGCGCCGGTCGCGGCGAAGATGTGCGCCGATTGCCAAAGACGGACGGTGACGAATCCCTTACGCGTGTTTGATTGCAAGGTGCCGGAGGATCAGCCGATCATCGCGTCGCTGCCGCGCATCAGCCAGTTTCTGGATGAAGGGTGCCGCGAACACTTTGTCGAAGTGCAGGCGATTTTGAAGAGTGTGGGCGTGCCGTTCACGCTGAACGATCGCCTGGTGCGCGGACTCGACTACTACACACGCACGGCATTTGAATTTACGCATGGCGCGCTGGGAGCGCAGAACGCGATTCTGGGTGGCGGCCGGTATGACGGCCTGTCGGAGGCGTTGGGTGGGCCGGCGGCGCCAGGGATCGGGTTTGCGATTGGCGAGGATCGGTTGGTGATGTCGCTGGCGGAGTCGGCGGCTGCAGTGGCGCAACGTCCGGATGTCTATCTCGCGCCTTTGGGCGCGGGGATGAATCGGGAGGCTGCGCGATTGGCTCGGGAATTGCGGCAGCACGACCTGGTGGTGGAGTTGGGCGACGAAAGTTTCCGGCTCAAGAAGTCATTTGAGGCGGCGGCGAAGCTGAAGGCGAAGTACGTGTTGATTGTCGGGGAAAATGAGGTGAAGGCAGATACCTTCGCGCTGAAGAATCAGGAGACGGGGGAGCAGGTTCCGGTGCCACGGAGGGAACTGGCGGGCCGATTGGCGAACAGCGTTTGACCGCGAGGAAGAGCTCTTAACCGCAAAAGGCGCACAGGACAGGCCGTAAAGGTCGCAGAGAAGCCCTCGAACCACAGACCGCAAAAGGCTCGGGCAGACGCTATTCGTTGGTCAAGGCCGCGACCGGTTGCTTGGTCTTAGGCGTTGGCGGCGCCACTTCGCGAAGCATGTAAGCGTTTGCTAGATACTGCTGAACCATGCGCTGAGTATTGAAAAAAGATCCGTTCATGGCAATGGCCGAGCGCATGACTTCGGTGTAGCGGTTTGGGGTGCCGTAGAACATGGGCAGAATCTGGCGTTCCAGCTTGTCGTAGAGAGTGGAGACTTCGGACGCGGGGTCTTCTACGATTTCGGTGTTGCCGATCGCCCAGCCGGTGACCCCTTCGATCCACCCCTCTGCCCACCAACCATCGACCACGCTGAAACTAGGGACACCGTTCAGAGCGGCTTTCATTCCGCTGGTGCCGCTGGCTTCCTGCGGGCGCATGGGAGTATTGAGCCAGATGTCGACTCCGCTGGTGATCAGACGTCCCCAGGTCATGTCGTAGTTCTCAACATAGACGGTGCGGATGACGCTGGAGAGGGACTGGGCGCCCTCGAAAACGTCGCGAATGATTTTTTTGCCGCCTTCATCGCGAGGATGAGCTTTGCCCGCGTAGACAATCTGGAGGGGGCCAACGTCGCGTGCAATGCGCTTCAAGCGCTCGCGATCCTGAAAGAGCAGGTTGGCGCGTTTATACGTGGAGGCGCGGCGGGCGAAGCCCATGGTGAATACGCTGGGGTCGAGATCGATCCCGGTGCGCTGGTGAATTTCGTGGAATAGCGCGGCCTTACCCTTGGCGTGGGCGGCACGAATGTCTTCGAGCGGGATGCTGATGGCGTAACGCAAGTAGTTGTTGTCAGTGCGCCAGCCGGGGATGTACTCGTCGAAGAGTTCGCAGAAACCGGGTGAAGTCCAGGTGCGGGCGTGAACACCGTTGGTGATGGCGCTGATAGCATAGGCCGGAAACATGCCGCGGGAGACTTCCCCGTGGCGCATGGCGACTCCGTTCACATAGCCGGAGAAGCGCAAGGCCAGGTAGGTCATGTTGAGAGAGTCGTCGTGCAGGGCCTGGGTCTGCTCGAGCAGCGCGACGTTGTCGTCGCCCAGAAGTTGTCTGACGAGCGGCTTGGGAAACTGATCGTGGCCGGCAGGGACGGGAGTGTGGGTGGTGAAGATGCACATTCGGCGGATGCCGTCGATGTCGAGTTGCTTCACGCGGCCGGCGAAGCTCTGGTCGAGCCGCCTTTCCAACAGGCCAAGCGCGAGCAGAGCCGAGTGGCCTTCGTTCATGTGATAGGCCTGGATGCGGTCGAGGCCGAGTTTGCCGAGCAGGCCGAAGCCGCCCAGGCCGAGAACGATTTCCTGACACAGACGATAACGGTCGTCGCCGCCGTAAAGGGAGTCGGTGAGTTGGCGATCGGCCTCGGAATTTTCCGGGACATTGGTGTCGAGCAGGTAGACGGGCACGACATCACCGTCGACGCCGGTGATGTCGTACTGCCAGGCGCGGATGTGGACGGTGCGCTGCTCGATTTCCACCGAGACGCGGCACTCAACCTGCTTGAGGATGCGCTCAGGGTCCCACTGCTGGGCTTCTTCGGTTTGGTTCCCCGCGGGGTCCAGGTGCTGCCGGAAATATCCCTTGCGGTAAAGAAGGGTGACCGCCACGAGGGGTGCGCCCAGGTCGGCGGCGGAACGGAGCGTGTCGCCGGCTAACATGCCCAGACCGCCGCTATAGGTGGGCATGTTGGGATCGAGTGCGATCTCCATGGAAAAGTAAGCGATGGTAGGAGTCTTAGGGCGTGGCTTCATGAATAAAGATCAGAGCTTTCCATGAGTGTGCGTCGTCAGGGTTCCTGTACCGTCGCTCTTTAGACTTCGGCGCCTGCAATTGCAAGCGCGTCGGGGTCTTCGGGGAGGCTTGCGGGAGCGATTGGTTCCAAACCTCATTATAGACGAGCTGAGATTGGGGGCTGCGCACCGAAGTAGCAAACTGGAGATCGATGACGGAAGGAGCTAAGTCGCGGCGAATGGGACTGGCGCGGGCGTTGTCGAAGCTCGGCTATTGCTCCCGGGCCGCGGGATTTCAATTGGCACGGGCGGGACGAGTGCGGGTGAACGGTGTCGTGCGCCGCGATCCGGAATCGCCGGTGCATTTGGGGAAGGATCGGATTGAGGTGGACGGGCGGGCAGTCGAAGGAGAGTTACGCATCTACCTGGTGATGAACAAGGCGCGCGGCGTGGTGACAACGGCTTCCGATGAACGAGGACGGGAGACGGTGTATGCCCATCTTCCTCGTGACCTGCCGTGGGTCGCGCCCGTGGGGCGACTGGACAAGGCCAGCGAGGGACTGCTGCTGTTGACAAATGATTCGGAGTGGGCGAGCACGGTGACTCGACCGGAGACGCATCTGGAGAAGACTTATCATGTGCAGGTGGGAGTAGTGGCAGGAGTTGGGTTGGTCGAGGCCATGGTGCGCGGGGTCAAGACCGAGGACGGAATTCTCCGCGTGAAGCGGGCGGAGATTCTGCGCGGCGGGGAGAAGAATGCCTGGCTCGAGGTTGTGCTCGATGAAGGCAAGAACCGGCAGATTCGTCGCGTTCTGGAGGGGCTTGGAGTTGAAGTGCTGCGCCTGGTCCGGGTGGCGATTGGACCGCTGAAATTGGGAGAGTTGCAGAAGGGCGAAGTGCGGCGCTTGATGCCGGCGGAGAAAGAAGCACTGGACCGGAAGATGGAAAAGCAGACTGCGGACCAGATCGGCCGAACCGGCCGACTCTGAGGGTTGCAGCCAGAGATCCTGGCACCTCCTGCAGAGTCGACTGGATCGGCCGGCAGTTGCGTTCGACTTCAGTCGGCTACTTTTTTTCCGGTTTGTCCTCGGCTTTCTTGGGCGCGGCGGAGCCGGCCGATTTGGGCTTCCAGAAATCCGGATCGGCTTTCACCCACTCGTCGGATGGGTAGCTCATTTTCGGATTGAATGCGAACAAGTTGGTTTGACTGGACTCCACGGCCGCGGCTTCCAGTTCACTGAGCTTCTTCAGACCTTCTTCGCCCATAGCGGCCTCGAACTGTTTGTCCTGTGCCGCCGCTCTGTCAATCTCAGACGCGGACTTCAGTGGCGTGAAAACGAGGTATTCGGATCCCATTTGGCCATAGACAGCTTCGTAGGTAGCCCAGTGAACATCGGGGATTTTCTCGTAAGCGGCCATGACCAGTTTTACGAGATCGTCCCATTCCTTGTGACGTCCGGAACGAAGGTGGAAGACCGAGATCTCGAAATAGCGCATGTGGGGGATGTCGACTGCAGAACGCAAGCTGTACTCCTCGCTGTACCTAAATGCGCCCATGTCGATGTCACTGAGCAGATCTCCATCGGCCATGGCGGCCTTGTCGAGCGCGGCCGACAGAGCGGAGTTTTTCTGGGTGGCCTGAAAGTCCTTCTCCCAAGCCTCAAAAGTATCGTAGCCCGTCAGAAAGAGCGAACGCGGTCTGCCGGACAAGGAATCGACCGCGAGGTAGTGGGTGGGCCACTTAGCGTGGCTCATGGCCTGGACGAACGCACTCTCCGATTTCTCGTGGATCGAGCCAGATCGACCCGGTTTGACGAACTCGCGCGTGATGGTAAGCACTTTCGGGGGCAGATGATTGGCGGACTGGTCCTGCGCAGCGACCGTGGTCAGCCACGCGAATAGAAACAGTAGCCCCAACAGAAACCCCGTGACTCTCTTCATGGGTAGTGGTCTCCTTTGGTCACTCGCTTTTTTAGGTGCGGATGCTGTGGGCCGGATCCCAAGGTGCACAGGAACTCAAGAGCGCGTCTTGAGGCCGGGCGGAGGCTATCGCAGCGCTGGGTGGAAGTCAAGCCCGCTACAGCCCGCTACAGCACGGAAAGGTCGTCACTCCTATCGCCCCGCGACGGAAATGCTAGGTCGCGGCCGGGGCTCTGCTGCGCGACGCTACGGGTGGCGGCGCGGGCGCCGGTACCGGTGTGTCGCCGGAGCGAGACGCCAGAAGTTCGGGGAGAATTCCGCTATTTTCGGGAATCAGGGTGATGCGAGCTTTGCTGTCGAGGATTTTCTGGATTTCGAGAATTTCGAACACGGCGGCTTGCACGTCCGGGTCGGAGGCAACTTTGTTGAGGGCGTCGCCGACGATGCGCGGACGCATGGCGGCGGCCTTGGCAAATTCGACGGCTGCCTGACGCTCAGCCGTGCTGGTGATGATGCTGACCTGATTAGCGCCATCCTGCTTGATCGATGACGTGACCTGGCGCAGGCGGTTGACTACCTTCTCCTCAATCTGCTTGATCATCTGCGCGTCCCGGAAATGGACTTTCCGGATGTAGACCGAGCCCAGCTTGTATCCCCACTCGTGCGATTGTGGCGAAACCTCGGCGCGGACCGTCTGGCTCATGGCGTGGCGGTTCTGCAGCATGTCGGCGAGTTTCAGGTTGCTGAGGCAGCGCACCGTGGAATTGCTGACGTTGGCAGCGAGCGATCCGCGCGGGTCGGCGTTCTTGAACAGGAAAGCGACCGGGTCGCTTATGAACATCTCGTACCAGATGCCGATGCCCATGGGCGCGCCTTCTTCGGAGTTGACGGGCTGGCTGCGGAGATATTGCTGGTCGATGCGCATGTCGAGGACATAGAGGCGTCCGAGCCAGCGGACGATGGGAGCCTTCAGTCCGAGCTTGAATAGGAGAATGTGCAGGCCGGGCTCGTCGATGACCGCGACTACCTTGCCAAACAAAACGTAGACGTAGCAGGTACGTTCTTCCACGATGGCGTAGAAGCCGAAGAAACGCAACAGCCAGAAAATGACCGGTACCAGGACGAAGCAGGCGAGAAACGTAGCCGCGGCGGCGATCAGTAGATTCATCGCTTGGACTCCAGGACCACCTGCTGGGCATTGCCGAAAAGGCCCAGGCGAACGTTGCGCACGTAGGCGCGCAAGGCGCCTTCGCCGGTGGTCTTCAATTCGGACAACTGGCTCGCGAGAGAAATGAGTGGCTGAACTTCGGCCTGCGCCTTGAGGGTCTCGATCTCGGCGGCCCGCTTCGATTGCTCGATGCGCTGATCGGCGGTGGCCTGAGCGAGACTGACGTCGGAAGAAACCATGTTGTGTGCGGTGTTGATGGCGGCCAGCGCGGACTCGACTTCGGGGGGCGGATCGATGCCGGTGATCAGCGAGGCGTCGAGCACAATGCCATAACGGGCATCGGAGGAGCTGCACTCGTGGTCCATGTGTTCGTTGAGGTCGCGCAGATTCTTGCGCAGGTCGTTGATCGAGATACCGCTGCCGCTGGGGTCGGTGGCACCGGCGGCCGCGGGCGCTTCGAAGGTGGCAATGCGCTCACGCAACACGGAAACGAAGTAGCCCATCACATGTGCGATGGGCCGCTTGACCGCGAAGATGTTGGCGTAAAGATTCCGCTCGGAGATGTGGTAGCGGATCTGGCCGGTGAGTCCGGTGTTGAGCTGATCCTTGGTAACTGCCTCGACGATCGTGCCCGCCTGGTTGGCGCTGGGGAAGTCGGGATCGAAGGCCATGTTGACGGTCTGGGTGGCGACCGAGACCTTGTAGATCTGTTGCCACGGCCACTTGAAATAAGGACCGCCGGGCAGGATGACGCGCACCTGGGGATACTGGTAGCGCTGTTTTTCCTCAGCGTCGAGGGAGTCGGAGATGGGATCGGTGAGGGTGGTGGCTCCGGGAATGCGGTCGGCGCGTCCGAAGTTGGTTTTGACGGCGCGCTCGTTCTGGTCGACGGTGTAGAAGCCGCCGGCGAGGTAACGCAACAGAAACCAGGCCACGAAGCCGAGAAAGATGCCCACGAGGATGTTTGGGTCCATCGAGCGTGCTCCTCAGGGGCAACCATACACGATGGGTTGGGGAGGACTTGCAAATTCGTTTGGAGCGGCGTTGAAAGAGAAGATTCCCCCCGAGGGGCGAGGGACCGGTCAATCAGTCTTAGGAGGATTGTTTGCTAACTAAACCGCGTCAGTTTCAGTTTGGCGGAACGATTCCATCCAGTTTGGCCGGGTGTTCTCGTGCCCCTGGCCAACGGGTCAAGCGGTGCTACGGTTCTTTCTGCATGTCGAAGGCCATTGTGGTATTGCCTTCCTTGTTCTTGAACACAACGTGGATCGATTTTCCGCTGGGCACCACTGACATACGCTTGATCGCAACCACTTCCCCATTGCGTTTGGAGGTTAGTTCGACTGTGTCTGGGCTTAACAGCTTGGCAGAGACCATCGTGTGACCAGGGTCGTCTTCGACGGGATAGTCCTTACCGTCGAACCTTGCGTTGAACCTTTCGCCAAGAGGAGTCTCCGCACTAAATCCAGCCGCTGTGCATTTGTATTTGACTATCGAACCGTTCCTCGATCGATTGGTTTTGTAGGCCCGCCAGGAACCAGAGATGGCGTGAGAGTCCTCAGGCGCTCTTTCGATTCGTCGATTGCGAGTTTCAATCGTGACCGTCTCTGCTTCGGTGGTGTCTTTGACCAGCTGGGTCAGCATGCTTGCATCGGGAGAAATCGCATCGACTTCTGTGAGCATCGTTTTCCCGGCTTTCTTGGCAATGATTTCAACCGTGTGTCCATCCACGATTTGAACGTTCAAGGTGTCCCAGTAGGCTGTCTCCGCAACCTTGTGGTCATACCCATCGGCTTCGACTTCCATGTTCCCCATGCAACCAGAGCAGCGAAACACACCTTTGGCAAGCAAATACACTGCCGGTTCCTGCGGAAGCGGCGGGACAGTCAACCAAGTGCCATCGAAAGGGCTTTGGCTAAATAACGCTGGTGACGAGAACAAAAGAACAATGAACGTTTTCATAAAACCGCCTCACGGGCTGCCCCGGAACACATCCTATCGGCAAAATCGGAACGCCACCCACAAAGACTCCGGTGAGCCCGCCCGCGCAACCCAGTCCGCAGCTCTTTGAGCAATTGACCTCTCTTCGTAGGCACTCTGGATTCAATCGGTTAGCGGATGACCGGCGATTTATCTGCCGTGCATTGCCAACCGGGAGAGGGCTGAGCTAAACGTGGAGCTCGAATGCATCTGGTCCGACCAGTTGAGGAGATCTATGAAGTTGCCCCGCGTTGTTTTCGTTGTCCTGATTGCCATTTCTGCATCCAACTTAGCTGAGGCGCAGCAGCAGAGCGAGTGGGTTCCGCAGGGGATTGAGGCCTTGCGGCAAGGCGCGTCTTCGAAAACCGAGTTCACCCTCGACCACTCCATGCTGATATTTGCCTCGAAGCTCGACCCGAACGACGAGGACCTTCGCCGCGTGATCGCCGGGGTGAGCGGGGTCTCTGTGCATTCCTACCATTTTCCGGGACCCTGGCAGTACGATGCGGGTGCCCTGAATTCGGTGAAAGAGGAGTACCACGCGGCCGGCTGGAAACAGCTGATGAACAACCATGACAAGGGTGGAGGGCCGGGTGTGACCGATCTCTGGATCCGCTTCGAAAATAACGCGGTCAGCAATGTCGCGATTCTCGTGGCCCGGTCGAATGAGGTCGCCTTCATCGTGGTTTCCGGGTCCATCAGTCCGCTGGATCTCTCCCATCTCGGCGGCCACTTCGGGATCCCGAAGATAGAGGGGGGAGTGGTGGTGCCGAATGGCCGACGGCCGTGACTGCACGGGGGATACTGCATGCCTGGTCTGCGGCAATTACAGCGCGTCGATGCATTATGAAAGAGCGCCCCGCTTCAGAAGGTCGAAGCCGGATGGAGTGCTATGGTGATCTTCACCTTGGGATGGACGGCCTTGGCGGGGCGACGCTCAGGTCGCGCGAGACCTCGTCCATGGTCTTGACGCGGAACTCGGTCCAGCTCTGATCGGCTTTGGCGGCGATGTCGGTTGCGGTCTTGGTGTTCGCGAAAAAGAAGTCGTCGAGGATGATTTCGTCGAAGTGCCTGGCGGTGAACTCGGAGACCTGCTTCACCTGGTCGCGGTCAGCCGGCTTCGTATAAACAAACAAAGAACACGAACTGGCCGTTGTCGCTGTCGGAATAGCAGATGGCGCCCGCTATCTTGACGCCGTGGTCGAGAAAGAGCTTGCTGGCGTCTTCGATGACTTGCTCATCGGCCAGCACGCGGCTGCGATAGGTTTCAATGTAGAGCTTGTCGACGTGGAGCTGGCTGCTGACGCTGGCCCAACTAGATTCGAGCCACTGGGGATCCTTCATTTTCAGCGGGCCAGCGACGGTGATGTAGACGACCGTCTCGAAGCTTTTTTTGAGAGTCGGCGGCGCGGGCGGCGGGTAAAGTGGCGGAGAGAAACGCTGCTGAGAGCAGCAAGACGGGGAACGGCCGAGTCTTCAAGGGAAGGTCTCCTCCCAGAAACGCGTTCAGAGGTTTGCCGTACGCGAGCGACTAGCCCTTGCTGAGCGGGTAGCCTTTTTCGCGCCAGTCGCGGATGCCGCCGTCCATCGAAACCACGTTGGTGTAACCCATTTTTTGCAGGTTGTCGGCGGCGAGAGCGGAGCGGAAGCCGCCTCCGCAGTAGAGGACGAGTTCGGTATTGAGGTCGGGGATTTTCTGCTCGACGTCCCGCTCGATCACGCCTTTGCCCAGGTGGATGGCGCCGGGCAGGTGGTCTTTGGCGAACTCGCTGTCCTCGCGGACGTCGACCAGAGTCAACTGATCGCCGCGATCCATGCGGGACTTGATGATATCGACGGTGGTTTCGCGGACGCGAGTTTTGGCGTCGTCGACGATTTTGAGGAAGCGGGGTGGATGGGCCAAGGGACTCCTCCGGTCGGAGAGTATTCTAGCCCAGATCATTGCTAGTATGATCTGGCTGGCGGAGCGCTCCAAGCCTGGTTGGATCGAGCTTTCGAGCTCGGTTTAGCCTCTCCGGGGTTACCCCGGGGAAACGTGAAGAACTGGCATTCCGTCGCTTGAGCTCAACTGCGCCCTGCGCAGAACTGCTCACGCAAGGTGAGACTCGTTGGAGCGTTCCGCTGGTTTCTGCTATGTCCCGCTCTGTCCTGTTGCGCGCTCTCGCTGCGTCTGTCCTGACCGGAGAGCAGAGTGTGGATTCCATCACCGCCCGCCTGGCGCGGACCGTGGGCAGACGTTGGCGCTGGCTTCGTCCGCTCGCTACGCGCTATGTGCGAACATTTGCGGGAGGCGTACGCCCGCGGCAACGCGACGTTGTTCAATTCCTTTCCCGTGACAAAGGGCTTCGGCGCGCTCGGTCGAAGTATTTCGACGAATTGTGGGTGGCGGAATGGCTGAACGAGCCGCAGCGCATGCAGCCGGTCGGGGCGGCTTTACGGTGGGGTGTTCCGCCGATTGAGTCCGTCGGCGCCCTGGCTGAATGGCTCGGAATTGACATCGGCGACCTGTTCTGGTTCGCCGATCTCAAAGGGCTCGGGTACCGGCTCAAGCGTCCTCAGCTTCGACACTATCACTACCGTGTCCTGACGAAGCCATCGGGCAACATTCGGCTGATCGAGGCACCCAAGAATCGCTTGAAGGAGGTGCAGCGACAGATTCTGTCGCGCATTCTCGAAAGGGTCCCACCCCATCCCGCAGCGCAGGGCTTTCTCAAAGGCCGATCGATCAAGACATTTGTCGCGCCTCACGTCGGGCGACGCGCTGTGTTGCGGATGGACCTGCAGGATTTCTTCCCGACGTTTGCGGCTGCGAGGATTCAGACGTTGTTTCGAGTGATGGGATATCCGGAAACAGTCGCTGATCAGCTCGGCGGCCTGTGCACCACCGCGACGCCTCGGGAGGTGTGGAGGGAGCTGGCAGGCAAGGTTGATCCCAATGTTGTAGGGGAAGCGCGCTTGCTCTACGCGCGGCCGCATTTGCCGCAAGGTGCGCCGACCTCGCCGGCGCTGGCGAATCTTTGCGCCTATCGGGTGGATTGCCGCCTGGCCGGCCTGGCGAAATCGGTGGGAGCAGAGTACACGCGCTATGCCGATGACTTGGCGTTCTCCGGGGGCGAAGGGCTCGACAAGAGCCCCGTGCGATTCTCAATCCACGTCGCCGCCATCCTGCACGAAGAGGGTTTTCTGGTCAATCACCGCAAGACCCGGGTCATGCGGCAGGGCGTGCGGCAACATCTGGCCGGCTTGGTCGCGAACCAGCGGTTGAATGTCATGCGGCTCGATTTCGATCTTCTGAAGGCCACGCTTGCCAACTGCGTACGCCAGGGACCAACCAGCCAGAATCGGGAAGAACATCCGCACTTCCGCGCGCATCTCGAAGGCCGAGTCACGTTCGTTGAGATGGTGAATCCGGGCAGGGGAAAGCGTTTGCGCGATCTTTACGAACGGATTGTATGGCCATGAAAGTGGGCTGCCACACAGCGACCTGGCAAGGCGGGCAATCCGATGCGCCTTGGACTGGCCCTCGGGCATACTCCATGCGCCAAGAAGCAGATTCCTCCTGCCTTGCTGCGCTCGCGCATCGGAATGACAAGATATAAATTATGAGGAAGCCACGCGAGGGTGCGAATCCAAATCGGGGTAACGGGCGTCTAACCACGCAAGCGCAAGGTTTGTTTGACTGAGTTTATGGTTCCTTCAAGGAGCGGGGATGGCAGCGGCAGCGGCACCGGCAATTGTCAGTGTGGACGACGAACCCGAGGTTCTGCGCGCGGTAGAGCGCGACCTGCGGCGCAAGTACGGGAGGGATTACCGCGTCCTGGGGACAGGCTCCGGGAACGAGGCGGTGGACCTGTTGAAGCAGCTCAAGACACGTGGCGACAGCGTCGCGTTGATGCTGGCCGACCAGCGCATGCCGCAAATGTCGGGGCTCGAAGTGCTGGGCCAGTCGATGCAGATTTTCCCGCAGGCGAAGCGGGCGTTGCTGACGGCGTATGCGGACACGAACGCGGCTATCGCGGCCATCAATACCGCGAAGGTCCATTACTACCTGCTCAAGCCGTGGGATCCGCCCGAAGAGAAGCTGTATCCGGTGCTCGATGATCTGTTAGAGGACTGGAAGGCGGGGTATTCGGCGCCGTACTCGGGCCTGCGGGTGCTGGGTACGCGGTGGTCTCCGGCCAGCCACCAGCTTAAGGATTTCCTGGGACGGAACCAGGTGCCCTACCAGTGGACAGATGTGGAGATTGCGGCTCCGGACAAGGAAGTGGAGCAGCTGCTTCCGGGCGTAGATCTGAAGACGGCGTCGCTGCCCCTGGTGGTTCTGCCGGGGGGCGAGGTGCTGTCAAATCCTCCCGTGGATGAGCTGGCGGCCCGAATCGGGTTGCGCACCCGGGCGGAAACCTCTTTCTATGATTTCGTGATTGTAGGTGGAGGACCGGCAGGATTGGCCGCGGCAGTCTACGGGGCGTCAGAGGGGTTGAAAACCTTGCTGGTGGAGCGGTCGGCGCCGGGCGGACAGGCGGGGATGAGTTCCCGCATCGAGAACTACCTTGGATTTCCTTCCGGGCTGACGGGGGCTGATCTGGCGCGGCGGGCGTTTACGCAGGCCAAACGGTTTGGCGCCGAGATTCTTTCGCCCCAAGAAGCGGTGGGACTGCGAGTGGACGGTCCCTACCGGTTCATAAAGCTGCGCGACGGGAGTGAGATCAGTTGTCATGCGTTGCTGATCGCCAGCGGGCTCTCGTGGAAGAAGTTGGACATTCCGGGGCTGGAGCGATTGCAGGAAGCGGGCGTGTACTACGGTTCGTCGATGACCGAAGCGCAACTGTGCGCAGGCGAGGATGTGTATGTGATTGGCGGAGCCAACTCGGCGGGGCAAGCGGCTGTTTATTTTGCGCAGTTCGCACATTCGGTGACGATGCTGGTGCGGGGGGACTCGCTGCAGAAGGGCATGTCGCAGTACCTGATCGACCAGATTCGGGAGGTTCCGAATATTCAGGTGGAGTTGCAGTCGGAAGTGATGGAAGTGCACGGCGAGGATCATCTGTCGTCGATCACGATCCTGAACCATGGGACGGAGGAAACCCGGACTGTTCCCACCAGCGCGCTCTTTATCTTTATAGGGGCTGTGCCGTGTACGGGGTGGCTGCGCGGGAAGCTTCCCATGGATGAGCGAGGATATCTGCTTACGGGATCGCTTTTGCCGCGGGATGGAAATGGGATTGGGCCGAAGGGCTGGAAAGAGGAGCGGGATCCGTTCATCTTTGAGAGCGTGATTCCGGGCGTGTTTGCGGCGGGGGATACCCGGCACTCGTCCATCAAGAGGGTGGCGTCGGCGGTAGGGGAAGGGTCGATTACCGTCCAAATGGTGCATCAGTATTTGAGTAAGGTGCGGTAGGGGAGAGCTGCGCGTTCCGGGCTGGCATGTCTCCACATAACCCGACGCCGAAGAACAGCAGATTCCTCCTTCCTCGCTGCGCTCGGGTGTCGGAATGACGAGGTGACCGGGACCTACGTTCGGGCGAAGATTGGGGCGTTGGAATGAATCCACATGTACAGGAAATCATCCGGCACGGCTACCTGTGGCTGTTCCTGGTGGCCTTGCTGGAGCGGATTGGGTTGCCCCTGCTGGTGACGCCGGTGATGATTGCGGCCGGGGCGGTGGCGGGGCTCGGAGATCTGAGCCTGTCAGGGATCATTTTGCTCACGACAGTGGCGGCCGAGCTTGGAGACTCGCTGTGGTATGAGCTCGGGCGGCAGCGGGGAGCGTCGGTGCTGCGGCTGCTTTGCAAGGTTTCACTGGAGCCGGACTCGTGCGTGCGTCGGTCGGAGGATGCGTTTGGGCGCCATACCACCAGCGCCCTGATCTCGTCCAAGTTTGTTCCGGGCGTGGGGCGATTGGCCCCGCCCGTCGCAGGCCTGTCGGGAATGCCGCGCGACCGTTTCCTCCTGGTAAATGGTCTGGGGTCGCTATTGTGGGCGGCTTGTTTCGCGTTGGTGGGTTACATCCCGGCACGCAAGCTCCCGATTGGTGTGCTGCTGGCGGAGGCGGCGGGCTGGGCGTTGGTCGGCCTGGTCGTGGCTGGGATAGGGAAAGTGGTGTGGAAATACGTACAAAGAGAGCGATTCATCCGCTCGCTGCGCGTGTCCCGCATTACCGTCGAGGATTTGAAAGCGAACCTCGACCGCGGAGAGCGGCCCTTCATTGTGGATCTGCGCCACATGCTGGAATTTGTGGTGGATCCGAGGACAGTGCCGACAGCGGTGCGAATTTCCCCCGATGAATTGCCTGTGCGGAATGCCGAAATTCCGCGTGATCGAGACATCGTCCTGTACTGTACATGCCCCAGCGAGGCCACCAGCGCGAAGGTCGCCATGGACCTGAAGAAGATGGGGATCATCAAGGTGCGGCCGCTGCTCGGCGGGCTCAAGGCTTGGCAAGATCAGGGCTTCCCGATGGACGACTTTTTCCCGGCAGAACCGGCCAAGGCTTCTTCCTAGGCTGGGCAAGTTGGGCACCTCGCGGCGATGACGGGTTACTTCCGAGCAAGAGCGACCCGTCGCTTCGGCGCAGCCTAGTTTGGCAAGTCCCCAGGGGACGCTTCAGGAACTCGAGCGGATCAACTACGCCGGCGCGTATCCGCAGGGAAATCCGGGAAAAGTAGATTGCCCAGTTGCGCGGGATCGAACCTGATGATCCTCAGCAAGCCGAGGCTGGAGAAATTGGTCGGCGCCTGAGCCGGATTTCTGCCCTCGAAACGCACCCACCTTTGGTAAGAAAATCCCTATTACTGGCGTTACTTTACCGGGCTGCACCGCAGGCATAAGCTGCGCGGTATGAAGCTGAATGCGCTACTCATGTGCCGCGAGCACGAATCGATGCACGTGCTGGTGAGCGCTCTCGAAGACCTGGAAATCGACGAGGACTTATGCACCTCAGGGCCGCAGGCGATGGAACTGCTCGCGCTGGGACACTATTCGGCGCTGGTGGTGGATTTCGATTTGTCCGGCGCGGCGCAGGTGGTGAAGATGGCGCGGCTCTCGCCCGCACGGCGGCGGCCGGTGGTGTTCGCCATGATCGATGCTATGACTGACATCGGCAGTACCCTCCAGGCAGGCGCAAATTTTGTTTTGTACAAGCCGCTGTTGATGGAACAGGTCGCGCGCTCGTTGCGCGCAGGGCGGGCGTTCATGGTGCCCGACCGCAGACGCTCGGCCCGACAAAAAACCGAGTCGTTGGTCTACTTGCGATTTGGTGATGTGTGTCCGGTACCGGCCCTGGTCCTCGAACTGAGTGAAGTTGGCCTTTCCGTGCAGGCTTCGGAACCATTGCCGGCTGCAGATGTGCCTTTGCGATTCATTCTCCCGGGAACAGTGCACTTGATCGAGGGAAATGGCGAAGTCATTTGGGCCGACGACACCGGGCGCGCGGGCATTCTGTTTAACGACCTGGCGCCGAACGCTCGCCGGCAACTGCAGGCGTGGCTGGCCAAGCGGAGTCCGAAGAAAGAGACGCGGAAGCGGGTGGCGGCACGGGCGAGAGCCAGTCACCAGTCGATGGCATCGAGAGCCGAATCGTGACGGCCGAAAACCTGCAATCTTCCGGAGCGGGCGGAAGCTTTTGACCGCAAAGGTCGGAAACAACAGCCGCTAAGGACGCTGAGGACGTCAAGGAGAGGAACTCCTGGCACGCTTGTTGGCCGCGGCGCCTAAAGGCGTCCGGGGAAAAGTGTTTCTACGGCACGGCTGAAGCCGTGCCGTGATACCAGCCGTTTTATTGTGAGACCCTTGCCTGTCATGCCCGCCATACCCGGCTTCTGATCTGGAGACTCGGCCTGCAGCCTTCTTCACTGCTCATTTCAGCGTGCTAGACTCGGCCTTTGCGTTTTTGAGGCTGATGTCTCAATGAGTGAGTTGAACTTTCTTTCTGCCCTGGCGATGGCAGAACAAGTACGTCAGAAAAAAATCTCTCCGGTGGAACTGGTGGACGCGCACCTGGCGCGGATCGCCGAAGTGAATCCGCGGCTGAATGCGTTTGTGGATGTGGACCAGGAGCGCGCGCGACGGGATGCGCGGGCCCTCGAAGCAGCGGCGACGCGCGGGAAGTTCTACGGGCCCCTACACGGCGTGCCGATCAGCATCAAGAGCTCGCTCGATGTGGCCGGGCTGCGCTGCGAGTCGGGGACGAAACTGCGGGCGGGCAATATCGCGCCCCGGGACGCGGTTCTGGTCGCGCGACTGCGCGAGGCGGGAGCGATCGTCCTAGGCGTCACCAATACGCCCGAGTTGTTGATGGCCTGGGAGACCGACAATCTTCTTTATGGGCGCACTAACAATCCCTGGGACCTGGAGCGGACGGCAGGCGGGTCAAGCGGCGGCGAGGCAGCGGCAATGGCGGCGGGATGTTCGGCGGGTGGCGTGGGCAGCGACGGCGGCGGATCGATCCGGGTACCCGCGCACTTCAGCGGCATCTGCGGCCTGAAGCCGACACCGGGGCGGATTCCAGCGACGGGGCATTATCCTGCGTCGGCGGGGCCGTTCGCGTTGCTGGGGGTGGTGGGTCCGATGGCGCGGACGGTGGGAGACCTGCAGGCGCTCTTCGAAGCGATGGCTGGGGCGGACGATGGCGATCCGTCGTCGTCGCCGGTGCCATTGAGGAAAATTTCGCGCGAGGAGTTAAAGCAAACTCGTATCGGCTATTTCGAGGACGATGGGCGAACGCCGGTGACGCCAGAGACGCGCGCCGCGGTGCAGAGTGCAGTGGAAGGTTTGGAACGCGCGGGATTCCAGGTGGTCCCGTTTCGTCCGGAGGGGCTGGAACAGGCGCGGGATTTGTGGTGGAAGCTGTTTGGGACGGCGGGCGGAATGCTGCTGAACCCGATGATCAAGGGGCAGGCAGAAGACGTGTCGCCGCTGCTGAAGGAGTTTCTGGGGTGGGTGACGGTGGAGCCTCCGCATACGGGGCACACACTGCTGTATACGTGGCTACAGCGGGATGAAGTGCGGTCGCAGATTCTGGCGCAGATGCAGGTGATTCCCATCCTGCTATGTCCGGCGGCGGCGATTCCCGCGTTCCGGCATGGCGAGCGCGCGTGGCGGATCGAAAACAAGATGGTGAAGTATCTCGACGCGTGGAGTTACACGGAGTGGTTCAACCTGCTGGGCAATCCCGGAGCGGTGGTGCCGGTGGGACAGTCGGCGGAGGGGTTGCCGATCGGGGTGCAGATTGTGGGGAGGCCGTGGGAAGAAGAGTTGGTGCTGGCGGTGGCGGGGGAACTGGAGCGGGAGTGCGGGGGGTATCGGAGGCCGCCGGGGGTGTGACGGCTGCAAGGGCGGTCTGGACGACGTTCGATCCTACCCTACTTATACGCACAAAACGCAAATGAAGAGATATGGGGTACGGGCTCTGGGTCAGGCAACGATTGTCCCGTCCTCTTTCAGGGAAAGAGAGAAACTCCGTAGGAAACTCGTCTTTCAGCATCCACCGAACCATTCACTTCGACAAGGGAAGCCATTTGTTTACATTCTGAGTTCCCATGGGCCCTGCGGCCCACCCATAAGGATGAAAGTCGATTTCTAGGCCGATTGATTTCCAAATGGGTTATGCGTGACTTCCGACGCAGTGTGCAGGAGTTCATCCACTGAAAGCGTTAGCTCACCGGAAGAGGCAGACAGGGCGTGCGCAATGTCGACGCGCAGAGAGGCGTAAAGACTTGGTCAAGGCTTCGTGAAGAAATATTGAACTCCCAAGACATCGCAGCTGAGTATCTGCACATTGTTTAAGCTGCGCTCCCACGCGCCCTCGCCCCGTGTAGCTATCCCGGGGTGTATGAGCTATCCCCCCGCGTTGACTTGCCCACCGCCCGCTCCTACCATGGCTGGACTGAGGGGGAGGGGCGTTGGTCGGAAGGGTCATCTCGCATTACCGCGTCATCGAGAAGCTGGGTGGCGGGGGGATGGGTGTGGTCTATAAGGCCGAGGATCTCCAACTCGGCCGGTTCGTGGTTCTGAAGATTGTCTCCGAAGAGGTGGCGCGGCAGCCGCTGGCTATGGAGCGGTTTCGCCGAGAAGCGCGGGCGGCGTCGGCGCTGAATCATCCCAATATCTGCACCATCTATGAAATCGGCGAGCACGCAGGGCAGCCCTTCATCGCCATGGAATACCTCGAGGGCGTGACCCTGAAGTACCGCATCGCGGGGCGGCCGCTCGATCTGGACAGCGTGATCTCCCTCGGCATCGAAGTGGCCGACGGGTTGGATGCGGCGCACGCCGCCGACATCGTCCATCGCGATATCAAGCCGGGCAACATCTTCGTGACCAAGCGCGGACACGCGAAGATTCTGGATTTCGGGCTGGCCAAGAGCACCGCGCCGGCGAGCCCGGATGAAAGCGCTTCGGGAACCACCGTGGAGCGGCACCTGACCAGCCCGGGTACGGCGCTGGGGACGGTGGCCTACATGTCGCCGGAACAGATCCGGGTGAAGGCGCTCGACGCGCGCACCGATCTGTTCTCTTTCGGGGCCACGTTGTACGAGATGGCGACGGGGATGCTGCCGTTTCGCGGCGAGAGCGAGGGTGTGATCTTCAACCAGATCCTGGAGCACGATCCGGTGCGCCCGGCGCAGGTGCGTCCGGATCTGCCGGGGCCGCTACAGGACATCATTCTTAAGGCGTTGGAAAAAGACCGTGAGCTGCGCTACCAGCATGCTTCGGAGATGCGTGCCGACCTGCAACGGCTGAAGCGCGATACCGACAGCGGAAAACTCAAACCGGGCATGGGGAGCTCGGGAACGCATCCCGCGGACGACTCGGGGAGGATGTGCACGGGGTCAACGGCGTCCACCGCCGTGACCCGGCCGATCTCGGGAACTGTGGTCTTCGATTCGGCAAGTGCGAGAAAGCGGGCCTGGCGGACGGGGATCGTGGTGACGATTTTGGGGGCGGTAGCGGCGATTGGGTTCTATTCGCGGCCTCGCCATGCATCGGCCTTGACCGAGAAAGACACCGTGATGCTGGCGGACTTCACCAACCGTACAGGGGATCCGGTGTTCGATGAGTCCCTGAAACAAGCTCTGGCCGTGAACCTGGGACAATCGCCCTTCCTGAACATCCTTCCCGACCAAAAAGTGAACGAGACCTTGCAGCTGATGGGCAAGCTAGCGAACCAGTCGATTACATCGGACCTGGCGAACGAGATCTGCGTGCGCACGGGCTCGAAGGCGGTCTTGAAGGGATCGATCGCCGCCCTTGGACAGCAATATCTGATTGGGTTGGAGGCCGACGATTGCAGCGGAGGCGCGACCTTGGCCAAGGACCAGGAGTCGGCTGCAAGCAAGGAGAACGTTCTGAAGGCGCTCGATGTCGTGGCCGACAACGTGCGGCAGAAGCTGGGGGAGTCGCTGGCGTCGGTGCAGAAGTACGCCACACCGATTGAAGCCACTACTCCGTCGCTGGAGGCACTTCAGGCGTATAGCATGGCCGCGAAGACGGAGCGGGCCGCCGGATACGCCGAGGCGATTCCTTTTTACAAGCGGGCGATCCAGCTGGATCCGAAGTTCGCGATGGCCTATGCCGACCTGGGCTTGTCCTACGCTGACCGGGGAGAAGCGGACCAGGCGGCAGAAAGCCTGAAGAAGGCGTACGCATTGCGCCAGCATGTCAGTGAGAAAGAAAAGCTGCGCATCGAGGGGTTCTACTACGCGTTTGTGACGGGCGAGATCGAGAAGGAAGTGCAGGTGTACGAGTTGTGGATCCAGAACTATCCGCGCGATTCGAATATGCGAGTGAATTTGGGCGCTGATTCGATCATGCTCGGCCAATACGAGCAGGCCGTGGCGCAGACCGAGGAGGCGCTGCGCATCGATCCCAACGCGCTGACCACGTATGGAAATCTGGCGCAGGCGTACCTGGCCCTGAACCGGTTCGACGACGCGCAGAAGCTGATCGACCAAGCTCTGGCGCACAAGCTGGATGGCGGGTATTTAAGGATGTGCATGTACCGGCTCGCGTTCCTGCGTGGGGACGCGGCTGGCATGAAGCAGCAACTGGACTGGGCCGGGGGAAGGTCGGGCGATGAAGACGCGCTGCTTTCGGCCGAATCCGACAGCCAGGCCTATCGTGGATCGCTTTCGAACGCGCGCGAATGGTCCCGGCGGGCGGTGGACGCGGCGGTGCGGGCGGATTCTCCGGAGGCCGCCGCTCTGTGGGAGGTGAATGAAGGCTTGCGTGAAGCCGAGTTTGGTGATGCGGTCGAGGCGAAGCAGCATGTGCGAGGGGCGCTGCTCCGGGCGCCCGGCCGCGACGTCCGAGTGCTGGCTGCGTTGGCCCTGGCGCGTGCGGGCGACGCCGAGCGGGCTCAGGGGATAGCGGATCAGTTAGAGAAAGAATTTCCGACCAACACGATTTTGCGGCGGTACTGGGTGCCGACGATCCGAGCGGCGATCGATTTGCAGCGTGGGAATCCGGCCCAGGCGCTGGTCACGCTTGAAGCGGCGAGTGCGATGGAGTTAGCGGTGGTGGATCCGCTGTCGGATTTGGGGACCTTGTACCCGGCATACCTTCGTGGGATCGCCTATCTGGGAACGCAGAAAGGGGATGCAGCGGCAGGGGAGTTTGAGAAGCTTCTGAGTCATCGCGGGATCGTGTCGCAATTTCCGCTGGGAGCTTTGGCTCACCTCGAGGTCGCTCGAGCGAAAGCCATGAGTGGCGATCGCAGCGGCGCGAAGGCCGAGTACGAACAGTTCCTCTCGATCTGGAACAGCGCCGACGAAAGCATTCCAATCCTAAAGCAGGCGAAGGCGGAGAACGCGAAGTTACAGTCCCAGCACAGCTAGTATTTTTATACTATTACGCGTCCGCAGCTCGGGCATTAAACTCGCCGGGATCATGAGTTTACGCTTCGTCGCGATGTGGGCGCGACGTGCGTTTCCGACGAGTTCCAGCATGGCTCCTGCACAGAAGTCCCTTGGACAAAAACTGCTTTTCGCGCTGGTCGGATTCCTTGCCGCCTCGGCGGTGTATTTGTACGCGTTGCCGCAACCGAACGTGGAGTACGCGGGGATCGTCCTGCTGCACGCGGTGGGTGGTATCGTGGCGACCTTTTGGGTGTTGGTGTGGTTGCGGCGGCTCCTGCGCGAAGGAAGTCGGGTATTCGCGGCGGGATGGATGCTATTCCTGATGGGCGCGGGTATAGGGCTGTGGCTGATTCACACCGGGACGCTGCGGTCCGAGTGGAACTGGATGTACGCCCACATCGTAACCTGTGCTGCGGCTCTGGGGCTGCTTATCGCGGAGGCGGCGGGGCGGCGGGGTTGGCTGGGCACGGGAACGGGCGCGGCGAGGGCACGCGTGGCGGTTTGCCTGGTGTTGCTCGCGGGAGTGGGTGCGGGTCTGCGCTACACCCGCGAATCGCGCTGGGCAAATCGGAGCAAGATCGAGAATCCGGAGATGCCACCTCCGAATATGGAGCAGGAAGGCGACGGTCCGCAGGGGCCGTTCTTCCCCAGCTCCGCGCAGGTGTATGGCCACCGGAAGATCCCCAGCAAGTTCTTCATGGAGTCGGATTCGTGCAAGCGCTGCCACGAAGACATCTATCGGCAGTGGTATAGCTCGGCTCACCATTTTTCTTCTTTCAATAACCAGTGGTATCGCAAAAGCATCGAGTACATGCAGGATACGATCGGGACGCGGCCTTCGAAGTGGTGCGGAGGGTGCCATGATCCGGCGGTGCTGTACGCCGGGCTGATGGATACGCCCATCAAGCAGATCGTGCACACGCCTCCGGCGCAGGCAGGACTGGGTTGCATGATGTGCCACTCGATTGCTGCGGTGAAGTCGACCATGGGCCAGGGGGATTTCTACCTGGAATATCCTGAGTTGCATGAGCTGGCCGCGAGCAAAAATCCGTTGGTGCGGTACATGCACGATTTCCTGGTGAAGTTGAATCCGGAGCCGCACCGGCGAGCGTTCCTGAAGCCGTTCATGAAGGAGCAGACGGCGGAGTTCTGTTCTTCCTGTCACAAGGTGCACCTCGACGTGCCCGTGAACAGTTACCGCTGGTTCCGCGGATTCAACGAATATGACAACTGGCAGGCGAGTGGCGTGTCGGGGCAGGGGGCGCGGTCTTTCTATTATCCGAAGCAGCCGCAGCAGTGCGCGGATTGCCATATGCCGATGGAGCGCTCGAACGACCTGGGCAACATCGCCGGGCAGGTGCACTCGCACCGCTTTCCGGCTGCGAACACGGCGTTGCCCACCGCGAATGGCGATGCCGAGCAGCTGCAGGCTACGGAAAGCTTTCTGAAATCGGGGATTCTAAGCGTCGACATTTTCGCGCTCTCTCCCGCGCAGATGGTGGCCCAGCCGGGCGCGTCGGGCGAGACGGAACTGTCGACGACGTTCGCCGTCGGCGAAGAGGCGGAGACGAAGATCAATCCGGGAGCGGCGGGAGAGGTGGCTCCTCTAACTGCGCCGTTGAACCGCGTGCAGCCCGCGCTTCGGCGCGGCGACACGGTGCGCGTGGACGTAGTGGTCCGCACCAAGAAGATCGGCCATTTCTTCCCCGGCGGAACCGTCGATGCCTACGACACCTGGCTCGAACTGAAGGGGACTGACGACCAGGGGCAGACGATTTTCTGGAGTGGGATGGTTGAAGACGGCGGCAAAGGCCCGGTGGAGAAAGGGGCGCACTTCTATCGCTCGCTGCAAGTGGATGGACACGGGAATCCGATTAACAAGCGCAATGCGTGGGCGACGCGGGCAGTGGTGTACGTTCGCCTAATTCCGCCCGGGGCCGCAGACACGGTGCACTATCGCGTCCACATTCCCGATAACGCAGGAAACAAGATCACGCTGCATGCGCGTCTGTGCTACCGGAAGTTCGCCTGGTGGGGGACGCAGTTCTCGTTTGTGGGACAGCCGGACGAATCTCACCCCGAGCAAGTCACGGCGAACTTCGACGACCGGAAATTTACGCTGGATGCGTCCCTGAACGGAGTTTCCGCCAAAGAAGAGAAGGTTCCCGACGTTCCCATTGTCGCGATCGCCGAAAACGAGGTCACCTTGCCGGTGGCGGCGAAAGGTTCCCCAGTTCCGGCGCCGAAGGTGGAGGTGAAGGCCGAAGACTGGCAGCGATGGAACGACTACGGCATCGGACTCTTTCTCCAAGGCGATTTGAAGGGTGCGGCCGCCGCGTTCGAGAGGGTGACCGAGATCGACCCCAAGAATCCCGATGGGTGGGTCAACATCGGGCGCGCTGCGGTGCAGGAGGGCGATATGGATCGAGCGCGCACCGTGCTGGAGAAGGCGCTGGCTCTGAGTCCGCAGCTGGCGAGGACCAACTTCTTTTACGCAAAAGTTCTGCGGGCGGATGGGAACTACGACGCAGCGGCCGATCACCTGCGCACGGTCCTGGCGCAGTACCCGCGGGATCGCGTGGCGCTGAATGATCTCGGACGGATCCTGTTTCTCGAGCGCAAGTATCCGGACGCGGTCAAGGTGCTGGAGTCGGTGTTGGAAATTGACCCCGAGGACCTGCAGGCGCATTACAACCTGATGCTGTGCTACAGCGGTTTAGGCAACGACCAGCTGGCCAAAGAGCATCAGGAACGCTATTTGCGGTTCAAGGCCGACGAGGCTTCGCAGACGATCACCGGTCCGTATCGGCAGCTGCATCCGGAAGACAATAACGAGCGCCAGAGCGTGCACGAGCATGTGTCGGTGCCGCTGCCCGGAGTGCCGAACAAGGCGGTTGCCCGCAGGCGCCCGGTCCACACCACGACCCTGGCGGGTGCTTCGCGATAGTGCCTAGAGTTCTCATGCGCAAGATTACTCTTCTATTGTTCCTATTCTCGCTGGCTGCGATCGCGTCTGGCAGGGCATCGGCACAGGGCGTCACGTTTCGCGACATCACGGCACAAGCCGGAATTCATTTCACGCACAACAATGCGGCCTTCGGGAAGAAATATCTGCCTGAGACCATGGGGCCGGGCTGCGCGTTCGTTGACTACGATGGCGACGGATATCCCGACATCTTGATTGTGAATGGGGAAGACTGGCCGGGGCGTGCGAAAGCGCCGTCAACCTTGAAGCTCTACCACAACAACCACGACGGAACGTTTACCGATGTCACCCGCAAAGCGGGTCTGGCGGTTGCGATGTTCGGTCTGGGAGTTGCGGTGGGCGATTACGACAACGATGGCCACGACGACGTGTTCATCACGGCCCTGGGGCAGAGTCATCTGTTTCATAACAACGGGAACGGAACGTTTACCGACGTCACCAAGGCGGCAGGGCTGTGGGGTCCGAACGAGTTTTCGACCAGCGCAGCCTGGGTGGACTACGACCGCGACGGCAAACTTGACCTCGTGGTCTCAAACTATGTGCAGTGGTCACAGCAGACCGATATCTATTGCACGCTCGACGGGGCGCACAAATCGTACTGCACTCCCGAATCGTATAAAGGGACATCGGCGCGACTGTGGCACAACCTCGGCGGCGGAAAGTTTGAGGATGCCACGCAGAAGGCTGGGCTGAACGATCCCACGTCGAAGAGCCTGGGCGTGGCGATTCTCGACTACAACGGCGATGGCTGGCCCGATATCCTGCTGGCGAACGACACACAGCCGAACAAGCTATATCTCAACCAGCAGAATGGGACGTTCGAGGAGAAGGCGGTCGCGGCGGGAATTGCGTTCAGTGAAGACGGCGTGGCTCGCGCGGGCATGGGCGTGGATGCGGGAGATTACGACCGGTCGGGGCATCCGAGCCTGATCATCACCAATTTTGCGAACCAGATGATCTCGCTGTATCACAACGAAGGTAACGGCTTGTTCGTCGATGAGGCGCCGCGCTCGGAGGTAGGCCGGAATACTTTGGTCACGTTGGGCTTTGGGTGCTTTTTCTTCGACTATGACAACGACGGGTGGCTCGACATTTTCGTGGCCGATGGGCACATCGAGAACGAGATCGAGCGCGTGCAGAAGCGGGTGTCGTACGCCGAGCCTCCGCATCTGTTCCGGAACCTGGGCGGCGGGAAGTTTCAGGAAGTGACAGCGCAGGTGGGCCGAGCATTCGCCAGTCCGAAAGTCGCGCGGGGTGCGGCCTACGCGGATATCGACAATGATGGCGCGCTGGACGTGCTGGTCACCACCAACGGCGGGGGGGCGTGGCTGTTTCACAACGAGGGTGGGACCAATCACAGTTTGCGGGTGAAGCTGTTGGGAACGAAGTCGAATCGCGATGGGATCGGCGCGGTGGTGCGTGTGACTTCGGGCAGCGCGAAGCAGTGGCAGATGCTGCGCAGCGGATCGAGTTATCTTTCGCAGAGCGAACTGGTGTTGACGTTCGGGTTGGGCGAAGCGGCGAAGGCGGATACCGTCGAAGTACAGTGGCCGAGCGGGCAGGTGGATACCTTGTCTGGCGTAGCCGGAGATCAGACGGTCACGCTTAAGGAAGGCACGGGAGTGGTGGGGACGCGGGCGTACGGGAAACGCACGGTGCCGCCGCGACCGTGAAGGTCGCTAAGAATCAGTGGCGCTGATACCTTTCCGGCTGTGCCGAGGGCGCTCGTCGCTTTTGCCGCGGCGGGCGACGGCGCCCGCCGGACAGCCGCCGAGACGGCGCGGCTTCTTTCCCCTGACGATCGCGTCGGGCGGTCCTCACGTAAGGCAGCCGCTGTGGTGCCATTGGTGTGCTGCTGCGACTCCTTGGTATCCTTTCTGGCGGAAACTCTTACAAAGCCAAGATTGAGCGAGGGCACCGGATGGAGCAGGTTCGGGTCATGAGATCGATGCGCGTTGTGGGAATGGCGGCGCTGGTGTTGCTGGCGGCGGGATGGTTTGCGGCGTCCCCTTATCGGGCGTCGGATGCCGATCCGGCTGCCCAGGCGAAGGAGGCGGCCCGCCTGAACAATATCGGCGTCGCCTACATGAATCAGCAGCTGTTCGAAAAGGCGTTGCGATCGTTTGAGGCGGCCAGCGCGCAGGATCCGAAGTTGGAAGTGGCGAAACTAAATCGCGGCGTGGCGTTGCTCAATCTGCAGAAGGTGGATGAAGCCAAGGCGCTTCTCGAAGACCTGGTGAAGCAGGACCCCAAGGAAGCGCACGGGTGGTACAACCTCGGCCTGTATTACAAGAACACCAGCGACACCGACAACGCGATCGCAGCCTTCAAGCATGTGACCGAGATTGATCCCTCCGACGCCGACACGTGGTATTTCCTGGGAACCGCGTACGCGCAGGCTCGGCAGTATCCGCCGGCGATTGAGGCCTTCCAGCACGCGCTCATGTTGAATCCGCTGCATGCGTCGGCGGAGTTCGGACTTTCGCGCGCCTATCAGCAGTCGGGCGATTCCGATCACGCGCGCGATCATCTGAAGAAATTCCAATACATCAAAGACAACAAGCTGGGCTCGCCGATGAGCCTGACCTACGGCGAGCAGGGGCAGTACTCGCGGGCGGAGGAGTCGCCGGGAGCGGTGGAGAAGGTGCCGGCGGCGATTCAAGTTCGATTTGTGCCAACCACCGCGGATTCTGGAATCGAGAGCAAGTTGCTCAGGGAACCGGCCGCCGGAATGCGTTTCCAAGATTCGGGTGCTTGTTTTCTGGACTATGACGGCGATGGGCTCATCGACCTATTGCTTGCGGATAACGGGCCGAGCACAGGGCTGACGCTATATCACAACCTAGGCAAAGGCAAGTTCGAAGACGTTACGAAGCAGGTTGGGTTGCCACTGGTCCATGGAACTGGTTGCGCTGTGGGCGACTACGACAATGATGGTGCCACTGACTTTGCCATTACCACCATCGGTTCATCTAGCGTCAACCTGTTTCACAACGAGAAGAGCGGAACGTTCAAGAATGTGACGACGGAAGCAGGCATCAAGCTAGCGGATGGCATTGTGTCCGCCGTGAACTTCATCGATTACGATCACGACGGCGACCTTGACCTGTACGTAGTGGACTCCGGGGAACACTGCACATGGGAATCACCGGAGAAATGTGACTCACAAGGTCACGATCGGCTGTTTCGCAACAACGGTGACGGAACCTTCACCGACGTCACAGAATCGACGGGTCTGTCCGGCGTTGTGCAGAGCCGGTCGGTGGTCGGCACCGACTACAACAACGACCGGGCCATCGACTTGGTGGTAACGGGAGCCAGCAAGTCACCGGTCATCTTTGAGAATCCCCGGGAAGGCAAGTTTCCGTCGCGGGAGCGGTGGTCCGGTTCTATGCCAGCGAAAACCGTGGGTGTTGCTGTGCTCGATTTCAACCACGATGGCTGGATGGACCTGGCGTTTACTCATGGGGGTTCGCCTGGGATTTCGCTATGGCAGAACAACCAAGGCAAGACGTTTGAACAGGTGCCACTCCCACCTGTGGACTGGGTCCGCGCCTACGGCGTTGCCGCTCTCGACTACGACAACGATGGCTGGGTCGATCTGGTAGCGGTCGGCGAGACCAAGGACGGCAAGGGTGAGGTGCGGTTGTTTCGCAATCTCGGGCCGGATGGGTTTAACGACGTCACGGCCGATGTCGGGCTCGACAAGATTGGGTTGAAGGATCCGCGGGCGATCATCACTGGAGACTACGACAACGACGGGGCCACCGACCTCCTCATCACGCAGAATCATGGCCCCGCTGTCTTGCTGCGCAATGAAGGCGGAAACAAGAACAACTGGCTGCGGCTGAACCTCAAAGGCCTCAACGACAACAAGTCGGCCATCGGGACCAAGGTCGAAGTGTTTGCCGGCGCCAACCGGCAGAAATTCGAGATCTATGGCTCCAACGGATATCTCGGACAGAACTCTCCCTATCTGACGGTCGGCCTGGGGCAGGCGAAGCAGGCCGACGTGGTGCGCCTGCTCTGGCCAACAGGCGTGCTGCAGGACGAAATCGAAATCGCAGGCAATCGCGAGCAGCCCTTCCTTGAACTCGATCGGCGAGGAAGTTCTTGTCCGACGCTATTTGTTTGGGATGGGCGACATTACGAACTCGTAGGCGACATGATCGGCGCGGGGGTTGTGGGACACTGGGTCGGGCCGGATGAGCGGAATGTGCCGCGACCGGCGGAGTACATCAAGGTAGATCGGAACACGATTCATCTGAAAAATGGCCAGCTGAGCTTCCGCCTGATGGAGCCAATGGAGGAGGCGGTCTACCTCGACGAAGTGAAACTGCTCGCGGTTGATCATCCGGAAGGGTTCGATGTTTACCCGAATGAGTATTACGCGAGCAATCCACCGTTTCCGGCATTTCGCGTGATCCAGAGCCGCGCGTCCCGGTTACCGGCGGGAGCGTGGGATGAACACGGGCACGACCTGTTGCCAGATTTGCGGGCGCACAAGTTCTTCGGCGATTTCGCCCTCCTGCCGTTCCACGGTTTCACCAAGACTCATTCGCTCGAACTCGACCTGGGCGAGCCGTATCGCGGCGGGCCGCTTTTCCTCCTCATGCACGGAGAAACGGAATACTTCACGGCCACCAGTGTGTACGCGGCGCACCAGGCCAAGGTCGTGGCGATTGCACCGTACATCGAGGCGCTCGACGCGCGCGGCAAGTGGGTGCGCGTAGTGGACGACATGGGATTCCCCGCAGGCGAGCCTCGGACGATCACCCCGGACTTGACCGGAAAGCTGCCGCTGGGGACGCGCCGCCTGCGGATCACGACCAACCTCCAGGTCTATTGGAACAGCATCCTGATCGTCCGCGGCGCGCAGGACGGCAAGGTGGAGCTCAGGCCGGTGCCGCTGGCGAACGCGAAGCTGGACTTCTACGGACATCCTCGGCAGATCGAGGGCGAGCCGCGCGGCAACCTGAAGTATGTATACGAAGAAGTGAGTCCGACGGGGCCATTCGCCCGCCAGGCCGGCGACTATACGCGCTACGGGGATGTGTTGCCGCTGCTGACTTCGTTGGATGACCGCTATGTCGTGTTCGGGACGGGGGACGAGATTGCGCTGGAGTTCGATCCCGCAAAACTTCCGGTTTTGCCCGCGGGATGGACGCGCGATTACTTTTTCCTGGTGAACGGGTACGAAAAAGACATGGACTTCTACGCTGCCGATGGATTCACCGTCGAACCCTTACCGTTCCAGGCGATGAGCGGCTATCCCTATGCGAAGAATTCGTATCCGCTGGACGGGGAACATCTCGACTATCTTCTGGAGTACAACACCCGGCATGTGTCGGGGAACGAGGCGCCGGGGTATGCGTATCGATATCCGAGGATCGAAAAGCACTGACCACGAAGGACCCTAAGGACACCGGAAGGCGCAGTTAGGCGGTCACGGGTCATGGCTTGCGTCCGAGTTGAGCGCAGATTGTGTCGACGCTTGTGAGCAGAGCATCACCAGCGAACTCGAGGCTCGCGAGGGAGCGTTCTGCTGCGTCGCGATGACCATAACCACAGGCGTCTTTAATCAGCACGGGCACATAACCGAGATCGGCACCGTGGCGCACTGTGGGTTCAATGCCGATTTCCATGGCGATGCCGGCGATCGCGAACGAGCTGATGCCGCAATCCCGCAGCGCGATGTCCAGGGGCGTGCCCTCAAAGGCTGACATTGCGATCTTGTCGAAGATCGCTTCGCTGGGTTGTGGATTCATCTCCGGAACCAGAGCGAATCCGGGTGCGTCCCGCAAGAACCAAGGCTTAACCTCCTCTGGGGATTTCACTCTCTGCCAAGCCATCGCCGTGCGGAACTGAAATGCTCCCATGAGTTCTTTCGGCAGTGACATGTGGCGCGTGAAGAAAACGCGAATTCCGGCTGTGCGTGCCGCTTCGAGAACTCGAACAACCCGCTCTGTGATCTCTGGGCCATTGGCTATTTGGCTCACGATTCCGACCTGCATGTCGTAGACGACCAAGGCCAAAGACGCGGGATCGCAAACGTCCTCTAGGGTTTGGCGAATCGTCAATCCGAACGCACGCTGCATGAAGATCTCCCTCGAACCATGAACTCCATTCTATCGAGAGAGAGTCTCCTGCGGCCAACGGCACTGCCGTACCGGCTATCGCTGCTTCCCGTAATCCTTCGGCAAGGCTTTTGCCAGATCCTTCCATCCCACGAGAAAGAATCCTTGGTCCTTCAGGAATTTCTGGAACTCGGGGCTTTTCACCATGTCGAAGTCGTGCTGGCGCCAGGCGGCGCCCCAGTCGGGATGGTTGGCGGTCGAGCCGCGCATTTCTTCGTCGTCATAGGCGAGGTGGACGATGACCTGGTAGACGCCGGGACGGAGAGGAGTAAGCGTCTTTCGGTACCAGTTCTGCCAGTCTCTCGCGTCCACGCCGGGGGACATTTCAAATACGTGATCGATGAGCACGAACTCAGCGGGCATCGTCGCAGAGGCAGGAACCGCGTGGTCCTGACCCGTCCGAGCCGCCAGAATCGGCAATCCGAAGTCGGAACCCATCTTCTGATAAATCGAAAATAAAGCGGGGTTTTGGAAGAGCGCGACCATGTGCGAATCGAGATGGGTGATGTGGACACCCATGGTGCGGGCGCGCTCGATCTGGGCTCGCAGCTCGATTTCGACTTCGTCCGGCTTGGCGCTCGCGGCGACCTCCGGCGTGTCGAGCGGGAGGTAGCCGTCGGGGTCGAGCAGACTCGCCACTTTATCTTTCGGGCTCACCGGGCCCCAGCGGAACGATGTCCACTCGCTGTTAAGGTCCTGGTGGACGCCGAGATCGAGTTCGGGATGAGCTTTCGCCAAAGCAGCCGCCTCTGGAAACCAGGGGCAGGGCACGAGAATGCTGGCGGAGCTGATCCAGTGGTGCTCCAGAGCTTCGGAGGTCGCCCGATTGACTGAGTGGTTCATGCCGAAGTCGTCGGCGTGGAGGACGAGCAGCCGCGCATTCGCCGGGTAGCCGAGACGTTCCTGGACGGACTTGGGCGGAGTCTGGCCGAGGCTGTGAGTCGAGACAAAGATCGCGACCGCAACCATCCACCGGTGCAGAGAGGAACGAATGCGCATGTTCGCCTCCAGGGTTTCTGTGCGAGTTGGAGAACCGCCAGGCAAGGCGACTCAACCTGATGAATTCTGACCGTAAAAAGCCTGGAACCGCAAAGGTCGCCGAGCGACAAACAACCTGCTACCCCTCCTCTGGAGGCAGTTCAAAGTCGACCAGATCGCCGCGGAAACCTTTCGTTTTGATGGCACCAAAGGCGATGCCGACTGCCATCCAGATCGTGCCTGCGATTTTGGCGGGGCGGCTGAGATTGAGCCAGAGCAGAAGGCAAATCAGCAATCCCGCGAGCGGCGGAACTAGGTTGGTCAGCTTCTTGTTGGAATCGCGGACGTAGTAACGCAGGAAGGCGGCGAGGTTGACTCCCATGAAGGCGATGAGCGCACCGAAGTTCAGCATCTCGGCGCCCAGACCGTAAGCTTCGCCGCCGTTCATGATCTTGACGAATGTCGCCCACGACAAGCCAGAAGCGTCGAGCGAGTAGGTCCGATAGCCCGCCACCAACTCCAGGACGAATGCGCCCAGCAGTGCCACGACGCCGACCAGGATTACGTTATTGCGCGGGATTCGATGCTTCTCATCCACCGCTCCGAAAAATGATTTCGGCAACGCATTGCTCCGCCCCATCCCGTATAGAAGCCGCGCCGCGCCAATCTGGGCTCCGAGTCCGGATCCGAAGTTTGCCAGCAGCAAAGTAAGGCCAACGATCGGGAATAGCGGCTTCCAGGCCTGGCCAGCGACGTAGGAGTAGGCGGTGTTCACGTCGGGGAAAGGCTTAGATGCCGGCCAGATCAACTGGGCCACGTAAACCTCGACGGCCGAGAGGATGCCGATCACAACGCACGTCAAAACCGTAGCCAGAAGAATATTCCGTCGAGGATTATCGGCTTCTTCCGAGAGCGTCGAGATGCCATCGAAACCGATGTAGGTCAGCACCGCGATCGAAGTGCATCCGAACAATCCGGCGAACGAGAACGTCTGCGGATCGTAGAACGGCCGGCTGTAATAAGACGGATCGTGCGGAGCCCCAAGAATAAATCGCGCAGCGGCCACAAAAATTGCGACCACGACCATGCCCATCACCATGGCCATACCTGTGTTGATGCGGGCCGAGGTCTTGATCCCGCGAATGTTCAACAGGGTGAACACGATGACGAAGAAAATCTTCCAGATCCAGGGAGCGACGCCGGGGGCGAACTGACTCGCCTGTCCCGCACACCATACCGTGCATATCAGCGGATTGAGCATGTAGTCCATCACCATGCTCCACCCCGTGACATAACCCATTGCGGGGTTGATTTCCTGTGCAACGTAAGTGAAAGCGGAGCCGGCGCTGGGATACGCTCTCGCCATACGGCCATAGCTGATGGCGGTGAAGAGCATGGCCACCATCGCGATCAGGACCGCCGTGACCACGTGACCACGGCCACGATCGCTGAGGACACCGAACACCGACATCGGCGCGACGGGTTGGATGACGATTACGCCGTAGAGGATGAGGTCCCACAGAGTAAGAGTGCGGCGCAGGCGCGGCGCGTTGGTGGTGGTTGGGCTAGTGGCCATCCGGCTCCTCAGTTGCGGCTATTAGCGAGAAACCCCATCACCAATGTGGTGATGGGGCCATGGGGGAGAGCTGCTCCAGGCAGAGCAGTAAGCCAACGGTTCGATGCACTGATGGGAGATTCCGCGAACCATAGCAAACGCTTGCTGCGGGCGCAAGACATTTCTGACTCGCGGCGCTCGGTAGCACGTATGCCTGATTCCTGCTCCGGGAATAATCGCGTGCTTTGCGCCACATCCGCACCGGTCGAGGCTGGTCGCTTCGGCCATGGCCAGGCGTTCGTCACGTGGTTCTGTGCCTCATTGCACATTCCATCCACTCACTTCAACGGCAGGCTTGGCGACGCCGAGAGCGCTGCTGCGATAGGTGGCGCTGATGTCTTGCTTTTCTCCCGGTAGCAGCGAAAGGTAGTTGTCCTGCCAGATCACGGGCAGGATCTCATCGCCGCCCTTGCCCTTGTTGACCTTGACGCGCACGAAAAACGCCAGGGTCTGGCTGGGGTTCTCCAGGGTGACATGAGTGATGGTCTGGTCAGCCTTCTGTTCCGACCGAGTTGAGACTTTCAGCTTCACCTTGGGGAGCTGGCTGAGACCGGTGAAGTCGGCAAACTGCGAAGTCGGCGTCGTGTACCAGTTGGACTTTTCCCAGTCGAGGGTCTCGGCTTTGGCGGATAGCCAGTAGAAATTCGAGCCCACTACCTTTCCGTTCCTGTCTTGAAGACGCAATACCAGGAAGGATACCGGGGTGGGCGCTGGCAGTTCGGGAAGGGTGAGAATCTTGTTGGTGCTGTCGGCGGGGGCATCGACAACGGATTCCTGCGACCACTGCTCCGACATGTCGAGGCTGAAGAGCTTGGTGACGAGCTTCAAACCCGTGGCGTCGATGTATTGGCTGCTTACTACCCAGACCGAACGATCATCGTAGCCGTAGACCGGGTGCAGCGGCTCCAGGGCGCGCTTGGCGCCGAAATATCCGCCGGCGGGGCGAAGGTAGAAATCGTAAAGGTGCCAGATCATCGAAGGCCAGGCATTGTTCAACATCCACTGGATGATGCCCGTCGACGTGTACTTGTTGCGACTGTAGCCCTCAAACATTGCCCGGATGCCCTCGTAGTTCATGAGCTGGGCTTTCAGCGTGTAGTCCTCGAGGCCGTTCGCGGGGCCGTAGCGAGCGGTCAGGGCGTCAGTGTAGACGTGGATATCTTTGAACTCGCCGCCGCCGGCGTGGAAGTTCCACCAGTCGTCGATGGGCCAGAGGTGTTCTTTGGGCAGCATGGCGCGGAGACTTTCGATGGGTGGCACGGCCGGGCCGGGACTGGTTTCAGTGTTGAAGCCGTGGGCGCCGCCGCATTGCCCGAGCTTGCAGTGATTGGCGCTGTTGACGTTGTCTTCGGTCCAATACGAAGGTGCAACGTATTCGTAGGGACCACTCATCTTCACGCCGCTGCTTCCAGTGACCGTGGTGGATTCGCCGGACGCGGAGGAGACTACAGGGTTAGGGAATCGTAGCTTCTTTTCGACATCGAGGTAGGTTTGCTCGACGTCAGGAGGCGGGGGGCCGTCGCTGCCGTTGAGCCACATCACCAGGCTGGGATGGCTGCGCAGGCGGTAAAGTTGCGCTTCGAGCGAGGCCTTGGCGATATCAAAGTCCTGCGGCTTCCACTTGCTCCACTGCTCCCAGTGATCGCAGCAGCACCATCCGGCCATCACGAGGATGCCTTCGCGGTCGGCGCGATCGAAGAACTCTTCGGTCTCGAGTTTGCCCTCGAGGCGGATGGTGTTGAGACCCATGTCGCGGACATAGGCGAACTCGTCGGCCAGGCGCTGCGAGTTCTCGCGCAGCATCATGTCAGGCGACCAGCCGCCGCCGCGGATCAGGATTTTCTTGCCGTTGATGGAGAAGACCCGCGCCTTCTGCTCGTTCAACTCGGAGGTCACTTCACGGATGCCGAAATGGGTCCCGGCCTGGTCTGAGACTTTGCCGTCGACCAGGAACTCCATACTAAGCGGGTAGAGCTCCGGCTTGCCCATCTGTAGCGGCCACCAGAGGTGCGGATGCGCAAAGTGTAGCTGGGAGAATTTTTCCGGATCGAAGGTGACGTCTCTGCTTTCGTTGGAGCCGAGTTCCACGTCCTGGGAGAATTCGACGTCTTCGATTTTGCCTTTCAGAGTGCCTTTGACGACTTGGGCGGTGGCATTCTTGAGGAGCGCGGTCACGGTCAGCTGAGCCTGGTCCGAGGCGTCCACATGGGAGAGGACCGTGGGGTAGCGCAGCGCCGTGGGGCCGCTGGTGGTGACATATACCTCGCGCCATAGCCCCATGTTCCGATCGGGTGGTGCCGGATTCCAGTCGACGAATGTGATGGCGAGGTCGTTCTCCGAAGGCGCGTAAACCTGCACGGCGAGGACGTTTTCCGCGCCGGGCCGGGCGGCCGACGTGATGTCGAATTCGTAGCTGCGCCAGGCGCCAGCCACCTCGTCGGACTTCGCGATCTGTGTCCCATTCAGCCAGATGTTGGCGCGGTAGTTAATGCCGGCGAAGTTCAGCCAGATGGTCTTGCCCTTGTCCGACGCGGGAAGACTGAATGTCTTGCGATACCACCAGGAATGCGCGTAGGGGCTATCGGGATCCATCGGGACATTTGAGAAGTTGGCGCCAATGGGATAGCTCACCCCAGGGAAGTGGCGAAGGTTCATCCCGAAGAAAGGGTCGGAGAGGACTTTGTGGCTGACCAGGGCGCTGACCACGGTGGTGGGCACGGTGACGTCGTACCAGTTGCGGGTGGGGAAGCCCGGTTTGGAGATCGCCTCGCCCGACTGCTCGACCTTGCAGGAGCTTTGGAGCGCCCAGCCCTCGGCCAGGCGGACCTTGGCGGGCGATGTTAGGCCCGTCCTGGCCCGCGTTGCAGGCGCAGGCTGGGCGAGAGCGGCTGTGCTGACGAGCAAGCCAGCGACCCAACTTAGGTTGCGGATCTTCATCTTTCGGGCCTCGTCGATAATATTAGGAAAAGCGAGTAGCGGCCTCCGCGGCGGTCCTGGTGGCGGGAGCCGGGGTGGCGGCGAAACGTGAAAACGGCCGCCATCTGGATAACACGTTTTATTGATTCGTTTCAATCGCTGTTTTTTCGCGATTGCTTGATTTCCCGCCCATCGTTTTTGGAACTCTCCCGGGGTTTGCTCTTCTGAGTCGGATGCGCGCGTCACCGCCAAGGGTCACCCCGCCCTTAGTTTATAATCTATAGTTTCCGCCCCCGAAAATTCTGGAGTGATAAGCCAATGATTCGATTTCTGCAAACCCCTGGCCCGATCAAGAAAATCATCCTGAGCGCGATTTTGCTGATTTTCTGCGGCGCCATGGTCATCACGTTGATTCCCGGCGGTCTGGGCTCAGACCTGATGGGACAGCCCAGCCAGGGGGTGATCGCGAAGGTCGCGGGTCAGAATGTCACCACCCAGGAAGTACAAGCGCGCGCCAAGGCCATGGTGCAACAGCAGGGTCCCCAGTACGCGGCGATGGCAAACCAGTTGATGCCCATGTTCTTGCCCCAGGCGGCACAGCAGCTCATCACTGGCAAGGCGATCGTAGCCGAGGCCCAGCGGTTGGGCCTGAAAGCCACCGAGGCGGACGTGCGCGACGAGCTGGAGCACGGCCGCTACTCCGCTACATTCTTTCCGGGCGGCAAATTCATCGGCCAGCAGGCCTATGAAGGTCTGCTCGAGCAGAACAACTTGACCGTCGAAGGCTTCGAGCAGGACGTGAGAAATGAAGTCCTGCAGCAAAAGCTGGTCACACTCGTGACGGGCAGCGCATCGGTGTCAGACGCTGAGATCCGCCAACAGTTCGTGAAGAGCAGCACCAAGGTGAAGTTTACATACGCTGTGTTGTCCGAGGATGACATCCGGAAGGGTCTGCATCCCACCGACGACGAGTTGAAAGCGTTCTACACCCGCAGCAAGGCCACCTACAACAACGCGATTCCGGAAAAGCGGAAGATCGAATACGCCGTGTTGGACAAGAGCAAGGTGCTAGCCGAGGTGCAAGTCACGAACGACGATTTGCGGTCCTACTACGACCAGCACAGGGATCAATACCGCGTTCCCGAAGAAGTGAAAGTCCGCCACATCCTGATCAAGACTCCGCCCGCGGGCGCCGACGGAAAGGTCGATGACCAGGCAGTCGAGCAGGCGCACAAGAAAGCGCAAGATGTGCTCAAGCAGCTCAAGGCCGGAGGGAAGTTCGACGACCTCGCCAAGAAATATTCTGACGACCCGGGCAGCGGCAAACAGGGCGGCGACCTCGGGTGGATTGGGCGCGGCCGCACCGTGCCGGAGTTCGAGAAGGCCGCCTTCGCGTTGCCGAAGGGGCAAGTGAGCGATCCGGTGAAGAGTTCGTTCGGCTTCCACATTATTCAGGTGGAGGACAAGCACGACGCCCACGTCAAGACGCTCGACGAAGTAAAGAGCGAGATCGAACCGCTGATCCGTCAACAGAAGGCGGGGCGCGTGATGGAAAACGCCGGCAACGGCCTGCTCGAACAGGCGCGCAGCCTGGGCCTCGAAAAAGCTGCGGCGGCGAAGGGATTGACTGTGGTAAACACCGATTTCGTCAGCCGCGCGGACGTCTTGCCGGGAATCGGAGTGACGCCGCAGTTCATGGACGCCGTGTTCACCGCCCGCGAGAAAGCGCCGCCGGACCTGGCCCAGTTATCGCAGGGCGCGGTGGTTTTCCAGGTGCAGGGAATCCATGCGCCGGCCACGCCTACCTTTGAGGAGATTCGCTCGCGGGTGGAGAACGAGTTCAAGAACGAGCGCGCCAGCATCCTTTTAGCCCAGAAGACGCAGGAGCTTTCCGACCGCGCCAAGTCGGAGCACGACCTGAAGCGGGCGGCCAAAGAACTGGGAGCGACGCTGAAGACCAGCGACTTTGTGTTGCCAGACGGCCAGGTGCCGGATGTTGGGAGCATGACGGGGCAGGCGGCGGTGGCGTTTACGCTGAAGCCAGGGGACCTCAGCGGGCCGATCACCAACGCGAACAACGGCGTGGTGCTGTCGGTGCTGGAAAAGCAGGAGCCGACGGAGCAGGATTTTGCCGCAAAGAAAGACCAGATTCGCGACGGTCTGCTCCGCACCAAACAGCAGGATCTGTTCGGGCTGTTTTTGTCGAGCCTTCGCCAGCGGATGCAGAAGTCGGGAGAGATTCGGATCAACGAGAAAGAAATGCAAAACCTGACCCGGGGCGGCGGCTTGGGCGAGGAAGGGTACTGAAGCGAGTTGGCCAGTTCAGGACGCAGACATAGATGATGTAAGTTTCCATGCCATTTGCCCGCGCCACAGGCATTCTGCTGCATCCAACTTCGCTGCCTGCGCGCGGTGGAATTGGAGACTTTGGTCCATCCGCCTACCAATTCGTAGATTTTCTTGCCTCCGCCCACCAGGGTTTGTGGCAAGTGCTGCCCCTCGGGCCTCTGGGCTACGGAAATTCTCCTTACTCCTCCACCTCGGCTTTCGCCGGCAATCCCCTTTTGATCAGCCTCGAGCGGCTGGCCGATCACGGCTGGATCGACCGGTCGCGTATCGCGGACTTGTCGGACCAGGTGAGCCCGGTGGCATACGAGACCGTTTTTCGGCACAAGATGCCGTTGATTGCCGAGGCGGCGGATCACTTTGTAAGGACGGCCGCGGGCAACCCGCGCTTCCGTTTCGAGCGCTTTTGCACGCAGAACGAAGCGTGGCTCGACGACTTCGTATTGTTTGACGAGTTACGGTCTCGCTTCCACTTCGTGAACTGGAACCAGTGGCCACGAGAGTTGGCCCATCGCGACCGGGCAGCCATTGCTAAAGTGCGCAAGGACCGGGCCGGCGCCCTGGCCACCCGACGCGCGATTCAGTTTGCCTTCTATGAGCAGTGGCGGGCGTTACGCCATTATTGCAGGCAGCGCTCAGTCCGTATTGTGGGTGATCTGGCGATTTTCGTGAACTACGACAGCGCCGACGTGTGGACCCATCCGGAATTATTTCGACTCGACGCGAGCCGGGATCCAGAGGTTGTCTCGGGCGTGCCGCCGGATTTCTTCAGCGCCACGGGACAGCGTTGGGGCAATCCGTTGTACCGGTGGGATGTGATGAAGGAACAAGGATATGCGTGGTGGGTGGATCGCCTGCGTTGGGCCACTGAGAATTGCGACTACATCCGGCTCGACCATTTCCGCGGTTTTGAGCAGTTCTGGGAGATCGCTGCCAGTGAGCCGACCGCCATCCAGGGGCGCTGGGTGGACGGCCCCAAGGACGACCTGTTCGTGAAGGTGCGGGAAGCGCTCGGGGGGCTGCCGTTTTTCGCCGAAGACCTGGGCTACATCACGCCGGAGGTTCACGCCTTGCGCGAGCGGTTGCAGATTCCCGGAGTCGCCGTGTTGCAGTTTGGTTTTGGGGATGCTGGCGCCCACATCTACCTGCCCCAGAGCTTCACGCCCGATAAGGTGGTATACACCGGCACGCACGACAACGACACGCTCATGGGCTGGTGGAATAGCGGGGCCTCCGAAGAGGAAAAGCGGAACGCGGAAGCATATTTCGGACGGCCGGACGACGGCATCCACTGGGCCTTCATTCGTTCTGTGCAAGCGTCGGTAGCGAGCCTGGCGGTCGTGCCGCTGCAGGACGTGTTGGGTCTGGGCAGCGAGGCGCGCATGAATACGCCCAGCCTCTACGGGGGCAACTGGAGGTGGCGGGTGCAGCCAGGGGCGCTCACGAAGGATCTGGGGAAAAAGCTGGCCCATCTGGCAGAGGTCGCGGACCGGCTGCCGGGCCCGCTGCCCGAGCCATCGGCGGAAGAATTCGCAGCTTAGTTGGCAAAGGCGCAGGCCGGATGTGACCCGCTTCGTGCCGGGAGTTCGGGAGAATGCCGACTTTTCGCTCATCGATTCGACTATTTCGGTTTGCCGGAATCGATTTGTTTCTTCACTGGTCTTGGTTCTTGATTGCGGTCTACGAAATCAACAGCCAGGCGGGGAGATACTCTTCGCTGGCCTGGAATGTGGCTGAATACCTGTCGCTGTTTCTTCTGGTGACTCTGCATGAGTTTGGCCACGCGCTGGCGTGCCGGCAGGTCGGGGGAACGGCAAACCGGATCGTGCTGTGGCCGTTCGGAGGAGTTGCGTTTGTCGATGCGCCTCCAAGACCAGGCGCGACGCTGTGGAGCATCGCGGCCGGCCCCCTGGTGAATGTAGCGCTCATTCCCGTCCTGTACGGGATCGGCGCATTGGCCCGATCCCGTGGATTGGACCAGATTCACGACTTGCGTGTCCTGTTGCACGCCGTTTTGGTCATCGACGTTGGCCTGCTCGTCTTCAATATGTTGCCCGTCTATCCCCTGGATGGCGGGCAGATTCTTCGTTCGCTGCTTTGGTTCGTGCTGGGGCGGGCCCGCAGCTTGCTGGTCGCCAGCATCCTGGGCTTTGTCGGTCTGGCAGGTTTCGTCATCCTCGCGGTCTGGATGCACTCCGGCTGGTTCGCTGCGCTGGCCGTCTTCCTCTTCCTGAACTGCTGGGGCGGATTGCGCCAGGCCTTGGCACTGGCACGGGTGGCGAAGTTGCCGCGCCGGGCTGGGCTCGCGTGTCCTGAGTGCAAGGCGGCACCCCCCGTCGGAGCCTGTTGGAAGTGCGGACGGTGCGGTCAGTCTATGGATACTTTCCAAAGCAACGCTGTGTGTCCGTATTGCGCCGCGCAGTTTGCCGGAACCAGGTGTCTTGATTGCGGCGCCGTCCACCCTATCGGCGAATGGATGGCCTGCTATACCACATCGCCCCCGCTCTAGTTGCCGTCGCTGCCTCCGCCCCGATTGTTAACATCCGGTTACAGATTGCCGAACTGGCTTCCGGCGAGCGCGCGCAATCATGTATACGTCTAGTGGGGATTGCACGCTTGAGCGAATTCATCATTGCGGCCCGAGGGGTCGAGAAGTTCTACCCTCAGCCGGATGGCAACCGCATCCAGGTGGTGGCGCCGACCGACCTGTCGATTGAGCCGGGAAGGATTGTTGCGCTTCTGGGGCCATCGGGGTGCGGAAAGTCGACGTTGCTGCGGATTCTGAGCGGGCTGTCGAAGCCGTCGTCCGGCGAGCTGCTCTGGCATGGCAAATCTCTGGAGGGGCAAAGCCCCAATGTCGCGATCGTCTTCCAGAGTTTCGCGCTATTCCCCTGGCTCACCGTGCTCGAGAACGTCGAGGCTCCGCTCGAAGCGCGGGGCGTCCGAGCGGTCGAGCGGCGGAAGCGGGCCCTGAAGACGCTCGATACGGTCGGCCTCGACGGATTTGAAACCGCATACCCCAAAGAACTTTCCGGCGGCATGAAGCAGCGTGTAGGGTTCGCGCGTGCCCTGGTGGTGGAGCCGGAAGTACTGTTTATGGACGAGCCTTTCTCCGCGCTCGATGTCCTGACCGCCGAGAACCTGCGCAACGAGCTGCTGGAGCTGTGGATTAATAAGAAGATGACGACCAGCGCCATCTTCATCGTGACTCACAACATTGAAGAGGCGGTGCTGCTGGCGGACCGCATCATCGTGTTGGGGAGAAATCCGGCGCGGGTTCGCTCCGACTTCGACGTAGGGCTGGCGCAGTGGAGAGACCGCAAGTCGCCCCGTTTTGTCGAGCTGGTGGATTACATCTATAAGGTGATGACGCAGCCGGAAGTGGAGCACGTGCTGCGCGTGGCGCCGGCGCCGACCGCGCGGGTCCGGCAGAAACATCAGATGCTGCCGCACGCGCGGGTGGGCGGGATCGCGGGCCTTCTGGAGCTATTGCACGACCGTGGCGGAAGCGAGGACCTGTCGAAACTTTCCGAGGAACTGGTGATGGATGTGGAAGACCTACTGCCCATTGTCGAGGCCAGCGTAATGCTGGGATTTGCCACCTTGACAGAAGGAGAAGTCAAGATCACGCCGCAGGGCGTTGCTTTCGCAGATGCGGACATCCAAGCCCGGAAAGTGCTTTTCCGTGAAGCGGCGGTGCGGAACGTGACGGTTCTCCAGCAGATCGAGAGCATTCTGAAGGCGAAGACCGATCACTCGATCCCCGAGGAATTTTTCCACGACATTCTGGATGAGCACTTTAGCCAGGATGAAGTCGAGCGCCAGCTCGACACGGCGATGAACTGGGGACGTTACGCGGAGATTTTCGACTATGACTCCGAGACCGGCCGCCTGGTGTTGGCCGAGCCGTCTGGCGAAGCGCAGCCTGCGCCCGTTGCCAAGCCATGAAGAAGCCGCAGGGTCTGGGCGCGTTCTCTCCGTATCGTCTGTGGTCGCAGCTGCCGCGGTTTGAAGCGTCGCATATCCCTGACTGGCTGATGTTCGCGGCAGGTCTCGCGATTTTCTACGGCATTGCCTTCGTCGGACGCACTTGGCTTGGACCCCTCACCGCCGAAGTAGAAATCTCGCGCAGCCCGCTTGCTCTTCCGGTGTACGCCGGTTATTCGCTGTTGCGTATCACTGTCGCCTACTTCTTCAGCCTGACCTTCACGCTGGTGTACGGATACGTCGCAGCCTACAACCCCCGGGCCGAAAAGTTCATGATCCCACTTCTGGACGTCCTGCAGTCGATCCCGGTGCTGAGCTTTCTCCCCGGCGTCATGCTGGCGATGGTGGCGCTGTTTCCCGGGCGGCAACTGGGTGTCGAATGTGGGGCGATCCTGCTGATCTTCACCGGGCAGGTTTGGAACATGGCGTTCAGTTTCTACGCCTCGTTGAAAAGCATTCCGCGCGACATGCGGGAAGCCGCCAGGATCTACCGCTTCAGCTGGTGGCAGCGATTCACTGAAATGGAGTTGCCCTTCGCGGCGATTGGGCTGGTGTGGAATTCCATGATGTCGGTGGCGGGCGGCTGGTTCTTCCTGATGGCGTGCGAGATGTTTGTGCTCGGTGCCCGCGATTTCCGCCTACCCGGGCTGGGCTCGTATCTGCAGACTGCGGCCAGCGCGGGTGACACGACCTCGATCCTGTGGGGCGTGGCCACAATGATCGCCGTAATTGTTCTGCTCGACCAGTTCGTGTGGCGGCCCGTGATCGCCTGGGCTGAGAAGTTCAAGGTCGAGCAGGTGGAAAGCACCAGCGTACCCCGCTCCTGGGTACTCGAGATGTTCGAGCATTCGCGTGCCCTGGCAAAAATCAAAAAGAAGGCGCTTCGGCCTCTGCGCGAGAGACTGATGATGTTTTTTTCCCGCCGGAACTTCGCATCGGAGGACGCGGGCACGACCGAGGTATGGAAGACGTGGCTGCTTCGCCTGATCGCGCTGTTGCTGCTGGGACTGGTTGCTTATGCCGTCTCGAAGGTGGTTGTGATCCTGGCAGGCCTCGAACGCGAGGAACTAGGTGAGTTGGGTCAGGGATTGGTGGCAACGTTCCTTCGCGTAACGGCAGCGCTGGTGATTGGAGCGGCCTGGACGATCCCGGCAGGCGTGGCCATCGGCTTCAATCCGAAGCTGGCCAGGATCGCTCAGCCGCTGGCGCAAATTGCGGCATCCGTGCCCGCCACCGCGCTGTTTCCCGTGGTGCTGCTGCTTTTGATCAAGGTCGGCGGTGGAATGGGCCTGGGGTCCATTGTGCTGTTGCTACTGGGAACGCAATGGTACGTTCTGTTCAACGTGATCGCCGGGGCGATGGCGATCCCCACCGATCTGAAGGAATGTTGCTCCACGTTTGGGATCCGCGGCTGGGAGCTCTGGAAAAAACTAATCCTGCCGGGAATTTTCCCCTACCTGGTGACCGGACTGGTGACCGCTTCTGGCGGCGCTTGGAACGCGAGCATCGTCGCCGAGTACTTTCACTTCAAGGGGCAGACCTATACCACCACTGGCCTGGGAGCGATCATCAGCAAGGCGACCGACAGCGGGAATTTTGATGAGCTGCTGGCAGCCACGATCCTGATGGCAGCCGGCGTGGTCACGGTAAACCGGTTGTTGTGGAGACGCATGTACCGGCTGGCGGAGAGCCGGTTTCGCTTAGAAACGTAGCCACATCGCCAGCCACCCCAGTTACTTTCGTGCTTCCTTCCTGATCCGATTCACCAACATTTAATTTGCAGTTCATCACGCTGCAAAGTGCCGCTGCTAACAATGCCACCATGCCGATTCTCCATTCCATCGAAGATCAGGTTCGGGACTCGGGTGTGCTCGCCAATGCCCCAGCACTCGCGGGTTTGCCGCGCTTCGCTGAGAAGCTGCTGCCGCTCGAGCAGGCTCACCAGCTGTATGCACGAGTGCGAAAGTCCGCCGCCGGCTTCGTGCTCGAGAACCTGCTGCGCGAGATGAAGGTTGACCTGTGGTTGGATGGCGCTGACCTCGATCGCATCCCGAAAAAAGGTCCAGTGGTAGTGGTGGCGAACCATCCCTACGGCATGCTGGACGGCGCTGTGCTCGCGGTGTTGCTCTCCCGGGTGCGCCACGACGTCAAGGTGATGACGAATTTCCTGCTTGAGGGTGTTCCCGAACTGGAGCAGCACTGCATTTTTGTGGACCCGCTCGACCCCATCGGGTCCGCCGACCGGAACCGGCGCGCCCTGAAGCAGGCGGTAGAATGGCTCAGGCAGGGCGGGATGCTGGCGATGTTCCCGGCCGGCGAAGTGTCGCACTGGCAGATGCCTCAGGGTGCGGTCGTCGATCCGCAGTGGAACTGCACTGCGACCCGCCTGATCCGGCTGGCAGGTGCGGCGGCTCTGCCGGTGTATTTCTGCGGGCGCAACAGCCTCGGATTCCAAGTCGTGGGAATGATTCATCCGCGGGTGCGCATGGCCTTTCTGCTGCAGGAATTTCTGCAGCAGTCGGGGAAGAGCGTGGCCCTCCGAGTGGGCAGCGCGATTCCGGCGGATTCGATCGCCAGCATCGCGAGTGATCGCGAAGCCACAGAATATCTGCGCTGGCGAACTTATTTGCTTGCGCAGAGAGGGAAGAAACAGATTCAGCTTCCAGCGGCGTTGCGCTCGGTGTTCCCGCAGGCTGGAGCAGAACCGATCACGGCCGGTTTGCCGAGGGAACTCCTGCTTTGCGATATCGATGCGCTACCCAGGCGACGATGCCTGGTAGAGAACGCTGAGTTTGCGGTGTATGCGGCGCGAGCGCCCGAGATTCCCCACCTGCTCGAGGAAATAGGTCGATTGCGCGAACTGACTTTCCGGACCGCAGGCGAAGGCACCGGCAAGCGCTGGGACCTTGACCGCTTCGACCGGTACTACTGGCACCTGCTGCTCTGGAGCAAAACGAAGAGCGAGCTGGTGGGCGGGTACCGGGCGGGCAACACCGCCGAGATCATCGCTGAGCATGGGGTGAATGGCCTCTACACCAACACGCTGTTCCGCTTCGACGAGCGACTGTTCAAAAAAATGGGGACCGCGCTGGAACTGGGACGTTCCTTTGTGCGGCCCGAGTACCAGCGGGAATACGCTCCGCTGCTGCTGCTCTGGAAGGCGATTGGGCGTTTCGTCACCCTGCGGCCCGAGACAGCGGTGCTGTTCGGCGCTGTGAGCATCAGCAACAGTTACAACCGTGCCTCACGGGAACTGATCTATTCATTTTTCGAGGCGCGCAAGCAAGGCGACGACCTGGCGGGTCTGGTGACGCCACGGCGCCCCTTTCGTCCGGGCAGGATCGGACGATGGGACTGTCACGCCGTGGCGCACGTTCTGCGCGATCTCGATGAACTCTCCGAGCCGATCGCCGACGTGGAGACCGACGGCAAAGGGCTCCCGATCCTGTTGAAACAGTACGCCAAGGTCGGCGGGAAACTTCTGGGCTTCAACGTAGACCGGAAGTTCTCGGACGTGCTCGATGGGTTGGTGGTGGTCGATCTGCGGCACACGCAAAGCGCTTTACTTGAGCGTTACATGGGGCGCGAGGGAGTGGCGGGCTTCCGCCGTTGTCACGGGCTGGCTTAGGAATCGGGATTGCGCAGCCTCGTTTCGCTGGGGACGATGCAGGTCTTGGGCGCGGCGGCGAGAATGGTGTCGAGGCTCAGGCCAATCTTCCGGAGTTCCTCGGCAGTCATCTGTTTCTGTATTCCTTCAAATAGCTGGCGTTCCTCCTTGCGGATGTGGGTGGAGAGCAGCTCCGCGAATTGACGCAGGGCATCGCGATCCAAGGTGCGATTCGTCGCCCCAGTGAAGCATTGGCGCAGCTCTGCGTGATCGGAGACCAGTTCTTCCACGAGCGATCTGAGCTCGGAGAATCGCCGCGCGGCGGGGAACAGGGCCGCTTCTTCCGCGGCGAAATGATGTTGGATTTCCTGCTCAAAGTGTTGCTGGATCTCCGCTTGCCAAGCGTCGAGTTCGTGCGCTGTGAACAAGGGGGCGCGCTTCATGCGAACACAGAGGGCGAGGGCGTGCTGGTGTTGCCGGGAGAGGCAGACGAGGTTTTTGTCGCGCCGCATGATGAATTATCGGACCTGCAGTCCTCAGTCTTCAGCCGTTGGTCGTCAGAAAAGAACTGTTTTTGCTGGCGATGAACACCAGTGGTTCCAGCTGGCGGTCTGCCCGTCGTTCCCCTCCGATACCCTCCCTTTACTAATTTCCTCCCACCATTGAAAATGAGAAGTTCGCTTGCGGTGGGTGTCGGTCTCCGTGCGTGCACGGACGGGCGGCAGAACGCTTGAGCCGCGGGCAGCAGGAGCCCTCATATGTCAGCAACCGGGGAACTTATCCGCCTCATGAACTACGTGGACGACATCAATGCAACCTTGCGCCGCATCAGCTCGACCATCGGCACGATGACCGACGAGGAGCGCAAGCGCCTTTCCGAGTATATGAGTTCGGCGGTCGGCGGTCTCAAGGAATTACTCCAGCAGCTTGAAAAGGGCGCGCGCTAGTGCAGGTCAAGACCATCGCCGTGATCGGTGCAGGCACCATGGGCCGGGGCATTGCTCACTCGGCGGCCCTGGGCGGCTACCGCACCATTCTGGAAGACATCCTGCCGAATGCCCTTCGGCGGGCCGAAACCGAGATCCGCGCGAATCTGGATAAAGCAGTCGAGCTTGGCAAAGTATCGGCCGGCGATGCCGACGCCGCCTGGGCGCGCCTGCAATACGCCGGATCCGTGCACGAGGCGGCGCGTGAGGCCGACCTTGTGATCGAAGCGGTTCCCGAGGAGCTGGAGTCGAAGATCGAGATTTTCACGTTGCTCGACAAGATCTGCCGGCCAACCGCAGTCCTCGCCTCAAACACCAGTTCGCTCAGCCTCACTGAAATTGCCAGCGTCACCTACCGCGCGAAAAAAGTCGTCGGTATGCATTTCTTCAACCCGGTGCACAAGATGAAACTGCTCGAGATTGTGCGCGCGCTCGAGACCGACGAGGACACGCTGGCGGCCGCGGTCGATGTTGGCCGCCACATGGGCAAAGAAGTCGTCGTAATTAAGGAGTCGCCCGGATTTGTCACCAGCCGGATCAACGCCATGATCGGCAACGAAGCCTTTTACATGCTGCAAGAAGGTGTGGCGACCGCGGAGGATATCGACAAGGCACTGAAACTGGGCCTGAACCATCCCATGGGCCCGTTTGAGCTGGTCGACCTGGTTGGCCTCGATACGCGCCTGCACATCCTCGAATACCTGCACAAAACGCTCGGAGAGAAATTCCGGCCGGCGCCGTTGCTGGTGCAGTACGTCAAAGCGGGTCGGCTGGGGCGCAAGGCGGGGCGGGGAGTGTTCGAGTATCCCGAGCAGAAGCCAGCCCAATCAGCAATGAACAACTAGGCTCCATCGAGAACGCGTGTGGTGCGCGATCAAGTAACCTTCTCCGCTTCGGTGGCGAGACGTCTCCGCTCACGGTGTGGGTCCCGGCGCGGCTTGCCCGGACTGAGTTCGCACCTTTCCCCAGGCTTTACGCGACAGGTGGGACACAGAACGGAGTGTGCGGCTTTGCGCGCGGCTCTCTTGAATGTGGTCCTGTAGACGGTCATCGTCGGCATGGAGTGACTGCATCGACTGATATCCCAACGACGCGTGATCGTCAAGCACTCGCCCCCCGCCAGTAACACCCGGAAGTGCACCCGCGCCCAGGAATGGCGCACAACGAACGGCGGAGGTCTTCATCGGCTGCAGGATAAAACGCCTGGCCCGAAGCCAGGCGTGTCTCAGCTGGAAAACCAAGCGAGTTCTATCGTTTTTTCTCGTCGCCAGCAATCACGCCGTCTTTGATGAAGATGACCCGATGGGCGTATTCGGCGATGTCATGCTCGTGGGTCACCAAGACGATGGTGTTGCCTTCGGCCTGCAGCCGGTCGAACAGCGCCATGATCTCGTTGCCGGTCTGCGAGTCCAGGTTGCCGGTAGGCTCGTCGGCCAGAATGATGGAGGGCTTGTTGACTAGGGCGCGGGCGATGGCGACGCGTTGCCGTTGTCCGCCCGAGAGCTCGTTGGGCTTGTGCGACATGCGTGCTTCCATGCCCACTGCGGCCAGGGCGGACTGCGCCCGGGCGATACGCTCTTCGGCCGGAATGCCGGCGTAGATGAGGGGCAACTCGACGTTGTGCAGGGCTGTGGCGCGGGCGAGCAGGTTGAACGTCTGGAACACGAATCCGATCTCTTTGTTCCGAATGCGAGCCAGTTCGTCATCGTCGAGCTCGCTGACCAGCTGGTTGTTCAACCAGTAGTTCCCCTTCGAAGGAGAATCGAGGCAACCGATCAGGTTCATCAAAGTCGACTTGCCCGATCCCGACGGTCCCATGATGGCGACGTACTCACTTCGCTGAATGCGCAAGTTCACCCCGCGCAGCGCGTGCACTTGCTGTTCGGAACCCATGTCGTAAGTCTTCCACAGGTCCTCGGTCGCGATCATGCACTGGTCGGGAGGCGCCAACACCACGGGCTGCGAGAAACTCATGACTTCTGCGGTTGCCATCGTCTTCTTCTCCTGGTCCTCTGGGGACACTTACGCTCTCCAGTCTGGCCGGCTTCCAGTTGGACGCTCCACCTGAACCATAGTTAGCCCAAGTCCCCGAGAACCTGAACCTTAACTGCCTTCTTCTTTCTTCGGCGCAGAATTGTCCACCTTCACGCTGGTGCCCGGCTTCATCGTGCGTAGCACCTTGTAACTCCCGGTGACAATCTCCTCGCCTTCCTTCAGCCCGCTTAGCACTTCAATATCGGTCGTTCCCGCCACGCCGGTTTGCACGGGCACGAACTCAGATTTCTTGTTCCGGATGACAAAAACGCCCTGGACTTCCTCGTTCTTTCTGTCCTTGGACGCATCTTTCTGCGGTGCCGCTGCCTGCACCGAACCATTTTCGGAAGCGGCGGTCTCCAGGTCCGATTGTTGTCTCACCGTGAGGGCCTGAATCGGAATGGTGACCACGTGGCTGCGAGTCGCGGTCGTGATCTTTGCCGTGGTCGACAGTCCCGGTCGCAAGTCCTCGGGCGGATCCGATAAAGTCACCACCACCTTGAAATCCTTGGCTTCCTGGCTCGCGGACGCCGACTGGGAAGTCGCCACCCCAGTGGAGCGCACGATGGCGTTGTTGCCGATCTCGGTCACGACCGCGTGAAACACTTTCTTCGGGATCGCATCGATGGTCACGTCCGCGGGTTGACCGAGCTTCACGTTCACAATGTCGGTCTCATCGACTTTGACTTCCGCCGTGATGATTGACATGTCGGCCAAGGTCATCAGCGTGCTGCCGGGAGCATTCTGGATCCCGATCACCACCGTCTCGCCTTCCCGGACGGGCAAGTTTGTGATCACTCCGGCGTAAGGAGCCGCGTACACCGTCTTCTGCAAAACGTCGGAGGCCCGGGTCAGGGTGGCATCGGTCTGGACGACGTGGCCTTGCGCCGAGTCTACTTGGGCCTTGGCCTGTGCCAGGCGGGCTTCGGCCTGCGCCAGACCCGCTTCCGAGGTTTGCCAGGTGGCCTTTCGGGTCTCGTATTCGGCCCGCGAAATCAGGGCATCCTTGAACAGCCCTTGGGCGCGATCCCAGTCCAGGCGGCTCTTTTCGGTGTCAGCCTTGGCGCGATTCAGGTCGGCCTTGGCGGTATTCTCATTGGCTTCCGCAGCCAACGCGTCCGTGCGCGATGCTTCGAGCGACGCCTGCGTAGCGGCGACGTCTGCCGACGACTGCACGTTCTCCAGTTGCGCCAGAAGCTGGCCCTTCTTCACGCGATCGCCCTCTTTCACGTACAAGTGGGTGATTTTCCCAAACGCGTTGGCCCCGATATTGACGTAGGTCTTGGGCTTGATCTCGCCGGAGGCGCTCACCACCGAGGCTAGATCCTGCCGCTGGGGCTTTCCCGTCTGCACCGTGACCAGGCCTTTATTGCTCTGGTGAATGCCGACGGCCACCAGGATGAGCAAAAGCAGACCGCCGCCACTTATGAGAACTACTTTTTTCCAGGTCTTCATGCGTTCCCGTCACACGACCCGTAGCCGTGTACTGCCGGCGTCATGGCCGGCCGTTTTGCGCGAGCTTCGTTGAGACATAACCACCCCCAGGGGCTCGGAGCGACAGGTCGCACATCAGCAGATACGGCTTCCGGGGCAGGAAAGTTCCCGACCGGTCTGGCAGAACTGACGCACCACGGCGGAGAATCTGAAACCGGAGCACGCTGGGTAAACTCCTGAATTATAAACGGTGGGGGGCGGCTCCGCGACCCAGGAAATCCCGGCGAACGATGGCGGCCAGGCAACCCGGAATGGGCCACAAAGCTTCACAATACACTCTAGAGGCAAGACTTAACCTTGCCTTGCCGGGCCCAAAAAAGTACAATCAAATCCAAGTGTGTCAGTGAGGAGTGCCCCCGTCATGTACCAGGTTGCTCTACGTCACCGTTGCTTGGTCTATTTGGTCCCCCTCCTTCTGTGTCTGGCAGGGGTGTTGACCGCGTTCGGACAAGATGACAAGGAAAAGTCGGGCGATGCGGCGGCCGCAGGCACACCCGCGCCAGCCGGTCAGGTTGATCCGCTCAAGCGACCTCTGAGCGACAAGGAGAAGAAGGCCAACGAGAAGCGCTTTAAGCAGGAGGTTAGCGGCGGCTACAAGAAGTGGCTGAGTGAGGACGTCGCCTGGATCATCACCGACGAGGAACGGTCGGCCTTCAAGCAGCTATCCAACGACGAGGAACGCGACCAATTCATCGAAGCCTTCTGGCAGCGCCGCGACCCTACTCCCGACACGATCGAGAACGAGTTCAAAGAAGAGCACTACCGGCGAATCGCTTACGCGAACGAGCATTTTCCGGCGGGCATTCCGGGCTGGAAAACGGATCGTGGCCGCATGTACATCATGTATGGCCCGGCCGATGAGATCGAATCCCATCCTTCCGGTGGTTCCTACGAACGACCCATGGAGGAGGGTGGAGGAGAGACCTCGACCTATCCGTTTGAGGACTGGCGGTACCGCTATCTCGAAGGGATCGGTCAAGAAGTGATCATCGAGTTCGTGGACACCTGCATGTGCGGCGAGTACCACATGACGATGGACCGGTCGGAAAAAGACGCGCTGATGCAAACGCCCAACGCCGGGCTGACCTTGTACGAGCAGATGGGCATGTCGAACAAGGCGGACCGGTTCACCGGGGGCGGGCTGGAGCGGTTGGGAGCGGGGCCCATGTCCTCAACCCTGCAAACCAAGCAGTTCGACCGGCTGGAACAGTTTGCCAAGTTGAATAAGCCGCCGGCGGTAAAGTTCAAGGACCTGGAAGAAATCGTTTCGCATAAGATCACAGTGAACCTGATGCCGTTCGACGTGCGGGCCGATTTCGTCAAGGTGACCAGCGACACAGTCCTGACTCCGATCACGATCCAGATCAAGAACCGTGACATCACGTTCGCCAACAAGGACGGGGTGGAGCGCGGAACCGTAAACATCTTCGGACGGGTTACGACGCTGAGTGGGCGAATCGCGCAGACGTTCGAGGACACGGTGCAGGTGGATGTTCCAGCGGAACTGCTGCCCAAGACGGCAGAAAACTCGCAGGTGTACTGGAAAGCGCTGCCGCTGAAACCCGGACACTACCGGCTGGACGTGGTGGTGAAAGACGTAAGCGGAGACCGGACGGGGAACTGGAGCAAGAGCCTGATGGTTCCGGATTTCGGCGAGGACCGGTTGGCGAACTCTTCGCTGATCGTGGCAGACCAGATGTACCCGGTGGCGACCAAAGACATCGGGACGGGAAGCTTCGTAATCGGGACCATGAAGGTCCGGCCGCGGGTTGCGCCGGCCGATGGCAAGCCGATCAGTTTCAAGCGGGGCCAGAAGATGAACTTCTGGATGCAGGTTTACAACCTGACCATGGACGAGAAAACACATAAACCTTCGGCCACGATCGAGTACGATGTGGTCAACATCGCGACCAACAAGAACGTGGTACACGCGACCGAATCGACCGAACAAATGGGGAACGTGGGTGAGCAAGTGACGCTGCAGAAAAGCCTGGCGGCGGCTAACCTGGAACCGGGCGTATACAAGATCGATATCAAAGTGAACGACAACATCTCGAAGCAGACACTGGACCCATCGGCGACATTCGCCGTGGAGTAGGTCGGGCTTAACCCCCTGAGGTGGTGTGTGATGTTCCGAAAACTTTCGAGCTTGGTGGTAGTTTTCGGCCTGGCGCTGCCGGCGCTGGCTGCGGACAAGCCGGGGACGATCTCGGGCTACGTGCGCAGCAGCAGTGGTGTTCCGCAAATCGGGGCGATGGTAGAAGTGCTGAGCGCGGCGGTTCGTGATCTGAAAGTGTTCACCGACGAACACGGGTTCTATTCCGTTCGCACGCTGATTCCCGGCACATACAACATTCGAGTTTCCGCGCCGTCGTTTCTTCCCGCGTTGCGCGAGCGCATCGGGCTTCGGGCAGGGTCGGCGCTGACCGTGAACGTCACGCTGAACACTCTGTTCGAGGCTGTGCAACTAGGCCCGCTGCGCGGCGTGGCGGACGACGACGACTGGAAATGGACGCTGCGATCGATGGCGAATCGGCCGATCCTGCGGGTGCTGGACGACGGGTCGACGGCGACCGCGAAGGCCGCGGAGGGCGGTAATCGTGATCTGAAGGCGAGTCTCTCGTTTCTGGCGGGTTCTCCGTCAGAAGGCTACAGCGGCGTATCGGACATGAGCACCGGGTTCTCCCTGGAACGCCAAGTGTTCACCGACGATAGGCTGAGCCTAGAAGGAAATGTGGGGTACGGCGAGGGTGCGGGAGCCGCGATTCTGCGCACGGCCTACGAGCATAAGAGTGCGGATGGCTCGCAGCCGGCCGTAGCGCTGACCGTGCGACGGCTAGCGGCCCCGATGGGTGGGCTGCATACTCCGGGGTTACAGGCAATTGGGTTGACCACGACTGACGAGTTCACGGTGGGGAACGTATTGGAGTTGAAGTTCGGCAGCGAACTGCAGACGGTCCAGTTCATGGGGCGATTCACGGCGTTCCGCCCGTTTGGGACGGCGGACCTGCACTTGTCACCCAATACAGTGCTGGAGTACCGCTACGCGAGCTCGCGACCCTCCGGCGCCTTGGCGAAAGACACGGACGTGCAGGCAACGACGCTGGCCGACGACGGGCCTCGCGTTAGTATCGCGAGCTTCTCCCCTGCACTGGAGCGGGCCCATCACCAGGAAGTGTCGCTGTCGCGACGAATCGGCAAAACGAATCTGCAGGCTGCGTACTTCACCGATCGGGTGACGAATACGGTCTTGACGGGCGTGGGTGTGGTGAATGCAGGGAATGGGGAACTTTTGCCGGATGTGATTTCGGGGACGTTCTCCTACCAAGGGCGCAACCTGGACACCAACGGGCTTCGGCTGGTTTTGCAGCGGAAACTGACCGCGGATCTCACCGCGACCCTGGACTACGGATACGGCGGTGTCCTCGACCTGAGCCGCCCCGATGTGGAGTTGCACGAAGCGCGCCAGTCTCTCGCCACCGAGCGGCGACACGCGCTGTCGGGCAAGCTAAGTGGCAAGGTGCCCGGGTGCAAGACGCAGTGGACAACGTCGTACGGCTGGTTGAGTGGATCTGCACTGACACCGGTCGACATGTTCAATGCGTCTGCGGGACAATCCGATCCATACTTGAATGTGTTCCTGCGGCAGCCCCTGCCGGGATTCAGCTTCCTATTGCCGGTGCATATGGAAGCGATGCTCGATCTGCGCAACCTGATGGCACAAGGATACGTTCCCGTCATGGGCCAGGATGGGCGGACGGTATACCTGGTGCAGTCGGCGCGCTCGGTGCGGGGCGGCGTGGCGTTCATTTTCTAGATCAGGTCTTGCGTGTCAGGTCTTAGGTGTCAGGACGCTCGGCTTTGGCTGGGCGTTTTCTGTTTGGCGCTGGACCGGAGTATTGTCACGTGCCAGCAAGAAGCGATTCAAAAGTTCTCGACTGGCGTCTGACCCGCCTCCGGTCGCCTATTCTTTTCCTTTAGAATGTTTTGTCCCTCCTGCTCCATAATGACGTCCTCCTGGGTATCACCAGAGGCTCTCCCTGCAACGGACTGACGAGCCACGCCTCGGCCTCGTCGAACCAGAGTTCAGCCATGCCGTCGTAGGCAGAAGGATTATTGTCTCCGGCAACGGTGAACGGTGGCTCTGAACCATTCTGCGGAGTCCTGGAATTCGAGCGCCGATGGATCCGTATGTATTCTTCGCATCGCGAAAGAATTCATCGTCGGTTGGAGCCGCCCTCTTGGTGATCTTGTGATGAAGTACACGAGTTTGATCATGGTAGTGCTGTCGGGGCCAGGCAGGTGCCTACTATCGCGATCGGAGAGTAGGGGCGGTGGAAGGGGACCGGTTCCAGCCAAAGGGGAGCGTTTGGGAATGAGTGGCTTCTGAAGGCTGGTGAACCCGCAAACCTCCAGGCTTCCAAGGGCGACGAGGGGACGACACGCGCGAGGTGTTGTCCGGGCCGTTGGGGCAAAGTCCGCGTTTGGCGCGGGAATTGCCGGACAGAACAAATTGTGAAATCTTGACTATTGAGGGTGTCTTGTACAAGAATGCGTTGCTGCTTTGGAGGTCTCCCACCTCACAAGCGACTTTCCTTGGGCCGCGTTCCTGGCTGCGTTTTGAGATTTGCCTTTCAGGAGAATGTTCATGGTGAAGATTTTGCGCAACGTCGTGTGGCTCGCGCTGGTTCTGGCGTTAGCCTTGAATGTGTCGATAAGCCGCGCGTCTGCACAAGCGGTAACTAGCCCTGATCCACATCAGCTTCCACAGCAATTTTTGCAAAAGGCGGTGCCGCGCACGTTCCATCATGCCGGGCTGGCGAAGAACGGTGGTACGACGAAGAATGGCCCGACGACATTTGCTAGCACAGCCAGCGTAGCTGGCATCGATTCGGTAGCAAACTGGACGGGGCAATTTATGGCAGCAGGGTTTGACGACAATAACAACCCACAATCGGTGTGGTTGTACGCGATGGTGGGGGCGCCGCCGGAGTCGGGGGTCACAACGACGATCGCAGCTCCGATCGTGCCGGTTACGGTGCGGCTACTGGACCAGAACGGCCACGTGGCCCGAGCATCGAACGGAACTCGGCTGATCCTGAGGGCGGGCTCCACTCTGGCGCAGGCGGTGGTGAACTCGCCGATCTTTCAGCCGTTTGTGTACACGTCGGGAATCGGACAGTACAACGACCAGATGCAGCGGGCGGAGTTCTGGAATCGCACCCACCACGGGACCAACAACTGGCACACGTTGCTGAGTCCGAGCGTGAAGAGGGGGCGGACGATGGATATCCCGTATGGGTTTTGGTTCTTCGGGCTACATAGCGACGGGAGCATCGCGTATTTCCTAGTCGACGTGAATACCTTTTCCGGGTTGTTGTTCCCGCCCACCTATCCGGTGGATAACACCACGGTGATCGGGGCAGCGGAGCTGGCGGGCGACATCACCACGCATGACATGTCAACCTTCCTGGTAAACAATGTGTACCTGTACGACGGTACGCCGGATCAGTGCTGCATTCTGGGTTTCCATTCGGGTGACATCGAGCCAGGGATCCCAAGCAATGGCAACCTATTGCGATTTTACGTTATGAACTTCTCGAGTTGGATTTCGCCCGGCCGGTTCGGCAATGGTTTCGCGGATGTGGCGGCCCTGAGCCACGAGCTGGCGGAGACATTCAACGATCCGTTTATCAACAACTTGACGCCCTGGTGGCTGTCGGTGAGTCCGGTTACTGGTGCCGGACAATGCCAGAATTTCCTAGAGGTCGGAGACGTGGTGGAGGTGCTGACGGCCTTGCCGCTCTTCGCGGTCCCGATGAATGGACGGACGTACCACTTACAGAACGAAGCCCTTCTTCCATGGTTCGAGTTCAAGTCGCCGTCGCCGGCGCATCTAGCAGCGTACAGCTTCCCGGATGAAGACACACTGCTGTCGCTCTCGCCGGGCCCCCTGCACGCAGGTTGCATGCCCTAGGGCACGAAGCCGGGCCCGCGGATGAGCGCTGGTTCGGGTATCGCGCGATATGGTTGTCGAGTGCCTCACTCCATCGCGACTTCGCGAATGGGATGGGGCACTTTGGCGTTTCGCTACGCAGGGATCTCGCGGGAGCCGGAAACAGGCGCCCGTCGCCCGTTTTAGTGGAGCGAGAGTGAGTGAACGAAACGTCCCAGAACCTCGGCCGAGGCTCGGGACGCTCGTTGAACAACACTCCCCCATTGAAAGTGCTTGTTCAAAACAAGAGTAGCGTTGCCGGGCCGGATGCAGAATGGCTCTGAAGTGCCAGTCTGGACTTAGGTCGCGTGGCGGCAGGCGCGAGCCGCTCGCGGCAAAGGCACCAGCCATGGGCGGAAAATGCAAGGCTAGGTCGAAGACTGCCTAGCCGTTCCGCGCATGGCGACGTTTGTGCCTGGCACGGCACTCTGGCAGAGTGTAGCGATGGACGATCTTGTCCGATGCGTCGACTCGGCCACTTGACCCCCTGGTTCCCGCTCTCCAAGGCTGAAGCAGCCTCCTCGAGGCTAGAGTAGCTGCCGCCATCGACCGCCTGGCCATCTTTGTGGATTTGAAAGAACATGCGAGCCCCGGTTTGGTCTCTTCGGTTGCGTCGCTGGCTGCGCTGGAACAAGATGCGCAAGGCACCGCTGGTGGCTGCAATCAGGGTTCGGAGCGCGGCGTGCCCTAGAATCTCGGTGCCGCTGTCGGAGACAGCCAGTTTGCGAGCCAGGTGCGTCTTCACCCAGGGCTGGCCGGTGCTGAGCGTGCACCTTTCTCTCGGCTTCGCTCCCGACACCGGGCAAGGCACCGACAAGATTTGTCTGAGCGACACGGACTTCAAAATGCGCCACGCGAGCCCGACTTCACAGATCCTGCCGTCCGCATTTGCGAGAGGTGCAGTTCCCGAACATGCCGATTCATGGCTGTGGCTGCCTGGGTACGATTGTTGCCTTGGCTGCGGTCAAAGTCGCCGGTAGCCACGGAATGCTCGCAGAAAACGCATTTGAACGTGATGCCGCCGTTCATCGGCTTGGTTGTGTAATATCGCACATCTTCATTGTAGGTCTTCCTGCCCACGGGGATTCGGGCAAGAGGTGCTGGCCCTTCGAGTAGACCCGTTATGGAACTGGTCTGCCTGAGTCAAGGGACCAGATTCAGATGCTGCGTTCCTTCCCGCAGGGGATACTCACGGCCCTTCCAGATTAGTTTCCCAGCTAGGCCGGCCGGCAAGACGATGTTGGCATCGACGTTCGTGCCGTTTGTGGTGTAGGCAGCTTGGATCGTTCCCAGAGGATGCGGGAAAACCGCGGACACATGGTGAAGTAAGCCCAGGTGCGGCTCAATCGTGACGCTCTTGAAACCGAATGCGCTGGGACGTATGCCGGCAGCCAGCGTAAGCAGGTCGTAGTTGGGATGAGCGCTCCAGGCGTGCGAGTCGGAACGGGTCGGCTCGGGAACTTCGGCCCAGGTGGTCAAACCCAGGGCAACCATGCCACGCCAGGGCTGAAGAGTGTCAAGGTAGCGCTCGGCGAGGCCAGCGTGATCCAGCGCCCGGGCCAAGTAGAAGCGGAAGTAGTAGCTCGCCCGCGACATCGGAGTCGCGGGCGAATCCGTTTGGAAAGCCGAGTCGCTGGCTGCCAGCAACTTGTTGAGGACCGCCCGCTGCTGATCGTGCGGGATCACATCGAGCCAGACGGCGAGAATGTTGGCCTGCTGACTGTAGTGCTTGTGTTCCGGAGTGTCTGCGAGCAGGCCCAGGTGTTCATTCCAGCACAACTCTCGCAATGCAGCGGAAGCCCGCACAGCAGTCTCTTTGTAGAGCGCGGCGCGGGTTGTGTCTCCGTAGGCGGCTTCGAGCTCTGAACCGTCCAGCAGAGCGGCGACGAACTGAAGTGTGATGGGAGCAGAATCACCGCTTTCGGTCTGGGGAGGAACGCCGAAAGGGAAGTCGTCAGTCCAATCGACGAAAGCCCACCAGGGCAGCTTGCCCATCAATCCGTTCGAGTTCCGCCGCGTCAGGAACCAGTCGAGAGTGGCACGCATTCCCGGCAGATGCTGGCGAACAAATTCCGGATCGTCGCGGTAGAGAGCGAAGTCTTTCAGCATGCCGACCCACAGAAGAGAAAAAGTGGGAATCGCCTGGAAGAGCGCGGTCGGATAGCGACTGAGGGTGATACCGTCAGGAATGCGGGATTGGTCAAAAGCATCGATCGCTTGGCGCGCGAGTCGGTCATCGCCGGCGACGGTATAGGAAATGAGGGCCTGGATGCGGGTATCGCCTATGTACTGAAGGCGCTCCCAGTACGGCGTATCCATGTAGGTGTCGTGCGCATCGAGACGAGCGGTTGTCCAGCCGATGGACCAGATGGCGGAGAGGTCGGGATCATCGGCCGCGAATTTCGCGCGCTCCTCGAAGGGATAAGCAGTGAACCAACTGCGAAAGCCGGTGATCTCGAGCGCGGAGTCCTGGGTCGTGACGTCGAGTTGAAGATAGCGCCAGGTTCTCCACACGAGCGGGGAAAATATCGAGCCTGCGGAGCCGTCGGGCAGAAAGTCGTCGTAGACACCGCTGATTTCCTTGCCCTGAATATCGTTGCGATTCCCTTTGTCTCCTTGGGCATTCTTCAGAGCTTCCGCATACGTGACACGGAGCAGAGCGTTTTTGCCGCCGCCGATCGTGAATTCCGGGTATGCGGTGGTAAGTTCTGCGTTATCGAACAGGATGGTTGCGCGCGAGTGTGGCGCTACGACCAAGGGGTGTTGGGGAAACGCGTCAGCCCTGCTTACGCCGGAGTTGCGAACGATACGTCCCGGTGGGAGTTCCCTGTGTTCCATGGGCGGTAGCGGATCCGCGATCAGCTGCCAGTTGTTCAGAATGAGTTCACTGCCACGAAGCGTGGCCGTGCCTTCGGAGCGGGCTTTCATCCAGTGCGACCGGGGACTGAGGGTTGCAGCATCCCAGGAGAAGTCGAAAAGCGATGCGTCAAGCCGTTCGATGGGTTCGGCAGCATAGTACGAGTTGGGGAGAAAGTTCCAGGGGGTGGGAACAGCGGCCAGGCCGTCTTCCCGTTCCACGTCCCAGGTTTCATTGGTGTCGATCTTGGTCTGAGTGGGGCTTGCGTTCTGCAGGACGAAGCCGAGGCGGTCACTGATCTGCGCGACTTCGGCATTCTCTCCGAAATTCCAGACCGTGGCTGCTATGACGTTCGGCCCCGCTTGCAGAAAGGGGCCGAGGTCGAACGTCTCATAGCGCCAGTGCTGGAGATCTCCGCGGCTCGGGCCTTCGCCAACGCGCTGCCGGTTGACGTGAAGAAGAAAGGCATTGTCGGCGCTGACGTAGACGATAAAGTGGTCGGGCTTGGCGGGCAAATCCAGAAGTTTGCGAAAATGCACGACCGCCGGGGCACGCGCGGACAGGCCCGGCAGGCTGATCCATTGAGCAGTCCAGGGGCGGGATTCTGGCTTGATAAACTGTGCGGCCGCCTTGGGGCAACTCGCGAGGCAAAGGACGAACATCGTCAACGCTAGAGACGGGATGCGGATCGGCACTCGGGACCTCGCTCGAGTTGTGGCGCGAAGCCGGATAAGGAATAAGAAAGAGGGAATAAGAAAGCGGACGGATCGGGCCACCCGGGCTAGGCGACGATACTCCGCCACCATGGCTTCTTCTGGGACGGCCGCGAGATGGCAGCCGCAGGCACGCTGCGCACCGGAATTTTCGGGGCTGGCCGAGTCTGGGAATGCGCGTCTTTTCTCGGGCTGAAACGGGCAATCAAAAGCCTGCCTGGCGTCGACGATGGAAGCACCATGACGGAAGCGCCGTCGACATGTAAGGCCGCGTCCACCGGGGTGTTGTGCTGGATTTCGGCGGCGCCTCTCCGCATGCGGCTGACCAAGGCTTCTGCGGTGTCGTCGTCGAACGCGATCCAATGAACCATGGCGAAAACTCCCGGAAAAGACCGAACCAGGATTCGGCCTTTGTTGCGCCATTGTACCCTGACGTGGGTCGGGAGCGTGAGTGGTTTCGATTGACGCGGAGGAGGGGGTTCAGTAGGCTGGTGCCCCTCTCTAGACGAGGCTGCGGCAAAGAGATTGCCCTTGAGAGGTCGAATCGGCCTGTACGATTTCGAACGCAAATGATCCATCAGTCCCTGTCTCGTCTGGCAGGTGGGATGCTTTCAAAGCAGGGAATCCTCAGTTCTAGTGGCTTGTCCGGGGGCTTTCTGTTCCGCCTGAATTCGTCTAAGTGTATGTCGTGCAAATAATTAATCTGGGCTTGATGCGATTGCTGTGGGTCCGGACACAAGGGAGACCTAAATATGAAATTACGGATGATTCTGGGCTTTGTAGTCTTGACGGTGGCCACCCTGGCAGCGCAGACCTTTCGCGGGACGATCCTTGGGACCGTGACCGACGCCACCGGGGCGGTGGTCGCGGGCGCGAAAGTGACGGTCAGAAACACTGCGACCGGTTTGGAGCGAACCACCGAGGCTAGCGGGGACGGTAGCTACAGCATCCCGGAATTGCCGATTGGACCCTACAACGTGACCATCTCGCAGGCGGGCTTTCAGACGTTCGTGGCCACGGGCGTGACGGTCGACGTGGCGACCGAGCGGCGCGTAGACGCTGCGCTGAAGCCAGGCGAGGTATCCACCAAGGTCGAGGTGTCGGCGGACGAACTCCCCCTGCTGGAAACCACCACCAACGACCTAGGCGGAGTGCTGACCACACAGAACGTCGAGAACCTTGCCATCAACGGCCGGGACTACACCAAGCTGATTTTTCTGAATCCCGGCGTGGCAGGTTCGCCGGATCAGATCACCGATTCACCGGGATCGTACGGTGAGTTCTCCATGAACGGAGCTCGTGGCCGCTCGAATAATTACCTGCTCGACGGTACCGATATGAACGATGGTTACCGCAATGATCCGGCGATCAATCAGGGCGGTGTGTTCGCCGTGCCGTCGGCGATTCTGCCGATCGACTCGATCGCTGAGATGCACGTGCTCTCGAACTTCGAGCCGGAGTACGGGCGCAACGCCGGTGCGGTCGTGAACATCGTGACCAAGAGCGGGACGAATAAACTGCACGGAGACCTGTTCGAATATTTCCGCAACGACTCGCTGGCAGCGCGCAACTATTTCAACATCAACAGTCAGGGGCGAGCGCCGTTTCACAATAACCAGTTCGGCGGCTCGCTCGGGGGCCCAATCGCGAAAGACAAGACGTTCTTCTACGTCGACTACGAAGGACAACGCGAGACGGTCGGCACAGTGACCACCGCATGCGTACCGGAGAGCCCCAACGGCGGGGGCGCGCTTCGTCCGAGCGACGCTAGCAATCTAGTCATTCAAGCGCTCCTGACGAACCACAACCCCTGGCCCGCGCCGAACGTTCCGAACGTGCATTCGAACGGCAACGGCTGTCCCAATGGACCCAACGCCACCCTGATCACGCCCTCCTACAACAACCTTAGTAGCCTGATCACGAAGATCGATCACAACTTCAACACCAACAACATCATCACCGGGCGTTACTTCTTCGGCGACAGCACGCAGTCGTTCCCGCTGGCTCTGACCGCATCGGGTGGACAGTTGCCTGGTTTCAACACGGTGACACCGACGCGGGTGCAGCTCGTATCGCTTTCCTACGTCCACACGATCGGATCGAACAAGGTCAACGAGTTGCGCTATGGGTGGAACCGGTTCGCGGAAGGATTCTTCCCGCAAGACCAGAGCTTCCATCCCAGTTCGGTTGGATTGTGCGCAGCCAGTACCGCGGCCGATTGCCAGGGCGGCGGCCCGCACGACGCAGGTCTGCCGATCATGCTGGTATCGGTGACGCCAAGCGGCGCCAGCGCCTTCTTCGCGCAACCGGGTACGACGTCCGGAGATCCCCGTCACCGCGTCGACAGCAACAACCAGTTCATCGACAACTTTTCATGGAAGAGCGGAAAGCACGATATCAAAACAGGATTCGAGTTCCGGCGGACCAGCATTCAGCAGTATCTGAACAAGTATTTCCGCGGGCGCATGAGGTTTAGGCAAACTTCGACGGCCAGCGCACTCGAGAATTTTCTGGCCGGGAACCTGACCGATGGTTTGCAGTACTCCGGGAATTCGAGGCGGCACACGTCCGAAAATGGTCTTGGACTCTACGCACAGGATAGCCTGCGGCTGACGCCGCGCCTCACGTTCAACTACGGTCTGCGCTGGGATTACTATGGAGTCGTCAAAGAGAAGAACAACCTGTTTGCCAACTTCCTGGTAGCAAGCTTCGACGCGGCCACCGACACTGGCGTCGGCGCTCTCACCCAGGTAGGAACGAACGGACTCAGCCGCCTTTACGAGCCGGACCACAAAGATTTCTCGCCGCGGTTGAGCGTTGCCTGGGATGCGACCGGAAAAGGCAAGACCGTAGTGCGCGCGGGATGGGGCCTGTTCTTCGATGCCTTCTCCCAGGATACCTTCCTCGGGCACCTTCCCTATCCCGCGTACTATGCTCCGGGCCCGGCGTACGGCAACTTCGGCCCGGATCCGATCTTAGGCGCATCCGCGCCCGGCCAGACCATCGGGAATGGGCAGCCCATCTACACTTCGACCTCCTCGTCAACCAGCTGCAGTCCGGAGTGTGACATTTTTGCGGTCGATCGTCATATCAAGACCCCGTACATGGGAAACTACAACCTGAACATCCAGCAGCAGATCACGAGCAAGATGGTTCTGCAGCTCGGCTACGTGGGATCGCAAGGACACCGGCTGTTCCGGTTCTACGACATCAACCAGCCGACCCAGGCGGCGATCACGGCAGCGGCCCTCGCTTGCACGCCTGCACCTTGTGTGCTTGATTTCAGTTCCGCGATACGCCCGTTTGGTTCTCCGAGCGGAGCGTTTTACATCTTCCAGGAAAAGTCGACCGGAAAATCTAACTACAACTCGCTGCAGAGCAGCCTCCGCGTCACCGGCTGGCATGGAATCACGTCCACGGTGAACTACGTGTGGTCGAAGTCCCTGGATAACTCCAGCGACAGCGAAGACTTCATGGTCAACGCCGCGCAGCCGCAGGACAGCAACAACCCGCAGCTCGAATACGGACCGTCGAGTTTCCATCTAGCCAACCGGTTCACATGGGTGTTCGGCTACGAAGTGCCGAAAATGGGCGGCGGGCTCGAAAAGCTCAAGAACGGGTGGGGCTTCGACAGCACCATTTCGCTGCAGAGCGGTCAGCCCTTTACGCTGAACTTCAACTGCGAGGATGACTTCAGTGGTGGAGGCGATTGCTATGACCGGCCGGACGTGGTCGGTCCCATCGTCTATCACAAGCATGATCCGAATAACTTCCTCGATATGACCTCCTTCGCAATTCCATGCACCGTAAACGTGACCAGTCCCGGTGGCGCAGCCGCAGACTGCGTTCCCGGGACGCAGCACTATGGAAACCTGGGACGCAATTCTCTCGTGGGACCAACCTACAAGCAGTGGGATCTGGCGATCTATAAGGACACGGCCATCACGGAACGAGTGAATCTGCAATTGCGGGCTGAGTTTTTCAATCTGCCGAACCATCCGAATTTCGCGAGTCCGCTTCTGCCGGGATACATTGCGGATCCCGCCGCCAATCTCAACAATGCCTGCGGGTGTGGTTTTAATAATACGATCCGCAATGGCCGCGAAGTGGGCAATGGCCAACTTCTACTCGGGGCCACCGGCGACGTGGGCATCGGCAACCCGTTCCTGGGCGGCGGCGGTCCGCGGAGTATTCAGCTAGCTGCGAAGATTACGTTCTAGGCCTGCCTGGCGGAGTCTTGTTTTACGATTCCTCTGGCTACTGGCGGGAGGAGTTTTTTCGCAAGTGGCCTCCGACGGGCCAGTGTCCTTGATACCTCACCAACCGCTGGCGCCCGTTACTTGAGACCAAGCCATGCCTTTGGGTGCTCCGCCCAAACCCCTTGAACCGTCCGACCTTCTAGCCGCAGACGACAGCGCCCACCCGACCGTCGTAGCGCTTCGGTCACCTTGGTAGGGGATAATCACAAGTGTTACGCTTCCGCGGGATAGGTAGCAAAATCTGTCGGTCAGAGAGAGGCCACGATGCATCGCCGCGTTTGTGCTGTGCTTGCAATCTGCCTGGCTTTGAGCGGGATGGTCTGCGCCCGGGAGAAGGCGGCCAACGACAAGACGGCCAAAACGAAACCGGTGACCGCAGCAATGCCCGTTACAGCTTCGTCTCCCCAAGCGCGTGAGCTCTATCTCAAGGGAATCCAGGACTACGAGAACCTCTACCTCGAGCGCTGCAACGAAGACTGGCGGGCCGCGGTAAAGGAAGACCCGGGGATCGCCCTGGCCTGGGCCTGGATTGCGTTCAACAGTCGGAATCCTGCGGAAGTAACGGCGGCACGCAACCATGCGAAAGCGCTGGTGTCGAAAATCTCGCCGGGCGAGCAACTCATGGTTCGGTGGATCGCCAACGTGCAGGCGGGCGATTACCTGGCCGGCATCTCAGCCATGAACGACATGCTGGCGATGTTCCCGAAAGACATGCATCTGCTCTATCTGGCGGGAAATTGGCTGATGCTGGAAAACGGCAATGAGCCGGCGCTGAAAATGTTCGAGCGCGCACTGGCGCTCGACAAGAATTTTCCACCGGCGCTGAATGACGCAGCTTATGTGTACGCCCGCAACCGTCAGTTTGCGAAGGCTTTTGCCGCCATGGACCGCTATGTGGCTCTTTTACCCAAAGAGCCGAACCCCAACGATTCCTACGGGGAGCTTCTACGGATGGCGGGCCACTTCGATGAATCGCTCGAACACTACCGCAAGGCATTGGCGATCGATCCCACGTTTTCGTCCTCTCAGGTGGGGATTGCTGATACCTATGCGTTGATGGGAAATCAGGCTCAGGCGCGTATCGAGTACGACAAGGCCATCGCGGAGGCACATAACGATGGCGACCGGATCGATTACATGATGCAGAAAGCAACGACTTGGGTGCGCGAGGCGAATCCGCTGGAAGCCGACAAAGCGTTTGCCGAGACGGCGCAGAAGGCGCACGATCTGGGACTCGACCTGCAGGAAGCGCAAGCCCACCAGCGGATGGCTGCTTATCAGAACGACGACGCAGTGGCCCTGAAACACCTGGAGGCGGGCGAGGAGGCGCTGGGACATCGCCCAGACATTTCGCCGCTCGACCGCGATGAAGAGCTGTCGCGCATTCTGCGCTACCGCGCAGTGCGGTCCTGTCACGCCGGAAACACAGAACTCGCACAGAAGACTTTGCAAGAGCTCGAAGGCATGGCATCGAGCAGCCGCAACTTGGTGATCCAAGGCTCCTATCACGGAGCCGCGGGTGCATTGCTGGTGGCGCAGGAGAAGTGGCAGGACGCGATTGCGCACCTGGAAGAGGATTGGGACGATCCCTTTTCGATGCAGCTCTTGTCTCGGGCCTACTACGAGGCCGGAGCCAGCGACAAGATGCACGAAGTCGAGGCACGGCTGCGGGGCACGAATGTTCCGACGATCGAGCAGGCCGTGGTGGTGCCGGCGGTGCGGTCGCAGAAGCCGTCAACGACATAGCGGCAGTTGTTAGTCTTAGGTCTAAGGCGCAATCCCACCTGGGAGCACGACTCACCGGTCGTTCTCGTTGGGGGCGAATCTTCGCTCGTTGCCGGAAGTTTTCCTGCGTGTTCGCGCTGAGGACATTCCACCCTTCTCCCTTCGCAAATTTCTGCCTTCGTGGTAGGCTCTGTCTCCCATGCTGGATTCCAAAACGGACAAGCGGGTGCGGGCTCGGGTTCAGGTCAGCCTGCCGGCAACAGTAAAGAGCAAGGAGGCTGCGCTCGAGTCGCCTGCGCTCACGCGCGACTTGAGCATGGGCGGCATCTTTTTGTATACCGAGCAGAACTTTACCGAGGGGAGCAAGCTCGAGATTGTGTTGATCCTGCCGGCCGAGTTGGGGTTCGGAGGGAAACAATGGGCCTGTTGCCAGGCTTCGGTGGTCCGGGTCGAAGACAACGGTGGCAGCAAGTTTGGTGTGGCGGCGACCATCGACCGGTTGGACGTCTTGCCCGAGATTCCAACATAGTCCAATTTACACACTGTGGGAATCGGTGACCGCAGGAGGTTGCCGAGGGTGGAAGTACCACCAGGAATGCACTATTTATGGTGCAAACAACGTGGTTCAGGCCGCCCGTTTGTCTCAATTTGCTCAATCAGTTGGCGCGTTTGGGTCTGGCTGTTCCTCCCGCGAGCAAGATGTAAAATTTTGGTTTTCAATGCATCGTCCGGGGTGCAATAATGGGCGGCCTTTGAAGTGCTCTGGCAGTCGATAAGAAACTGGAACCAGGTAGGCCACGGTTATGCGGATCGACATACTCACCGAGGGGGTGGTGCGGATCATCACGCCGATCGGTCCTCGCTACATCGAACTCACCTTTTGGCAACGAGTGTATTTTCTGTGGATCTTCCGCCACTTCGACAAGATTCCGCAACAGGTGCTGAGCGCCCGCGATCAACGTGTGATTGACGCGCTGTGCGTCGAGCAACGCTACATCACCTTATCGTCGCGAGGGAATGCGGCTCCGATTATAGGGACCTTGGAACGTGTTCCATTGAAACAAGTCGAAGAGGAGTTGCCACCGAAGCGTCCTGCGGGGAGCGTCGCAGATGCCGGCACGGCTTCGCCGCTGGTGGCAGATCTGCAACAGCGACCGTAAGCAGACAAAAGCTTTGTTGCCTGGCTCAAAAAGTGATCCCGAGCGGGTGCAGCAACAACTGCCTGACACACCGGGTTCGGGTGTCTGTGCTTTTCATCGCCCCCTAACCACTCCAATAGCACTACCTGGCGTCAGGGTTGCTGGGGCGCCGCTGTGTTGGAATGATGGTCGCCTTCGGCTGGAGTCTGCGCGGGGTTCGCAGCCATTTCACCGCAGGGGCCCAGACCGCCCGTGACGGGGCGGGGCAGCGGGGCCGAACGATTGGTCGCGCGCTGGGCGTTGCAGGCCTTTAGTTCTTCTTGCTGCTGAGCTGTGATGATGGCGTCGATTTGCTGACGGGCTTGCTGGCGAAGTTCTTTGATCTTCTGATGCTTCTGCTGCGGCGTGAGGGACGAATCGGCACACACTGACTCGACCTGTGTGCGCGTGTTTTGCTCGAGCGAACGGCGTTGCTCAATGACCCCCTTCGAAATGCCCACCTGCTGCCAGCATGGTGGCTGGTGGGAAGCGGAGCCCAGTCCGCCGCTCCGCAGGGGCGCGACGGGTTTAGGAGTTGCCGTTTGTGAATACCCGGGCCAAGCGGCCAGGAAACTGACGGCGAGCAAAATGCCGTGGGAGAGCGAAAAGGGAGCGGGCACGAAAGCCTCCGGGATGTCGAAACCCGAGCGGGTCGTGAAAGTTGCGGAGCAATATGTCTCTCCGCGTTGAGCGGCGGCGGGTTGCGGCGTTTCGCACAGGTAGGTTACTATGAATAACTAATCGCCACACAGATTTCCTGCTGGCTGAGCGGCGTTTTTCGCGAAGCAGGGTGTGCAGGTTGTGCAGGTTCAGCACGATCCCCGCGAGTAGTCCCAGCCATCCCGAAAAGGGCGCGTAGCTCAATTGGCAGAGCAACTGACTCTTAATCAGTAGGTTGAAGGTTCGATTCCTTCCGCGCTCACCACATTTTCAACTAGTTGGCGAATCAGCGATCTGTCCTGCGATCCGTTTGGAACCGGACAGCGCCAAACGCACTACTTTGCCGTGCACTTCCGCCATTTCTGCGGTCCCTGCATCGCCGTAAACGTTCATGGTGGTTCGGATGTCCGAGTGCCGCATCAACGCCACGTTTCGACTGACATTCCAACAGCAGATCCGTCCTCTACTCGACTGCTGAATCCAGCCTTGCAGCCTAAGCAGTGTGCACGAAGTGTGCCTCTCTGGAGATCCGAGGAGAAGTACTCGTTGGTTTGAGAAACTGGTGAGAGCCATCCCTACATGTAGATGCTGCTCGACGGTCATCGTTCAGCGATTGATGCAGCGCCGCGCAGGCCGTTATGCTGTTGAGGGGGAGGAGCGATGACAGTTTCGGAATTCAAGGTCGCCCTGCCGGAGAGTCTCGTTCTTGATTTTTCTTCCGATCCGCTCGCGCCGTTCGACAGAGTTCTTGAGAAAGGCGAACGATTCTGAGTGGCCCCTTCATCCCGAACTCTCGCGCTGCCTCGCGAGCCTTCCCGCAGAGGGTATCGAGTCCCCTTACGCGGACAATACCTTAGTCGGCCTCTACGGGAAAAACGAACGCCTCGCGCGCATCTGGGTCGTCGAACGTCTTCTCGTTGAAGAGGCGGCACGTCGGCGCCTCAATGTCATGGCGGCCTCTTCGCCGTCGGCAGCGGCATCACCGCCCTATACGGCGGATTGCCTGCGCCATGCACGGCTGGCGGATTTCCAGTACAACAATGCACCTTTAGCGGCGAACGGATTCAGCTTCACCGTCTGTTCCACGACCGAAAGCCCGAATTCGACCTACTGGCTTCTCCGATCGTTTTACGATCAGGGCGTCTCCGATCACGTCAGCGTCCGCCTCGACCCGGTTTTTTGGGGTCCGTCCGATTCGTTCCCGCAGACGATGTACAAGATGATCGTCTATGCCAGGCCCCTGAACTGGGATGGCATCGGCAGGCTGAAGGAAATTCATCACGGGCAAATGCGCGCCGACAATCCGGCCGAGAACGGCGAGATCACCGAATTCCTGTGGGAGCCGCGAGACGACGGAATTCATTTCGTGTGTGAAGAGCTGACGTCGGCCAGGTGCGTCGAGTACCGCGGCGCGCGCTATCTTCACGCCATTTACGATCCCGGAAAACGATCGATCGTTCATCTCGATGGTGCGTTGCGGATCTAGACCGCCCTGCAGCTCGAAGAGCGCAGGAAGCGCCATCTCCGACATGCCGGAAAGGCTGGCGTACGGAGGAAGGTCTTCAGAACCGACCCGCCACTCGACCGAGAGACCTTCAGCCTCATCGCGCAGGCATTTTTCGTCTGGAACAGGGACTTGGCCAGTTATTTCCGCCCAACCCTTGCTGTCTAGTGATTGAAGTGCCCTTAAGGGCATCTTAAGCCACTTTAAGTGCCTTCAAGGGCATTTATGAGGTGCTTTCCGAAGGCAATATTTGATATGCTCTTAAGAGCACATTATGATACTTAACGTGCTCTTGAGGGAATATGGTCGCCCGCAATAAGCTGCTGGCAGCCCCACCCTACCCAGTGGAGCAAGCCCTTAATAAGGTTGGTCGCAATCTGCGGCTGGCACGGCTCCGGCGCAAGCAAACCATCGAGGAGGTCGCCGAGAAAATCGGCACGGGAACCCGTGCGGTCAGGGATGCCGAGGGTGGCAAGGCGTCCACCGGCATTGGGGTCTATACCGCCCTGCTCTGGCTTTATGACCTGCTTCAGCCTTTCGAGGAGCTGGCCGATCCCCTGAAAGATAAGGAAGGACTCGCTTTGGCCGCAGCCAAGGAAAACCTGCGTGCGCGCAAGAGCGGAGGCCTCGACAATGACTTCTAATCCTGCGTCCGAGTGCTTCGTCTATATCACTTTACCCGGCGCCGTCTCCGCCGTCACGGCAGGCCGGTTTGTGCTGGACAAGACCCGCATGGGCGAGCCGCTCGGGCGGTTTGTCTACGGTCGGTCTTACCTTACCAATCCTGGCGCCGTGCCCATCGATCCGGTGGAACTCAAGCTATCCGAGGCGACATACGAGACGGTTCAGCTGAATGGCGTGTTCGGCGCTCTGCGTGATGCAGGGCCGGACTTCTGGGGCCGGCGTGTGATCGAAAAGCATGCGGGCAAGCCGAAGTTGGGCGAGATGGACTATCTTCTGGAATCACCAGACGACCGCGCAGGTGCGCTTGGCTTCGGTCTGAACAAAGTGCCGCCTGCCCCCTTGCGGAAATTCAACCAGACGCTTGACCTCGAAAAGCTGCAGGAACTGGCCGAGGCGCTCGTCAAAGACGAAATCCCTGCCGACCCCGCGGCCCCCCAGGTCCAGGAGCTTCTGCTCCTTGGCACCTCGATGGGAGGCACGCGTCCCAAGGCAGTCGTCCAGGATGACGACGGGCTCTGGATGGCGAAATTCAACCGTCCGGACGATCGGTGGAACAATACGCGCGTCGAGTACGCGATGCTGCGGCTGGCGCGCCAATGCGGCATCAGCACGGTGGAGAGCCGCATTGAATCGGTGGGCGGGAAAGACGTTCTCCTCGTTAAGCGCTTCGACCGTGAAAAAATCGCCCAAGGCTATTCGCGCGCGCGCATGATCAGCGGGCTGACTGTGTTGCGCGCCGACGAAGCGCCGGAGACGAGAACGCGGTGGTCGTATGTGTTTCTCGTCGAGGAACTGCGCCGGATCGTCGCCGAGCCGAAGAAAGACGCTCGTGAGCTGCTCCGGCGGATGTGCTTCAATGCCCTGATTTCCAATCTTGACGATCATCCCCGCAATCATGCTCTCATTGCCAGGGACGAGCACTGGAGGTTGTCGCCGGCCTACGACCTGACGCCCTCTCCGGTTATCAGCCAGGATCGTCGCGACCTCGCGATGGAAATCGGCGATCAGGGCCGGTTCGCCAACGCGAAGAACATTCTTTCCCAGCATGCTCGATTTCTTCTGGAAAAGGATGAGGCGGAGCAAATCGTCAACGACATGCGCGATCAGGTGAGCCACTGGTACGACATTGTCCGGGCTTCAGGAGTCTCAGAGAAAGACGCCGAGTTGATCAGGGGTGCCTTTATCTACCCCGGATTTTCATTCTGACCGGCCTGATTTGCCGCCCGTATGTTGCCCGCCTCGAGTTTTACTCTTGCTCGATTGTCACCCTGTACCGATCCAGACGGATTGTTATTTCCTGGCGCGGTAGCCGGCAGCGTGGGTGTTCAGCCAGCACTGTCAATCCATCATGAAGAAGCTGGATACCGGGATGCCCGGCCTCCTCCATAATGTCCAGCAGCCAGAGTAATCCACGGCACTCCACATTCTCCTCTACAGCCAATTTTCGCAGCTGGCCATCGCCGGTAAGCAACACCCAGGTCCGCTCTTTCGCCAATGCCAGGCCAAAACTGTCGGGCACTGAAAGCGAACCACGCTGTTGGCGGTAACGGAGTGCGTTTCTAACCCCCGCCCTCAGACACCTCGACCACTCGCAGCCCAAGTCGCACCAGCCGTTCGCCCCAGTCTCCCTGCATCTCGCGATCGTAAAAGAACGTCCGGCACGGCGAATTCGTGCGCCAGCGTAAAGACGGCCTCCAGGAGGCCTCCTCGCTCCAGGTCAATCAGAACGGAGGTATCGGAGACGAGAATCATTACTACGCCACTGCAGCAGGCGCCTCCATGCGCCGGTTAAGTTCGCGCACCTGATATTTAAGAGTTCGGCCGCCTTGGGTTCTGAAATCGCACCTTCGGCGAGCGCCCGGTAGCAAAGACGATCGAAACGCCCCGCCTTTTCTTCTGGCAGTTGGTTAGGTTCGTAGTTAGGTGCGCTCCTGAAACCCAAACGGGAAAACTCCTGGAAGAGCCTTTGCGACAGCGACTGAGGAAATATACCGAGGTCACTGCAGCGGTACGTGATCGCCTGAACGCTGGCACCGAATAACTGCTTGAACCCAAACTTTAGTTCAGTTCAGGGCTCATCGCGGCCTCCAAGGAAGTCATATTGGAGGTCATATTGTTTGTTTCTGTAACGTTTGGGCGGCGAGCGTGGACCTCGCCACGATGAACGTTTAGGAGAAAGGCGATGAGGATATGGGATCGGTTACAGGGCTCCTATGTTGAAGAGTACCGGGCGAGGAAAGTCAGTCCAGAGGCGGTAGCGTACACGGAGTCACGGCTCGATCGGTGGGGACGGTGGCTGAAGAAGCGTCGCCCACGGATAGCAATTGAACACATCGATGCCGAGACGATCAACCATTACATTTCCAACTGCACCAGCTTCCGGTCGAAGGCGACGGTCTACGGAACGCTGAACACGATGCGCGGATTCGGGGACTACCTGGTGCGTCAGGGCCTATGGAAGATCAACCCCTTGCGCTGGATGAAGGGACCGAAGGTCACACTCTACAATCGCTTGCCGAAACGGATCGACCAGGCGCACTTGGAAGCGATGTGGCGCGCAGCCGAACAACAGCGTTGCGGCGGATGGGATGGCGAACATGCTTGCCCACGAAATGTCGGAGTCGGTGACCGACCCATACTTCACAGCTTGGTGGAGAGACTCCGATGGCAGTGAGAACGGCGACCTTTGTGTATGGATGTTCGGCAAAACCAAGATCCTGGCCAACGGTTCGTTCTACAACGTGAAATTTGGCGGACGTCCGTGGCTGATTCAGCAGATTTGGGTCAACGCTCGCGGCGGCTACTGTGCCTTGGCTTTCGACGAGTAGCGGCAATAACACAGATTGCCCGTTTCGGCCCGATAGTTAACGTGCCGGACTGTGACTGGGTGACAATGGTGCTTCCGGGGATGAAATCAGAGCGGGATGATCTCTGAACTAGCCCGTCTTTTGTGCCTTCCGCCACTTTGCCCAGCGTGCTTTCTGGGCGGCTGCGATGCTTCTGCGGGCCGACGCTGACATCGTGCGTTTGTGGGCAGTGATCGAAACGACCTTCTTTCCCTTGAGTTTGGCCCATCGTGCTCGTTGAGCAGCGGCAATGCGTGCCCGCCCTGCAGCTGACATTGTTCCTTTGCGGGTTTCGGTCTTGCTTATCCCATGCAGTGCGGAGAGAGCGTTGGTTAGGTTTTCAAGTTGAGAGGTGAGACGGGTACGTTCCTGCGACAGTTGATTGAGTACCGAGGTGAGATTCGTCATGGCAGGAATTGTACTAAAGCGGTCCATTTCGCGAACGAGGTGAATTCCAAGATTGCGACCATCCGTTGCCGCGCAAGAGCAAAGGAGTTAACGACGAACTCCCTCAATTGGGCTCAAGGTCAACACCAATTCTCTGTGCACTCCCGCTCAATACTTGGACGGTACGCTGATAGGGCTTGAAACCCTTCTTAGACAGTCTGATCGTCCGCTGGCCTAACGCAAGTGGCAACTCCGCAGGCGTACTGCCTAAGAATTTCCCGTCCACTTCTATATCAGCGCCTGCTGGATTCGAAACGAAGCTTACGTTTGTGATGGTCTTCAAGCGCAAGTGGTTGATTGCAAACAAGGCGAGTTCCAGTCTGGTCGAAACACCTGTCTTGTCGAAAATATTGCTAAGGTGGTGCTTCACAGTATTTTCTTCGATGTGGCAACGCTGGGCGATCTCTTTATTCGAATAGCCGTCAACTACGGCGGAGACTACTTCCAACTCGCGAGGTGTAAGACCGAAGGTCTTCTGTCGCGCCTCTTCTTCGGCGGTCTGCAACAAGGTGTGCAGATAGTGCACCAAGTCGGGAACCACCTCGCGTCCAACCCAGTATTGTCCGGACAACACGGTATGGATACTTTTGATAAGAAGTTGAGAGGCGGAGTCTTTCAACACCACGCCTCGCGCCCCAAGTTGCAGCGCCTCGACGATCTGATTTTTCTCGATAGCTGCGGTCAACAGGATGACGCGGACAGAATCCGGCCCCTGTTGGGTGCTGAGATCCCGCAGCGCTTCCAGGCCGGGATGTTTTGGCATGGCGAGATCCAGAAGCAGAATGTCGGGCTTGAGTCGCAGCGTCAGTTTAACGGCTTCGGCGCCGTCGCAAGCCTCGCCAATCACCTTCAGGTCGGACTCTGCCTCTAGCAGCCTCCGCAAACCGTCGCGAAATATTGGATGATCATCCGCTATGACAATTCGGATCGGATGATTCCGTTTAGTATCCATGTTGCCGCTTGCCCCTTCCGTGGGATAGTAATCTCTAGTCGTGAACCCCGCCCGGCAATCGATTCTAGCGTGAGTTGGCCGTCAATTAAACGGACGCACTCCATGATTACCAGTGGACCTCTACCGTCCGCTTCCAGGTCCGCTTGAGAGAAGCACCCCGAGAACGGGAAGCCGTGGCCATTGTCCTCGATAGTGAGGCGCCAGTGGCCATTCCTGCGATCGATCTGGACCAGGACATGGCTTGCGCTGCTGTGCTTCCGCACATTCACCAGCCCTTCCTGAACAATGCGGGCCATGGCGATGCAAACGCGTGGCCGCAGAGCCACCACAGCGGATTCGCAGACAAATCGCGCTGTTATGCCGGTTTCGCGCTGGAATCTCTCGACGACCTCAATAAGGTGAGCGCGCAGATTCTTGGCGTCTACGTCCGGTGGCTTCATCTGCTGCATCAACTCGCGGAGCTTACGTCCTTCCTCCAGCAGGAGGTCCTGGATTCGACCCAGCTCCTCCTGTGCAACGGTCACCGCCTGTGAAGCCATTTGGCGGCGCAGCACGCCCAGCTGCATCTCCACCGCGAAGAGCGTCTGCAGCGCGCCATCATGCAATTCACGGGCTAAACTGGCGCGTTCTACTTCCGCTCGCAACTGCTTCAGCCGTTCCGCCAGGTAGCCGAGCAAACACCCCATCACCAGCAGATACACAGAACGCATAAACAGATGTTTGGGTTCAAGCTCGACCACATCGATTCCCAACTGGGGCCAATGGTGGCGGAGGAGGAAGCCCCCCACTGGCGCGAGGAATCCCTGGTGTACGACAACGCTCTCCAGCCAGAGCAGAATCACGGAGGCAGCGGCAGTGCCCACTGTCTCCCATAGACCCCATCGGTAGGCGGCGGCAGCCAGCACGAATACGAAAAAGAGAAAGAACGGATTCCGTGTTCCGGTAGCGAAGACGGAAATCAAGGCTGGCCACACCAAGTCCGCGGCGTGAACCAGAAGTCGAAACGCTGGGGTGGACTGTTTGCGAAACCGGAGCAGGAGCATGACCACGGTGCCGTGGATGATGTAGATACCCAGAAGCCAGTGCGCCCACCAGGAAATCTGCGCGGGCTCCATCCAGATGGCAAACAGTGCAGAAATAGCAAGGGTGAGTCGAGCGGTGGCCAACCATCGCTCAATGCGGCGAACTTCGCCCGGCCCCATCGGGGTCTGCAAGAACCGGCTCTGAGGTGTTAGGGAGGGCAATCGAGTACGACCACCGCGTTCCGGGTTTCCACGAATACTATGGGAGATGAAACGTCCCAAGGCAAGCGCTAAGGTCGGCCTGCCGGTGGCCGCGCACGGCATCAGGTCTGTCTTCGACCGAGCGGCACGGACGCGATCAAGATTCTTGAAGGCCGGAAGAATCAGGCCTACTTCTTGAACTTCAATGAATGAAGGCGGAGGGCTCTCTGCAAGTCTGGATCGTCAAGTCGGATGGGCTCGGGATCCTGCGCGTTGATTTGAAAGGGCTCGAATATGGCCCAGTTTTCAACGTCGTGTCCATACTTCGAGCGGTAGTAGATTCCCGCGAAGCCGTGGTTGAAGACGATGCGTGATGCTAACTGCGTCACGTTGCGCGGAGCCGTCTGCTGCAACACGGATGCGTCCAAATCATCGCAGCCAAATTTCACCAGATGAGCGGCCATCAAGTTCCGCAGTCGCCCGATCCACTCGCTGCTGCAAATTTCGGCATACTCTCCGCCGGCAGTCGCAACACCCATGACTCGCTTCTCGCACCACTCCAACGGTACTTCTCCCAGTGGACAGTAGTCATCCTCTCCCTCAATCTCGGCCAATTCAGCCAGGAGTTTTGGGTCAATACGGAATCGGCCCAGCGTTTCGAGAAAGCAACCAAGCCTTTGAGAGGATGCGTACAGAACACGGTACATCCCTTCGGGATCGTCAAACCGATTGCCAAAGGTTCCGTCAGGCCCCGCGGAGGCCCAGTCGGGGGACAGACCAGGAATCGGGCTTCCTTCCCAGTCGATAAATCACGCCGGGGACTTTCAAGAATTACTATCCTCCGGCTAGAAACGCGCGCGCTGCACCAAGAATCTCCGGACCCACGGCCTCTACATTCTCTCCTCGCAAGAGCCGAACCGGCGCTCGATCGTTCAACTCTGGATTCAAACCCGTAAACCAAGCCTGAACCACCCGCGGCCCTTCGTGATCACTAATCATCTTCGCCAGCCGATAGGCGAGCCGCAATCGTTCTTCAACTCCCTTGTACGGCTCTGAGCCGGCCATCCAGCGCTCGATTGCTCTGGTGTCTTTGACCGAAGCGATGTAGGCCGTCAATTTCCTTCCCAGGATTGCCGTCAGTTCCGTGACGAGTTTGGAAAATTCCAAAGTTGTCGCTTCTCGATATGCCAACAAATCCGGCCGTGGCGGGGTCAATACTGCCATGTTCGAGATCTCCCTAACCTCAGTCCGAGTGTATCAAAATACCGTCCAAATACCAACACAATTGCGAGCAAATATCAACTGATGTGTTGAGCCTCCAAACCACTGAAAACACGATACAAAAGGGCCTGCACAACACGATCGCGTACATATAAGCTCGCGGTGGCTTGGGAGACCGATTAGGTTAGATTTTGGTGGCGTCCTGTTCTCGGGAGGGCAAATGATTTCCGGCGCTCACGTAGTGGTCTACAGCAAGAACGCTGAAGCGGATCGCGCCTTTTTCCGCGATATTCTCGGCTTCAAGTCGGTGGATGCGGGTCATGGCTGGTTGATCTTCGCTCTGCCGCCGACAGAAGCCGCATTTCATCCTTCTGAGGACGATGTCCACGAACTCTACTTCATGTGCGACGACCTAAAGACCGAGATGGCTTCGCTCGCGAAGAAGGGTGTTAAGTGCTCTAAGGTCGAGGAGGCGCGATGGGGTTCCATTACGAAGATGCGACTTCCCAGTGGTGGCAACGTCGGACTTTATCAGCCAAAGCACGCAACAGCCATTTAGCGTGACGAGTCAATGAAAAGAACATTACTCTCATGGAGCAGCGGCAAAGATAGTGCTTGGAGCCTTCATCTTCTTCGGCAGCGGGGTGACTGTGAGATCGTCGGTCTGCTCACGACATTCAACCGAGAAGCCAATCGAGTCGCCATGCACGGAGTTAGGCGTGAACTAGTTGAAGCGCAGGCGGAAGCAGCAGGTATTCCTCTCTGGGATGTGGACTTGCCCTCGCCGTGCTCGAATGCTGACTACGAGAGCATCATGGGCGAAGCGTGCAGAGCCGCTGTTCGGAAGGGAATTGAATGCGTTGCGTTCGGCGATCTATTCTTGCGCGACATACGCGAATACCGCGAAGGACAGCTACTAGGTTCTGGGTTGGCACCTATCTTTCCGGTCTGGGACATCCCGACGCACGAGCTTGCTCGAACGATGATCTCTTCCGGGCTGAAGGCGAAGCTCACGTGTGTCGATTCCCAGTCTCTATCGCTGGAGTTCGTGGGCAGAGAGTTCGATGAGCAACTGCTGGTCGACCTTCCGCCGCAAATCGACCCCTGCGGCGAGAATGGAGAATTCCACTCGTTCGTGTATGCAGCACCGATATTCCGGCGCGATATTCGAGTGACAGTAGGAGAGATCGCCACTCGCGACCGTTTCGTCTTCGCTGACTTGATAGCCGCCAGCAGCCAGCAAGAAGCTGTGTCAGTAGTTGGCGCGTGAAGGGCTACTTGTGACAGTCATGACCTTAGAACATCACGATTCTTTAGCACACATCCGGTTGATGTCGCGATTCTCAAGGACAGGTTTGGGGAAACCTCGCTTCGTTACACTCAGCACGGCGCGACCTACGCATTCAGTCGTTGTCACGTAGTTCGGGAAAAGCATTTTCAATAAGGGATAGAGGGGTCTCATCAAAGCGTAAGCCGCGCCATACCATGCCGTCTTCGTGCGAATGCCATGAAGGAGCTGAACGTAGCCGGGGCGAAACAGGAACACGGCTTTAAATCGCATCTGCAAGAGTGCGTTTTCTGTTCTGCCTTTTACCCGCGCCCACATTAATCTGCCGCGCTCAGTGCTATCGGTTCCCGCCCCAGACACGTAGATAAAGGTCATTGTCGGGTTCAGCTTTGCTAGGGTTTTAGCCACGGAGACCGTCAGATCGTATGTCACGTGCCGATACGCTTCTTCCTTCATCCCTATTGACGAGACGCCGAGGCAGAAGAAACATGCGTCGTAGCCTGAGAGCCTGTCCTCAATCGCCGCGAGATCAGAAACATCTTGGTGTATGATCTCGCGCAGCTTGTCATGCTGCGGCAGGCTGGCGTTGCGGACGACCGCGAGGACACTTTCGACGTCGGGATCGAGTAGGCACTCGCGCAGGACGCCCTGTCCGACCATCCCCGTCGCTCCGAAGATAACCACTTTCACTTGACCGTCTCCTATTTCTCACGAAGGCGCATACCAGAGTGAGTGCGCCGACCATCGACTACACAAGAGGCACTGCGTCTCACTCCACTGGTGGAGACAGGCTGGGCAGACGCCTCCCGTGTCAAAGGTGTTCCACTAGTTGCCGCAGGTGCAAAACCATTTATCTTCCTTGCGGGGCGACCAGCCGCAAAGTGGGCAGCGGATACGAGGGTCGGAGGGTTCGTGACTCTTCTCCTCCTCAGGCTCGCGATCCTGAACGACGGACGAATTGGCAACGTCATTCAAGAGACTTTAGGGACTCGCATACTTCATGTAGAACTCGTTCTCGAACAGCTTTTTCGGATCATATTGCTGCTTGAGCCGAAAAAACTCGACACTCCGAGGGTATGCCGACCGAAACTGTTCGACTGAGGCGTGCAGGCGATACGGAAGGTAGTATCGCCCTCCTGAGTGCAATACCGCATCAATTAGTTCTCGCGTCATCTGCTCCATGTCCCTGTCTGCGCTGCCGTCCGGCGTTGGCTGAAGAACATAACGAAGGCGATCATCGGCTGGTCGGCATATCGGAGAAACGTGTCGTTATCAGTTTCAACTTCGCGAACCGTGACATTGACGGATTTCGTAGTTACGTTCGTTTTGGCCGTTGCCGCCGCCGACGGCAGTCGCGGTTGCGGTAATGATTGCATTGGCTTGTCCATATCGTGTTTGCCTAAGACTAGAAGCCGAAGTCGCTTAACCCTGGCTGGCCTTCGGGACGTGGCCCGAAGGGCCAGTGGTATTTGCGATCGGCGTCCAAAATGGGGAGGTCGTTGATTGATGCATACCTTGATGCCATGAGCCCGTCGTCATGGAACTCCCAGTTTTCATTGCCATACGACCGATACCACTGACCCGAGTCATCGTGCCACTCATACGCGAAGCGCACGGCAATGCGGTTTGCCGTGAATGCCCACATTTCCTTGATGAGCCTGTAGTCGAGTTCTTTGGCCCACTTACGAGAGAGGAAGGCAATAATTTCGCTTCGCCCGCTGATGAATTCCGAGCGATTCCTCCATCGTGAATCGATCGCGTAGGCAAGAGCCACTTTTGCCGGATCGCGAGAGTTCCAACCATCTTCGGCAAGGCGCACCTTTTGAATCGCACTCTCGCGCGTGAACGGAGGCAAGGGTGGGCGGGATGTCGTTTGAGTTGTCATAATTTCTTTTCCTTGCACGGCTCAAAACTGGATGTTCAAAATCATTTCTGCGCCTTCATGAACTGACTTACCAGAGCCGCAATTTCATCCGCTGCCGTATCCAGCGCGAAATGACCACCATCGACAATGTGGACTTCAGCATTGGGCACATCTCGCCTGTAGGATTCCGGCTCCGAGGACTCAAACGAGGACTCATACTTGCCCCAAACTACCAGCAGGCTCGGCTGTTTCTCACGCATCCAAGCTTGCCATCTCGGATAGTGTTCGACGTTGGTGCGATAGTCGTAGAAGAGGTCACTCTGAATCTCGATCTGGCCGGGCTGATTGAGAAAAGCAAATTCGTCCGTCGACAGATCGGGGTCGTGGCGTTCCACGTCGGGATCGCTTCCGACATGCCGTGTCCGCGTGGTCTGCAGCGATAGCAGGTTGGTACGAAGCGCGCTTTCATTGGCTGCGCGGTCGGCCCAAAAAGCCCGACGTGTCTTCCAGATCGCGCCCAGACCTTCGTTGTGCGCCACAGCATCCTGGACAATGAGAGCCTCGATTCGATCCGAATGGGCCAAGGCCATGCGAAAACCCACGGGGCCGCCGTAGTCCTGCATGTAAAGCGTGTAACGCGAGAGCCCAAGAGCCTCGGTGAAGTGATTCATGGTTTCGGCGATGTGATCGAACGTGTACGCGAATTTCTTCGGGTCTGGCCAGTCACTATGTCCGAAGCCGGGGTAATCGGGTGCGACAAGGTGATAGCGATCGGAAAGCCGAGAAAACAGGGGCTCGAACATTCGGGATGATGAAGGAAGCCCGTGCAACAGCAGAAGCGTCGGCGCGTCTTTCGGCCCAGCCTCTCTGTAAAAGATGGAGAGTCCATCTACCTGTATCGTGCGATAAGAAGTCGGCTGTTTCATGGGACGTTCCTTTTCCTGGGCGTGGGCTGGCAGTTGAAATATTGCGACCATCATACAAACCACCGGTACCATCCGATAAACCTGCAACAATCGGGGCCAACGGGGCGAGTAGAAAAGGTGCATAGTTTACTCCTCTTTAAAAATCCTGGACGGTTGGGCGGATGACCATCTCATCGACTTCCACGTCAGCTGGTTGCTCGATTGCGTAAGCGATCGCGCTCGCGATCGCGCTGGCCGGTATGGCCATCTTCATGAACTCGCGCAAATTCTTTCTGGTCGCTTCGTCCGAACTGCTCTCTGCCAGCTCTGTGGCAATCGCGCCAGGTGAAATCATCGTGCAGCGGATATTTTGGGAATGCAGTTCCATCCGCAGCCCTTCCGTCAACGCGCGCACGGCCGCCTTGGTGGCGCAGTAGACCGTCCCGCCTGGGGCGAACATTTTGATCCCGAATACCGAAGCAATATTGACGATGTAACCGGTCTTCTGCTTCTGCATGTGCGGCAGGGCGGCGGCAACCCCATAGAGAAGTCCTTTGATATTGACGTCAATCTGCCGGTCCCATTCATCTACCTTAAGGGCCTCGATCGGTGCGATGGGCATAATACCGGCGTTGTTGACGATCACATCGACGCGGCCGAAATTGTCGACGGCCTTTTGGATGAGCGCTTCAACTTCTGCCCGCTTCGTCACATCGCAGGCAAATCCGATAGCCTTGCCGCCGGTGGCCGAGATCTCTTTAACCACTGTGTCGATTCGGTTCGAACGCCGCGCTCCTAATACAACTTTTGCTCCTTGTGCTGCGAGAAGCTTTGCGGTGCTTTCCCCAATGCCGCTGCTGGCTCCGGTAATCACTACAACTTTGTTGGTGATATTTGACATTTCCATTCTCCCTTTTGTCCTGATTTAAAGAATTTGCTTTTCACGGCGGGCTGCGCTCCACTGAATGATGGGACCCGCGATTTCAGAAATCTCCTCGACCAATGAGGTCAGGAAAGCCGACACATCCATGCAAGCCGAAAGATTGGCGCTTTGCCCTGCCCACATCGGCACAAGATCTGCCCGGCCCGCAGCGTCTGCTGCGATTGCGAGATTTCTGACCAGTTCTCGTTGCAGCGGATACGGCAAGATCTCGGTCCCGCTTCGGTTCAAGTCCTCCATCACGCGGTTATGTATTGCCCGTGCGAGTCTTCCCATGAAGCCTTTCGTCAACGCAGTCTGTCCGGCATTGCGTCGTCGCAAAGTTTCGCGATGCAGGCGGCTGGCACCGGATTCTTCGCACGCCAGGAATACCGTTCCCATTTGGACGGCCTCTGCGCCCAGAGCCAGGGCGGCGATTACACCTCGTGCATCTCCTATTCCGCCCGCGGCAATGACTGGCAAATCGACGACGTCGACGACCAGTGGTACTAGCGACAGCGTGCCGGTGAGCGAATCCTCGGCTGGCCGGAGAAATGATCCGCGATGTCCCCCTGCTTCGAAGCCGGAAGCAACAACAGCATCCACACCGGCCTTTGAAGTGCCGCACCCTCTTCCGGTGTGGTCGCCGTGCCGATGGTGACAATGCCCTTCGCCCGACACTCCTCCAAGATTTCTCTTGCCGGAATTCCGAAGATGAAACTGAATGCCGGTACGTTCGCATCCAGTAGCACGCGAAATTGATCTTCAAATCGCTTCGGCGAATATGGCTTGTACGTCGGACGGGGCGCCCCCAAGGCAGCAAGATCAGCGACTAACGGAGCTAGGCTCCTATTGAACGCGTTTTCATCTGCTGTTCGCGCACCTTCGTCCTCCATTGAAACCCATAGGTTCATTGCGAACGGTTTCGATGTAAGTGAGCGAATCTCTGCGATCACGTCATTGATCGCTCCCGGCACCAAGCTGTGCGCGCCAAACGATCCGAGTCCGCCAAAGTTGGACACTGCGGCCGTCAATCCTTGCGACGACAATCCCCCAAGCGGACCTTGAATGATCGGATACTCGATTCCGAGCTTTGCTGTAAGGCGGTTCTGGTTCGAGGAAGCAGGCATGATCATCCCTTGCAAATGAAGGCATTAGACCGAAAGTTCAGCTAGTGTCGATTCGCTGGAATCTGGCCCTCCTGGGTTTTGGCTTGATCGCTTTTACCGACTCACTTCTTCTTCCGGTCGAGTGCCGGTAGAAGTAGTTTCAGAAGCGCTTCATCAGAGAACGGATTCTGACCTGAGATCAACTCGCGATCTTCAAGGACGTAGCTCTTCCATGGAGCGACCACACTTACGTCACCGCCCGCCGTACGCAAGGCGAAGTCTGGGTAGAAGAACACCTTGCCACCAATCTCAATCGGCTCGCGCTGCTGCTCTTCCGCGGTCGAAAAGATGGTCATCTTATATCCGGAATAAATCCAACCTTGAGCCTTTGCCCGCGCTCCAGCGGCATCGCCCGCCTTCAGCGCGCCGACCACTTCCGACGCATTCGGAAGAGCCGCGAGAAGTGAAATCGGGCCATGGCAGAGCACTGCCGTGGGCTTGGACGTTTTATGAAAATGTCTCAGCACGGTGCCAGCGTCGGGATCCTCGAGAAGATCGATCATCGGGCCATGACCGCCGGGGACGAAAACAGCGTCATATTGATCCAGACCCGATGCAATGACATCCGAGATGCGAGTTGGATTTTTGAGCCCAGTCAGGCTGTCGCGGAATTTTAAATAGTCCTGAAGCTTAGCCTCGTCCTTACCGAAGAACATGGCCGTAGCTGAATTGACATCCATTTGCGGCGTGTTGCCTTTCGGGTTGGCAAATGTGATTTCGTAGCCCTCCTTCATCAGGGCGCGAACCGGAACCGTCAGCTCGTTGAGGTAGTAGCCAGCGCCGGCATAAACCTTGCCGTCTTTCAAGGGCAAGCCGTGGCCGCTCGAGACCAGTACCAATACTTTTCCTTTTGTTTTCATCTTACTTTCTCCTTTTTGAAATCGAATCTGTTTTCCTGAGAGCCACTCAATCTCTCCTTGACTCTTCGTATCTGAGCGTCTGCCTCGCTTGAGGACCTCTGTTATCCAGCTATCTCGAAAATGATTTCCAACTCGACCGACGTACCGAGTGGAAGGCTTGCGACGCCATACACTAGCCGGCAAGGGTTCTTGTCTTTGCCGAAGACATCTTGCAAAAGCTCTGAAGCGCCGTCGGCGACTT
>DATMPS010000011.1:0-23953 GCA_035567435.1 Terriglobales bacterium | reverse complement strand
GCCACCAGCGAGAGCAGAAGGGCGAGGAAATCGGAGAGGTTGTGGCCGGCTTCCGACAACAAGGCCAGCGAGTGGGCTCGGATGCCGGCGCCCACCAGAACAACGATGTAGGCGAGCGTGACGAACAGGGAGATGCGCAGGACTTTGGAAGTCTTTTCTCCGCTGCCGGGGCTGGCGTGCACGTGCATGGGTTCTAAGTTTACGGGCTGGGGAAGCCTGGTTCAAGGCGGCTCGGGCGGCGGGGGCGATGCGCGCCCGGCGTAGGGGTAAGCACCGATTCTAGCTAGGGAGTAAAGCCTATGCGCTTGACCAAGTCGAGGTAGCGAGGGTCGGAGCGGTCATCGGGAAGAAACTTGAGCGCGACGTGCCGGCCGAGGCGGAGATCTTCGGCCTCGTAGACCACCGCCATCCCACCGCGACCCAGCTTTTCCAGGACGCGGTAGTGGCCCACCGTCTTGCCGATCATCCTCGGCCCGCGCCCATATGCGAGGCATGGTAGGCTGCTGGGCGGGTCAAGTCAATCAACGGCGAGCGGAGGAGTGATGCAACTCCACAACTACTGGTTGACCACGGCTGAAATGCCGAAAACGGACGGCGCGCGTGCTCTGCCGGAAACGGCCGACGTGGCGGTGATCGGCGCGGGCTTCACCGGGCTTTCGGCGGCGCGGACGCTGGCGAAGAAGGGCGCCAAGGTTGCGGTGCTCGAAGCCGAGAGCCTCGGCTGGGGCGCCAGTTCGCGCAACGGAGGGATGGTGCTTACGGGGATGAAGCTGGGCGTCAACAAGCTGATTTCCATGTACGGGCGCGAGCGGACACAGAAGATGTATGCGGCGTCGCTGGCCTCGATCGATTGCGTGGAGCAGATTGTGCACGAAGAGAAGATCGAATGCGACTTCTCGCGCTGCGGGCATCTGGAAGTGGCCTGCAAGCGGGCGCACTTTGACGATTACGCGCGGCAGGTGGAAGTGGTGGCGCAGGAATTCAATCATGCCTTGAGGATTGTGCCGCGCGAACAGCTGCGATCGGAGATTGGTTCGGAGATTTATTACGGCGGCATGGTCGATGAGATCAGCGTCGGCCTGAATCCGGCGCGTTATGTGGCGGGGCTGGGTGCGGCGGCGATCCGGGCTCGGGCCGCTGTGCATGAGCAGACGCGCGTGCAGCAGATCGAACGGGAAGGGCGGCAGGGTGCGCTGGGCTGGAAGGTAAGCACGTCACGTGGCGTATTGTGGGCGCGGGATGTATTTATCGGGACCAGCGGGTATACCAGCGGCGCGACGCCGGCGCTGCAGAGGAAGATCATCCCCATCGGATCGTACATCATTACGACGGAAGTTTTGCCCGATGCGCTGGCGCGTGAGTTGAGTCCCCGCAACCGGATGATTTACGACTCCAAGAACTACATCTACTACTACCGGCGTACGCCTGACAATCGCATGCTGTTTGGCGGGCGAGCGGCATTCTTTCCAGAGAGCGGGGATTCGATTCGCAAGAGCGCGGAGATCTTGCGCCTGGGGATGATTGAGGTGTATCCCCAGCTGCGGGACACGAAAGTCGAGTTTGTGTGGGGCGGGACGCTGGATTTCGCCTTTGACATCATGCCGCACGCGGGCGAGATGGACGGCATGTTTTACGCTCTGGGGTATGCGGGGCACGGGGTCGCGATGGCGACCTATCAAGGACAGATGATGGGACAACGGATCGCAGGGGAGAAACCAGATAATCCTTTCGACGGGATTCCGTTCCCGGGAGCGCCGCTGGGTTTGTATAACGGGTGGCCGTGGTTTCTGCCCTTCGCGGGGGCTTACTACAAGTTTCTGGACTGGGTGAGTTGAGGTGGTTGCTTGCGCGAGAGTGGTGAAGGTGTATAATCCCGCGCTGTTTCGGGGAAGCAGGCGGAGTCCCCCACTCTACTGCCGGGGTGAACCGAATGTTTGAATCGGCGATCCAGAGTTCCGAAGCGCGGGCAGCGCTCTACATTCTTGCGGCGGCCATGATCGGCTCGATCGTGATGGGCCTGGTGTCGAACTTCGTCCGGTAAGTTCCTCGACAACACAACGTCTCGTGAAAGACGGAAGGTTGGATCGGGCTGAGGAGGGGTTCAACTCGGCTCGGACTAGCTGACTATTTGACTGCTGAAGATGGTTCCGCTCGGACGGGATACACCAAGTCAATTACGGACTCCCCCTCAGATGGCCCGTCCCATGCGGCTTCTCATCCATTTTGACGTTGACAGCCTAAAGCCCCGGTGTTAGCTTCCTTGCACTCATAGCGGCAGATCGCCGGCCCGAAACAGGTCGGTCCCCTCACGGCACCCTTTTTCAACGGCCCACGAAACACCTGTGACCCAGGAAAAGTTATCCAAGTAGAGCGCACCTGCTTTTGTGAAGGAATGCAGGCGACTGGTACCAGTGTCGCTCAGCCATCGCAGAAACAGAGCGACACTTACGCGCGCCCGACCTGCAACGCCACCAACGGTGTGGCGGGGAGCTCAATATGCGCCACCGATCAATTGTTATTGCCGTCGGAATTTCCGCTTGTGCCGCCACACATCGGCACGCGTATTCATGTAAACGAACCTGGCATCATGGACCGCCTAGTCTATTTCTCGCTCAGTTACTCCTCTGGAGTTTAGGGCCGAGAACGTCTCTGGTTGTCCAACCATAAAGTTCAGGCCCTGTAAGGCTGCATCTGCCAAAACACTAGCTAGATCTAGTTGTGGTCGATTTCTTCAACTCCACATCCCAAGGAGGGGATGCGCCATGACGACTCCCAGAACACGTCTCATCTTACTGATTGCGATTGCCGCAGTCACGATCTGTGGAACCTCAAACGCTCAAACTTTGATAGGTAGCCCTGGAGCTGGTTGGCAAACCTGGACGGTCACGCCCATCAGCTCTAACCAGCCCGACCTCAATGACAGCGGAACACCTTGGTGGGATCTTCAGTGGGCAGCGGCCGGCAGTTATGGCTTGAATAGCGCGGGTGCGGACAAAAATCCGGGGTTCTGCATGACCGGGACCGGCGATTGCGTGGGAATCGCCAGTGGCACCTTCGCTCCCGGCGCATTACCATTTTGGGGTATGCAATACGACCCTTTGACCGACTCAGGCGGCGCCCGCGACAACAACGTCTATTTCAAGAGTAGCGGTGGGAGATTGAGAGCAACCTTGTATCTCAATGCGACTGCGAATCCGAATGAGGTCAACGACTTTGGCTGGTTTGAGACCACTGCAACCGGCAGCGTTGTGGTGACGAGGCACCTGCTATTCAGCGGGACGGGGGTCAACAAGGATCAGATCCCTACCCCGACCGGTACCAGCGTCACCTTCTTGCCGACCAGGTATTTCGGTTACTACTACAGCGACGTTAGCGAACCGGCTTGCCCCGACGGTACGGATCCATATATCACTACCATCCAATGCGGAAATGCCGCGCTGCCATTGCACGGGTGTTACGCGAACTCGCTGTTCGGGCTCAATGACCAAAAATGTGTTGACGCCACGGGTGGCCAGGGGGATCACGACTTCGTCGTGTTCAAGGATGGTTCGCCTTCGCATCCGAATTACTGGATCGCGGGTGAAGATCCGGCAGATTGCGCCAATAACGACGGTGATTGCAACCTTACGATCGTCAAGGTAGTTCCTGTACTCTCAAACTAGGTTCGGAACAGAGTTCAGGCGGGCCGCGGCTTGGAAGCTATTCTCATCTCTCCAGCCCGGCCCGCGCTTCGTATGCTTCGAGAGTTCGCTCTTACGGACCGGTTTGACCCCTTTACCCATTTCGAGCCTGCGATTCAGTTTTTGTCGGTTGCTTCAGGGTAGGTTCGACCCTTCGACTGATCCATTTCACTAAGCCTATCCCGTTCTGTAGGCCCGGTCATTCTCCCCCAATCGGCACTCAAGTCGTCCTTTAAGTTCCGTGTGTCTTCTCCCAAGAATTCATTGAGCGCACAGCAATACTGGCAATCGGACGGGTGGAGTTGGAGGACGAGAAGCCACTTGCAGATTGCCCGAAACGGGCGCTAGCGCAAGTTTGCGCCGTTTCTTGGCGAAAATCCGGGTCGATTGCACTTTAGGTCCATGACGCGGGACGGAGGTGTAGCCATGCCAATCGTGAGCATGGCGGTCAGGGATAGGCTTATCGTGCTCTTACCCGAATCACGTCGAGACGCAACATCTGGCCCGAAAGGGGAGAGTCCACGACGCCTGCGATGGTCTGCTGTCGATCCGGCCCGGGTTTGCCATTGTCAATCTGCCGATCGTTGCCATCGACGACTCGGATGACAACGGTTGCGCCCGCCGCCACCGTGATCGTCGCTTCGAAGTCCTCCTTGTAGATGGTGTGCCCGACCGAAGGATAGTGATTCAGCCAGTACGTCTGCTTCGGTTCCAACACCTCAATTTCCCAGTGCGACCAATCCGGAGTGCTGACGGTACCTCCAACCTTGAAGTAGGGGTGGTCGGCGTCGGGCGTGTCGCCACCGGCTATGGTGGTAGGTTCGAAAATGCCACGAATGCGCAGCGTGACATCGTAGACGGTTCCAGCTTTTCCCCCGACGGTGAACGATTGCTGGTGGAGCCGTTCGTGGAGGCAGGTATCGGGCTGGGGCGGGTATGGTGCCGTGCACATGTCGTGCAGAAAGAACTTATGAAAACCCGCAGCAACCTGCAGGAGTTCGTCGCCTTGCGCGTGTTGCGGCGGCGGCGCGGCCGGGGCGAAACTCAGCCCTTGGGAAGGAGTCGTTGCACGCCTGCAACCAAAATCTGCAAGGCAAAGAAGGAGCAACCCCCCTTGCAGGCAGCGTCGCGTCCAGCAGAACGGGGTGCGTTCGAACAAAAATTGCAGGTTGGATATGGGCATAGGCCCTCTGGGTTCTGAAGACTGTCCCACCCGCGAGCGACAGTCAAGGGGAATGGCCCCGTGGAACCTTGCACCGCAGACTTCTAGGAATCATTGTAGCGGTCAAGCTCACGGTGAAAATGAACTCCCCTTGAGGGATGGCGAAAGCGGCGATTCCGGGGATAGTTGGGTCGCGGTGACTGCGTTGATCGCCCTGGCCCAGTTTCCTGTTTGCCACCGGCTGAACCGAGAACGCCCAACTTGCACCGAGCGAAACAATCGCTCCTCGCGAGTGCGGATGGAAGGGTGGCGACAGCGGCTAACTCGGCCGAGGAAAAACCTTGTCCAACGAAAAAACCAAACGACCCAGTTGACTCCGACCGGCCTTCTCATGGAAGGCGGTTTCACTTATGACCCCGCCGATCACCCGACCATGAAGATCGACCAGTTCGGCCTTCCACTCCGGGCTCATACTCCTGCCACGTGACGCCCTCTACTCCGGGCGCGGCTTTTCGCTTCCACGAGCAAAAGCTTTCCCGCAGCAGTTCAAGTGGTGGGGCAAGGCAGTGAACTTCATCCTTGTTTTCCCTGTTTCCCTTGCTGCTTTCCGCACCCCTGCCAGCCCCTGGGAGACGCGCTTCTCGCTCTGTGTCGCTTACGTGTCCAGGGGAAAGGTGGTTGGTGAAAACTCGCCTGTAGACTGATCGGCCTCAGCTAACCAATACGTCCGAGCTAAACAGCGGATTCCTACTGCGTCTCTGCGCTCGCACGTCGGACTGACAACATGTCCGGGGATTGGCTGACCTCCCGCTCAGGTCACGGATTTTTTTCGTGCACCCGCGGGCCTTGCCGGTGGCTTGTTCTGCGGTTCGGAATCGCGTTTTTTCTCCAGCAGCACTACCACGTTCGCGATCGCGGCGTTGTCAGTGCCGATCCCTTCGGGTGTCTTGGCTTTCAGGCCGACGCAATCCGGGGGAATTCCGAGCAGCTTGGCCACATGGGCGCGGATGGTAGCAGCGTGAGGACCCATCTTGGGGGCCAGCAGGATGAGCGACGAATCCACGTTGCTCAACGCGTATCCGGCTTCGCGAACCCGCTTCAGGGACTCACTCAGAAAGACGACGGAGTTTGCACCCTTCCACTGGGGATCGGAAGGCGGGAACAGAGTCCCGATGTCGGGCGCCCCGATCGCACCCAGCAGCGCGTCGGTAATTGCGTGCAGCAGGACGTCGCCATCGGAATGACCGCCGAGGCCCTTGTTGTGAGCCAGGGTGACTCCGCCGATCTTGAGGGGAATGCCGGCCTGGAACTCGTGGGAGTCCCAGCCGAAGCCGATGCGGGTCGCGGGCTGCAAAGTTCTCGGTCTCCTCAGTTACCCTGATGGCTCAGATAAAACTCGGCCAGCAGCATGTCGGCTGGAGTCGTGATCTTCAGGTTACGCGCAGATCCCATGACGACGGCGACCTCTTTCCCGGAACGCTCGACCAGCGAGGCTTCGTCGGTGCCGATGAATCCATCGGTTGCCGCTTCGTCGAATGCGTTTTTCAGAATGTCGTAGCGGAATCCCTGCGGCGTCTGCGCCATCACCACGCGTTCGCGGGGCACGGTCGAGGTGATCAAAGCGCCGTTGGCGGTGCGCTCCACTTGCTTCACGGTATCCACCGCCGGCATGCCCGCGATGGCGGCGCCGAATTTCTTGGCACCCTCGATCACCTCGTCGATGATCGCGCTGGTGACAAAAGGGCGGACGGCGTCATGCACCAGGATGATGTCATCGGACTGCGCGGACACTGCGGCCAGAGCATTGGCGACCGAGTGCTGACGGTGTTCGCCGCCCTCGACCAGTTCCACCTTTTTCTGCAGGAGGTCTTTGGCTTCTTTTTCCAGGCGCTCGCGGAATCCGCGGATCTCGTCTTTTCGCAAGGCGACATAGATCTCGGCGACGCGAGGGGTCGCGGCAAACTTGCGCAGGGTATGAATCAGGATAGGCGTGCCGCCCAAATCGGTGAACTGCTTGGAGGGTGTGGCCTTCCTCGCTTTGGCGCCGCCAGCCGACGCCATGCGCGTGCCGAGGCCCGCCGCCGGAATGATGACAACCACCTTCATGGTGGGCGACAAGTATAGGGCAGCGGGGAGGCGAGTTCAAATCAAGGCCGGGAGAGCGTAACGGGAGATAGCTGACGAAAACAGGCTTCACTCAGAACCTTCGGTTATGAGCGTAGTCGCGGTATTTCACAGCGATGCGCAACCAAGGTGTGCCGGATTCCCCTGACCGCCACACCTTCATTGCGCTGCTGACCGGCATCTGGTAGGCTCCCACCGCAATCAAGCTTGGGAGCGAAAACATGGCCTTCTGTAAATCCTGTGGTCAAGAGATCGGCGACGCGAATTTCTGTTCAAAGTGCGGAGCGAATCAGGGAGCGGCGGCCCCTGCTGTTGGCGCATCGGCCTCACCCACGGGAGGTCTCGCCGAAAATGTTGCGGGCCTCTTGGCGTATGTCCTTGGGTGGATCACGGGCATCATCTTCCTGATGATCGACAAGCGCCCGTGGGTGCGGTTCCAGGCCGCTCAGTCCATCGTCGTGTTCGGCGGGCTGACGGTGATTCGGATTGGACTGGTCGTCATCCACGGGATGATCGGGGGAATCTTTGGCTACGGCTTGCTGGGCATGCTGGAAGTGATCCTTGGGCTAATCGGGCTGGTGCTCTGGATCCTCCTGATGATCAAGGCGTACCAGCACGAGAATTTCAGAGTTCCGATCGCCGCAGGAATCGCGGACGGCATCGCAGGCAAGTGAAATCAGGTCCGGGCATCAAGAACCGAGAATCTCGTAGCTAGCCCGGGCCATGCTGAGCGCGATTGTTGTAGAGCGGCGGCCTGCCTCCAGCGCGGGCCGGGTTCAGTTTCCGAGCAAGCCACCGACGATGTCCGACAAGGTGTACGCGATCATCCCAGGGCGTAGATTCCTGCGCCATGCTGCCAACGCCCCGTAGAGCGCACCCAGCACGCTGATCACGACCTGCTCCATCCCCTGGTAGGCGTGACCCGCGCCAAAGACGAGCGCTTGCAGGACTACCGCCAGGGCAATACTTCCGGTGATTGCCTGAAACTGCTTCTGCAAATAACCACGGTAAAGGATCTCCTCGCAAACCCCGGCTGAGGCAGAGAGCGCGATCCAGAGCACAATTTCCAGCCAGGTTTGAGGAAGCAAACTCTGGATGGTCTTGGCATGACTTTCCCCTAGCGCCGATTGTGGCCTCCCACAGAATCCAGAATGGGAGCGCGATCGCCAGGTCCAAGGCTACATTTTTCCAGTCGCTCCATCTCCCCCCGGACGAGATCGAGCAAACGATGTCCTTTGTTATGGATGCCACCCAATACGTACCCGACGAGCCCCCATTCCAGCGCGATCATAGAAGGGTAGAGTGGCACAATCCCGCTGTGCGGCCCAGCGAGGTTTGGGCCAGCGCTGGGCCTGCTTTGCAGGATGGCGCCCCCCACCGCAAGCCCCGCCTGAATCAGCCATAGACCTACGCTGTGGATGCAATCAGCTTGCGCCCAGGATCGGGCAGGGGAATTGTGGCGTTCTCCACCACTATTCCTTCTCCAGGATCAACGATCTGTTTATCGGTCGCTGGCAGGCGCAGGAGAAACTCCCGACGGTCAGGCCGGCTGCAACACCGGCATGGTAAGCCTTGAGGAGTTCGTTTCCTTCGATCATTTTGTACATCTGTTGGGGCGATGGCGGACGACCAGGGGACGGGCATAATTGCGGTTTTTCGTCGAGGATGCTTTAGGCGCGGGCAACTCGTCAGCTTTCAACTACCCTATCCGAATCGGAAGCGTGGAAAGCATCCTCACCGTTTGCACGAGAAATTCCGACCCATCGATTGAACTGGTCCGCTAGAGGGCGCGATACTGGATAATGGAAGTCGTGAAAGGAAGATGAAGCCGCATGCCGAAGGCGAAAGAGTTTACGGTCACGATCGCAGACAAACCGGGCGCCCTGGGGAAATGCTTTCTCGCTTTGGCGGAGCGCGGAGTGAACGTGCTTGCGTTCCAATCGTATGTCGAGGAGGGCGAGAGCCTGGCCCGGTTTGTGGCGGATGAGACGGGGAGCGCCAAAGCGGTGCTGGGCAGCCTGCACATGATCTTCGAGGAGACCGAGGTTGCGGTCGTCAGGCTGGCGCACCGTCCGGGTCAGTTGGGCCGCGCCGCCGCCCGGTTGGGCGAGAATAAGATCAACATTGACTACAGCTATTGCGGGCTCGATCCGGGCTCGACGCTCGGGCTGCTGGTCTTTGGAGTGGACAACCTGACCAAAGCGGTTGCGGTGCTGGACGAGTTGGCCGCAGAGAATGGCTAAGCTGTGGCTTGGTCGAAACGCTGTAAAATCACCGCGCACGACTTTACTCCCGCGGTATTTCGTGATTCGCTCGGTTTGCGGTTTCGACTGGTTCATCGACCCACCCGTCCAACGCCTTACCACTCACCGTTAGCTGCACCAGCGTGACTTCGTCGCCCTGATCGGCGCTCACGATGAGCATCTTCATACCGCGTCCGCTCGTGCGCGCATAGATCAGCGACCATTCGCCTCCCCGTTCCCAGCTTTCAACGAACAACGACCAGTCGGGTCCGAGCGTTCGTCCCACTTGGTCCGAAAGATTTTCGGATTGCGGGGCGGGCGTGTGCAGAGCGCGAAATTCGGCCATTTTCAGGCCGCTTACTCCCGATCCCAGCAGGAACGGCCGGGCGAGCCAGAGCCAGTGGACGCCGTGATGACGGGTGGCGTAGTGGGTCTCGAGCATCTGCACGACATTTTTGATTCCAGTCTCGCCTGCCTCTGCAGTCATCACGCACGCGAAAACGATCGCCAAAACCCCTGCCCGCCTCATTTGGACACCTTCTTCGCGATCGAAGTTGTGCCCCGTGGTCCGGGACTTTCTTTCGGGGCGTGGACACTTTTGGGGATGCCGAAGTTTCCGCTCAGTTCATCGAGATCTTCGGGGTTGATCGCTCCGTCCAGATGCACCAAGGTCAGCTCCGTCGGCTCTTGTGCGAGCACGACCATGCCCATGGCCTGATCGTTCACCATGCGGATGTAGACGTCGACTTTCTCGTCCGGGCTATCGGCTTCCACGACGTGCGACCACTCCGGGCCTTCGAGCTGCTTGCGGATGGGGGCCACGTCGGCTTCCGAATACGCGCCGGGCTTTTTGAATTCCAGATTGCGGACGTAAATTCCGTTCAGCTTCGAAATCAGCCGTTTGCCCTCCTCGTCGCCTTCGTTGTTCATGAACCGGGAGGCGAATTGCAGCATCTTACGGTCGAGGGTGACCTTCACAACCTCGTTCGCCTGGGCGGCGAGCTTGTCCCAACTTTCCGGGACCCGGATCGTCTGGCTGGCGCCGGGCACAACCCACGCAACTACGAACACTGCGCACCACAAAAAGCGTTTCATCGTTTCCTCCCGCTAGCGCTGAGCGATCCCCTGAACCTTGGTTTGCGCCAGGTGAATCTTGGCGCCGGCAATGCGCAAGGCGACCATCACTTGCTGTCGCGCGGCTCGTCCTGCAGCGCGTTGTCTCTGCTGCTCGTACCGGTAGAGGCCGAAGCCGAACACGGCGACCAGCAACGCCATCGCGATCGCAAAGCGTAGTTGCGGCAGACGCAGCCGCCACCAGGCGACACGATCCCTTTCCTCGGCCAGGCGCGCCAGCACACCGGTGCTGAAGTTGGCGTCGGGTTCTTCCCGGCGCAGCGCGGTCCTGAGTTGCTCTTCGAAATGGTCCATGGGTTAGGTCTCCATTTGTGGTACGCCAGCCTTCTCGCGCAGCAGCTTGAGAGCGCGCTGCAGTTGGCTCTTTACAGTGTTGACCCGCATATTCATCAAGGCGGCGATGTCCGCCGGGTCCATCTCTTCCTGGTAACGCAGAACCACCAGCATCCGGGTCTTCTGAGGCAGGGACGCCACCAGCCGCTGCAGGCGACGGTCCAGCAAAACATCGGATGCAGGCGCCGAGCCGACCGGTTCGGGCACCAGGTCGAGAGCTACTTCGGCCCGGCGTTGCCGCCTCCGCGAGGCGTCGATGGCCCGGTACGCCGTCACCCTGCGCAACCAGAAGACGAGGTGTTCGGGGGACTGCACCTTCGCAAGATGGCGGTGCAGTTCGAGGAACACATCCTGAGCGACTTCCTCAGCCGCGGCGTGATCGTGCAGGAAGTGATACGCCAGGCTGAACACCATCGCCTGATGTTCGCGTACCAGGCCCCCGAATTCCCATTCGGGGGCCGCGATCGCCGGGTTGCGAAGCCCCATCGCGTGTTCCATACGCTCACTTCACAATACGTTGGCAGACGTAGCGGCGAATGCAGAAAATTGAAGAGGATTTTAACGCTCTGAGCCGGGACTAGGGCCCGCGGGGAACACAAAGTCCCCTTGCGCTCCAGTCGCAGTCACGGAGTAGTTCGGCTGCTCGCGCGCGCCGGTGCTTAGAACACTTTTACTTTGAAGGTCAGGTACTTTTTGGGATCTTCGCGAATGGATTTGACCAGCTGGCGGGTTTCCAACAGCATCTGGTTGGTGTTGTTGTAGAGGGCAGGATCCTTGAAGAGCATGCCGGCAGTGCCTTCGCCGGCTTCCAGACGGCCGGTGAGGGCGGAGAGCTTGCTGATCGTGTTATCGAGCTTCTGGGCGAGCACTTCGTCCTTCGTCAACTTGCCAATCGCACCCTTGCCCGCGTTGATATCGTCGGTCAATTTCTTCACGTTGGCGATGGTTTCGTTGGCGTTGTTATAGAGGCTGGGATCTTTCAGGAACTTTCCGGCTGTGCCTTTACCCTGTTGCAAATCGTCGATGACGGCATTCAGCTTATCGACGGCAGCGATCGCCTTGTTGTAGGCTTCGTCGCTCGCGACCAGTTTTCCGAGGCTGCCCTGTCCGCTGCGGACCTGGTCGACGATGCCCTTGAACTCGCTCACAGTGTCGGAAAAGCGGTTGTACAGCGTGGGATCATAGATCAGCTTCCCGATCGAGCCCTGGCCGCTCTCGACGTAGGCGAGGATGCGGTCGGTGCGCTTGAGCAACGCGTCCAGATTTTGCAAAGTGCCCTGGCTGGCGCGCACCACATCCTGGATGTCGGGCGTGTCGCGGGTGGCCAGCGTGTCGCCGTCTTGCGCTTCGGCGCCCTTCGCCAGGGAACTGTCAATGTCGATGAAAGTCTCCCCCAGGACGCCGGCCGTGCTCAACGACGTCACCGACTCTTTCTTCAGGCTGCGGATGTATTTCGTATTCACGCGCATGGTGATTTCCACCGGCGTGCGCGGCCGGTCCGCAACCACGCGGATTCCGCTGACGTTGCCAACATCCACCCCAGCCAGACGCACAGGCGCCCCGTTGTGCAGGCCCTGGGCATTGTCGAAATACGATTTGAGGGTGATCTTAGGCGTGAACAGCCCGGTGGTTCCGCTCATCAGGAAGGTGAGGACCGCCAGCGTCACGCCGGCGCACAGCACGGTCAAGCCCACGCGCAGTTGGGACCACCTCAGCTGCTTCTGGCTAGGCACGCATCCCCCGTCCGGGCGGACCCTGCGCCCGGCCCCAGGGCTTGAGCAACGCCATCATCACCTCTCTGCACGGCTGGCAGATTTTCGCTGATCATAGCAGACCGAAGGGCTGACTTCACGTGTCAGGGGCGGCGAGGAGCCAAGGTAGGAAGCAGGGCCAGGGCGAAGGCGTAGGCGCCGCCGCCGCAGGCCAGCGTGATGTTGAGGCCGAAATGAATGGCGATCACCATGGCCAACACCGAACCCAGCACACTGGAGGCGGCGTTCATGGCCCAAGCCCACTCCACGGCGTTGCCTTCCGTGGTCGCGGGCTCACCGAATTCGGCGGCGGGCAGCTCCGGCGCCGAGGTTTGTGCAAAGCGGCGCAATCCCGTGGGGAACGGCATGCCCATGGCGAAGCCGAGCGGCACCAGGATCACACCGCTTACGACCAGCTTCGCGACGAAAGGCAATCCGATCAGCGACGACAGCAATGCGGGCAAAACCCCGGTGTACAGGGCGATGGCCCCGAGCAGCAGGACCAGCGGCATCCAGCCCCGTGCCGTATCGGACAACCAGCGGCGGGAAACCAGGCTGCCCGCGCCGCTGGAGAGCAGCATCAGGAAGATCACCACGGTGAGCGCGTAGGTGGGATGTCCGAGGAACAGCACGAAGCGCTGGATGAAGGCGATCTCCACCAGGATATAGCCCAGTCCTACCGCCACGAAGTAGAGCAGGGGCAACGTGCGCTGCCGGCGGCCGCCGCCGAGTGCCATAGGCACAAGCAAGAACGCGAACACCGCGACGAGGGAGATCACGAACACGAGGCCGAGCACAACTACACCCAGGTTCACCTTCCAGTCGATGCCCTGCTGCAGACCCCCGTCATGAAGAACCTGGTCGGTTTTCAGTGTGAAGAAGAAGAAAGGTGCATTGTCGTTGACCGGCGCAACGTTGTAGGGGTAAGTGCGGGCAAACGCAACAGGGTCATTGCGGGCGATCAGGGCCGAAAACGGGTTGCTGCCGGGATCGGACGGGGTATAGAGCGCGACCAGATCGTCAGCCTTGTCGAGATGGTTGCGAACGAGCGCCTCTTCCTCGGGGGTGAAGGGGCTCTTCTTGGCCAGCACCACGACCGGGATGCCGTCTTCGTCGAGCTCTCCCTGGGAAACGATGATGAAGTGTTTCGCGGGGTCGGGCACGCCAAGCTGGTGCAGGGCTTCGGTCGCGACCGATACCACGCGCAGGGCCTCGCGCGGCTGGCGAAATTCCCAGCGGGTGATGGCGACCAGGCCGTCCGGTTTCAGGTGCTCGAAGTATTCCCGGAAAGCGTCGACTGTGTAGAGACTGTTCTCACTCAGCGCGAAGGCTCCGGCTGCGGTGGAGGCCCAGGTATCGACCAGGGTCATCTGCACCACGTCAAATGGCTGCGTGGCATTGCGGACGAAGGAGCGGCCGTCGGTGACGTGCAGGTGCACGTCCGGACGCTCGTACAAGTGAAACGAGTAGTCCGCGTAGCGTCCACGCATGATGGTGTTCGCGATGATGGGGTTGATTTCGATGGCGGTGACGCTGGGACTGCCGTTGGCGACGGCGCGCAGCACGTCCACGCCTCCGCCGGGACCGATGATGGCGAACTCACCCTGCGGACGCAGCACGTTGGCCAGCGCGGGCGGCGCGGACATCAGGCTCTTCTGCCAGTCCGTACCCTGCCAGGCGTGCGGATCGACATTCATGATGTAGGTGGAGGCGTCGGCGTCGATGACGATCGCTTTGCCGTTGGTTCCCTGGTTGTCGACTTCCACGCGCGAAATGGCATTCCAGCGTGCGAACTCCACCCAGGCCTGGTCGCGGAAATTTCCTTTGGCGTAGATAACGTCGATCGCGCGGCCGGTATGATTGATGGCGATCAGCAGAAGAAGCGCGCCCGCAAGCGCCAGGTTGATTTTGCGGGCGCCCGGCGAGAGCGCCCACAGGCACCCCGCCAGCGCCATGGTTACGCCCGCAAACAGGATGGCGTTTGGGCCGCCGATCCAGTTCAGGAGCGGAACGATGCCCAGGCAGGCGAGTGCTCCACCCAGCAGATCGGCGCCGTAGAGGCGCGAGATGGCACGCGCTTCGCGGGCGAAGACGACCGAAAACAGGATCCCGGTCAGCACGAACGGCACTGCGGAGACAAGATACAGCACGGTCAGCTTGATCAGGTTGTGCCAGGTGAGCCCGAGCGACACCGGATCATGCAGCACGATTTCCAGAACCAGCGGGACGGCGATGGCGTTCAGCGTGGACAACTGAGCCGCGAGCGGACGGGTTTCCATTTGCGCCAGCCAGCTTCGTTTCAGATAGGCGAAGACTCCGCCGGCGCCCAGGCCGAGCAGGGCGATTGAAATCGCCAAAAACGCGAAGTGGTAGAAGAGAATCACGGAAAAAAGCCGGGTGAGCGCCAGCTCCAGCAGAAGTGCCGAGAAACTGCTCAGCCCAATGCCGCACAGCAGAACGCGCTCGTAGGCCGCGGCCTGGGGGGACGAAGACACAGATGGGGAAACGGCGGTGGCCATGGATTTTTGATGAAGGCGTCAGTCTAGCAGAAGGAAACTGCTCAACGCTCCAGGATGACCTGCGCCATGGCCTGTTCGGCGGTGTGCGTGAGGGAGAGCGCGATGTTGGTGGTGCCGAGTTTTGCGGCGAATTCGGCAGCCTTGCCATGGAGCAGCAACGTGGGACGTCCGCCGGGCTTGCGGGCGACTTCGATGTCACGCCAGCGAACGCCGTGGTTCCAGCCGGTCCCGAGCGCTTTCATGCCTGCTTCCTTGGCGGCGAACCGGGCCGCATATCTCTCCACGCGATTGGCCTTCGACTCGCAGTACTGAATCTCGCCTTCGGTAAAAACGCGCTGCAAGAACCGCTGCCCGTGCCGTTCGATGACTTCACGGATGCGCGGAACTTCGGCGATGTCGATGCCGGTGCCGACAATCATGTAGCGAAGTTAGCACAACGGAACGGCCGCGGGGGGCGGATCGGCTCACGAAAACAGGCTGTCGCCGCGGTAGAGGACGTGGTTGTCGACGAGCCGGGCTTCGCGGGTTAGCATGTGCGCCTGGGCTGGTCCTTCGTTGCCGATATGCAGCACGGTACGCCCGTGCGCGACCAGCCAATCGGAGACCAGCATGCGATGGCAATGAAACCATACACGTTCGGCGCACATGTAAGCCGTGGGGGAGTGCTCAGCGATGCGGACCAGTTCCGCCACCGCCTGCGCGAATTCGGTGGTCAGCATGTAGTCGGCATAATTCCGAAAACTTGCATTGCGGAGGGCGACGTTCGGCGAGTCGTCGCGCATCTTCTTGCGGTAGCCGCCTAGGGAATTCATCCATATGTACTGGATACCCGCCGTCGCCAGTGCCGGTTGCAGCGACTCGCGGTTGAAATGGGGAAGGCGCCGCGACATGGGAAAGGCGCGGATGTCGACCAGTGTCGCAATCGCATGCGCCTGCAGAACGGCGATCAACTCGTCCAGCGTCCGGGTGGAATGGCCGATGGTGTAGAGCGTCGCCAAGACATTCGGCTCAAGGCTGGTTCGGGCTTCCCGAAATGGCGCGAATGGCGGCCAGAACAAGCGCATCCTGCTCCGGAAAGACGGTTCGAAGGTCGACTACCACGCGGCCCTCTTCGACCCGTGCGATCACCGGAGGGTCGGACGCTCGTAATCGCGCCAGCGCCTCGTCGGCGTTCATGCTCACGCCCGAGATCGCCAGCAACCGCGTCGGTAGCACTGCCGAGGGTGCCGCGCCTCCGCCGATGACGGACTCGCCGTCGACTACAGCTACGTCCAGCTTGGCCGAACCCGCCAACCCCTGCGCGACTGCGTCGGCGCGCCTGCCGATTTCATCTTTCGATAAGCGCATCATGCGCACGGCGGGAATGGCGTCGTGGTCGCCCTTCACGTAGCCGAGCAGCGTGGCTTCGAGGGCGGCTGAGGTCAGCTTGTCCACGCGCAACGCGCGAAACAGGGAGTTGGCGCGCATGCGGCGGACTAGGTCGGCGCGCCCGGTCAACATCCCGGCTTGCGGACCGCCCAGCAGCTTGTCGCCGCTGTAGGTGACCACGTCGACCCCGGCACGCAGGCTGTCGGTGACGCCCGGCTCGTTCCTGATTCCAAGGGAAGGCAGATCCAGCAGGGCGCCGCTGCCCAGATCCTCGACCAGAGGGATGGCGCGCGCCCGCGCCAGAGCGACCAACTCTTCCAGCGGCGGTTGTTCCGTGAAGCCGGTGATCTGGAAGTTCGAGCGGTGCACGCGCAGCAGGAGCCGCGTCCTTTCGTTGATGGCCTGCTCGTAGTCGCGAATGCGAGTGCGGTTCGTCGTCCCAACTTCGCGCAGGATGCCGTTGGACTGGGTCATGACGTCGGGAATGCGGAACGAGCCGCCGATCTCGACCAGCTCGCCGCGTGAGACAATCACTTCGCCGCTGGCCGCCAGCGTGTTCAGCGCCAGCCAGACCGCGGCGGCATTGTTGTTCACGACGATGGTTGACAGTTCGTTATCAGGACTCGCGTCCGCGCCTGGCAGCAGCTTCCGAAAGAGCCGGTCCACGTGCACGTCGCGCTCGCCGCGGGCACCGGACTCGAGATCGAATTCAAGGTTTGAGTAACCCTCGGAGATTTTGCGAATGTGGTCCAGGGCGTTTTGCGCCAGCGGGGCGCGGCCGAGGTTGGTGTGCAGGATGACCCCCGTGGCATTGATGACCGGGCGTAGCGAGAATGCCGTGGCTCGGCGCAACTGGCGTTCGGTTGCGGCGGTGAGACCGGCGACGGCTGCGTCCACTCCGGACGGTTGCAGGCTTCCGCTGCTGATTTCCTGCCGCAGTCGATCCACAACACTGCGGGCCGCATCCGTGACCGCGCTCCGGCTCTCCTGCGCCAACAGGGTAGCGAGTTCGGGCGTGCGTAGGAGTTCGTCCACGGAAGGAAGTTTGCGGAAGAGCTCCGACTTGGAGGCTGTGTTCACGAGGGCAGGATCACTCATTTCGCTGGACTCGCGATTCTGTATCCTTAAAATTCACAGTGTGTGCATGTAGGCCAGCAGATCTTCGATCTGCTGCGGGTCGAGGACCTGTCCGTAGGCTGGCATTTTGGCGCGACCCAAGCGGATGATTTCCCCCACCCGCTCGTCGTTCGCCGGAAGCCCGCTCTCCGACAGATATTGTTTCTTGAAAACACCCTTCAGCCCGGGGCCTTTCTTCCCGCGCGACGAATACGGTTCGTGGCACTGGTCGCAGGTCCGGTCGTAGACGCGGCGACCCGCGGCCTGCTGGGGATTCAGGCCCAGTTCTGCGTCTGACTTGCGGCGTTCCGCGTCGCAGCCCAAAAGAAGAAGGACCGCCATCGCGCCAAGCAGTGCGAGTGTTCCTCGCTGAAGCCCGGTAGGCGCCCGACGATTTTTTTGAAAGGCGAATCCCATCATTCTTCCTTGAAAAAGAGCTGCCGATCGCCCACCGTCCTGCGCCAACCGGGCTCGCGCTCGACGTACAATAATAGAGCAAAGCCATGGCTACTGCGGTGAAGCGAGTTTACGAAAAGCCGTCGCCCGCCGACGGGACACGTGTGCTAGTCGACCGCCTGTGGCCGCGCGGACTTACCAAACAAGCGGCCGCACTGGATGCCTGGCTGAAAGAACTGGCGCCGTCGGACGAACTGCGGCGCTGGTCCCATGCTCACCGCGAAGCGTGGCTGCAGTTCCGCAAGCGCTATCTCAAGGAACTAGCGCGCCCGGAAGCGTCGGAACAACTCCAGCAACTCTATCTGCTGGCCCGCAAACGCAAACGGCTCACGCTGCTCTACGCGTTTTCTGACGAAGAGCACAACAACGCGGTCGTGCTCAAGGATCTGCTCGATGGAATGAAGAAGCCTCCCACCGGAACTGGACCCGCAGCCGCGGGGGCAGTGCGTATCCGCAAGGCTGCGCGCCGGCCCATGTGATCTGGCGGACCGCCTGCAAAAAGATCTGCGATTGCTCCCTACTTGCGGCGGGGCTCGTCCTCGATGACATTCAGGATAATCTCGTCAATCGCATCGGTGATTCTCCTGGCGGGAACGTTCAGATTGTTCGAGAGGATGGAGAACGCGATCTGTTCGCCGCGCACTGTGGTCGCGTAGCCGGCCAGCGATTTGACGCCGCCCAGTGAGCCGGTCTTGCCCTGTACCTGTCCCTGCGCCGACGTTCCCTTGAATCGTTCTGCGAGGGAACCGTCGACTCCGGCCACCGGAAGCGTGTCGCGAAACGCCGTGCCCCACGGCTGTTTTGCCGCGTACTGGAGCAGCTTGACCATGGCAAGCGGCGTGACCAGATTCTGGCGCGACAAGCCGGAGCCGTCATAAAAAACAAATTGCTCGCCGGGAATGCCTGCCTTGGTCAGGAAGGCCCGCACCACCTCGAGTCCATTGTCGACCGTGGCCGCGGTGCCGCGTTCTCGGCCGAGCAGCCGGAGAAGAATCTCGGCGTGCAGATTCTGGCTGACTTTGTTGATTACGCGAATGTCGTCGATCAACGGCTTTGAGTCGTGACCGGCGAGCACCAGGTTCTGGGCGGGCTGACCGGGACGCGAGCTATCGCCTTCCCCGCCGCGCGCTTCCGCCGTAGCGGTGATGCTGAGGGTCGACAGGCCGGCGAGCTCGGTGTGGTGTGCGCGCCCCCGGCCGTAGACCGTAATGCCGCGCTGCTCGAGCAGGTTCCGGAACAGCTGCGAGGCAAACGACGCCGGATCTTCGATGGCCAGGGCCTCGTTTGCACCTTTGTCGTCGAGCGGCATTTCGCCCCACAGGGTCAGGGCGGTGGAACCGGGTTCGCGGTTGAAGAAGATGCGCCGGGCGGTGCCTGCGGGCGTCGTGATGATCCGGTTGTCGATGTGGTAGTAGTCGGCGAAGGGCGTGATGCTGACGAAGGCCCGCTCTCCGCTTCGATCGGCGGGCAGAATGTTGACGAACACCACGTTATCGTTGATCGTCAGCGCGGAGACGGGTGCGCCGTCGCCCCATACCAGGTCGTCCTGGCTCCAGCCTTCGCCATAGCGCTGGAAGGCGAAATAGGAATCGTCGGCAACCAGGTCGCCGTCTATGTACTTCACGCCTTTTTGCACCAGGCCGTCGGCCAGATCCTCCAGCACCTTGATGGGATGGTCGTTGCGTTGCGTGTGCAGGTCGTAGGGAAGCTCGCGCCCGGAGAGATTCGGATCGCCGCGTCCGACCAGTAGTAGGTCGCCGGTGAGGCGCCCGTGGGTGTCGAGCAGGCCGTTGGTCTCAACCGAGGTTCTGAACTTATAGTCGGGGCCGATCAGCGCCAGGGCCGCGGAGGTCGTGAACAGCTTGGTGTTCGAAGCCGGGGTGAACAGCTTGTCCGCGTTCTGCTCGTACAGAGTCTTCCCGGTGGTCAGCGAAACGATTTCAATGCCCCAGTACCCCTGGGCAAGACTGGGATCCGCCAGAATCGCGGCGATTCGCGTGGAAAGAGGCTTGCGCTTGGCCGCCTGCACTTGCGTCGCGAGCAGCGCGCAAAGCATAACCGACAGAATGCAGCGAACCCGGTGCATGGTACTCCAAGCCAATCTTAGCATCGAATGCGACGCCCGCCCGTCCTTTGTCGGCGGGCGGATATGACGGATCATGTTCCACGAGGGTTTGAAATTTAAGGGCCTGCGAAAGAAGCCTTTGACCGCCCTTCGACTGCGCTCAGGGCAGGCTCGGGACGCAAAGAAAGGCCACGAAGGGCGCAACGAAAACCGGCGTCGGGCGCTGATTTAGAATCGCCGGATGCGGTCGGTCTTCGACTGGAATATCGGGTCGCGCGTGCTAGCCCTCGGCAAGCGCACTCTGGTCATGGGAGTAGTCAACGTGACCCCGGATTCTTTCTCCGACGGCGGGCAGTTTCTGGATCGCGAAAAAGCTGTCGAACACGCTCTGCGGCTACTGGACGAAGGTGCCGACATTATCGACGTAGGCGGAGAATCCACCCGTCCGGGCGCAAAAGTGAGCTCCGGCGAGGGATCCAAGAAGGCCGAGGCGGCCAAGACGGTCACTGAAAAAGAAGAGCTCGAACGCGTCATCCCGGTGATTACGCAGCTCAAGGAGAAGCGTGCGAAGGCCGTCGTCTCTATCGATACTTACAAGGCCAACGTGGCGCGGGCTGCGGTTGCCGCCGGAGCTGAGATCGTCAACGATGTCAGCGCCTTCCGCTGGGATGCGAAGATGGCAAAGACTGTTGCCGAACTCAAGTGCGGCGTCGTGCTCATGCACATGCGCGGGCGTCCGGAGGAATGGCGCACGTTGCCGCGCGCGTCCGACATCCTGGTAATCGTAAAACGCGAACTGCGCCAGTTCGCCGACGCCGCTGGGATGGCCGGGGTAAAGCGCGAGCGTATCGTGCTCGATCCCGGGTTCGGCTTCGGCAAGAATTTCGAAGAGAACTACCCGCTGCTCCGCGGCCTCGACGAACTCAGCCAGCTTCGCTACCCGCTGCTGGTGGGAGTCTCGCGTAAATCGTTCATCGGAAGAATGCTGGCGCGCGGCGGCAAAGATGCCCCGATCGACGGCCGCCTGTACGGAACCATAGCCACTGAAACCGCCGCGATTCTCAAGGGCGCGCACGTGATCCGCACCCACGATGTGCGCGCCTGCGTAGAAGCGGTGCGGGTCGCCGATGTAGTGGCCTGAGCGGTCCGCGAATCATTTCGCGACAAATCGCATATCGGAGGAGGTGAAAATATTTGCCGATTGTGGATGCCGAGCCGACGAGTTGGATGTGCGCCGCGAGTGGATTTATGCTGCGAACTTACGAACCGCGCACTAGAAGGTTTTGGCCGAGTCGAGCAGGATCGTCACCGGCCCGTCATTCACCAGCTCCACTTCCATCATCTCCTGGAACCGTCCGGTTTCGCAGCATGGGCCGGCCGCCCGGATTCGTCCAACGAAGTACTCGTAGAGTTCGCGGGCTTTCTGCGATGGCGCGGCGGCGTCGAACGATGGGCGCTTGCCCCGGCGGACATCGGCGTACAACGTGAACTGCGACACCACCAACACAGCGCCCCCAATCTCGCCCGCGGCCCGGTTCATCTTGCCGTCGGCGTCCTCGAAAATGCGCAACCCGATCGTCTTGTCGGCGAGATAGGCGGCGTCGGCTTCGGTGTCTTCCTGGCCCACGCCCAGCAAAACGAGCAGGCCGCGGCCGATTTCACCTGTCAGTTCTCCACGAACCGTCACCTTTGCCCGGCTCACCCGCTGAATCACGGCGCGCATGGTCAACGAGTGTCCAGCTTTGCTGTCCGAGTTGCAAGCGTGCCTACCCGGGTTCCCGCGTTGACCCCTTTCCGCGCCAGCGATTAGGATGCTGAAGGACTGCAGCCAGAGCCGAGGACAAGCCGTACCTAAAAGGCGGACGCCGAAAACGCCCGCGCTTCCTTTACACCTGTTCACGGGGACCATTACACTAACCGTTCCTCTCTCCCTACATTTCCTGGAGGTGGTATTCCTATGGCGTCGATCGATGAGAAGGTGAAGCAGATTGTGGTTGAGCAGCTGGGCGTGGACGAAGGCGAAGTCACCCCCAAGTCGTCGTTTGTGGAAGACCTGGGTGCAGACTCGCTCGACCAGGTCGAGCTGGTGATGGCGTTCGAAGAGGGCTTCGATCTGGAGATTCCCGACGAAGCCGCCGAGAAGATCCGCACCGTGCAGGATGCCATCGACTATATCGAAAAGCATTCCAAGGTCAGCAAGTAGGACATTCGAACCAGGACCGCGCACCGCGGCCGGCGAGGAGAACTAATGGCAGCCGTTGACGAGAAGGTAAAGCAGATTATCGTCGAGCAACTGGGAGTCGATGAGGGCGAAGTCACCACCAACGCGTCGTTCGTGGACGACCTGGGCGCCGACTCGCTCGACACCGTCGAACTGGTCATGGCATTCGAGGAGGCGTTCGACATCGAAATCCCGGACGAGGACGCGGAAAAAATCCGGACCGTGCAGGATGCCATCGACTACATCGGCAAGCACTCGAAAGGTGGGAAGTAGGTTTGGCGAGGCGGGTCGTAGTTACGGGCATCGGCCTCATCTGCGGCGTCGGAAACACCACGGATGAAGTCTGGAAGAATCTGCTGGCGGGGAAGAGCGGCGTGGGCCGCATTACGCACTTCGACGCTTCCCAGCACGCCTGCCAGATCGCGGCCGAGGTCAAGAACTTCGATCCCCTGAATTTCGTGGAGAAAAAAGAAGTCAAGAAGATGGGCCGCTTCATCTACTTCGCCCTCGCCGCTTCCGACGAGGCAATGAAGGCCAGCGGCCTGAAGGTCACGCCTGAGATCGCCGAGCGCGTCGGAGTCCACATAGGCTCCGGCATCGGCGGCTTCGATGTGATCGAGCGCGAACATCGCGCGTTGCTCGAAGGCGGCCCGCGCAAGATCTCGCCGTTCTTCATTCCTGCAGCGATCGTGAACCTGGCGGCCGGCCACGTCTCCATGCGTTTCGGTGCCAAAGGGCCGAACGAGGCCACGGCGACTGCCTGCACGACGAGCGCGCACTCGATCGGCGACTCCTACAAGATCATTCAGCGCGGTGATGCCGAAGTCATGATCGCTGGCGGCTCTGAAGCGGCCATCACGCCCATGGGCGTGGGCGGGTTTGCGGCCATGCGCGCGCTCTCCACGCGCAACGATGATCCCGAAAAAGCCAGCCGTCCCTGGGATACTGAGCGCGACGGTTTCGTGTGCGGCGAAGGCGCGGGCATCCTGATTCTCGAGGATCTTGAATTCGCCAAGCGCCGCGGCGCGCCGATCCTCGCCGAGATCGTCGGCTACGGCATGTCCGGCGACGCCTACCACATCACGCAGCCCGCGCCCGAACACGAAGGCGCTTACCGGGTGATGAAGAATGCCCTGCACGACGCCAAGCTCCAAGCCAAAGACATCGGGTACGTCAACGCTCACGGCACATCCACCCCAATCGGCGATGTGCTTGAGGCTCACGCCATCCGGAATGTTTTTCACGAGCACAAGGTCCCAGTCAGTTCCACCAAGTCTATGACCGGACATTTGCTGGGCGGTGCGGGCGGCTTGGAGGCCGGGGTTTCGATTCTCGCGCTGCGCGACCAGATCCTCCCCCCGACCACGAATCTTGCGAACCAGGACCCAGACACCATTCCCATGGACTTCATCCCGAACCACCCACGCAAAGCCACGGTCAATTACGCGCTCTCGAACTCCTTCGGTTTCGGCGGCACCAACGGCGCCCTGATCTTCAAGCGCTGGTCGGAGTAGCGCGGAAGGGCGAGTTCCAGATCATCTGCACTTTTTGCAAGGACCTTAAGTAACCCTTCGGTCCATGTCCCGTAACCCCACTTTTGTACCTGTCCATTGGCCCAACGGACCTTTGCCAAACCGCCCGCCCACCCGCAAAATAGACCTGCAGCACTGAGGTTCGTACTTCGGCCATGGACTCTACCTTCGGTACCGCCCTCGCCCCCATCGCTCCCAAGAAAAAAGCTGCTGCCCGTGTGGCTTTGGTGGACCTGAAGGACGTCGCCC
>DATMPS010000010.1:0-3914 GCA_035567435.1 Terriglobales bacterium | reverse complement strand
GCCGAGAGCGCGAGATTGACGCGCTGCTCGCTTCCTTCGACCGTGTCGTGGCCAACGGCACCCCGGAGCTGGTGCTCGTGTCCGGCTATTCCGGTATCGGCAAGTCCTCGGTGGTGCACGAGTTGCACAAGGTGCTCGTCCCGCCGCGTGGCCTCTTCGCGTCCGGCAAGTTCGATCAGTACAAGCGGGACATCCCGTACGCCACCCTGGCCCAAGCCTTCCAGAGCTTAGTGCGCCCGCTTCTGGGCCAGAGCGAGGCGGAGCTTGGCTGGTGGCGGGACGCCCTGAGCGAGGCGCTGGGCCCGAACGGTCAGCTTATCGTCAACCTCGTTCCCGCGCTGGAGCTTGTGATCGGGGGACAGCCGCCGGTCCCGGACCTGCCGCCGCAGGACGCGCAGAACCGATTCCAAATGGTTTTCCGACGGTTTCTCGGCGTATTCGCACGGAAAGAGCACCCGCTCGCGCTGTTCCTCGACGATTTGCAATGGCTTGATAGAGCGACGCTCGACCTCCTCGAGCACCTGGTCACGCACTCTGAGGTGCGGCACCTGCTGTTGGTCGGGGCCTATAGAGACAACGAGGTCGGCCCCGCGCACCCGCTTCTTCGGACGCTCGAGACGATTCGCAATGCCGGAGCGCCGGTCCAGGAGATCGTGCTGGTGCCTCTCGGGATCGACAATGTCGGACGGCTTGTGGCCGATGCTCTGCATTGCGAACCGGAGCACGCACGGCCCTTAGCGCAACTGGTGCACGAGAAGACCGGGGGAAATCCGTTCTTCGCGATCCAGTTCTTCACCGCGCTGGCCGAAGAAGGGCTGCTCTCGTTCGACCCAGTCGCGCCGGCTTGGCAATGGGACATGAATCGCATCCACGCCAAGAGCTATACCGACAACGTGGTGGATCTCATGGCCGGGAAGCTGAAGCGGTTCTCCGCCACCACCCAGGAAGCCCTGAAACAGCTCGCCTGCCTGGGCAACGTCGCCGAGGTCGCCACCCTGGCCCTGGTTCACGGGGAAACGGAGGAGGCGATGCACGCGGCCCTCTGGGAAGCCGTCCGCGCCGGGCTCGTCTTTCACCAGGATAGCACCTGCAAATTTCTGCACGACCGGATTCAGCAGGCGGCATATTCACTGATTCTCGACGAGCACCGTGCCGACATCCACCTGCGCATCGGCCGTGTGCTGCTGGCGAGCATGACGGCGGACCAGCTCGCCGAGCATCTGTTCGATGTGGCGAACCAGCTCAATCGGGGCGCCGGACGGCTGATCGACTGGGACGAGAAAGCGCAGGTGGCGACAATCGACCTGCGTGCCGGACGAAAGGCCAAGGCGTCGGCCGCCTATGCGTCGGCGCGCGCGTATTTTTCAGCCGGCATGGCGCTGTTGGACGAAAGGGACTGGGGCAGCCAGTACGAGTTGACGTTCAGCCTGTGGCTCGAACGCGCAGAGTGCGAGCTTCTGAGCGGTAACTTCGAAAAAGCCGAGCAACTGATTGTGGAGTTGCTGCAGCGCGGGGCTTCGAAAGTCGACCAAGCGGCCGTCTACCACCTGAAGGTCCAGTTCCATGTCATGAAGTCGGAAAACCAGCAGGCTGTGGCCAGCGCGCTCACGTGCCTGCGCCTGTTCGGCATTGACCTGCCGGCACACCCGACCTGGGAGCAGGTCCAGGCCGAATACGAGACGGTCTGGCAGACCCTCAATGGGCGCCCGACCGAGAGCCTGATCGATCTGCCGATGATGACCGATCCGGAACTGCAGGCCGCCATGCCGGTGCTCTCGGTCCTTACTCCCCCCGCCTACTTTACCGACTTTCACTTATTTTGCTTGCTCGCGTGCCGCATGGTGAAGGTCGGCATGCAGCACGGGATGAGCGGCGCTTCCACGCTCGGCTATGCCCTTCTCGGGTTTATCCTCGGCCCGGTCTTTCACCGTTACGGTGAGGGTTATCGTTTCGCCAAGCTCGCATGCGACCTGGTCGAGAAGCACGGCTTCATCGCCTACCAGGCGAAGGTCTACCACGCGATGGGAACGGTTGCCTTCTGGACGCAGCCGATCGGGACCGCGATCGATTTCATGCGGGCGACCTTTCGCACCGCGATTGAGACGGGTGATCTGACCTTCGCTTGCTATGGTCTGTACCAATCTGTCACAGGCCTTCTCCTGCGGAACGATCCACTCGACGCGGTGTGGCGCGAGTCGGAGATGGCGTTGGATTTCGCCCGGGAAGCCAAGTACGGCGACGCCGCGGACATCATCCGGAGCCAGCAACGCTTCATCGCGACCATGCAGGGCCGGACCGCGACCTTCTCCACCTTCAGCGACGCACAGTTCAACGAGGCGACGTTCGAGACGCAGCTGACAGGTGACCGGATGACCTTGATGATCTGCTTTTACTGGATCCTTAAACTGAAGGCGCGGTTCCTGTCGGGCGACTACGCCGAGGCTCTCGCGGCAGCCGACAAGGTGAAGCCGCTCCTTTCGACCGCAGCCGCTCAGATCCAGCTACTCGACTACTTCTACTACACCGCGCTAACGGTGGCGGCACTCTATGAGAAGGCTTCTGCCGACGAGCAGACTGGGTGGCGCGACCTCCTGACGGCGCACCGAGAACAACTACGCGAGTGGTCCGAAAACTATCCACCGACTTTCGGCGACAAACACGCACTGGTGTCGGCCGAGCTTGCTCGCCTCGAAGGCCGGGAACTGGACGCCCAGCGCCTGTATGAACAGGCCATCCGATCGGCGCGCGAGAACGGCTTCGCTCAGAATGAGGGCATTGCGAACGAACTCGCTGCGAAGTTCTATCTCGCCCGCGGTTATGAGACGAGCGCATACGCGTATCTTCGAAACGCTCGCTATTGCTACCTTCGTTGGGGTGCGCTTGGCAAGGTGCGGCAGCTCGACCAACGCTACCCGCACCTGCACGAGGAACGAGCGCCTGTCTCTTCCACCGCCACGATCGGCACGTCTGTTGAGCAGTTGGACTTGGGGACGGTAATGAAGGCGTCGCAAGCTGTTGCTGGGGAGATTGTGCTGGAGAAGTTGATCAAAACGCTCATGATGATTGCCGTCGAACACGCTGGTGCCGAGCGCGGCCTTCTGATTCTGTCGCACGGCGAAGAACTTCGAATCGCTGCTGAAGCCAGGACCGGCCGCGACGGGGTCGATGTCCAATTGCAAGATGGGTTGGTGACGCCCTCCGGCTTACCCGACTCGCTCCTTCACTACGTGATTCGAACTCAGGAGAGAGTGATTCTGGATGACGCCTCGACCCAGAACCTGTTTTCGCAGGACGAATATGTTCGTCAGCGGCGTTCCAGGTCAGTGCTCTGTTTGCCCCTGCTGAAGCAGGTCCACTTAGTGGGCATCCTCTATCTGGAGAACAGCTTGGCGCCCCGCGTGTTCACGCCCAAACGGCTGGCCATGCTGGAGATGCTGGCCTCACAGGCTGCGATCTCTTTAGATCATGCGCGACTCTATGCCGACCTCAATCGATTGAATGCGGAGCTTAGACGTAGCGAGGCCTACTTGGCCGAAGGGGAGAAAATAAGCCACACTGCGAGCTGGGCTTGGAATGTTGCCACGGGAGAAGCCTACTGGTCGCAAGAACATTTCCGCATCTTTGGTTTCGACCCGGAGAAGGCGATGCCGTCCTATCAGATGTTTCTCCAAAGAATCCATCCGGAGGACAGACGTCGCGCGGAGCAAACAATTGATAGGGCGGTTCGCGAAAGAAGTGATTTTGAGCAGGAATACCGGCTCGTTCTGCCCGATGGATCGATAAAATATGTCCACACTGTGGGCCACCCGGTCGTTAACGAATCGGGTGTTTTCGAGTTTATTGGGACAGCCATGGACGTCACCGATTTGAAGCGCGCGGAAGAAATGCGAGCGGCCATGGCACGCGAACGGGAA
>DATMPS010000009.1:0-3182 GCA_035567435.1 Terriglobales bacterium | reverse complement strand
GCCAAATGGAACAGAACGATCCTCCCCGTCGCACCGGAACGAAGCCGCCCAAGCGTCTTAAGGGCGAACTCAAGGGGCTGAAGCACAAGCACTACCAGGTTTCGTCGTTGGCGTCCTTCGCGCTCAACCAACTGAATCATTGGGAGCGGAAGCAAAATCAGGCCAAGCTCACAGAGATCATCGAGGAATTTTGCCATGACGATCATGCCGGGAAGCTGGCGCACGAACTTGTCCTTGGTGCCCACACAGGACGGCACGCCGCCGACGAAATTACCGGCGAGTGGATCGTGTATGCAGAGGTCGGCGGGGTGAACTATTACCTCACCCTCGCCACTCACAAGGAGCGACAGCAAACCCAAAACAATCGCTTGACAGAAAAGCCCCATACAAGAACGGCCTTCCCGCTCCGAACAAAGAACTGACAGCAAACCCAAAACAACCGCTTGACAGAAAAAGCCCCATACAAGTCTGCTGCGAACCTGACTTCCTGGATCAGGGCGCCGGAGACGGGCCGTCGATTACTCAGCGAACAAGCCGAACACCTGCGGCTCGCACCCGAATTCGTCTGCCTATCCGCTCGCACGGTTGGCAAAGCTGCGGGCGGAGGAGACCCTCTCCGCGCTTAGAAAACAGCTCCGGCTTCCTCACGATCGAGGTCCACCTTCAGAAGTCAGAGCGAAATCGGGTACCATTAACCGTCCTGGCACTGTCAACCCGGCAGCGCGCGTCACCCAAAATTAACCACGTCTTGACACATTCCACATACCTTGCATACGCTTGGGAAAGCCTAACTCCGTGGGCTTTGAATTTGGGGAGCCGCTATGACGACATCCGGACCAGGGCCTCTGAACCGGCGGGAGTTGGAAACAAGAGTTATCGCCAAAGCTTGGCAAGATGAGGAGTTTAAACAGGAACTTCTAAAAAACCCAACAGAGACGATTATGAAAGAGCTAGGACTAGAATACAACCCGGACCGTCCACGCTTTGAGGTATTGGAGGAAACTCCTGATATTTGATTTTCATTTCTGTTTTTTTTCAGATCAAAATGTGATCACCGCAAAAACAAAAATATGCTGGAGGGACTTCGATAATGACAACACACGCACGTACCGATGCTGCACGCGGCCGATGGGTGATTATTGCTCTGGCCGTGCTCACAGGCTGGGTCGCACCCCAGGCCGCGCGGGGTAACGCGATCACCGATGTAGCCCAGAGCCTTCTTACCGCCATCCGGACTGGTGCCCCTTCGCCTCCGGTAGCCTCCCGAGACATCGCGATGGTCGGCATCGCCATGTACGACGCCGTGAACGCGGCGACCGGACTCACCTATCAGCCCTACTCGTATTCGGGCGGTGCCGTCCCCCTCGCTTCGGCGGACGCAGCTGCCTACTATGCGGGCTACAGCATGCTGAAGAGCCTGTTCCCGTCGCAGAGCTCGTCGCTGCAGCTCCAGCAAGATTCTGCAATCAACAATCTCGGGCTGAGCGGCATCACCCAGACCATCAGCCAAAACCTCGGCACCAGCGTCGCCACAAACTTCTTTAACGCGCGTGCGAGTGATGGCAGCGCGACTGCGCAGTCGCCCTACACACCGGGCAACCAGCCTGGAAACTATCAGTTTACCAACCCCACCCAGACGACCGTGGTGCAGCCCGGGTGGGGCAACGTAACGCCGTTCGCGATCACCTCGGTCGATAGTGTCGAACCACCGCCGCTCTGGGGGCCTGGATCCTTATATGGCGCCGCCATCGAAGCCGACTTCCTAGCTTCGCCTCAGTATCTCAGCGCCCTGAACACCGTGAGGACGACCGGCTGCAATGGCTGCGGCCAGACCCTGGACGAGCTGAACCTATCGGCATTCTGGGCCGACACGAACGGAAACGCGCAGTTCGGGTCCACCGCAACGCCTCCCGGCCACTGGGTAGCCATCACCGACACCGTGGCGACCAACGCCGGGCTGAGCCTGTTGCAGACGGCCCGCCTGGAGGCGATGGTGGGCGCGTCTCTGGCCGATGCCGGGATCGTTGCTTGGGACGTCAAGAACGACAACGACTTCTGGCGGCCGGACACCGCGATCCACGCCACCGGGGTGGGCGGAGGGAACGACCCGACCTGGCAGCCGCTGTGGCCGGATCCACTGTTCCAGAGCTACATCTCGGGCCACAGCAGCTTCAGCATGGCCGCGGCGACGACGCTCGGGGATTTCTTCGGCACCGACAACGTCTCATTCTGCAGCACGGCCGACCCGAATGCGCACGACGCGACCAATCAGGCGTTCGCGGAAACACGGTGCTTCACAAGCTTCACCGCGGCTGCAGACGAGGCGGGAGACAGCCGCATTGTGGGCGGTATCCACTTTCCTTTCGACAACTCAGAGGGGCTGGCCACCGGCGAGGCGATTGCGGACCAAGTCGTGGCAAACGCCTTCGCCGCTGTGCCCGAGCCGTCTTCCATGGCAGTACTGGCAACCGCGGTGATGGTCCTCGTGGGGATATGTCGGCTTAAGGGCCTGAAGCCCTGGAACCAAGGCCGCGGGCTCCTTAAAGGTTTGGGCGCGTCCGGCTGATGCCGGTGCACCCGTCGACACCGCAAGCTGCACCTTCCAAAACTTCGCTCATGGCATGCTCCGTTTGGTCGTGTGAACTTCTGGCTTGAACATGCGGAACCAGTCTCCCTACGGCAAGTAGTCACCTCCTAGTGACTAGCCGCGTTTGTCCAGGCAATAGCCCGTAAGGTCAGCACGCGGGATTACTGGCGGTCGGAAAACCGATCTCGCAGCGTTAGACTGGTAATTGAAGGCCGGTGGGCCCCGATAGGGTGCGGCGTCGTATGTGCGAAGATCCGCTCTTTAAGTACGCGCATCACAGGCCGAAAAAATTGGGAACGGCAGCTCACCACCCCTTGCGGACGTTCGCCTGCCTTACTCGATCACCTCGTCGGCGGTAGCAAGGAGCAATTGCGGCACGGTGAGGCCGAGCGCCTTGGCGGTCTTAAGGTTGATGACCAGCTCGAAGGTGGTCGGTTGCTGGACCGGCAGATCGGCGGGCTTTGCGCCTTTCAGGATCTTGTCGACATACCCTGCCAAAACGCGCCGCCACGGGTCAGCAACATTCCGCCCGTAGGCGATGAGCCCACCGTCGTCGACGTACTCGCGTTCTGGGTAGATGGCCGGCATCCGATAC
>DATMPS010000008.1:0-100903 GCA_035567435.1 Terriglobales bacterium | reverse complement strand
CAGGTAGCGCACACGGTCGCCCTTCAGTTCGTACTTCGTGACCGACTGGTAGGAGCCGTCTTTGAGGATCAGGCGCTTGGCGAGGTCCTGGCCGCGGGCGATGTGGGATGCCAGCAGAGCCAGAACCGCACAGGTCGTAAGCCGAACGCCGCGAGTGGAAAAGAGACGGAGCATACGCCCAACCCACTGACTCGGATGCAAGCCTGTTGCAGCCAGATGCTTACCCTGTCACCTTCCAGAATTCTCCCACAAGTCCGACTTCCCGAAACACAGATTCCGCTTCCGTCGCCCTGTTCGGACGCCACTTAGTACTGAGACGGTCGCCATACCACAGCTGCGCCAGCTTCCATCCCTGGACCAGGGAAAGCGTCCCGCCGCGCTGGCGCTTCCACTGCGCGCACCAGCGATCCACATGCTGTTCCGACCGGAACAGGAGCATGGTGCGTCAGGTAAACGCAACGTCCTTGTACCATTCGCGAGCAGGCACCGCGATGTGAATGATCCCACCTGTCGTTAAGAGTTTTCCGGCCTTCACCGTCACCGGCATCGCCAGGTTGCAGCACCCGCACGCGGCACCGATCTCCGCGTTCTTGCCGAGCATGGCCGGAATACCCAAGGCATCCCAGATGCAGTTGCCAAACCAGGTACGCCTGCCCACGATCACCGGAAATGCGGTAGGAATTGCCGAGAAGGGAGCCACCCGCCAGAGTTCCCCGTCCTCCTGGAGCATGAAAGCATGGCTCTCGCTCAGACGCACCAGACCGGCACGAACCTTCGGAATCGTCGTGGCCACACCCTTCGAAATCTCTGCAACGGCAGGGCATCTTCCCCGCCGCAGGAGGTAGCGATACACGAATAGCCGCAGTCGGCCGTCGAATTGCTCGAAGACTTTGCCATCTGAGGGCACTCTAGGCATCAAATTGATACCCCCTTTTCCCCTGTCACCCCGAGCACAGTGAGGCGTCAGCCGAAACGAAGTCGCGGGACCCCGTGTTCCTGTGCGATACCGGGGCTCCGTTGCCTTCTCTACCACCGAAGATGGGCAGAATACGCCGCAAAGCCAGGGCCCAGAGCCTGCTTTCACCCCGTATTGTGCAGCCCGGCCGCGATCCCATTCATCGTAGCCCCAATCGCATAGTCCAGAGAGCTGTCCGACACTCCGCTGCGCTTGCGCCGCAGCAGGTCCACCTGAATCAAGCTCATCGGATCAACATAAGGATTCCGCAAGCGGATGGATCGAAACAACACGGAATTGTTTTCCAGCAGCTCCCGCTGCCTCGTCACAACAAGAATCTGCCGCCGCGTACGCTCAAATTCCTCGCGCAACATGCCAAACACGCGTTCCCGGACACCGGCGTCGGCCACTAGCCCGGCGTAGAGCCGTGCGATGCTCATGTCGGCCTTGGCCATGGCGATTTCGACGCTGCGCACCAGGCTGGAAAACAGCGGAAGACCTCGCATCATCTGCCGCAGGAGCTCGGCGTGTTCGGAACCGCTCGCGGCAAAGCGCTCGAAGGCATAGCCAACGCCAAACCAGGCAGGAACCGCATGCCGGCTCTGCATCCAGCCGAACACCCACGGGATCGCGCGCAGGTCTTCCAGGCTGCGATTTTGCGCGCGCCGTGCCGGACGGGAACCGATCCGGGCGTGCTCCAGTTCGTTGACCGGGGTGGCCTGCTCGAAATACTCGAGCACATCCGCGTTTTCGGCGATGTGCTTCCGGTAGAACGCGAATGCATCCTGCGACATCGTCTCCATCGCCTCGTCCCAGCGCCGCGCAACTTCGGCCGGCGGCCGGTTCGGACTCACCAGCGCCTCCAGGCACGCTGCAATCATGATTTCCAGGTTCCACCCGGCCAGCACCGGATCGGAATACTTCCAGGTCAGAACTTCCCCCTGCTCGGTGATGCGGATCTCACCCGAGAAATCTCCCGGGGGCTGGGCGAGAATCGCCGCGTGCGTCGGCCCTCCGCCGCGGCCAACGGTCCCGCCGCGCCCGTGAAACAAACGCAGATGCACGCGATTCTCGCGCGCCGCCAGGTGCAGTTCGCGTTGCGCCTTGTGCAGTTCCCAGGTGCTGGTGAGCATGCCACCATCTTTATTGGAGTCGGAGTAACCGAGCATCACTTCCTGCCGACGCCCCCAGGAATCGAGCAACGGCAGATATTCCTCCGAGATCCACAGCCGCCTCATCACCGCTCCCGCGCCGCGCAGCGCCTCGATCGACTCGAACAGCGGCACCGGCATCAGCCCCGGATCATCCTCGCTGGCCGCAGCCGTCACGCCACCAACCGACGCCAGCCGCACCACCGTCAGCACATCCTCCTCCGACTGCGTGTTGCTAATGATGAAATTGCGAATCGCCTCCGGAGCATCGCACTTCTTGAGCTCCGCAATCGTCCGGAACGTCTCGAGCAACTCGGCGGAGGCCTCCGGCAGCTTCTTCGACCCCTCGGCCACCACCGCCGATGCCAGGGTCGACAGTCCCAGGGCCAACACCCGGGAGTGCTGCCGGATGTCGAGCGTGTGCAAGTGAAAACCGAAAGTCCGCACTTGCCGCAGCAGAGGATCGATGAGCCGTTCCGCCAGGCGCTCGCCACGGTTGCCGCGAAGACTCTCGCGCATCAGGATCAGATCACTTTCAAATTCCTTCGCCGATTTGTAGGCCTGAACGTGCGACGACGATTCCCGGCTGTATCGCAGCCGTGCCGCCACGAACTCCAGAAAATGGCGGTAGAGTTCGGCCTCGGTAATCCGCTTCCAGCGGGAATGCTCCTCGCCGAGAGTGCCTTCATATTCGCGCACCCGGGCGACCAGTGCCTCCGACGTTCCGATGCGGCGCAACGACATGCTCAGCTGCCCCACCAGCCTGGTAATCTCCCCAACGTAGTGATCGACGATGACGTGGCGCGCGGTGCGCAGAGCATCCCGCGTCGAGTCCGCCGTCACGTACGGATTGCCGTCGCGATCGCCCCCAATCCAGGAGCCAAATTGCAGCAGTTCGGGAAGCCGGGCTTGCCCCGCGTCCAGTCGATACACCGCCTGCAATGACTCCTCAAGCTCGGCGTAAAGGCGCGGCAGCGACTCGAACAGCACCATCGGGAAATAGTCGAGCCCCATGTGGACCTCGTCGCGCACCGTCGGCTTCTTCAGGCGCACCTCGTCGGTCTGCCACAGCGCCGTGATCTCAGCCAGGATCTGCGACTCGTATTCGAGGGCATCGGCGCGCGACAACGGCACCTGGTCGAGCCGCTCCAGATAGCGCGCAATCCGCCGCCGCTTCAGTCGAATGGTGTGGCGCGTGATCTCGGTAGGATGGGCCGTGAAAACTGGCGTGACCTGCACGCGGTGAAGAGCGTCTAGAATCTTATCGGCTGCGAGCCCGGCCGAGCGCAGCCGCACCAGCGTCCCGCGAAACGATCCTTCAATCGGTGCTTTGCTCTCCATCAACCGCGCCGCCCGCCGCCGGCGCTTGCGATGGTTCGTTTCCGCCAGGTTCGTCAACTCGAAGTAAATCGCGAATGCCTTGGTAATCCGGTATGCGTCATTGACCGACAGACTGCGGATCACCTCGTGTGCCTGCGCCATCAGGGGGTCATCCGAGGGCGCGTTGCGAGCCGCGGGCGGCTCGCGATGCTGGATCAGCAACCGCCGCAACCGCTCCACCACCTCAAAGAACGCTTCCCCCTCCTGTTCCACCAGGACGCGGCCCAGCAGCATACCCAGCGAACGCACGTCCCGCCGCAGCGGAAGTTCCTTGGCCGGGTCCGAGGTGTCGGCCGTGAGTTCGGCCAGGCGCGAGGTCTGGTCGTCGTCACTCCAGAGCGGGGTGTCAGGCATGGGCTATTCTAGCGAATCAAAGAAAAACTGCCTCTGCGCGACCGTTCTCGTGTCGCAAACTTCGAAAAAACTGGATTTGTAGCAGGGCATCGCTTCAGCGATGTCGCAAAAATCGCATGTCTCCCATGGCCCCTTCAAGGGCTGGGAAGAACCGGGGCTTCCCCCGCGGCCGGCTTGAGAAACCGGTTTGTGCTTGTTCCCCGCCAACGCCTTGTGTCAGACTCGCACCCTGCGCCGGACTTCCCCAACTTTCCCGGCGCCAACGGTGCCGCAGTGGCTCGGTTCCTGCGCGTTGCGCTGCTTCTAGGACTTGTCTGCGTCTCCTTCTCGCTCGCCGTCAATTCTTCTGCCAGCGGGTCGACCGCGGTGACCAGCCCGTCCTCGACCGCTGCGCCCTCAGTCGCTACCCCTCCCTCGCGGTCGACCACCTCGGCATCCACTGCGTCGGCACCTCCCAGTCCACTGGGCGAAGCGTGGACCTTCTACCGCAAAGGCGACTTCGAAGGCGCCATCCGGGACTATCAACAAGTCCTAGGGGAGACGCCTGCCTCCGCCGAAGCCTACGCTGGCCTCACCCGCGTCTACCTGAAGAAAAAAGACGTCCAGCAAGCTTCCGACACGATCCATAAAGCCCTGCAAGTTGCCGACGGGCCCGCCCTTCATGTCGCTCTGGGAGAAGTTTATTTCCGGCAGGGGAAAATCAGTGACGCAGAACTGGAATGGGTCAAAGTAATCAACTCGGGTCACGCCGATGCGCGTGCGTATCTCGGCCTGGCCCGCGTCCGCTGGGCCATCTCAAATTACAAGAGCGGGTGGAACCTAATCGACAAGGCTCACACCCTGGATCCATCGGACCCCGAGATTCTCCGCGAATGGGTGGGGAAGCTGAGCCGCGCCGACCGCACGAAGTTCCTCGAAAACTACCTGGCGGGCGAGAACAACGACGACGACGAGACCCGCACCGCCATGCGGCACTATCTCGAATACATTAAGGCCCGCGCCAAGGACCCGCGCAGCGCCTGTCACCTCGTCAGCAAGGCTACCGCCACTGAGACTTCGATGGCAGAGCTCCTTGAGGACGCGCAACACCTGCGCGGCTTTGGTCTCACCGTCGAGGTCAATGGACGCAAGAGCAGACTCCTGCTCGACACCGGCGCCTCCGGCATCCTGATCAACCGCCCCCTGGCGGAGAAAGCTGGCGTTACCCGGCTCTCGAACGTCGACATCGGCGGCGTAGGTGATAAAGGGAGCAAGAGCGGGTACCGGGCCCTCGCCGATTCCCTGAAAATCGGTGGGCTCGAGTTTCAAAACTGCCCCGTGGAGGTCCTCGACCAGCGCTCGGTGATTGGCGAAGACGGGCTTATCGGGGCCGACGTGTTCTCCAATTTTCTGGTCGACCTCGACTTTCCCCGGGAGAAGTTGCGCCTTTCTCCATTGCCCAAACGGCCGGAGGAGACGCCCGCCACCATCAACCTGAGAACGGAAGGCGACGACCCGGAACGGGAGAGCGAGTCAGCCGATGGCGAAGCCACTTCCACGAAACCGGAGGGCTCGAAGTCCGCACCCTCCGGCCCGCAAGACCGCTACATTGCTCCCGAGATGCAGTTCTACACCCGGATCTTTCGCTTTGGCCACATGCTGCTCGTGCCCACGTCGATCGGGGACGTACCCGCAAAGCTCTTCCTGCTCGACAGCGGCGCACTGATGAACCACATTACCCCGGCCGCCGCGCGCGAAATCACCAAGGTGCACGGCGACTCCGATACGATCGTCAAAGGTCTGAGCGGGTCCGTGAAGAGTGTCTATCGCGCCGACAACGCCGTTCTCCAATTCGGGCACCTCCGCCAGAAAAATCAGGACCTGATTTCCTTCGACCTCACCCACATCAGCGACGACGTGGGCACGGAAATCTCCGGCACCCTCGGATTCGTCGTGCTGCGCCTGCTTGACATCAAGATCGACTACCGGGACGGCCTGGTCGATTTCTCCTACGACCCAAAACGGTGGGGCCAATAGCTTCACTCGGATCGGAGTTGGTGCGACCGAATGAGAGTGATAGGAGTAGGCCTTACGCGTGGCAGAACGCGAAGGGCACGAGTTTACTCGTGCCGGCAAGACTCTGAACCTAATTTGCGCTTAGCGCCTGAGGTTTGCTTTGCACGAGTCAAGGCTGCTTCCGCAGCCTGTTGGCGGATCTGCATTCGCAACCCCCACGCCCTCGTTTTTCCACATTCCCTTCCGCCCCAATCTCTGCCATAATTGATCGTGCACGTCAGCCTGCACAATTTTCCAACCCAAAATAAAGTGAGGAAGCGATGTCGGCAAAGTACATCTTTGTGACGGGCGGAGTTGTGTCTTCATTGGGCAAGGGTCTGGCGGCAGCCTCCATCGGCTGCCTCCTCGAAAGCCGCGGCCTCAAGGTCAACCTGATGAAGTTTGACCCCTACCTTAACGTCGACCCCGGCACCATGTCTCCCTTTCAGCACGGCGAAGTCTTCGTCACCGACGACGGGGCTGAAACTGACCTCGACCTCGGGCACTACGAGCGCTTCACTCATGCCAAACTTTCCCGCGACAACAACTGGACCACCGGACGCATCTACGAGCAGATCATCGCCAAAGAGCGCCGCGGCGACTACCTCGGCAAAACCGTGCAGGTCATTCCCCACGTCACCAACGAAATCAAGGCCGCCATGAAGAAGGTCGCCCAGGATGTGGACGTGGCCATCGTCGAAATCGGCGGCACTGTCGGCGACATCGAGTCCCTGCCCTTTATGGAAGCCATCCGCCAGATGCGGCAGGAACTGGGCCGCGAGCACACCCTCTTCGTCCATGTGACCCTTGTTCCCTTCATCGCCGCCGCCCAGGAATTGAAAACCAAGCCCACCCAGCATTCCGTCAAAGAACTCCTCAGCATCGGCATTCAACCCGACATCCTGCTCTGCCGCACCGACCGTTTCCTTGCCAAAGACATCAAGTCAAAGATCGCGCTGTTCTGCAACGTCGAGGAGGAAGCGGTCATTACCGCCAAAGACGTGGCTTCCATCTACGAAGTCCCGCTCGTGTTCTCGCGCGAAGGTGTGGACACCCTGGCGATGAAGTACTTGCACCTCGAAGCCAAAGACCAGGACCTGTCGAAGTGGGAAGACATCGTGCATCGCGTCTACAACCCCAAGGCCGATGTCACCATCGGCATCGTCGGCAAATATGTCGAGTACGAAGACTCCTACAAATCGCTGAAAGAAGCCCTGGTCCACGGCGCCCTCGCCCACAACCTGAAGCTGCAGGTGAACTGGGTCGAGGCCGAAGGACTCGAGCCCGGCGACGCTGCTTCCGACGCGCAACTCGAAGATTACGACGGAATTCTCGTTCCCGGTGGCTTCGGCAAGCGCGGCATCGAAGGCATGCTGGTCGCAATCCGCTACGCTCGCGAGAAGAAAGTTCCCTACTTCGGCATCTGCCTGGGCATGCAGACGGCGTGCATCGAATTTGCCCGCAACGTTTGCGGCTTAGCCGAAGCCAACTCCAGCGAGTTCGATCCCGCCACGCCGCATCGCGTGATCTACAAACTGCGCGAACTGCGCGGCGTCGAAGAACTCGGCGGAACCATGCGCCTCGGGGCGTGGCCCTGCAAGATTGAACCGGGAACGCTGGCCTACAAGGTCTACGGCAAGACCGAGATCAGCGAACGCCATCGCCATCGCTACGAATTCAATCGCGAATACGAGAGCACGCTGACGGCCGGCGGCCTGCGGATTTCGGGATCGACCCCGGATGGTACCTACGTCGAAATGGTAGAGATCCCCGAGCACCCGTATTTCATCGGTTGCCAGTTCCACCCCGAGTTCAAGTCCAAGCCGCTTGAGCCGCATCCGCTGTTCAAAGCATTCATCGGTGCGGCGTACGAGCATGGCCTGAAACGACGCTCCAAGAAAGAATCGGCGGAAGTCGAGATGTTCCACCGCCCTGAGAAAGTGGGGAGGCGCTAAGGCTCAACCAGAAAGGACACCAAGGCAACTACGCAGGTCCAACGCATCAGTCCTTCGTGTGACCTTAGGGTGGTTTAAGATTCTCCCGCTGCGACGGCACAAGCCCCTGCACCCTGTTGCACGATGGCGATCTCGTTCCAATTCGACAACGTCCGCATCGGCTCCGGCACCCTGTTCCTGATCGCCGGCCCCTGCGTCATCGAGAGTGAAGAACACGCCATCCGGATGGCCGAGATCATCAAGGGCGTCACCCGCTCCCTCAACGTCCCGTTCCTCTTCAAGGCGTCGTACGACAAGGCGAACCGCACCTCGCTCAAGAGCTTCCGCGGCCCCGGCCTGAAGGAAGGCCTTCGCGTCCTGAAGAAAGTGAAAGACGAAGTCCGCGTGCCCATTCTCACCGACGTGCACGAGGTTGCCGACGTTCCGACCGTGGCCGAGGTAGCCGACGTCCTGCAAATCCCCGCGTTCCTCTGCCGCCAGACCGACCTGATCGTCGCCGCCGCGCTCACCGAGCGCGTCGTCAACATCAAGAAAGGCCAGTTCGTCTCGCCCTGGGACATGAAGCACGCGGTCGATAAGTGCCACGCCTCCGGCAACAAACGCGTCCTCGTCACCGAGCGCGGCTCCAGCTTCGGCTACAACAACCTGGTCGTCGACATGCGCTCCCTCGCCATAATGCGCAAGTTCGCCCCCGTCGTTTTCGACGCGACCCACTCGGTGCAGTTGCCCTCCGCGATCCACAGCGAGGAAAACGGCAACGCCACCAGCGGAGGCCAGCCCGAATTCATCCCCGTGCTCGCCCGCGCGGCCGTGGCCGCCGGCGTCGACGGCGTCTTCCTGGAAGTTCACGATAACCCCATGGAAGCCAAGTCCGATGGCACCAACGCCCTCGACTCCCGCAAGCTGCGCGGCGTGCTGAAAGAACTGCTCGCCGTACAGAAAGGCCTGACGAAAGCCCACGCGACGCCTTAAGCAACCACCGACGCCGGGCAACACCACGGTCCACCTAGGCACAGGCGCCCCCGCCTGTGCGGCCGCGGCGGCTTCTGCCGCGGCATGGTTTCTCGGTATCACAACGATCGCCGCCTGCCCTGAATCTGTTACCATCCTGCCCTCATCTCACTCGTAACCTATGCACCTCGTCGTCGCCATTTTCGGAATCCTCATCATCCTTTCCGTCCTGCTCGACGCCTTTGAGACCATCGTCCTGCCCCGCAAGGTGCAACGGGCTTTCCGGCTAACGTCATGGTTTTACCGCCACACTTGGGTTCCCTGGGTGAAGGTGTCACGCCACATCCGCGCGAGTAACTTGCGTGAAAATTTTCTCGGCTACTTCGGGCCCTTCTCTTTGATCTTGCTCCTGGTTTTCTGGGCCATCGGTTTGATTTTCGGCTTCGCCCTCATGCAATTCGGCCTGGGCGAACACGTGCGCCTGGGCAACGAACCCATCACCTTCGGCATTCTTCTCTATCACAGCGGCGAAACCTTCTTCACCCTCGGCTACGGCGACATCACCCCCACCTCCCCGCTAGCGCGCACGCTCGCCGTCATGGAAGCCGGCATGGGCTTCGCCTTCCTCGGCGTGGTGGTGGGTTACCTGCCCGTCATCTACTCGTCGTTCTCCGAACGCGAGCGCGAGATTTCTCTGCTCGACTCCCGCGCGGGTTCTCCGCCCTCGGCCGGCGAGTTGCTCGCCCGCCTCGGCTGCTGCCCCGACCCCCTCGTTCTCGACAACATTTTCCGCGGCTGGGAACGCTGGGCGGCCGACTTGCTGTCCAGCCACATCTCCTACCCCGTCCTGTGCTTCTTCCGCTCGCAGCACAGCAACCAGTCATGGCTGGGCGCACTGACGACCATGCTGGATGTGACGTCGCTGGTGCTGGCCGGAATCGATGGCATCCCCAAGGAGCAGGCCAAACTAACTTTCGCGATGGCTCGCCACGCGGCGGTTGATCTGGCTCAGGTCGTGAACGCCACCTACGACGCGCACGCCCCCGACCGCCTCACGCCCGAAGACCTGGAGCAACTTCGCAAACGCCTGATCGCCGCCGGAATGCGCCCGAAACAAGACGAAGAAGCCGATCAAAAGCTGCTGAAGCTCCGCTCCCTCTACGAACCGTACTGCCAGTCGCTCGGTCGACGCTTGTTGCTCACCGTGCCTTCCTGGTCCCGCGACGAAACGAAAAAAGACAACTGGCAAAGCGGCCCCTGGGACCGCGCCATCCAGGCCAAGGGCCTCGGCGAGAAGGTCCACGTCATCGACGAACACTTCTAGCGAACCGCGATCGTTCTGCTCCTGATCCCCCGTCCACACGACTGGGAATCTGCTGCGCAAAGAGAACCGGGAGGGCACGACTTCACACCCTAGGGAAGTTCCTTGCTGCCTCGAACGCAAGCCGATGCAAATCCCCTTGTCATTCCGACGCGCGAGCGCAGCGAAACAGGGGAATCTGCTTTTGGTTCCGGCTGCAACCTCGGACGAAATTCCTTCCCTGCGATGGACTCGCCTTTCAGTCGTGTCGCTGAGCTTTGGAAAATACCTCGCGCTTTAACGCCTGAGGTCGGCCCTTTGCTGCGACTCAAAGCTTTTCTCGACGCCCCCTTCTGACCCGCCCCCACAACTGCCAACGCTGATACCGCTTTTTGATAACATCCTCCTTCCCATGAAGCACACCGGCGAAAACGTGGTCCGCATCGAAGCCGAGGCTCTGCGCGCCCTGGCCGACCGCATCGCCGGCCCCATGGCCGCCGGCTTCGATCGCGCCCTCGACCTGATGGACGCCTGCCGCGGCCGCGTGGTCGTCACCGGCATGGGCAAGAGCGGCATCATCGCCCGCAAGATAGCCGCAACGCTGAGTTCCATCGGAACGCCCGCCCTCTTCATGCATCCCGTCGACGCCGTCCACGGCGACCTCGGCATGGTCGTGCGCGGCGACGTCGTGGTGGCCTTGTCGGCCAGCGGCGAGACCGAAGAAATTCTCCGCCTGCTCGCGACCATCAAGCGCCTGCAAGTCCCCCTCATCAGCATGACCGGCGACGGAATCTGCGCTGCAAACGTGGCCAACAGCCCGCGCGCCACACCCAAGCTCTCCACCCTCGCCGAAGCCGCCGACGTCGCCCTCGACTGCTCGGTCGCCAAGGAAGCCTGCTCCCTGGGCCTGGCCCCGACCGCGTCGACCACCACCATGCTCGCCTTAGGCGACGCGCTCGCCGTCGCCCTCTCCGAAAGGCGCGGCTTCAAGGAAGAAGACTTCGCCAACCTGCACCCCGGCGGAAAACTCGGCAAGCAACTCGCGCGCGTCGAGACCCTCATGCACACCGGAGAAGCAGTCCCGCGAGTCGCCTCCACGACCCGCATGTCCGAAGTGATCTACGAAATGTCCCGCAAGAAACTCGGCATGACGACGGTGGTCGACGGCGAGACCCTGCTCGGAGTCATCAGCGATGGCGATCTCCGCCGCCTGCTCGAAAAGCGTGGCAAAGACGTCCTCGACCTGACCGCCGCCGAATGCATGACCCGCGACCCCAAGACGATCCATCCCCACGAATTCGCCGCCGCCGCGCTCGCCATCATGGAAGAAAAGAAAATCACCTCGCTCGTGGTCGTCGACAGCACCCGCCAGCTCGAAGGCGTTGTCCACCTGCACGATCTCTGGGGAACGGAAATGCTGTAGCGTCGAAAGGGTAGCGCCGGCGTCGCGCCGGCTGTCCGGAGGGCATACTGCCCTCCGCCCGCGATAGAATCAAACTCTGAGGATCCAGCCATGTACCACTACGACGCCACCACCGCTCTCGAAGAACTCAACGAAGATGCCACTCTCCCCAACCCCGTCCACCTCCGCGACATGATCCTGCGCAAGCGCCTGCAGCCGGAAGAGTCTCTCGAGTTGAACCGCTTGTTCACCGAGTACCAGAAGTTTTTCGGCGAGACACAGAAGCTGGGGAAACAGATTTTGGGCGAGTTGAAAGCAAAGTAGCGGTCGCCCACATCGGCGAAACCGCGCCTCGGGCCTTCCCTCACCCGAATCCCACCGGCTGCTACAATAACCAATTCCTAACTCCCAGGGATCCTTCACTATGCATCGTTGGTCCGAACTCTTCATCCCCACCTTGCGCGAAGCTCCGGCCGACGCTGAGGTCGCCAGCCACAAGTTCCTCGTTCGCGCGGGCTACATCCGCCAACTGGCCGCCGGAATCTACTCCTATCTCTTCATGGGGCAGCGCTCGTTCAACAAGATCATGGCCATCGTCCGTCACGAAATGGACACCATCGGTCAGGAATTCTTTCTCCCCGCCATCCATCCGCGCGAAATCTGGGAGGCCAGCGGCCGCTGGGCGCTCATAGGCGACAACATGTTCCGCCTCAAGGACCGCAAAGGCGCCGATCTCTGCCTCGGCTTTACCCACGAAGAGGTTATGACCGACATCGCCCGCAAGGAACTGCGCAGCTACAAGCAGCTGCCGCAGATCTGGTACCAGATCCAGACCAAGTTCCGCGACGAGCCTCGCCCCAAGTCCGGCCTCCTGCGCGTCCGCCAGTTCACCATGAAGGACGCCTACTCCTTCGACATCGACGCTGCCGGACTGGACGTCTCCTACAAGAAGCACTACGACGTCTACTGCCGTATCTTCGACCGCTGCGGCCTGAAATACAGGGTGGTCGAAGCCCACTCCGGCGCCATGGGCGGATCGCAGTCGCACGAATTCATGGTCCGCACCCTGGCGGGTGAGGACCTGATCGTCAGCTGCGAAAAGTGCAACTACGCTGCCAACATGGAGAAAGCTACCTCGAAGCTTGCTCCCGTGGACGATCTTAAGCCCGAAGGCGACGGCAAGCCCTTGCTGGTGCACACTCCTGGCAAAGGGGCGATCGCCGATGTCGCAGAATTTTTGAAAATCTCCCCACAACAAGACATCAAGACCGTGGCCTACATGGCGCAGAAGCTCTCCGAAGGCGGAGACAAGACTCTGGAGCAGCCGGTTATCGTCTTCCTCCGTGGCGACCACTCCGTGAACGAAACCAAATTGCTGGCGCTGGTGAAGGCAAGCCAGCTTCGTCCGATGCAGGCCGAAGAACTTGAACTTTTCTTTCAAGGTCCCGGTGGTTTCATCGGACCCATTGGCTTGGTTCCCCGGCCTGCAGATTTGTTAGGGCTGTGGCCGGATTCAAGTAGAGAAACGATTAAGCAGCGTCACCCGCAGTTTAGCGCTGTCACCGAGAACCCACGAAACGTCAGTGTCGTACTTGATGAAGCGCTAGTCGGTCGCAGCAACATGATCTGCGGCGCCAACAAACTGGACTATCACTTCAGGAACGTAACGCCGGGAAAGGATTTTCAATACACTGTCGCCGCCGATGTCCGCAGCGTCACCGCCGGCGAAGCCTGTCCCAACTGCGGCGCGCCCCTGCGCATCGACACCGCTGTCGAGATCGGCCACATCTTCAAGCTCGGCTACAAGTACTCCGAATCCATGGGCGCCCGCGTCCTCGACCGCAATGGCAAGGAAGTCACCCCCATCATGGGCAGCTACGGCATCGGCATCGAGCGCATCCTGACCGCCATCGTCGAGCAGAACAACGACGAAAATGGCTTCTGGCTCCCGCCCCAGGTCGCCCCCTTCGAGATCGTCGTCGTCCCCACCAACGTCGCCGACGACAAGGTGCGCTCCACCGCCGAAGACATCGCCCGCCGCCTCGATTCCGCCGGATTCGACGTCTTACTCGACGACCGGGACGAACGGCCAGGGGTGAAGTTCAAAGACGCTGACCTGGTGGGCATACCCTTTCGTGTCACCGTCGGGAAGAAGGTTACCGAAGGTACTATCGAAGTCGTTCAGCGCTCGACTCGGGAAATGCGCGATGCTAGCATCAGCGCAATCACCGAATACTTCGAGAAATTGCTGAGGCCTGCTCACTGAAGGTTTTCGTCTTCGGTGCGCAGCCGCAGACGGAAAGCGTCATGGGTACCATCAAGCTGGTTTTCATCTTCGCGCTGCTTGCCGCGTCGGTGTACGTGGGTGCGGAACTTATCCCGCCCTACTTCGCCAACTACGAGTTTCAGGACACCCTGGATACCGAAGCCCGCCTCGGCACCTACAGCACCAAGGCCGACGACGTGATTCGCGACGCCTGCTTCCGCAAGGCACAGGACCTGGAGATTCCGGTCTCCAAAGACCAGATCAAAGTCCAGCGTAGCGGCAACCTGGGCAACGGCAGCGTGGTCATCGAAACCGACTACACCGTCCACGTCGACCTGCCCGGCTACCCCATGGACCTTCACTTCCACCCGGAGAGTAAGAACAAAAGCGTCTTCTAGTGCTGCTGGCTGAGAGCTCGCCGTTCCCTAAGTGAACCAACAAGTCTGTTTGCACGACTAACTCTGTCACCCCTACCTCAGTCACCCCTACCTCAGCCACCCCTACCTCAGCGAAGCGGATTCCCTCTGCGGATTCCTTCCAAGGTTCGTATCAGGGCGCGCCTCCATCGGGTGCGGGAATCCCTTCCCATTCCGATCGCCGCCGATGCTTTCCACCCTGTCATTCCGACGCGCGAGCGCAGCGAAACAGGGGAATCTGGTCTTCCTTGCCGCCTACTTCCTCCCCTGTTAAGCCCCTGGTTACTAATTGTCTGCGACATGCGTAACGTTGTTGCCCTCCGTTCCGCGTCCTACTATCGAAAGGCGACAAAAGACCATCGAACCGGGTGGTCTGCCCACGGTTCTACCCCAGGGCCGGAGTTTTCTCCGAAGGACGGACGCGAGAGATTCGACTGATGTGACTCTCCTCGCGGAGCTGGTTCGGCAGGGAGATTTGGATGAAACACCGAAGTGCGATCTTTGCCCTTTCATTGCTGCTCCTGGCGGCCTGCCTGATTCTCGCCAGCTGTGGAGTATCCTCCAACTGCAACGGCCTCACCTTCGGCGGTGGTGGCGGGAGCGGCAGCGGCGGTACCTTTAACACCGGCGGATCGGTCTGCGGTCCTGGCACCGGCCATGGCGGAGGCAGCGTCGCCGACATTGTGTACTACCTGGGTAACGGCCCACTCATTGACGCGGCCGGCGTCAACGGCAGCACGTTCGCCAACATCACGGGATATACGCCCGTCGGTTTTCCCAACAGCACCGGCTTCGGCGAAAATTTCTGGATCGTGAACAAAAAGTTCCTGTACATCCCGGTTACGCCCCCGGCCACGCCCGCCGCCGGCGCCGTCTGGGCCTATACCATCACCCGCTCCAGCGGGGCATTGTCGGTGATCGGATCGAGTCCCTTCCCGACCTCCCAGCGCAACGCGGATATAGCTGTCAGCGATCCCCAAGGACGTTTCCTGTTCGTTTCCGACAAAGGCGATGGCACCATCGCCGTGTTTACGATCGACCAAAATACCGGAGCGCTGACCCTCAGCGGCTCTCCCCTACCCACCGGTTCGTCCCCCACCAACATGACCGTGGACGGAACTGGGAGCTACCTCTACTTCCCCTATGGGGGCGCGATCTACGGCTTTACCATCGACCAGAACACGGGCGCTTTGACCCCGATGTTCCCCGGCCAGTTCGGCATACCCATGAAGCAGCTCCAGGCCGACCCCTCCGGGGCATACTTGCTTGGAGTTACCGGCAACGGCTTCTCCAGCGATAACAACGTCTATGTCATCCCCATCGCACCCGGTACCGGGAGCCTTGGAGTGCCCACCGCCTTTGCCACTACGGCCGGCCCGGAATTTCTGGCCCTGTCCCCGAACGGAAAGTATCTCTTTACGTTTGCGGAAGACAATACCTTGCAACCTCTCCCGCTCGAAGGCTTCACCTTCGACGCCACCACCGGAACTCTGACCGCCATGACGAATTCGCCATTCGCCAGTTTGCCCAAGGTGGTTACCGCCACGTTTGATCAGGCGGGCACGACCATGATCGGCCTCACCGGTTCCAGCTTCACGGTCTATGCCGTCGATGCCAACACGGGCGCGCCCAGCAGCACGCTTCCGAGCTTGAGTGTGCTGCATGATGAGAGGTACGCGGTCACCAACTAAAGTACCGACAGGCAAGCACCTAATGTCATCTCAACCCTCTGACCAAGGTCGGTCAGGGGGTTGTCCTTTTGTCCCGGCGCAAAACCGGCGGCGTCGCGGTAGAATGGTGGCATCCTTCCCGAAACTGGCGTCTGTCGAGACAGGTGTCCGCGCTCTGGCCGGGAAGACAAACCGTGCGCACCCCGGTCATACAACCATGGGACATGAAGTGAACGTCTCAGTGCACTAGCGAGTACTCCGCCCTATCAAAACGTGGCTATCAGACTCAAGATCCCGAAGGCGAACGGCAGTACCAAGAGCGGGAAAACTTTCTTGTCGCGCGACCCCGTGATTCGCGCTTCGCTGCTTGCGTTCCTCATCGTAGCGGTTGCAGTCGTCGGGGTGTTTTCGTATTTCTACGTCAAGTACGACCGCGTCATCGAGAAGCGCTTCAGCAACCCGGTCTTCAGCAACGCTGCCCAGATCTATGCCATTCCCAAAACCCTGCGTCCCGGTCAAACCGTGGATCCGCGGACGATCGCGGCGGAGTTGCGGCACGCCGGCTACGCCGACAAGGACGGCCAGTCTCAGCTCGGCACCTACCGCCTGTTCCGCGACGGCATCGAAATCTCCCCCGGCCCCGAGTCCTACCACAGCCCCGACCCGGCCCGTATCGTCATCAGGGGCGGCAAGATCGACACCATCACGAGCCGCGGCAACGAATTGTCCGCCTACGAAATGGAGCCGCAGCTCATCACCGCCCTGTTTGACGCGGAACAGCGTTCCAAGCGCCAGCTCGTCAAGTACGACGAAATTCCCAAGATGATGGTCGACGCCGTGCTCTCCATCGAAGACCGGCGCTTCTTCCAGCACAGCGGCGTCAATTTCATCCGCTTGGGCGAGGCGCTGCTGATTGACGTCACCCACCAGCGTCACGAGCAGGGCGGCTCGACCATCACCATGCAGCTGTCGCGCGCCTTCTTTCTGACCCCGGAGAAAACGGTTAAGCGCAAACTCTCCGAGATCATGATCGCGCTCGAGCTGGAACAGAAATTCAGCAAGCAACAAATCTTCGAGTTCTACGCCAATCGCGTCGACTTAGGACAGCGCGGCTCGTTCACCATCAGCGGCCTTGCTGAAGCCTGCAAGTCGTACTTCAACAAGGACCTGAAGGACATCACCCTGCCGGAAGCCGCCCTGCTCGCGGGCCTCATCCAGGCCCCCAGTTATCTTTCTCCCTACCGCCATCCCGAACGGGCACTCGAGCGCCGTAACGTCGTGCTCGATGCGATGGTCGACAACCACGCCATCACCAAGGCGGACGCCCAGAAAGCCAAAGCCACCCCGCTCAAACTCGCTCCGCCCAACGTCGAAGCCAGCGACGCGCCCTACTTTGTCGATCTCGTCCGCGACACCCTGGTCAACAAATTCAACGAGCGCGAACTGAATGACCAATCCTCACGCATCTACACCACGCTCGACCCCGACTTGCAGCGCGCGGCGGCGCAGTCGGTCGAAGCTGGCATCAAACTGGTCGACGACCAGATCACCAAGATGCGCACCCACAAGGTGAAAGTCGGGAAGGGCAAGTACGAAACCACGATAGCCCCGGGGCCGCAGGCCCAGGTCGCCCTGGTAGCGCTTGACCCTCACACCGGAGCGGTGCTGGCCTTGGTCGGAGGGCGCAACTACGGTTTCAGTCAGCTGAATCACGCCATCGCGAAGCGTCCGACGGGATCCATTTTCAAGCCCTTTGTTTACGCAGCCGCGATGAACACTGCCCTCGACGGCGCCACCACCGTGATGACTCCTGCGTCTATGGTCGACGACACCGCGTCCACGTTCGCCTACGGCGACCAGATCTACGAGCCCAGAAATTACAAAGAGGAATACCACGGGCCGGTCACGCTTCGCTACGCGCTCGCCATGTCGTTGAACAACGCCACCGTAAAGTTGGCGGAGGAAGTGGGCTACGACAAAGTCGCCGACCTCGCGAAGACCGCCGGCATCAATTCCGTCAAAGCCACGCCTGCGATGGCGCTGGGCGCCTACGACGCCACCCCTCTCGAAATGGCCGGAGCCTACACCGCGTTCGGCAATGAAGGCGTGCGGCTCTCTCCCATCCTGCTCCGTTCCGTGCGCAACGCGAAGGGCGACGTGCTGCTCGACTTCAACACCGACCGGCGGCAGATCCTCGATCCACGCATCGCCTATGTCATGACCGACATGATGCAGGGCGTGGTGAATTTCGGGCTCGGATTTACCGCCGTCCGCGGCCGTGGATTCCAGGCCCCCGCCGCCGGCAAAACCGGCAGCTCCCACGACGGATGGTTCGCGGGCTACACCAGCAACCTCCTGTGCATCGTGTGGGTTGGCTATGACGACTACAGCGACTTGCACCTCAGCGGCGCCCAGACCGCCGCCCCCATCTGGACCGAGTTCATGAAAAAAGCGGTCGTGCTGCCCCAGTACTCCGACATGCATGGTTTCAGCCAGCCCGCCGGGGTCGTTGACGTGCAACTCGACAAGACCACGAACCGCCTGGCAACTCCTTCCTGCCCTGAGACTTACACGGTGGCGTTTGTGGCCGGAACCGAGCCGCGCGAGACTTGCGATCAGAGCGCCGGCGTGGGCGGATTCTTCACTCACCTGCTCGGCCTCGGCGACAAACCCCTCCCACCCCCGCCCCCCGGCACCGAAGCCCAGGCCAACGGCCAAACCGCCGTGGATGCCGAGAAAAAGAAAAAAGGTCTATTCGGCAAAATTGTGGGTATCTTTAAGGAAGACAAATCGTCGTCCCAGCCGTCCAAACCACCGGACAGTGGGGGAACTGATCCCCGCTAGTGGGACGACGAAGTCCAAGCGCCCGCAGCCTGGGCGGCGCAAGTGTGGGGCCTTCCCGGGCGGCCGGGTTTCGGGGGTGTTGCCATGCCTCGGCGTCAACCGACTCTTGCCGCTGTGTTGTTCCTCTGCGTCATCGCCTTCACCGTAGCTGCGTCCTCCGCGCAACCTCCTGCCGCGGACCAGGTTCAGATCACGCCCTCCACCGTGCGTAGTGTCGCGCCTCCCGCGCCTGACGCCACCGCCGAGCAGCTCGAAGGGCGTGGCGATGAACTGCGCGCCGAGAAGAACTATCTCGACGCGCTTGACTACTATCGCGCCGCGCTCGCCAAGCATCCCAACTCCGCCTCGATCTACAACAAGATGGGCATCGCCGAGCTCCTGGTCCAGCGCTATCCCGAGGCCAAGAAAAGTTTCGAGCGCGCCATCAAGGCCGATCACAACGACGCCGATGCATACAACAACCTGGGCGTGATCTTCTACATTGGCAAGAAGTACAGCCGGGCCATTGATCGCTACAACAAAGCCATCCAGTTGCGCGAGGAGACAGCCTCCTACTACAGCAATCTAGGCGCCGCGTTGTTCTCGAAGAAGGAATTCGAGAAGTCGGTCCTGGCCTACTCCCGCGCCCTCCAAATCGATCCCGACGTTTTTGAGAGAACTTCCAAGGCCGGCATCTCGGCGCAAATGTCGAAACCCGAGGATCGCGCCCACTACGACTACGTCGTAGCCAAGCTCTACGCCAAGATGGGAGAAGCCGACCGCTCGCTCGAGTACCTGCGCAAAGCCATGGAAGAAGGCTACAAGAGCATCGACAACGTCTACAAAGACGAAGAGTTCGCCGGCCTTCGCAAAGACAAGCGCTTCACGGATCTCATGAGCGCGAGGCCACCCGGAATTCCTGATTAGCAGTTTGGGCAAGAACAGGAACACCGCCTAACAGCTTGCAAGAAAATCTTCGAGCAAAACCGGGAGGGCAGGCATTTACAGCGCGCACGTTTCCTCGCTGCCCGATCGCGACGGATGCCCTCCCCTTTTGTCATTCCCACGCGCGAGCGCAGCGAGGCAGGGGGAATCTGTTTTTGATCCACCGGACAGAACCATCGAAGCGCATGCCTAACCCTGTAAGGGCACTCGTTCGCTCGCGCCGCTAAGACCTTGAAAATGCGTTCGCGCTTCAGCGCCTGAGGTCGGCGTGTATGTTCCGCATCGAAGTACCTTCCACCGACTCTCCATGTCACGGACTCTTCATGCAAAGGTAAAGTTTTGTAAAACCTGATACATAGCCACTTTTGCGGGTTAGAGTATTTTCAATACTCCTGAAAACAACAGGGTGAGTAAGGAGAAACGGTAGCCCACCGATTGCCGACCCGAGCACGCCCCAAGCAGGCAATCGGTGGGTTTTTTGTTCAGCTGCGAGCCCTGACGTCGTTACTAGCTGATCGCTGATGGTCTTTATGCGGTTGGCTTTTTTGTTGCACTCTCATTGCACGTGCGCCACGTCGATCGAGCCGACTCCAAATAGCTAACGACTTGCGACTAGCGACTGCCTTTCGGACTGCGCTCGCAAATGTATTCGCTCACCACCCGCTTCCACTTCCCCTGCGCTTTGAGAATGTACTCGACGGCATCGCGCGCCGCGCCGTCGCCGCCGGCGTGCTCAGTGACGATATGGGCTTCTCGTTTCACTTCTTTGCGCGCGTTCGCCACTGCGATGGCCAGGCCGCAATTGCGCATCACGGGGAGGTCGATCACATCGTCGCCGACAAACGCTGCTTGGGAGGCCTGCAAGTTCTCTTGTTTGAGGATTTTTTCAAAGCAGGTGAGCTTGTCCTGGATGCCCTGGTGAACGTGTTCGAGTTTCAGGTCCCGCGCGCGCAGGGCCACGGTCTCGGAAATACGCTTGGTGATGAGGCCGGTCTTGATTCCGGCCAGCCGCGCCAAGGAAAACGCAGTTCCATCGTGAGCGTTAAATCCTTTGGCTTCCATCATGGACTGGCTCAACAGGCCGAAACCGGCGTCGTCGGCGTGCTTGCGCGCATGGTCCTGGGTGGCTCGTTGCGCGCCCGCGGGCGCGGGAAAAATCCAGATCTTGCCGTCGGTAAGAACGCCGTCCACGTCGAACAGGATCAACTTGATTTTCTGGGCACGGGCTTTGGACATTGGTAGATGATGGCGCGGGACTAGGATTGTCCCGTTCCCATCGCATCCCCTTTCAAGCCGTACGTGCCGTTTTCCGGCACACGGCTTACCGATGATCTTCGGGGTGTGGCTTGCGTCGGGTATTTCACCGTACCCATCAATTTGTGCAGTCCCATCCCATAAAGCTGCCCGCCTGGTAAAAGGTGGGCGCCTCGTGGCCCGTTGTCCGCCCCGCCGATATTGCCACTGGCGCAGACGCTGTACCACGAAGTGGTCCATCTTAATTGAATTCCCGGTCGGCATTCCCCGTCCGGAAATAGTTCCCCCAGCCGCGAATGACGAGCGTCAGTTCCACGATGGCCTGCTTCACATCCTTCCCGCTCTGTCGCGCCCTAGTGTGCTCGCATACACGATCCCGGAGTTTCTTCGTCGCCTTCGGGCTTGGCCATCGCTGCATAAAATGCCAGCGAGGGTTGCGCTGGATGCTTCGTTTCTTGCCAATCGTACATCCCAGGAATACGAAGCCCTCCTTCCCGTGTCTCAAGTCCACCAAGCGCGTCTTCGCGGGATGCAGTCTCAATCCGAGCCGTTCCATCACCAGCCCGATCCGCCGGAGCGCTTCCCTGGCCGCCGATTCCGTCCGGCACAAAGCCACGAAATCCTCGCAATATCGGATCAGGATTCCAAGCTGGCCGCATGTCTGCGAAGAGCTCTTGACCGCAAAGATCGCAAAAAAAGGCCGCGAAGGACGCTAAGAACCTTCGATGCGCTGGGGGGCTTTGCGAACTTTGCGGAGGTTCTCTTTGCGCCTCCGCGGTTAAAAGCTTTGCCTTTTTCCTCTGTGACCCGGAGCCCTCCGTGATGAGTCTTTTGCCGCGGTTCGCAATGAAAACGCGACCCTAAAAAACACGGGCGAATATTTTACGAAAGTCGAGAATCCGGATAAAATACCGGGAATGTCCCTGCCCGTTCCCAGCTCCCTGGCCTGGGCCCATGCAATGGTACAGGAGTGGTTTGTCGGGCGCTTCGGGACGCCGACGGAACCTCAGGAACAAGGCTGGCCGCACATTCTGGCGGGGCGCACAACGCTCATCTCCGCTCCCACGGGATCGGGCAAGACGCTCGCCGCCTTCCTCGCCTGCATCGATCGCCTGGTCCGCAAGGCGCTTGCTGGCGACCTGCAAGACCGGACGGAAGTTCTCTACGTTTCTCCGCTCAAGGCGCTGGGCAACGACATCCAGAAGAACCTCGAAGTTCCCCTGGGCGAGATTCTGGAGATGGCGGGCGAGCGCGGCCTGCTCATGCCGGAAATCCGCACCGCCGTGCGCACGGGCGACACGCTCGCGCACGAGCGGCGTGCGATGCTGAAACGGCCGCCGCACATCCTGGTCACCACGCCGGAATCGCTCTACATCCTGCTGACCGCGGAAAAAAGCCGGGCCATCCTGCGTGCAGTGGAAACCGTCATCGTCGACGAGATTCACGCGGTAGCCGACGACAAGCGCGGGGCGCATCTGGCCATCTCGCTGGAAAGGCTCGAAGCGCTGTGTGGCGCGTCTCCGGTGCGCATCGGCCTGTCGGCGACCCAGAAGCCCATTGAGGCGGTCGCGCATTTCCTGACCGGCAATGGCCGCCCTGATCCGGTGATCGTGAATATCGGGCACAAGCGCCAACTCGACCTGGCGGTGGAGGTGCCGGGAAGTCCGCTGGGACCGATCGCCTCAAACGAGATGTGGGACGAGATCTACGCCCGGCTGATCGAACTGGTCGAGCAGCACCGTTCCACGCTGGTGTTCGTCAACACGCGGCGGATGGCGGAACGGCTGGCGCACCAGCTGGGCGAGCGCATTGGCGAAGACAACGTGGCCGCGCACCACGGCAGCCTCTCGCGCAAGCTGCGTCTGGCGGCGGAGAAGAAGCTGAAAGACGGTCAGGTGAAGGTGCTGGTCGCGACCGCCTCTCTGGAGCTCGGTATCGACATTGGCACCGTCGACCTGGTGGCGCAGATCAACTCTCCCCGCGCGATTGCCGTGGCGCTGCAACGGGTGGGGCGTTCCGGCCACTGGCGCGGAGCGGTTCCGAAGGGAAGATTCTTCGTGACCACGCGTGACGACCTGATCGAGAACGCGGCGCTGGTGCGCGCCATCAAGCATGGCGATCTCGACCGGCTGATCATTCCGGAGTCTCCCCTGGACGTGCTGGCACAGCAGATGGTTGCCGCCTGCGCCGCCGAGGAGTGGAGCGAAGACAAACTCTTTGAGCTGCTCCGCCGCGCCTACCCGTATCGCAATCTTTCGGCGGAGACATACCAGGGCCTGCTCGAGATGCTGTCGGAGGGAATTGCCGCGAGACGGGGCCGCTACGGCGCATACCTGCACCGCGACCGGGTAAACGGCAAGCTGCGGGCGCGGCGCGGCAGCCGGCTGGCGGCCATCACGAGCGGCGGCGCGATCCCGGATACGGCGCTCTTCACCGTGGTCGCAGAGCCTGAGGGCACCGTGATCGGGACCGTGGATGAAGATTTCGCGGTCGAGAGCAACAAGGGCGACGTCATTCTGCTGGGCAACACTTCGTGGATGATCCGGCGGGTGGAATCCGGTTCGGGCCGGGTGCTGGTGCAGGATGCCCACGGTGCGCCTCCGAGTGTTCCCTTCTGGCTCGGCGAAGCCCCGGCGCGTACTGAGGAACTATCGGGACATGTGGCCGAGTTGCGGCAAACGGTAAGCAATCTGCTTGGCGATACCTCCCCCGTTGGCGTGTCGCAGAACAATCCGAAAGTAGCCGCAGCGGCGGCGTGGCTGAAAGACGAATGCGGGCTGGACGATTCGGCCGCCGAGCAAACCGTCGAGTACATCCTGCAGGGGCGCGCAGTACTCGGAGCAGTACCCACGCAGGACACCGTGATCGCGGAACGGTTCTTCGACGAAGGTGGCGGGATGCAGCTGGTCATCCATGCGCCCTTCGGCGGGAGGATCAATAAGGCCTGGGGACTGGCCCTGCGCAAGCGCTTCTGCCGGAGCTTCAACTTTGAATTGCAGGCGGCGGCCACCGACAACGGGTTGAACATTGCTCTCGCCGAACAGCACAGCTTCCCGCTGACAGATGTCTTCCAGTTCCTGCAGGCCGAGACGGTGCAGCCGATCCTGGAGCAGGCGGCGCTGGCATCACCGATCTTCGGCACGCGCTGGCGCTGGGACGCATCCCGCGCCCTGGCCTTGTTGCGCTTTCAGAACGGCAAGAAAGTGCCCCCGCAGATCCAGCGCATCCGCTCGGATGACTTGCTGGCGTCGGTGTTTCCGGATGTGGCCGCGTGCCAGGAGAACATTGAAGGCGATATCCAGATTCCGAATCATCCGCTGGTGCACGAAGTAATGAAAGACGTGCTCACCGAGGCGATGGACCTCGCTGGCCTGCAGAACCTGTTGCGGCGTATGGCGGACGGAACCATCCGTTGCATCGCAGTCGATACGCCCGTGCCGTCGCAGTTCTCGCACGAGATTCTGAACGCGAATCCGTACGCGTACCTGGATGACGCTCCGCTGGAAGAGCGGCGGGCGCGCGCGGTGGAAATGCGGCGGATGCTGCCGGAAGCGGTGCTCGAGGAAGTTGGCAAACTGGAGCCGGCTGCGATTGCGCGGGTGCGCGAAGAGGCCTGGCCCGATGTGCGCGATGCGGACGAGCTGCACGATGTGTTGCACACGCTGGTGGCTTTGCCGGAAGACGATGCTGGATTGACGGCGGCACCGGACGATCCTGCGTTCGCGACGACCAAGAACATGACGGACGATTGGGGCAAGTATTTTGAGCGGCTGGTGTTCGAGGGGCGCGCGGCTGTGGCCACCGTGGCGGAGGGCCGGCTGTCCTCCGGACAGCCGGCAGAATGCCGGCGCTACTGGGTGGCGGCGGAAAAGGTTTCGAGTTTTCGTCTGCTTTTCCCTGCTATGGAACTCGATCGTCCGCTGGCTGAGATCAAGGCGGCGCTTCCGTCGTACGACGATGCTCTTCTGTCGCTGGTCATGGGATGGGTGTCGCATCTGGGACCCACGAGCGCGACGCAGCTGGGACAGTCACTTGGCCTGCCAGCTTCCGAGATCGAAAAGGCTTTGCTGCGCATGGAGGCGAGCGGCTCTGTTCTGCGCGGCAAGTTCACGGATTCCAAGGTTGGTGAGACAGAATGGTGTGACCGGCGCTTGCTGGCTCGCATTCACCGGCTGACAGTGGCGACGCTGCGCAAGCAGATCGAGCCGGTAACGTCGGCGCAGTTCATGCGCTGGCTGCTGCGCTGGCAACATATCGAGCCAGGTTCGCAGGTGGGAGGGGAACGGGGAGCGTTGGAAGTTCTGCGCCAGCTGCAGGGTTTCGAGATTCCCGCGAATGCTTGGGAAAAGCAGGTTCTGGCGCGACGGATTGTCGACTACGATCCGCAATGGCTGGACCAGCTTTGCCTGACCGGAGCGGTGGGTTGGGGACGGCTGTCCCCGCATCCGGCCACGCTCGACGATTCGGCGGAAGGCAAGCGGCGTGTAATCCCGACCAGCGTGGCGCCCATCACGTTTTTTGTGCGCGAGGAAATGGACTGGATGACACCGAAGCATCCGGGCGCGGACCAACCGGAGGCGCGGGGATTGAGTCACGGGGCCAAGCAGGTGCTGGAATTCCTGCGCCAGCGCGGGGCATCGTTTTTCGCCGACATTGTGCGCGGGACGGGCAAGCTCAAGGCCGAGATTGAGACCGCCCTTTGGGAACTGGTGGCGGGTGGGCTGGTCACCGCCGATGGCTTCGACAACCTGCGCGCGCTGATCGATCCCAAACGGCGCTCCGGTCAAGGCAGCGGACGAACGACGCGTCCGCGGCACAGTACGGGGCGCTGGGCGCTGCTGTTCACCGATCAGCAGGTCGAGAAGAACCGCGCCATGGAAGCCACGTGCTGGATGCTCTTGAAGCGTTACGGCATCGTCTTCCGCGATGTGCTGGCGCGGGAGGCAAATCTTGCTACCTGGCGCGAGTTGCTTTCCGCGTTCCGTAGACTGGAAGATCGCGGGGAGATTCGGGGTGGGCGTTTTGTGGATGGATTCCTCGGTGAACAGTTTGCGCTGCCGATCGCAGTGGAGTCCGTGCGCGCGATGCGGAAGCTGGCGCCGTCGGGCGAGACGATTACGATCTCGGCGGCCGACCCGTTGAACCTGGTGGGAATTCTGGTGCCGGGGGAACGAGTGCCGGCGATTTCGGGTAAGACAGTGGCCTTCCGCGACGGAGTTGCGGTCGCGGCGGTGGCGCCGGAAGTGGGGTCGCCGGGCGGGCAGTTACGGCGTGCATGAAGCAGTGCAGCAAAGACAAACCTCAGGCGCTGAAGCGCAAGGGTCTTCAAGCTCATTGCGGCGCGACTGAAGTCGTGCCCTTCCCAGTGCAGAAATTCCGTCTGGAGGATTCGATCCGGCGATGAACAGCAGATTCCTCCTCTCTCGCTGCGCTCGCTTGTCGGAATGACAAGATGGCGGAGTCGGTGCGATCGGCCGGAGAATAGTTTCCGCAAGCGGTGGGCGTGTGCCCTCGTTCCCGTGGGGAGGGAGTCGCCAGAGGAAGGGAGTTGTCGTGACAAGGTCGGCGCTTTAGAGAATCGCAACAGAAAAAAGAATCGGGGACCCGATGAGGGGGTCCCTCGGTAGTCCCCGATTCAACACTGCCTAGCGAACTTGTAAGCGCTTCCCCCGTCGCTTTTGCCAGGCCAGTCGTCGGCACGGGTAAGTGCAATTGCCTGGCCACACTGCCGCAGGCTTGCGGGAAACGAATTTCGTGCAATGTAAGCGAATGATTAAGAATGACTTGCCTCTGTGTGGAAGGTATGAAGCGCTTTTTGATCTGGTTTCACTTATAGTGTGTGGACCTATCCGATCGGATAGTGCGCTATCCGAGTGGATAGTTTGGGAGCCGGTCAGAGCAGGGCCGGCGGCAAGTGGCTTGGAGAGATTCGGGTGAACCCTCGACTGGTCGCGCTGTCTGGGCCCTTGAAGGATTCTATTTTCGCGCTCCCGGCGGAAGAATTGTCGCTGGGCCGGGACGCCTCGAATGGCTTGCCCATCAGCGACCCGTCGGTTTCGCGCCGCCACTGCATTATCCGCCGGGACGGGGACGGATTCCGCGTCAGCGATCTGGACAGCCGCAACGGCACCACCGTCAACGGTCAGCCCATCAAAGAAAGCTGGCTACACCATCTGGACGAGTTTGCCGTGGGCGACTCGGTGTTTCTCTTTCTCACGGAGGAGGATGCCGAGAAGCCGGCGGGGTCGAGCCGGGTGGTGGAATTCGAAGACGAAAAACCAACCCACGCCACGGCGCAGATCCGTCCGCAGGACGTGCTCTATCTGCAGCCGGACAAGATCCTGAGCGAGTTGCCGGCCACATCGCGACTGGCGCGCAATCTGAATGCGCTGTTGAAGATCAGCCGCGCGGTCCATTCCATCCGCGACCTCGATGAACTGCAGGCACAGATTCTGAGCCTGATCTTTGAGGTCGCACCGGCGGAGCGGGGGGCGATCCTGCTCGATGGCACCAATGGGCACGAATTCAACTCCGTTTTCGGACGGAATCGCGATGCGGCCAACGACCGGCCGGTGCGGGTCAGCCGCACGATTGCCCAGAAGGTGCTGGAGGAGGGAGTTGCGATCCTGGGGTCGGACGTTCCCGGCAGCAGCGGGTTGGGAGGAGTGGAGAGCCTGATCGCGTCGCAGGTGCGGTCGCTGCTGTGCGTACCCCTGACGGTGTTCCAGCGGTCGGTCGGGTGCATTTACCTGGACACGGTGAATATTGCCAACCGCTTCAACGAGGATCATTTGCAACTGGTGACGGCGATTGCCGGGATCTCCGCGGTGGCGCTGGAAAACGCGCGTCGGCTGGCGTGGCTGGAACAGGAAAACCAGCGGCTGATGAACGAAATCACGCTGGACCGGAGCCTGGTGGGCGAAAGCGCGCGCATGAAGGACGTGTTCCAGTTCCTGGCGCGGGTGGCTCCGACAGAGGCGACCATACTCATCGGCGGAGAAAGCGGCACGGGCAAGGAACTGGCGGCCCGGGCGGTGCATCGCAAGAGCCCGCGCAGCAAGAAGGCTTTTGTGGCGATCAATTGTGCAGCGATTCCCGAGAACCTGTTGGAAAGCGAACTGTTTGGATACGAGAAGGGGGCCTTCACGGGAGCGGCGGCGCAGAAGAAAGGGCGCCTGGAGATTGCCGATGGCGGGGTGGTGTTTCTCGACGAGATCGGGGAACTGGCGCCGGCGCTTCAAGTGAAACTGCTGCGGGTGCTGCAGGAGCGGGAGTTCGAACGGGTGGGGGGCAACCGGCCGATCCGGGTGGACATTCGATTAATTGCCGCCACCAACCGGAATCTCGAAGAAGAGGTGCGCGGGGGAAGATTCCGGCAGGATTTGTATTTCCGGCTGAACGTGGTGAGTCTGACCATGCCACCGCTGCGCGTGCACAAGGAAGATATTCCCTTGCTGGTGAGCTTCTTCGTCGAAAAGCACTGCAAGAAATGCGGCTCGAAGCTGAAGCCACTTTCGCGCGAGGCGCTGGCAATCCTGATGAATTACGACTGGCCCGGGAATGTACGCGAATTGGAGAACGTGGTGGAACGGGCGCTGGTGCTGGGGACATCGGATGACATCCTGCCGGAGGATCTGCCGGAGTCGTTGCTCGAGCGCGACCTGGCTCCGGGCATGCAGGAGGCCAAGTATCACGCGGCGGTGAAAGAGTTGAAGAAGCGCCTGATCCAGAATGCGCTGGAGGAAGCGCATGGCAACTACACCGAGGCGGCACGGTTGCTGGGGGTGCATCCGAATTACTTGCACCGGCTGATCCGAAATCTGGATTTGAAAGAGTCGGTGAAGGGCACGACGGCGCCGCAGCGGCGGCGGGCGTAAGCATTGACGCAAGCGAACCCCAGCGGCTCAAGCCCCATTTTCGACTCGACTGAAGTCTTGTTCTTCCTGCTGAAGAACCCGCTGCACGAGCAGCAGCTGGCGATCAAAGGCAGATTCCTCCTGCCTCGATGCGGATCGGCAGCGAATCGGGAAGAACTCCGCCGGCGCTAAGGCCCGGATGTAGGACGGGGCGAGGGCAGGATGCCCTTCGACGGGCTCGGGGCAAGCTCTCGCGACAGCCGGCAAGGATGCCGGCGCTACAGACAATCAGTTTGCGGGACTGGCGTTCTGTGCGGCGGAGTCGGGAAGGTGAAGGGCGAGCAATCCTGCGGGGTTTAGATAGACGCCCTGCCAGCGAACCGCCAGGTGCAGGTGCGGGCCGGTGGCGCGGCCACTGGCGCCACTACGGCCCAGGAGTTGGCCGCGTTCGACGTGGTCTCCCTCCTTTACGTCGATCTCGGAGAGGTGCAGGTAGAGCGTGATCAAGCCCTGGCCGTGATCGAGCATCACGCAATTTCCTTCAAAATAGAGTGGACGGGCGAGGAGCACGGTGCCGCTGTTGACGGCGGCGACGGGCGTCCCGGGGGGCACGCGGTAGTCGAGACCCTGGTGGACGCTCTTGGTGACGCCGTTGAAAACCCGCCGGACGCCAAAGAGGTCGGAGACGGGAGCGTTGACCGGTGGCGCAAACGAGCCGGACCATTCGCGATCGGGCGAGGAAGGCTGTGCGAAGGTCTGGTGCTTCACTTGCTGGTCGGCCTGGATTTTCTGCTGCTGCTCCGGATTGGGCTCGGTGAATTCCTTGGATACGGTGAGCCGGATGACGGGATATTTCGCTCGTCCGATCGTCAGGTTGCGCGGGAAGCGGATCTGGCTGCCGGAGGTGGTCGTCGCGACCAGAGCGAGGGGATAGCTTCCTGGCTTCGTCTCAAGGCTCGTACCCGCCAGGGCGAACCAGGTTTTGCCGGCGCTCGGGGAAAACGTGACGCTGTGGCCCAGCCAGGTTGCGGCGAGGGACTGCAGGCGGGCCGGCGGCGTCACCTCGAGAAAAACCGGGGCGCCGTTGACCGGGCGGGGCGGAGTGGCGCGCACCGTCCAGACCGCGGTGGGCTTTTTTGCGGGAGGTTTCTCCTGGGCCGGCGCGAGGCACACGGCCAGGAAGAACAGCAGGAGGGATGCAACGCGCTGAACCCGCATAGTAAGAAACAGCGTAGCATTCTTGCTGTGGGGACGCCGCCAGAGATGCTCCGGAAAGAATGATCTCGTTGTCGCAAGCGCACCCCAGCGGCTAAAGCCGGTGTCGATCTCAAGACTCTTACGGCCCGGCTGGAAGCCCGGCCCCTGCAAAACCGAGCGAACTTCAGAGTCTTTCCGCACCTCCTGTTCCTGTGCGGCCCTCCCGGGGGAGAAGGCAGACGGGCCAGGACACCAGATCATGGAAGCATCGGAAAAGCGGCACGAAATCGTCGTGGGGTCCTTTCCATTTTGGGAATCAGAGGCCGAGTTATCGGGGACGGGTTGCACCAGGGGAGCTCAGGCTGCCCGGTGGTCGTTCGGAGAGGAATGTGGGCCTTGTGCAGCTGAGCCTGCGGTGTCGTTCGCGGGGATCAGCGGCACGAACACGAGGCAATAGCCGCGGCGGAAGCAGTCGGCACAGCGAACGGGCTGGAGCAGCACGATGGGAAGAAGAAGATACTCCCAGGTCCGCTTGCGGGAGCGCACTCCACTGTGGCCGCCGCAATCCTTACACGTAAATTCGTTACGGAGACGAAGGATGATGCGTCCCATGGAGAAACCGGAGATTTCAGACAGGTCCTGAGGCGAGCATAGCAGGCGGCGGGTCTCGAATCACGGGCCAAACGGAAACATGGTCACACGGTAGTTCCATTAGTGGTTACGCGGTCAAGATTACTCTCTGCATCGTTCATCGCGCGGGATGTTCGAGAATTTGGTGGACCTGGTCGGGTTCGAACCGACGACCTCTTCCATGCCATGGAAGCGCGCTCCCAACTGCGCCACAGGCCCACTCGGTGCGGAGGAACCCGCGTAAGAGGAAGGGTGAACCAGAGTTATTGTCCCGCTTCTTCTGCGGATAGTCAAACCACAGAGGGCGGCAGACTTTCGGAATGTGCGGAAACTTAGTATTCTTGGGAGGCGCGCTCCCAGTCCTCAACAATGAACCTGACCCTAGTTCGAGCCCCAATTTTCCTCTTTCTGGTTTTCTCCACCTGTTCTCTCGGTGCGCAGGGCGCACCCTCCAGCACGCCTCCGGTTCCGTACGAGTCGGTCAGTCAACTGAACGGGATGCTGGCGCAACTGGAGCAGGCATCCCAATCGACGCAGGCGGATCTGCGCAAGCTGCGCATCGAGAAGTGGAAAACGGATTCCAACTACAAGAAGCAGACTCTTGGCAACGTGGATTCCATCAAGCGGAATCTGGAGTCGGCGCTCCCGGAAATTGTGACCCAGCTGCGAAACTCGCCGGAAGATCTGGCGGCGAGCTTCAAGCTTTATCGCAATCTCGACGCCCTGTATGACGTGCTCGGGACTGTGGTCGAGTCGGCGGGCGCGTTCGGATCCAAAGATGAGTTTCAAGGACTCTCCAATGACTTGAATGCTTTTGAGAGAGCGCGCCGTTCCTTCGCGGAGCGGATGGAGGGTTTGACGACTTCCAAGGAGGCCGAACTCACGCAGCTGCGGACGCAGGTCAAGACCTTGCAGGCGGCCACGCCACCACCGGCGCCCAAGAAGATCGTGGTGGACGACGACGAACCGAAAAAACCAGTGGCCAGAAAGAAGCTGGTGCCGAAACCCCCGGCTAAGCCGGCGACTGCCACTCCCGCCCAGCCGAACCCACAACCGACGCCGCAGAAGCCGTCGCAGTAGGCAGACTTCAGTCGTCAATCGTCAAGCCAGAGACAAGTCGTCGGTCGTCAGGAAAAGCTAGTCGTCGGTCCTCGGTCGTCGGGGAATGCAGCTCGTCGGTCGCGGCCCATCGTTTCGCCCACTCGGACAACGGCTACAAGCGGAATCAAGGGCCCGCTGGGAACTCGCCCATCTGGCTGTAAATAAATGCTTTACTTCGAAATCTCACGAGGGAACATCGGTTAGCTGGCGACTTGCGACTGGAGACTAGTGACGGAAGTTTGGGAACTCTCGAGGGTGTAACGGGGTCTATGTGTAGCAGGTGTCGGTTCCTCGATTGGGCTTCAAGCAACGAGACGGAACAGTTTTCGGTCGGTTCTGACGCGCGAAAAACTTATAATACGGGGTGCGCCGTGAGAATCATGGCGGGAGCAGCCACCGTGGGGAATCTTGCCAGTGCGATCGGGGCCCGCGAGCAGGAAGGGGCGATCGTCGCAGAACTGAAAGCCGGCTCTGAAGAAGCGTACGCGTGGCTGATCGGGGAATTCCACCAGCCGATTTACGGGCTGGTGTATCGCATCCTGACTGACCCGGCGGACGCAGCCGATACTACCCAGGAAGTGTTCCTGAAGGTTTTCCGCGGGATGAAACACTTCCACGGCGAGTCGAGCTTGAAGACATGGATTTACCGGATCGCAGTACACGAGGCTTCGAACCGGCGGCGGTGGTGGTTCCGGCACAAGGCCCACGAAACGTCGATGGAGCCGCTGGATAACGAATCGCATCAGGGCAGCGGTTTAGCGATGCAGGAAACCCTGGTGGATGAGCGGGAGTCGCCCTTTGACAGCGCCGCGCACGAGGAAGTGCGGGCGCGGGTGGAAGAAGAGTTGCGAAAAGTGCACGAGCCGTATCGCAGCACGCTGATCCTGCGCGATCTGGAGGAGATGTCGTACGAAGAGATCGCTGACGTGATGGAAGTATCGTTGGGAACAGTGAAATCGCGCCTGACGCGCGGGCGGGAGGCGCTGAAGCGGCGGCTGACCGGCTATGTGCGGGAAGTCGCGCCGGAGTTGGGGCTATTGAGCCCGGAGGACCCGAAACAGGTTACCCGATGCCGGGTGTCACGTGGTGGGGAGGAAATTGAGGTGACGTCATGAAGTGCGCCGAGGCCAAGTCGATGTTCTCGCCTTACCTTGACGGAGTTGTCACCGGGACCCAGATGCACGCCCTCGGGCTGCATCTGGAGGAATGTTCGCATTGCAAGCGGGAGTATGCACTGCTTCGTCAGACTCAGGATCTGCTTGCCACTGTGGGCCGCCGCAAGGCCCCCGCGGATCTGGCTCTGAGGCTGCGGGTTGCCATTTCGCGCGAAGCCGCGCAAGCCGGTCGACCGCGATTCCAGGGCATACTGACTCGCTTGGAGAATGCGCTGCATGCGTTCATGGTCCCGGCCACGGTTGGGATGATCACGGCGGTGTTGATTTTTGGATTCGTGATGGGCCTGACACTGACCGACTTGCAGGCGCGTAACCGAAACGATGTACCGTTGATGCTGTACACCGGTCCTGAATTGCAGGACACTTCCTTCGCGACGACGCTGAGTTCGGTGAATGAAGACTCGCTGGTGATCGAAGCCTACGTGGACGCGAACGGGCGGGTGCAAGACTACCGGATTCTGTCGGACAATTCCCAGAACCTGCTGCCCGAAGTGAAGCGGATGCTGATCTTCACGACGTTCCGCCCGGCAATGTCGATGGGGCGGCCTACGACTGGACACGCGGTGCTTTCGTTCTCCAAGATCAGCGTGCGGGGATAGGTCAGGTGTCAGGTCTCAGGTCTAGGTGTTAGGTTTTGGGTGGGTGGTGGAGTAGGGGCACGGCCTCTCCAAGTTCGCCAGAGGGGGAGAACCTCGAGCCTAAGACCTGAGACCTAACACCTGACCTACCCGCCTTTCAATTGACCCCCTGAACGGAAGCTCTTAAACTATCGTGGTATCCCCACAGCGTGCTGCCCTGCTGGAGGTTTTCCCTGGGTTCCCGGTTGCGACATTCGATTTTTGGTGCGTTGTTCGCGCTGCTGGCAGGAGTGTGCCTGGCGCAGACTACGCCCAAGGTCACGCTGGATACGAGCGAGACGTTGTTCACGATCCTGGCTTCGATGAACGCCTGCGGTTACGACCAGGAGTTGAGCGTTTCCGATCCGCTGCGGCGCCAGATCCGCGAGGAAATTGCCAAGGCCGCGCATGATTCCGATGAAGCCTTGGCGGCGATGAGCCCGATGTGCCAGTTTTACCGCGAGCATGTGTGGCCGGATCCGTCGAAGACCTTGTCGCAATACGTCTCGCTCAGCTTGTACCTGGGAGGCGCACCTAATTTCCTTCCGAAAGTAAACGAGGCGGAATTGCCCCCGGACGCCATGCTCGTGGTCGGCTTCGCAAAGCTGGCCACCGCGTTTTATGACAAAGCGGGGATGCACGGGATCTGGCAACGGCACCACGAGGCGTACACGCGCCTTACCGACCAGTATCACGAACCGCTCTCGAAGATGTTGTTCGATACCGAGATTTATCTGAAGCTGCCCTCAGCGGGCTACCTAGGCCGCGGGTTCACTGTGTACATGGAGCCGATGGGTGCGCCGGGGCAGGTCAACGCCAGAAATTACGGGTCGGATTACTATGTGGTCATCACACCGGGCGGTTCGGCGCTGAAGGTGGACCAGATCCGGCACACTTATCTGCATTACCTTCTCGACCCGTTGTCTTTGAAGTACCCGACCGCGGTCAAGCGGCTGGAACCGTTGCTGGATTCGGTGCAACGGACGCCGATGGACGATGCGTTCAAAGTCGACGTGTCGCTGCTGATCACGGAGTGCCTGGTGCGGGCGATCGAGATCCGGATCGAGGGGACGAGCAAGACTCCAGAGGTGGTGCGTTCTGATGATGTGCAGAAAGCGACGGAGCAGGGGTTCATCCTGACGCGCTACTTCTACGATTCGATGGCGCAGTTCGAGAAGGACCCGGCCGGCATTCGCAATGCCTACTCGGACCTGTTGAATGCGATCGATCTGAAGAAAGAGTCGAAGCGGGCTGCGGAGATCCATTTCGCGAGCGCGGCCTCGCCCGAGCTGCTGAATTATTCGCGGCTCAAGAATCCGCACCTGCTGCAGACGGCGGAAAGGCGGCTGGCGGCGGGGGATTTGAAAACGGCACAGGAACTGGCGCAACAGGCGCTGGACGGGAATCACGAGGATAAGGGCCGGGCGCTGTTTATCATGGCGCAGGTGGCGACGGCGAACAAAGATATGGTGGGGGCAACCGGATATTTCGAGCAGGCGCTCAAGCTTGCGCAGGAACCCAAGGTGGTGGCCTGGTCGCACATCTACCTGGGCAGAATTTACGATTTGCAGGAGCAGCGCGAAGCCGCCGTGGATCACTATCGCGCTGCGCTGACCGCCGGAAGTACGCTGCCTGAAGTCAAAGCGGCCGCCGAGCGCGGCTTGCAGCGGCCCTACGAACCACCGGCACAACGGTAAGAAACAGAAGGACGGTACGAATCCGATTCTCCAGCAGCGAGAGTCGCAACCGAAGGAGACAGCATGAAGCGAGCAGCGATGATGGGCGCGGTGCTGGCAGTGGCTACGTGGAGTTTTGCTCAGATGAAGGCCCCGGCGACCCAGAATGCGCCCGGCGCTCAACCCAGTTCGCCACCCGCCGCCGCCCCGCCGCAGGGCAAGCGTCCTCCGGCCGCCAAGACCACTCCCGAGTACGAGGCTTACAAAGCCGCGGCCGCGCTGACCGATCCGGCGGCGGCAGAAAATGCGGCCAATGATTTCGCGGCGAAGTTCAAAGACAGCGAACTGCGGATCGTGCTCTTCAAGAATGTGATGCGCGGCTACCAGCGTGCCGGGAACTCCGACAAAATCATCGAAATGGGCCGCAAGGCCCTGGCGATTGACGGGGACGATCCGGAGGCGCTGGTGACCGTGGCCGGCGAACTGGCGGAAAAAACGCGGGATACCGATCTCGACAAGGATCAGCGCCTGGACGAAGCCATGAAGATGGCGCAGAAGGCGGTGCAGACGGTGGATACCGACGTGGCGATCCCGCAGGGCACTCCGCAGGAGCAGGTCGACGCTTACAAGTCGCAGTTGCGTTCGTTCGCGTTTTCCATCATCGGGACGCTGGAATTCAAGAAGGATAATTTTGCCGACGCCGAAACCGACCTGCGCAAGTCGATTGACTCGTATCCAGCGGGGCCGGATCCGGTGGTCGTGTTGCGGCTGGCCATCTCGCTGGACCGCCAGAACAAGTACGCGGATGCTCTGAAGGAAGCCAACCGCGCCGTCGATATGACGCAAGAGAGTACGGGCGCGGGAAAGCTGGCGCGTCAGGAGCGCGACCGGCTGACGCAGCTGGCCGGCACACCAGGGCAGCCGAAGTAATCGGCAGCTGGTTGACATACTCCCGGTTGCCGGCGCGATCCTGACGAGACCGGCAATGGGTTCCTTTTGGGCTGGGGTCTTTTGCAACCGCCTGCACATCTGCATGAAAGCTAGAGAAATCGCGGCGCTCGAGAAGCTGCTGGGGTATCACTTCCAGCGCCCCGAACTCATCCATCAAGCCTTGACGCACAGTTCGCAGGCCCGGGAACTGGAAGCCGCTAACGACAGCGCGAAGGCCGGCGACAACGAACAGCTGGAATTTCTAGGCGACACCGTGCTGGCACTGGTCACCAGCGAAGAACTTTTTCAGCGGTTTCCGGATTTTCGGGAAGGGGAACTCTCGAAGCTGCGCGCCCACCTGGTGAGCGAGAAGCACCTGATCCGGGTTGCACAAGGACTGGAACTCGGGCACTACCTCCGGCTCGGCCGAGGCGAGGAAAAAAGCGGAGGTCGCGGTAAGACCGCGCTGCTGGTGGATGCGCTGGAGGCCGTGCTGGCCGCGATGTACCTGGACGGAGGCCTGGAAACAGCCCGTCGCTTCATTTTGCAGAGCGTGGTGGTCCCCGAGTTGGAGCGGATGAATCCGGGAAGCGGTGGCGTTCCCGTGATGGATTTCAAATCAGCCCTGCAGGAAACGCTGCAAGGCTTGGGACGTGCGCAAGCATCGTACGTACTGGTGAAGGAAGCCGGCCCCGAGCACAGTAAGACATTTACCGTCGAGGCCAGGCTAAACTCGGCGACGGGTCATAAGGTAGAGTTTACCGGACGGGCCGAGGGCTCGACCAAAAAGAAGGCGGAGCAGGACGCCGCCCAGCAAGTGCTCGAGTACCTGGCCTCGTCCCCTGCGCGCGTTGACCTGAAAGCGACCGAGAAAAATCCTTCGCCCACACATTAGCTGATGACGACGCCCGCAACGCCTCCGATCCCGGTGAAAGATTCCAACACGGACTGGCTGACCTCCATCCAGTCGCTGTTGGCGACGGTGGTGATCGCGGTCTTCGTGATCACCTACATCGTGCAGGCGTTTCAGATTCCGTCCGAATCCATGGAGAACACCCTGCTGATCGGGGACTACCTGCTGGTGGACAAACTCTGCTACGGGGGAGGCGGTGTGGGCGATTTCGTTATTCCCTACCGGCAGATCCATCGCGGCGACATCATCGTGTTCCACTACCCGGTCAATCCCGCGCAGCATTTCGTAAAACGCGTGGTGGGGATACCGGGGGACCGGATTCACCTGGTGAGAAAGCGCGTCTTTATCAACGGACAGCCGCTGAACGAGCCCTACGCGAGGTACTTCAAGCCGGAGCCCAACCCGTTTCGCGATGACTTTCCGCGGTTGGACGTTCTCGACCCCGGCATCAATGCCGACTGGTGGGTGCAGATGCCGAAACTGGTGGAGGACGGGCAGTTGATCGTCCCCGAAGGACACTTCTTCGCGATGGGAGACAACCGCGACGACAGTTCCGACAGCCGGTACTGGGGCTTCGTGCCACGGGCAAATATTATCGGGCGGCCCCTGCTGATTTACTGGTCCATCAGCGACCCAGACGATGCCATGCCGCCCTCACCGACGCTGGGTGATAGACTTTATCACCTTGCCTATGCGGTGACGCACTTCTTCCAGATCACCCGCTGGGGGCGCACGTTCCGGCTAGTCAGCTGAGGCTGTCAACATTTCCGATCAGGGATAAAAACACGAGTGGCGAAGAAAGAAGATGTTGTGGTGGAAGAGAAGCCGCGCGAGACCACGGTGGAGTTCCTCGCTTCCCTGGCCGCGGTGCTGGTCACCGGCCTTTTCATCATTACGTTTGTCCTGCAGGCCTTCGAGATCCCGTCCAGTTCGATGGAGGACACCCTGTTGATCGGGGACCACGTCTTCGTAAACCGGGAACAGTTTGCTCCCCGGACGGCATGGCTAGGCCCGCTGATGCCGTACCGGGACATCAAGCGGGGCGACATCGTGGTGTTTCTCTCCCCGTCGGAACCGGGGCTGTACGTGGTGAAGAGGATCATGGGCATTCCGGGAGACCGGCTCCATTTACGCGATGGCGTGGTGTACCGCAACGGGGAAAAACTGAACGAGCCTTATGTAATGCATAAAGGGCCGCTCTTCTACGATCCCTATCGCGACAATTTCCCGGCGGTGGCGCCATCGGAAGCCTACAACGTGACCGCGGAATGGAAGCTGCTCCTGCCTTCCCACGTGGAGGGCGACGACATTGTGGTGCCGAAGGACAGTTATTTCGGGATGGGCGACAACCGGGACGTGAGCCTGGATAGCCGCTACTGGGGCTTCATCCCCAAAGAAAATGTCATTGGACGTCCGATGTTCGTGTACTGGTCGTTTAACACACCGCCGGACCAGTACCGTCACACCGATTTCGGCGAACGGATCGGATTTCTGGTCCACGTGGTCATTCATTTCTTTGACCAGACGAGGTGGCGGCGGACCTTCAGGATCGTGCAGTGAGTTTCCTGCGCTCCAAACGCGGGGTGGCGTTGGTGTGTGCCGGGCTGGTGCTTGGCTTGTTTCTGGTAAGGCCCGGGGCCGCGCGTTTGAAACAGCGCATCGCAGGCTCCATCGCCATGGCCCTGCAGCGGCAGGTTGAGGTAGGCAGCGTGCACATTCGCCTGCTTCCCCAGCCCGGATTCGATCTGGAAGATTTCGTGGTACAGGATGATCCGGCTTTCAGCGCCGAACCGGTACTGCGGGCTCAGGAAGTCACGGCGTTCTTAAGGCTGAGTTCCCTGCTTCGCGGCCGCTTGGAAATTTCACGCCTCAGCCTTACCGAGCCCAGCTTGAACCTCACCCGCAATGACGGGGGGCACTGGAATATCGAGAACCTGCTGGAGCGCACTGCAAAAACCGCGGTGGCTCCGACTGGCAAAGCACGCTCGGAGTCGCGCCCGGCATTCCCGTATATCGAGGCGGATCGCGGCCGGATCAACTTTAAGTTCGGTCCGGAGAAAAAACCGTTTGCCCTAGCCGACGCCAACTATGCCTTCTGGCAGGACTCTGAAAACGCTTGGGGCATGCGCCTGCGGGCGCGGCCCATGCGAACCGATCTCAATCTCAGCGATACCGGCCAGTTCCGGGTGAGCGGGACCTGGCAGCGCGCGGAAACGCTGCGCGAAACCCCGGTGCAGTTCAACCTATCGTGGCAGGACGCCCAGTTGGGCCAACTCACCAAACTGCTCGCGGGTAAGGACAAGGGCTGGCGGGGCGGTGCCCGGATATCGGCGGCGCTGACCGGGACCCCCGCCGACCTGGCCGTCGACGGCGAGGCATCGCTCGATGACTTCCGCCGGCATGACATCGCCGGCGAAGCACTCTTCCAGATCCGAACGCATTGTGCCGCGCACTACAGCACGGTGGATCGCGGCTTTCACCAGATTTCCTGCCAGATTCCGATGGGCGACGGCTTGGTTGCGTTGCGCGGGGAAGTGGTGAATCTTCCTGATCCGCGGAGCTATGACCTTGCTCTGGCCCTGGACAAGGTACCGGCTGAGGCTTTGCTCGAAGTCGTGCGCCACGCAAAGAAGGACCTGCCTGCCGATTTGCGGGCGAGCGGCGTGGTCAAGGCGGACTTCCGGATGCAAACGGGCGGCGCCGAGGCGGTAAAGTTTACGGGCAGCGGCCAGACGAGCAATCTTGTGCTCCGTTCTGCCTCGGCCAAGAGCGAGCTAACATTGAACGTGGTTCCCTTCTCTCTACTTTCGGGCGCAACGAAAAACCGGCCTGGGACCGATCGCGCCCGGCGCTATGCGAGCGCCGGGAAAGCTCCGGATGAACCTCAATTAGCGTTGGGCCCCTTTGCGATAAAGCTCGGGAGAGCGTCGCCGGCGACGGTGGAAGGATGGATCACGCGGTCCGGCTACCAGCTCTCGATGGACGGCGAAGCGGAGGTACAGCGCCTGCTGCAGATGGCGAGAATCGCCGGGCTGCCAGCCACGCATCCGGCGGTGGTTGGATGGGCGAAGGTGACGCTGCAGGTGGGCGGTCCGTGGTCGGCGTTCGCCAGTCCGCGCATCGACGGTACGGCTAAGCTTCACGCGATGCAGGCCGCGCTTCCTGGCTTGAATGCTCCGATTGAAATCACCTCGGCAAACATGAGCCTCGACCCGGAGGGAACGAAAGTCGAGGCCATCTCGGCGTCCTTCGCAGGCACACGGTGGACCGGGTCGCTGGCCTTGCCGCGCATGTGCGGCCCAGTGGAGTCGTGTCCGATGAGCTTCGACCTTCACGTGGATGAGATCGCTACGGACACGCTGAGCGAGGTGCTGAACCCGAATCCTCCTAGCCGCCCCTGGTACCGCTTCTTGTCCTCTGCCTCTCTAACGGGCCCTTCCTTTCTGACAAGAATTCATGCGTCTGGAGAACTTGCGGCAGACCGTGTCCTGATCAGAAACCTGGCGGCGACGAAGGTCACGGCCAGCGTCGAACTCGATCAAGGCCACATGCGGCTGTCGGACGTGCGCGCCCAGGTCATGAACGGAAAGCATCGCGGGAACTGGCAAGCGGATTTTACGGCGAAGCCGCCAACGTACGCCGGCAACGGAACCCTGGAGGGCGTTTCGCTGGATCATATCGCCACGGCCATGAAAGATCCGTGGATCAGTGGCACAGCCAGCGCGAAGTATCAGATCCGGATGGCCGGGGTTGCGTCGGCTGAGCTGCTTGCCTCCGCCGACGGCAGCGTGCGGATCAACATGCGGGACGGATCCCTTCCCCACATTGTGCTTGGGGACGACCCGCTCAAGGTACGACGTTTTACCGCAGTCCTCGTCTTGCACGACGGTGAAGTCTCGATCCGAGATGGCGCTTTGAGTTCTCCGGCCGCGACCTACGCCGTAAGCGGCAAAGCCTCGTTCAAGGGGAAACTCGATTTCATGCTGGCGCCGGAGGGATCTTCGGGGTTTAGCGTCAATGGCACCCTGGCGGAGCCGAGAGTCGCAGTGGCCCCTCATCCCGAGACTCGGGCTGCCCTGAAACCGTAGTTCTCCGATGCCCAGTTCGGGCTTGATCCGGATCGAGCGGGCTCCCCTTCACGCTGCATGTTTCTGTCATAATCGAATCTGAACGCCATGGATTTGTCCTACGCAGCTTTGCGGAGAAGGCTGAGCCAGTGGGGTCTCTGGCCTCGGAGCCGGGCAGCCTGGGGAGCCTGGTACGCGCTGGGCCTGGCCGCGTTTCTCTTCGTGCTGCAGAAGCTGCTGGCGGCGTTGAAACAGGGCGGAGGACAGAGCCTCGGGTGGTGGGTCGGGTTTCTCAGCTTCATCTCGATTCTGCTTTTTGCGGTGCTGGCGTTCCGCTGGCTGAAAGCCAAGCTTCTGTGGCGGCTGCGCAACCGGCTGATTGTCACCTACATTTTTATCGGCGTGGTTCCCGCGCTGCTGCTGGTCGCGATGGCGTTCGCGACCCTGTATCTGTTCGGTGGACAGTTCGCGAATTTCATTGTGACGTCTGAAATCAACCTGCAGTTACACAGCGTGGAAGCCGTGAATGCCGCCATTGCCCATGAACTGGAAGTGCGGCTGGAGCGAGGTGAATCCCCAAACGTGGAAGTGCTCGAGCGGCTGCGCAAGAGCGAAGTCATCTGGAAAGACCGCCGGGTCTGCGCCTGGTATGGGAGTAAGCCGCTCCCCGTTTGTGGCGATGCGAGGGGTCAGTCGTTTGCGTTTCCTGCTTTTGTTCATGGTTCGTTCAGAGAGATTGTGCGGGACGGCGGCGAACTCCATCTGCGCGCGGCTACTGTGCTTTCCGTAGGCTCAGAGAAGCTAACCGTAGTCTCCAGTGAAGGGCTGGACAAAGAACTCTTGCAGGAAATCGCTGCCAACTTAGGTGAAATCACGCTGGACGCTACCGGTCTACAGTTGCGGCAACCTACAGCCAGTGCCGGGGCATCCGGCGGGACGGCAAACTCTATCCATAGCTCTGACATCAAGGGCACCGTGGAGGACAAAAGCGACAGTAGTCACACACTTGAAAGCGGAAAAGCGCTCCCGCATGTCACGTATACCGCGGGGAATGTGCCGCCACCGGCAAACATGTTTGACCACGAAATCACCTTTGGGACCCTGCTTTCGGTAGTCAACTGGGACACTGGCGAGCACGATGAACACTCTCCCCCCCTTGTTCGAGTGCAGACCCGCCCCTCCGTCTTGTACAGCCGACTCTTTGCCACGCTAGGGCGTTTCGCAATCGGCTGGGAGCAGATCCTCCTCGCTTTCGCGATCCTGCTGGCCATCATCGAATCTCTTGCCCTGGTGATTGGCACGACCCTTACACGCTCGATTACGGGTGCGGTGGCGCAGTTGTACCGAGCCACCCAGCACGTGGATCGCGGAGACTTCAGCCACCGGATCCCGGTGAAGTCGAGCGACCAGCTTGCAGAACTGGCGAATTCGTTCAACTCGATGACGGCCTCGATCGAAAAACTGGTGCTGGAACAGAAAGAAAAACAGCGTCTCGAAAACGAGTTGGTGATCGCGCAGGAAGTGCAGGCGCAGCTTTTCCCGCGGGAGATCTCTCAGCTGGAGTCGCTGGAGGTGCATGGATACTGCCGTCCAGCACGCACGGTGAGCGGGGACTACTACGACTTTCTGGCCGTCAGTTCCGACAAGCTGATCCTCGCAGCAGGGGATGTCAGCGGGAAAGGGATTTCGGCGGCGTTGCTCATGGCGACGATCCACTCGGCGGTTCGCGCCTATGGCATGGTGGGCATGCCGGTTCTGCGCGAACCGGTTGCGGTGGGCGCTGCGGCAGGGGCCACGATGATGCTGGCCTCCGGAGCTGAGGGCGTCGAAGTGTCGCCGGCCGCGCTGCTGTCCCTTCTCAACCATCAACTCTACGACAGCACGCCGCAGGAAAAGTACGCGACTCTGTTTCTCGGCATTTATGACGGAGCTTCGCGGAACCTCACCTACAGCAACGGCGGGCACCTGCCTCCCATCATCATTAGCCCGGACGGGTCGATCCGTCGCCTGGATCAGGGCGGGACGGTCGTGGGCTTGTTCGACAACCTCTCGTTCGATGAAGCTTCGGTCCAGCTGAAGGCGGGGGATATTTTTCTGGCGTACAGCGACGGGATCACCGAGCCGGAGAACGATTTTGGGGAGTTCGGCGAGGACAGGCTGATCGACCTGGTGCGCGACAATCGCGCGTTGCCGCTGACCGAAATCACCGTACGGGTGACCGCGGCGGTGGATGACTGGATCGGCGACAACGAACAACCGGACGACATCACCCTGGTGCTGGCGCGAGCGCGGTAGGCAGGCTCACATCAAGAGACCTTTTCGGGGTTGGGGTGGGAGGGCGGTGTCGAACCACCTTCTTTGGAATGGTCTCCCGGCGCATGGCCCGAACCTAGGCTACCCCCGCGTCGCGTAAAGAGAGGTAAAAACCGCCGGCAATCCAGCGCCTTGACTTCAACGAAGTGAGGAACTCGGGAGTGACGTGGCCACCACACACGGATCACACATCACAAGGAACAGCTACGGGGAGAAACAGCTCGCACAGCAATGTGCAAAGGAGCGATCGCAAAAAGGGCGGGACCGGTCTGCCGGGACCACGGTAGATCCCTCTGAATAGCAACTTCGATTTTGATGTGGGGATCCCGTTGAGAGCCGCGTAAGGCCCGCAGCCATGACCGGGGCAGTGGTTACCTGCAGTTTGGCCAGAACCGGAGAATTGCCGTCGCGGAAGGCGGTGTCGGGCAGATCCACGTCCGGGTGAATCAGGATCAGCTCGAACAGGAACAGCTCGAAGATCGGCAGCACCCATCCCCAGCGTGTCATGGCAGGCCCTAGAACAGCGCCTAAAACTAATCGAGGCAGCGGACCTGTCAAGACCCGGAGCCACTCAGCAGGCCTAGTCCTTCAGCGGCAATTCGAACTCGAATTTCATATCGTCATACGCTCTGAAGGGGCGACCACGGCATGGGACAGGGTCGAGATCGGGACAGCGGTAGGGGGCCGACTCATACTCGACGTCCGCAGTCGCAATCCGGCCAACGCGCGCGGATGCAAATTGTGACGTACCTCACGCTGGCACGTGGCTCGAATCACAGCCGGAATCCGGGCACATCGTGTAATCGGATATGGGCTGACCTTCGGTTCGCCCGCCCAGGGGCGCCCAAAGTCCTGCTGAGGAAAGAAAATCGTGATCGACAGTGAAGATCTGGTGAACGGGCCGCTGTGCGAGGGGCACGGAGAACTCCGGCGCGTGGAGCTAGTTGAGCGTCTAAGCGACGGCGAGCCCAAGTCCAAAGTCGACTCCGCCGTGGGGAGCTCGTACAGTAAGAGAAAGAACTCGCAGCGGCGGCAGCCGTCGGCCATGGCAACGAAGGCCGCGACTTTCAGAAGGATGTTCATAGTTGGAACCCGCAGCTGCCCAGGTGGCGAAGAAGCCCGAAGGAGTGAACCGGGGTCGGGAGCTGACGGGATTGAGGCTGAGCTACGTCCGACTTCGGGTGTAGAGTTTCTGACCGCACACTTTATCGATTTTAGGAGGTTATAGCTCATGAGCGCAGGTACGCTGACACCGTCCGAAACCAGAGTCTCGGGCGATTACATGGAACAAGTCCTAACCCAGGTAAGGGCAAAGAATCCCGCCGAACCTGAATTCCACCAAGCGGTGCAGGAGGTCTTTGAGTCGCTCCGGCTCGTGCTGCAGCGGCATCCCGAGTACCGGGAAGCAAAGATTCTCGAGCGCATGGTCGAGCCGGAACGGGTCATGATGTTCCGCGTGCCCTGGTTCGACGATCAGGGAAAAATCGAGGTCAATCGTGGATTCCGCATCCAGATGAACAGCGCGATCGGCCCCTACAAGGGCGGCCTGCGTTTCCATCCTTCGGTCACGCTCGGCATCCTGAAATTCCTGGCCTTCGAGCAGGTTTTCAAGAACTCGTTGACCACGCTGCCCATGGGCGGCGGCAAAGGTGGGTCGGATTTCGATCCCAAGGGCAAGAGCGACAACGAAGTGATGCGCTTCTGCCAGAGCTTCATGACCGAACTTTATCGTCATATCGGACCGGACACCGACGTGCCTGCGGGTGACATCGGAGTGGGCGGCCGCGAGATCGGCTTCCTGTTCGGCCAATACAAGCGGCTGGCCAATGAATTCACCGGCGTGCTGACGGGCAAGGGGCTGGCGTGGGGCGGCTCTCTGATTCGGCCTGAGGCCACCGGCTACGGCTGCGTGTACTTTGCTGCCGAGATGCTGAAGACCCGCAAGGAAACGCTCGAAGGCAAGACCTGCCTGGTTTCCGGAAGCGGAAACGTTTCGCAATACACGGTTGAGAAACTGCTTGATCTGGGCGCAAAGCCGATCACGCTCTCCGATTCCAACGGCGTGATTTGCGATCCGGATGGCATTGACCGCGAGAAACTGGCCTATGTCATGGAGCTCAAGAATGCGCGCCGTGGACGTATCCGGGAGTACGTCGAGAAGTTCAAGAAGTCCCTATTCGTGCCCACCGACATCAAGTCAGATTACAACCCGCTTTGGAATATCAAGGCGGACTGCGCGTTCCCGAGCGCCACGCAGAACGAAATCAACGCCCAGGACGCGGCAAACCTCATTAAGAACGGCGTGAAGGTGGTGGCGGAAGGCGCCAACATGCCGAGCACGCTCGAGGCGACACGGCTATTCCTGGAGGCTGGAATTCTCTACGGTCCTGCGAAGGCTGCCAATGCCGGTGGCGTGGCAACTTCAGGGTTGGAGATGGCCCAGAACAGCGCACGCTTGAGCTGGACGCGCGAGGAGGTCGATGATCGGTTGCACAAGATCATGATCGCCATCCATCAGAATTGCTTCGAAACCGCCGATACGTACGGCACTCCGGGCAATCTTGTGAACGGCGCCAACATTGGCGGCTTCTTGAAGGTGGCCAATTCGATGCTCGACCAGGGACTGGTTTGAGTCTCGCAGGGGCAAATTGGTCGCAGGCGGGGTGGAGGAATCCCCCCCCCTGTTTTTACCATGGCTGACACATCCGGTCGGACCGGTGTATGAGCACGAAATACATACCCGACGTCACGATGGACGCGCAGCGGCTCTTTGAGGGCTTCGAGAACCTCATGCCCTTTCGCGTGCGCGACATCCTGCTGGTCTCGAGCCTTTACGACTCGTTCATTCTGCGCGAGGATGGCCGGCTGAACGAACTGCTCATTGGCGAGTCGCTGGAACTGAACCTGCAGCAGATTCCGGGAATCACGCAGGTTTCGACCGGAGTGGAAGCGCTGGCCATCGCGCGTTCCAGTCCGCGTTTCAATCTGATCGTCACCAACCTGGAAGTGGGCGACATGGACGCCGCCCGCCTGGCACGGGAGGTGAAGAAAGCGGGGCTTGATATTCCGGTCGTGGTCCTGGCCTACGACTACCGCGAGCTGAAGAATTTCGTTGCGCGCAACCCGGCCACCGACATCGAGCGGGTGTTTCTGTGGCAGGGCAACGTGCGCATGCTCATCGCGATCGTGAAGTATGTCGAGGACAAGCGCAACGCGCAGCACGACACAGCTGCGATCGGCGTGCCCGTCATCCTGGTGGTGGAAGACAACATTCGTTACTACTCGTCTTTTCTGCCGGTGATTTATACGGAGTTGATCACGCAATCAGGCCGGGTGATCCGCGAAGGAATTAACGTCGCGCACAAACTGCTGCGCATGCGCGCCCGGCCGAAGATTCTGCTGGCGTCGAACTATGAACAGGCCGAAGAACTGGTGATGAAATACCAGCCTTACCTGTTGGGCGTGGTCTCGGACGTTGAGTTTCCTCGCGGCGGCGTGCTCAGCGCGGACGCCGGGTTTGAACTAGCGGAGCTAATTCGGGGAGCGGTTCCGGACGTTCCGATCGTCCTGCAGTCGAGCCGAACGCAATTCCGGGAACGCGCCCACGCCGAGGGACTGTCGTTTCTGCGCAAACGTTCGCCCACGCTCCTCGCCGACCTGCGCCGCTTTCTCACTGAACAGTTTGGCTTCGGGGATTTTGTGTTTCGACTGCCGGACCTGTCCGAAGTGGGGCGCGCCACCGACCTCAGTTCGCTTGAGACTCTGCTGCAAACGGTGCCGGCCGAGAGCATCATGTACCACGCGCAGAGCAACCACTTCTCGCACTGGCTGATGGCAAGAACGGAATTTGTGCTGGCGCAGAAACTTCGTCCGCGCAAGGTTTCTGACTTTGAAAGCCCTGAGCACCTGCGCCGCGACCTGATCGCTTCCATCGCGGACTATCGCGGCGAACAAAGCGGGGTGCTGATCGGGGACTTCAGCTCTGCCGCTCTCACTTCGACCGATTCTTTTTTCCTGCGCATCGGCGGCGGGTCGCTGGGGGGCAAGGCGCGCGGCCTGGCCTTCATGCGCCACCTGCTTTGCAAACACCGCGTCCAGCAATTGTTCCCGGGTGTGCGGGTCACGGTGCCGCCCGCTGTGGTGCTGGCCACCGATGTCTTCGACCGCTTTATCAACCAGAACGGCCTGGCGGATTTCGCATTGCACTGTGCCAATGACCAGGAAATCCAGCGGCGTTTTCTCGATACGACGTTCCCCGCTTCGGTGCGCGAGAACCTGCTGGAGTTTCTCGCCGAGGTCCGCTACCCGCTGGCCGTTCGCTCGTCCAGCCTGTTGGAGGATTCGCAATACCAGCCCTTCACGGGGGTGTACGAAACTTTCATGCTCGCCAATCATGATGCGGATCTTTCCACGCGTCTCGAGCAACTGATGGAAGCTATCAAGCGCGTCTACGCTTCCACTTTCAGCCAGCACGCGAAAGCCTACGTCCGCGCGACCCCCTACCGGCTGGAGGAAGAAAAGATGGCGGTGATCCTCCAGCAGGTGGTGGGCACGGTCCACCGGGAGCGGTTCTACCCGAATTTCTCGGGAGTCGTCCGGTCTTACAATTTCTATCCGGTGCCGCCGATGAGCTACGGCGACGGCATCGCCGCGGTCGTGCTCGGCCTAGGACGCGCTGTAGTCGATGGCGGCAAGTGCCTGTCGTTCTGTCCGCGGTACCCGCGGCACATGGTCCAGTTCTCTTCGGTCGAAGACATCCTGGCCAACTCGCAGTCGGATTTTCTCGCACTTGAACTGAATCACATTCAATGCAGCGAAGACGATTCAGTGGCCGCCTTGCGCGAGGTTCGGTTCGGGCTCGACGCCGCCGAGACCGACGGCACGCTGCACCAGGTCGGATCCACCTACTCGGCCGACAATCACGCCGTCTACGACGGCCTCAGCCGGCCCGGGGTCCGCCTCGTGAGTTTTGCAGGAGTGCTGAAACATGACGTCTTCCCCCTGGCACCGCTGCTGGACCAACTGACGAAAATCGGCGAGGACGCCTTCGGGCGTCCGGTGGAGATTGAATTTGCGGTGCGTTTGCCCTCTCGACCCGGCGACGCGGCCGACTTCGGCTTTCTCCAGATCCGCCCGCTCGTGCCGTCGCGCGAGGGAGAGGACTTGCGCATTGACGAAGTGGATCGCGCCAGCCTCGTTTGCCAGAGTGCGAAGGTGCTGGGAAACGGCCGCGTCAGCGACCTGCGGGATGTCGTGGTGGTCGACTTCCATCGCTTTGAGCGGGGCCGGAGCCCCGAAGTCGCACGCGGCGTCGCCCGCTTCAACTCAAAACTCAACCAGGAAGAAAGGCCTTACCTTTTGATTGGGGTGGGACGATGGGGATCGACCGAGCCGTGGCTGGGGATCCCCGTGGAATGGGATGAAATCTCTGGGGCGCGTGTGATTGTGGAAGCCGGATTTCGCGACTTTCGCGTGATCCCCTCGCAAGGTAGCCACTTCTTTCAGAATCTCACCGCGTTCCAGGTCGGATATTTCACCGTCAATCCGGACGCTGGCGAAGGCTTTGTCGATTGGCAGTGGCTGACGTCGACCCCGGCGATCGAGGAGGACGGCTGCGTGCGCCACTTGCGCTTCGAAGATCCGATTTCGGTGGTGATGAACGGGAAAACCAGCCAGGGCCTGATCTTTAAACCGGCACAATCCACGTAGGCCCGGATGTTCCGTCGGGGCAGCCGAACGGTCGCTCGGCAGGGTTTTTTGGCCGATTGTGACGTAATCAGAATCAAGCCGGTCGCCCGGCCCGGCAGACGAGGGACCGTGCCCCGGCGAATTCGTGATCCCGCTCGCCCTTTGTCCTGACCCGCGTCACAGCCCCACAGGACGTGTTTCGTAACCATCGGAATGAACACCTGGGGATTGATCTTGCGAGGGAGCCGGGCTCTGCGACGGGATCACCGAGGGTTGTGGCTGAGGCAACGGCCGCCCGCGCGCCCGATCATTTCCGCGGAATCAGTTGCACCTTCGCGGTCACCAGCTGCCCCTTCTCCATTCCTCCGAGAACGACCAGACCGTCGTGGGCGAGCAGCAGGCCGCGATGATCCATGGTCGGGTTGTCGGTGTTCTCGTTGAGAGTCTCCCATTTCGCGCCGCGGACGTCGAAGGCAAACGTAACCGGCGAGGGCTCCGCCGGCTGCCCGTCATAGCCGACTCCGTTGTAGTTGTAGGGATTGTCCGTGCCCCCGGCGAAGTAGATCTTGTGGTCTTTCTCGGCAGCGCCGGCTGCGATCCGAAAATGTGCGTTGCCTGGATGCTCGGGCAACTGGGTCCACTCGATCTTGCTAATGTTCTTGTGGTCGATCTTGCCCATCCAGCACTCGTCGGACGACACATAGGCTGGAGTTCCCGCGGGACTCTTGCGCGCACCGTCCACGTAAACAATGGTGTCATCTACGATCGCCCCGGCGTGACCGAAGACAGGCGTACCGGGAATGGGCGTGGCCTGGGACCACATGTTTTTCTCGATATCGTAGAGTTGGACGGTAGCCACGAGATCGTGTTTCGAGCGGCCGCCGATTACGTACAGAAAACGGTTGCGATAGACGCCAAGCACAGTGTCATCGACCGCCACGGGCAGGTCGGCGCCGCGATACCATTTATGCACCTCGGGTTCGTAAACCGAAACATCGGAGACCGTGATCTCATCGCCGTGACCGTCGACGGCATAGCCGCCGAGCAAGAAAATCTGCTGGCGCGCGGCGGCGGCTGAAGTACCGATGCGGCCTGCCGGACCTGGAACCGGGTGCAGTTCGGTCCACTTTCCTGTGGTTAGATCGAGCGAGTAGGCAGCGTTGGTGATCGCGTCCCAGGTCTTCTTGGCGCCGATCCCCATGAACGAAAATAAAACCTCGTGTTTGCCGACTTTCGCGCTGGCCACGGCGTTGTTCGACACGGGTACCGGCAGTGGCGCCATCTGAGACCAAGACCAAGGCGCAAGTTGCAGGAGCAACAGGATGGACAGAGTGAGGAAGCGTGATCGGTTTGTGGGCATGCAAACTGCGAAGCTTACACGGCGGGGAACTGCGGGGAAAGCGGAATCGCGAGGGTCAGAACCAGGTACCGGCGCGGTAGGCCCGATACTCGTCGCCAAACTTCGCTTCCAGAACCTGCGCTTCCCTGCGGGCTCGTGCTGTCTGCATCACGATGACGAACAGAGGTAGCAACCACAGGGCGGGCCGTTGCAGGATCAGGCACAGGCCCACAATCGCCAGCGTACCGAACACGTAGATCGGATTGCGGATTCTGGAATACAAGCCATGCGTGACTAGTTTTCGCGCCTGGGGAGTCAAGGAGAACGACCTCCCAAGTTGGAGGCGCGCGCTAAATACGAGTGACATGCCGATTAACAGGAGCACGGATCCGGCTAGTCGCTGCCCGTTCCAAGGTCGAGGCCAGACGGCGACAAAAACGAGCAGGACCAGAACCGACACGCCCTGCACACCTAGAAACAGATAGAACTTGAGATCAGCCATCACGCGTTTTACGGTACCAGTCCCTGCCGCACGCAGTGAATGAAGTCAGTGTAAGTGGGCGCGAAGCCGGCCTGGCGCACCTCGGCGGCAATCTGGCCGCGATGATACGTGGAGTGCATGAACACGTGCGTGAGAATATCGCGCGTCGTGCTGCTCCAAGCCTCACCCTTGCTGTTCTTGTAGGCGACGAGGGCTTCCAGACGGTCGGACGATCCGCCTGCAAGTATACTCTGCCACAGGCGTGCGATCTCGCGCACCTGTTCCTCACAACCATCTACCGAAAGATCGGGCCAGACGGGAAGCGGTGCCTGTTTCTGCTGAAGGCGCGCCAGCCAAACATGCTCCGCGCCAACGATGTGCGCCATGAACCTCAAGGCGCGCGAAGGCGGAGAACCCGGAGCGCGAAACGACGTCACGACCTCAAGGTTCGCCCATTCGTCGTAGCGCGCCAGCTGGCGGTAGTGCTGAAGCAGGTCCATCTATCTCTCCTCGCCCGTGCGGGCCTAGGACCTCATCGTTTGCCGCGGCCCGGACTTCACGATTTTCTCCACCTGCTGCAGGTGATTCAGGTCGGGCCCGGCAAACATGCGGACGATGTGAGCTATGGTTTCTTTGCCGCGCTCGGAGTGCATGCCGTGGTATTCCCACAACTTCGGCGGGATGGCTTTCAGCATGGACAGGTTGTTCTCGCGCAACACACGGAAGACTTTCAGCGAGTGCTGGGGATCCCGGTCGGCGTAGGCGAAGGTCTTGGCCCATACATCCTGGTCGAAGCCGAGAATGGGCGTGCCGTCGCTGCCCATGATTAGCCGCATGCGCCAGCTCCCAACCACTTCGGTGTCGGCCAGATGAGCCAGAATCTCCGCGATGGACCACTTCTCGGGTGCCGGCCGTCGCCGCATTTGCTTCCTGGTCAGCGGCTTGATCAGCTTCTGCAGCTTCTTTGCAGTGCTCTTCTGGATTTTGAGAGGATCCTTGCCTTCCAGGTATCCCAGGATCCGCTTGACATACTGCTGCGGCGTTTCCTTCATCGATTCACCTTTCACTGTACCGAGGCAAGTTCGCAAATCGCCGATGAGTACGCGACACTAAGCGCCTTCACGGCCGGAATCCGACCGCACCGGGGTCGTTTTTCCTCGCGGAAATTCGCTGAAAATTATACATGGCAGGGGGATCGGCAATTCTCAGCGCAACGCCAGGCCTGGCGCGTCCCACCTGCGAGCGCAACCTCGCTCTAGTTTTAACCATTTATTCACACTCGGTGTTTACCATCGAGGATTAGCATTGTCGATGCCGAATTGCCGTCGCGTGCTGGCCTTCCGCCACTTATGCCCCGAAAAGCCGTCCGTTCCGCGGAACTCGAAGCGGGGACCACAGCCTCCTCAAGGGTAGCCAAGCCCAAGGCAGCGCAGGATCCGCGCCGGGAAAGAGCGGACGGTCCCCAGGGCGAACTCATGCGGATGACCCTGCGGGCCTGCCTCATTGCGCGCGATGCCACCTTCAATATCCAAGATCTGCTCACGAACTCATCCCGCATGGCCTTCCTCGCCATCCGCGATTGCGAGAAGGAACTCGACCAGATCGAACGGCAGATCGATGAACAATTGCCCGGCGCTATCACGCGCGTCAGCGAACGAAAAGCCCGCCAACTGCTGGCCTGCCTAAAGTGCATTACGGACCTGGAGCGCATCGGAGACCTGGTGATGGGCGCGGCCCACCGGGTGCAGGCGCGGAGCGGCCAGTTACCAGGAAGCGATGTGCGCTGCCTCGTCCAGATGTCAGCGATCTTGCACGACATGCTGGAAGACATCCACCATGGATTCGTTTCGCTGGACGTGGAGAGGGCGCGGAAAGTACTGCGCATCGACGCTGAACTCGACCACATCTGCCACACCCTGTTTCAGAAACATCTCGCAGACAATGTTCGAGAGAAAGACTCTTTGAGTTTTGATGTTCTGCTGATGGCTCAGGCCCTGGAACGATCGGGAGACCACGCCAAGAATCTTGCGGAGGAACTCTACGGCTTGATTGAAGGGCACACCCTGCGTCATTCTCCGAAGCGAACGCGAGCTCAATAGGCGCGATTTCCCTTTCGGCAGCCATCCCGCCCCCGATATCCGGCACGATGCGCTTCTGCCTCGTCCCGCTGCCTGCCGGTCTGAAATTAACCAATCGTTAACAGAGGAGAAACAATCGCGCAACATTCCAGGCTTAGAGTTCCTATACAAGGGCGGCCCTCGAGAGAATGCTGGGCGATGAGCTTGTTTTCGCCCGACCGGACAGCATTTAGGAATGCAGCCAGCGATTGATGTCTCGGAGGTTCGCGCGGATGCGAACCGGCACCGCATCTTCGTCGTGGAAGACGAAGAAGACATCGCGCGGCTCATCCGGCACAACCTACAGGCTGCCGGATACGACGTGCAATCCTTCATCAGCGGCAACGCGGTTCTCGCCCAGGCGCTGCGGGAACAGCCGTCCCTGTTTCTGCTGGACGTGATGCTGCCCGGAACCGACGGTTTCGATCTCTGCCGCCAGATCCGCCAGAACGAGAAGCTCGCCCGGACGCCGATCATTTTTCTGACGGCAAAGAGCGATGAATCCGATCGAGTGAAGGGGCTCGAGCTTGGCGGCGACGACTACATCACCAAGCCCTTCAGCCCACGGGAACTTGTGGCCCGGGTGCGAACCGTGCTGCGCACCGTGCCCGAGACCCCGCCCCCAGAGGTTTTGCAGTTGGGTGATCTGGAAATCGACGCCTCGTCGATGACCGTAAAGATCGAAGGCCGCACTGTGTTCACGACCGTGCGTGAGTTCCGGCTGCTGGAATATCTGGCCGCGCATCGGGGACGAGTGTTCACCCGCGACCAGCTGCTGGATGCCGTCTGGAAAGAAACTGCTTTTGTCACGCCGCGGTCGGTGGATGTCTACGTCCGGCGCTTGCGCGAAAAGATCGAGAGCGACCCTCGCCACCCGCGCTACCTGAAGACCTTGCGCGGCATCGGCTACCGCCTCGAAAGCCCGAAGTAGGCCCAGACAGACATCGTTGCTTCGAGCCCTTTTTGAACGACGCGCAGGGATCGCACGCTGTGGGGCGTTGAACAAGCTTTGTTATAATTTGGGGCGGTTCCGTGGCGCTATCGTCTAGGGGTTAGGACGGAAGATTCTCAATCTTCAAACCCGGGTTCGATTCCCGGTAGCGCTACCACACTATCTCTTGCTATCTCGTGCTCCTGGTTGTACTTACCTTCAGTGTAGTTTCACGGGCCCAAATCACTGATATCTCCCGGTGGGGCACAGGAGCAGCCAGTCGGGGCACAGTTGTTTCGGGAAGCGGCAGGACGGCAGCGCGGGCCCAGCAGCCCCGTAGAACCGAGCAGTCCAGATGTAACCTGTGCGGGGCCGATAAGCGCAGCAGCCCCTTCGAACCCCGTGAACCGATCAGCCAAGTACGCGACCGCCATTGTTGTTGCTCACCTGCTGGTCAACCTCGTGCATGGTCTTGCCCACCGTGAACTCCACATCGGCCTTGCTCCGCTTGACTCGATCTTCGTCATCGTGGTCGTGTTGATCTTTCCTTTGATCGCAATGGGGCTCGTTTGGACAGCCGGGAAGCCGCTCGGCCTCATGCTCCTGTCGCTCTCGATGTTTGGATCACTGTTATTCGGCCTGTATCATCATTTTCTGGCTCCTGGCCCAGATCACGTCCACACGCAGCCTCCGATTTCGGGAGGGATCACGTTTGTTCTGACCTCGTATCTATTGCTCATCACGGAGGCGATTGGGACTTACGTCGGCATTCATTTCACCTGGATTGCAAAAGAAAGTTCGATCAAAGCCGTCAAAGCCTGAGTCCGCTGGAACGATATTCTGTGCCCCTTACTTTCCATCGACGAGCACTCGTTCAGGGTGTGTCTTATCAGGCGCACCGCCAAGAACCCACTGAGAAGCGCGTCAAACGACCAAACAGAGACCCGGCCACCAATCCGGTCACCGGGGTTGTCGATGAAAAAGTGGTGGATAAAGCCAAAGACGCCATGCCCAATTCAGGGCAGCGACTACTAGCGTCTCATTTCCACTGGCCGAAATCCGGTGAGTACGTCACGCAAGTGACGGGGATTGGGCCGCTCGGACTTGAATACCTCAGCGCGAAAGACGATCCGCGAGACCGCAGCCGTTATTAGGCATCTGAGCGATTCCCCGGGCGGCGCACAGGTTTGGCGGCCGATGGTAAGCTGGCAGGGCCAACTTTTACACAACAGGCGAGCGTAACATTTCGGAGAGCGAAATCCGCTCACGCGCAGGGACAACACTCGATGGAGACCCGTCCGACGAACACACCCGAAGCGGCAGGTAGACTGCCTGTCCTCGCGCAAGCAGTGGCCGCGCCGCTTACTCGCGCCGCGATCTTCTTGGTCGCGACACTCAACCCGGGCTCTGCGAATCGCGCCACTCTGCGCTCGTTCTGCGGGGAGCTCACGGCACTGGTGCGCGCCGTGGAATTTCGCGATCTGGAGGGAGGACTTTCATGCGTGATGGGGTTTGGCTCCGACGCGTGGGACCACCTCTTTGGGCCGGCGCGGCCGGCAGAACTGCATCCATTCCGGGAGATTCGCGCCGAAAGGCGCCACGCGGTATCCACGCCGGGCGACTTTCTATTCCACATCCGCGCCAAGCGCATGGATCTGTGCTTCGAGCTTGCGACGCACCTTATGGCGCGTATCGGAGATGCGGTTTCGCCAGTGGATGAAGTGCACGGCTTTCGTTACTTCGACGACCGCGATCTTATAGGATTCGTCGATGGCACGGAGAATCCCCGCGGGTCCGCCGTAGCCGACGCGGTGCTCATCGGCGACGAAGACACCCAGTTTGCCGGGGGCAGCTACGTTATCGTTCAGAAATATCTCCACGATCTTGACGCATGGAATGGGCTCTCCACCGAAGCGCAGGAACGCATTATCGGCCGCACCAAGCTTTCCGATATCGAATTGGACGATTCGGTCAAGCCAAGCTCAGCACACAACGCGCTCACCACAATCGTCGAGAACGGGAAAGAGATCAAGATCCTGCGCGACAACATGCCTTTCGGCCGCCCCGCGCATGGTGAGTTTGGCACCTATTTCATCGGCTACAGCCGTTCGCCCCGCACCATCGAACAGATGCTCGAGAACATGTTCATCGGCCGCCCTCCCGGCAACTACGACCGGCTGCTCGACTTCAGCCGCGCCGTGACCGGAAACCTGTTCTTTGTGCCGTCGGCGACATTTCTGGAAAACGTGATTGCAGACCAACCCCAGCCTGCGGCTGCGGAACCCCCGGCAGTGCCGGCGATGGCCGGAACCTCCTCATCCATCCCATCGGGCCGCGAGGGTTCGCTCGGCATCGGATCTCTCAAAGGAGACATACGACATGAATAATCTCCATCGCGAGCTTGCCCCCATTTCCGATTCAGCCTGGGCTCAGATCGAAGAGGAAACATCGCGGACGCTCAAGCGCTACCTCGCCGGACGGCGCGTCGTCGACTTAAAGGGGCCGGCCGGCACCGGGCTCTCGGCCGTCGGCACCGGCCACCTGCGGACAATCACCGCCCCGGCGAAGGGCATCGTCGCAAGGCAGCGCGAGGTGAAAGCGCTGGTCGAGCTACGTGTTCCGTTCGAACTGGATCGTCAAGCGATCGACGACGTCGATCGAGGCGCGAACGACTCGGACTGGCAACCGGCGAAAGACGCCGCGCGACAGATCGCCTTTGCCGAGGACGCCGCCGTATTCGAGGGTTATGCCGCGGCCGGGATTGGGGGCATCCGCCAGGGAGCCAGCAACCCAGTTATGACGCTCCCCGCCGACGTTCGCGAGTACCCTGAGGCCATTGCCCAAGGCTTAAGCCGGTTGCGTCTCGTCGGTGTCAACGGCCCCTATGCCGTGTTGCTCGGTGCCGACGCCTACACCGCACTCGCCGAAACCAGCGACCACGGATACCCGGTGTTGGAGCACGTCAAGCGGCTGGTCAAAGATCAAATCATCTGGGCGCCCGCCATTGTTGGCGCTTTCGTGCTGACCACGCGCGGTGGCGATTTCGACCTGCACATCGGCCAGGACGTCTCCATCGGCTACCTCAGCCACAACGACGCCGCTGTCCGCTTGTACCTGCAGGAGACATTCACTTTTCTTCTGCTCACTCCCGAGGCTGCAGTGGCTCTAACTCCTCCCGCGAAGATGAACAAGGCTTGACGCGCGCACAAAGGGGGACCACGGGGAAGACTGGCTTCGGTCGCCGGCAAAAGGTGAAGCACTCGTACGACCTCCTTACTTGATGGAGACGCCTTCCTCCCCTTGAGCTTCGCCCCCCGAGCCCGTTGAGCGGCGGCAATGCAGCGCGACCTGCGGCACGGCGGCGAACTACAGTAACCGACGTCTGTTACGTGGGTAATTCGATTGCAGCAGCCCGGAGCGCTACCATGAAGGCGGCCTCGGCTTTTCTTCTTTAAGGATGAATTATGCTCCGAGTTTCCGGCCGCAACCTCCGGCAGTTGGGAGTTCCGATCACGACACTACTTTTCTTGGCGAGCGTGACGGTTTACGGGCAATCGCTTGGGGATGTGGCGCGTGAGAATCGCGAGAAGAAGGCCGAGGCGGCCGCAACCGCACCGCCGAAACTGATCACGGACGGTGACCTGACGAAAGATACGCCGGGACCGGAGAAAGCCGGCGCGTCGAGCAAGGCGCAGACTGCGCCTTCGGGGAAAACTGGAACGGGCAACGCAGCGGCCACAAGCCCGCTGGACCTGCGGGCCACGGAACAATGGCGGAGGCAGATTCTGGCGCAGAAGAGAACGGTGGCGACTCTCGAGAAACGGCTTGCCCGGTTCCAGGCGTCGCTTTCCTCTGTGGACGCGAGTGCGATTTCACGCGGCGAAATTTTCAGCCGGAGCCAAGCTTTGGAGCAAGAACGCGTGGCCCAGGTGCAGGAGCAGCTTGAAGAAGAAAAAGCAAAGCTGTTGGAGATGCAGGAAGAAGCTCGGCGCGCTGGGATGCACACGCAGGTTTACGACCCGTAGCGGTTCCCGAAACTTAGCCAAACTTCCGCCAGCAGCAGATCCGCTTCTACCGGAAGCCCGCTGAAAGCGAGGAAGCTGATGCAACTCCCTTTCGGCACTTCTGTTAGGCCCGCGGCCTGCCGACGGCCGGCTGACCTCCCACTATTTAGCCCGAGCAGGCAACCCACTCTCCACCCTGCCCCGCAATACATTGATCGAGGCCGGCGGCAGCGGGTACACCGCGCCGGGGCCAGCCGTCAGGGTGGAGGTGCTGGGCGGGCCGTCGGGGTCGGCGTAGCCGTTCTTGCGCGCGGGATGCCACACGTACTGCGCCTTTCCGAAAGTGATCATCGTCGCCCCGTCCACGAAAGAAGAGTCGGAGTTGCTCGCGGCATCGCGGAACACGATCTTCACTGCATGCGGATGGTCGTAGTCTTTGTTGATGAGCAGTAGGGACCACTGGCCGTCGGGACGAAGCAGGGCGTAGGCGGTCACCAGGACGTGGCCGTCAGAATCCTTCACGTCGCTGGAGGCGGCGAAGAGTTTGTGTTCCGCGTCGCCGGGTTCAGCCCACTCCTGCGTGAGGAGTTGCGCCGCGAAAAACTGCGACGTGCGTTTCGTGATCTGGTAATCCTTGTCGACCATGAACATGTGGTAAGTACCCCAACTGTTTGGACAGGCCGGGTGCGGTGGAGAATACGGCAGGGCGTGGTAATAGAAGGTGGCCGTACCGCCCGCGGTCAGGAAGCCGGCGAATGAATCGCCCAACCAAAGCGCGCCAAAGATGTCGACCGCCGCCTCGCCGCCGTGATCGTTGGTCTCTGTATCGAGCAGCGGAATCCCGGGCGGAAGTCCGTCAGCTCGCCAGACCTGCATGATGTGCGCAATGAGTTCCGGTTCCTGGTAGAGGTTCTTCCAGGGCGTGTCGCAGCCATCGTAGGGGTAGTGCTCAAATGACATGAAGGCAAGATCCGGCAGTCGACCGTGAGCGTTCAAGTAATCGAGGAAACGTCCGAACCACGAATTTTTTCCCTGAGCGTCGGGCCAGACCTTGATGTCTTCCGTGACTCCCTGAAAGACCGGGCCGCCCAGCTTAAAAGCAGGATCCACTCGATGCAGTGCCGTGGCCCACTGCACATACAGGGCACCATAATCCTCGGGCAACATGTATTGGCCATCCGGTTCCTCGCCCATTTCAACGTGGGAGATCGGGTAGCCGCGTTTCTTGAGGTAGGCCATCTGCGCGGCCGAGTCTTCGGGCGTGCCGTATAGCATCGCGATGGGAACGACAGCGGGAAGTCCTCGCGTGATGCCGCTGGTGAAAAACAGATCGAAACCAGGTTGATCGCCCGACTCCATGCGATCCGCAGCGATGTACACGTCGGCCGGTTCGTGCCACGGATCGACCGACGAACAGTAGGTCAGAGACTGGTGCTGGTCGGGCGAGTGGCGCAGCAGATCTTGGAAAGACCCCTTATCGTCGAGCGTTCCCGCATAGAGTTCCCTGATCGCATAGCCAACGCAGTTGCGGGGATCGCTGGGCCCGTGCGTATCGCAAGTATTCGAGGACTCGGTCATCGAGATGCGGAGATAACGGGTATTCACGGGAGCGGAAACGAGCTTCAGCGTTACCGCACCGCCTTTACCTCCAGTGACCGCGCCGGCGCTGAACTTGTTCCAAGCGCCTTTGTCCTGCTCGTCCATCGCATCGCCTGCGCCCGTCCAGTACTGGACTTCGTACGAGCGCGCATACGGTTCTGCCCAGGCAATGCGAATCGCGTTTATGTCTTCTTTCTTTTCGAAGTCAATGACCACCCATTGCGGGTGGGCCGAGTCTTCTTCGCCCGTGAAGACCTTGGTCAGATACGGATTGCTCTTCCAGTAAGTATTGACGTCGCCGTCGTCGAGACGGGAAAAGCCATCGAACTCGGTGCCTCCGTTGCGGGTGAAGCCACGGTGCTGTAGCGAGTAGCCGTAGGAATGGCGAATCATGTCTTTTGTGGGAACTGCATCCCCGGTGAAGTAGCCCTTGCCGGAAGAGTCACTCCACTTTCCGTTGGGATTCCAGTGCCAGGCCTGGACGAACAACTCCGTATTCTGCCGGTAGCTGACCACGCCCCAACCGGCGGACACAATCTGCTTCACCTGGTCGGGCCGGAAGAATGTGTCGGTGGCGTTGCTGGGCACGCGGTCCACGGTTGTTCCCAGCGCGTATGCGGGACGGAAAGCGTTCACGACGTGGCTGGGAGTCGCGTCCACCAGTACGGTTTGGGCAGAGGCAGGACGCAGCAGGGGCGAGTTCGCCGAGAGCGCGAGCATCAGGCCGAGGCCACACCTGAGGACGCAAACGACCGGCGGGGGCGAATTCGTTCTCATAAGAATCACCGAATCGTCTCCAGCATTACGGGGTGTGCTCCGCTTTAGAAATCGTTGATTCGCTCAGCGAGCCTCGATCCATCCCTTGCTCATCGATCAGGTGAAGCGAGACCCGCACATCTGCTGGGGAGCCCGGGATTTCTCGCCGTACGTTCACGGGATCGAGCGGGTCGACTGCTTGAATCGTCACGGGGCCGGTCCTCACATCCCGCGCGTCGAACATGTAGGCGACCAAGCTCCCCGAAAAGAACACGCCGAATGAACCGGTGAGCCAAATGCCTTTCCCGCTGGCAGTGGCGGCGAGATCGCGATTCACGACACCCGCGTCGGTCACGGTCTTGATATCGGCCGCGGCGCGCGTGGGAAGCCACTTCGTGTCGAAGGCGTAGGTCTCGCCGGGTTCCAGGCGAACCATGGGGCTGTTGAGCTCCGCTTCCATGTAGTAGGGCATTTCTTCCGGATTCGAGGAGGTCAGAAACGGCATCCCCTTGTCGTCGTACTCGACGGCCGGGCCATTGGTATAGAAGATGACTGTGGCCTTCCCCGGATACTCTGCCTGAGCGCGGACCGAGCGCTCCACCATCGCGTAGCGGGTTGAACCGTCCACCACCGCAATCCAGCCTTGCGGGGAATCGAGCCAGACTTCCCTTTCGAAGTACAGCCAGTGCAGCGCAAAGATGCCGTCCTTCACGGAATACGCGGGATCATTCGAGGGGCCCAGGCGGGCGTGATATCCGTCGTCGTAGGCGCTGCTCGGGTTGATCGGGGTGAAGGCCCAGAAGTTCTGGTTGTAGGCGTTAACTGACTCGGCCGACGCCGTGCTGTACTGGGTTACCGATTGCATCGACCAGCGAATCGGGTGACCACTGGCGTTCTTCATGACGGCATGAAACGAGATCTCGGGGGAATCACGGCCTAAACTGATTTCGCGGGAGTACTGCAAACCCGTGCGCGGATCGGCGGGACCCTCGAGCCGTACCCTGCAAACTGCGCCCTGCGCCAGCACCTTGAATTCATAGTTTCCGGCATCGAGCGCATCCGACACGGGACCAGGCCAGTGTCGCTCATCCTGTTCACCTTCCGGCAGGGGCCAAATCTTGTCGCCGCCGTAGTTGTGCCACTCGATCGGGGATGTTCCTTCCAGCGGCGGAAAATATTTGCCTTTCAGTTTCGGATTTACGAACAAGTAAGAGTGGTCGCCGAATGCGACTTGCATGAGGCGTCCACCGAGCTGCGGCACGATGGTCAGTCGCACCCATCGATTCGAAACTTGTTGTGCCTTCCAGCCTTCGAAAGTTACCGGTTGGATTTGACAGGCATGCGAGGACGAAGCTTGGGTGGCCCACGCCAAACCGCAGGCGCCCATGGTCAAGACAGTGATGAGAGAAGCCCGTACCGGCAAGAAAACTCGCCTCCCCAACCAGCCTCACGGCACAATCAGAACAGCGATTCAGCCGATGAAAATATACTTGGTGCAAGGCGGGTTTGTCGAAGTTACAATGTGGCCGTCAGGGGACATTAAAACGATTTAAACAGGGACTTAACGTAATAGGCAATTTTCAAGACGAATGCTCTAGTCTCACTTGATGAACAGTCCGGCATTCGGGAATTTAGAACCGCGCCGGAACTTGTTAGGAGGGTTTTGGGCATGCGTAATTCCAGCTATTCCGCTCTGGTAGTCCTCGCAGGTCTCATTCTCACCGCCAGCTTAGTTTGGGCGAGCATCACGGGCACCATCTCGGGCATCGTCACCGATCCCAGTGGTGCTGTGATATCGGGTGCTACGGTGGTGGCCACCGATACACAGACCGGGACCAGGGCGACGGTCACCACTGACGCGCAAGGTTTTTACAGGTTCTCCACCCTTGCGGTCGGCACATATGACCTGCAGGTGAGCCAGGTCGGCTTTAAGAGCTACACCAAGACGGGACTCGTCATCGATGCCAACTCGTCACTCCGGGTCGACGTCGCGCTACAGGTCGGCGCCATCAATGAAAAGGTGGAGGTGCGGACGGACAGCGTCCATGTGGAGACAGAAAGCACTCAAATGGGCGAAGTCATCACCGGCAAGACCATAACGGCGGTTCCGCTCAACGGTCGGGCGTTCACGGATCTGCTGGCGATGCAGCCTGGCGTCTCTCCATACAACTCAACCGACACCGGAACGCCGGGCATCAGTGATCGATCTGTCGACGGCGGTCTGAATGCCGGCAACCAGTCGGTGAATGGCCAGCGGGAGAGCGCCAACGGCTTCATGGTGAACGGGTCGAATGTCGAGGAAGGAAAAAACAACGGTGCGGCCATCATTCCCAACCTGGACTCGATTGCGGAGTTTCGGATCATCACCAACAACTTCGACGCCGAATACGGGAACTACAGTGGCGGACAAGTGAACGTGGTCACCAAGTCGGGAAACAACGGATGGCATGGCAGCGGTTTCGAGTTCCTACGCAACACGGCTTTCGACGCAAAGAATTATTTCGCTCAGCCCACGGACAAGACGCCGGTGTTCCGTCAGAACCAGTTTGGGGGCACGTTCGGCGGACCCATCCGTAGAGACAAGACGTTCTTCTTTCTCGACTACCAAGCGACGCGACAGACGCAGGCTCCCACGCAGAACCAGCAGATGCCCTCGGCGGCAAACTTCACGGGAGATTTCTCGGACTCCGCCGACGCGTTCAGCAATAGCGTAAATGGTCCCGGTTTTGCGAAAGTTCTCAACGACAGAATGAGTCTGCCCTTGGGGACGATCTTTGACGGCGAGCCCTATTATTTTGCTGGTTGCCCAGACCAAACTCAGTGTGTTTTTCCAAATGCCCAAATCCCCAAGACGGCCTGGTCGCCAGTGGCGACCAGCATGCTAAACCTCGGCTTGATTCCCCAACCGAACGCGCCCAACAACTACTTCAACACGTCGCAGTATGCGCAGAAGCTGCGCGATGACAAAGGCGGGATCCGCATCGATCAGAACACGCGTTTGGGCAATTTCTTTGCCTACTATTTCGCCGACGACTACCTGTTGAATTCACCGTTTCCCAATGGCGGCGCCAACGTTCCCGCCGCAACTTTTGCCTACAACGCCAGTACTGCGGGACGCGCCCAACTGGTGAATCTTGGGCTTACGAAGAACTTCGGGGTTTATTCCGTGAATGAGTTCCGCTTTAGCTACGTGCGCAACGCGATTGCCCTTACCGATGCGCAGGGAGGTGTGGGAGCCAACTACAGTTTGGCGAAACTGGGATTCGTCACTCCCTGGGATGCGAATACAGGCGGAATCAGCGCGATTGCGCCGGGGTTGGAAGGTGTCCCTTACATTTCTTTCAATCACTTCATAATCGGCGTGCCCCAGGTCAGCACGCGGCAGTTCAACAATTCCTTTCAATTGCTAGACAACTTCACCAGAGTCGCCGGCACCCACACGCTGAAATTCGGGGGGCAGTTTCACTACGATCAGATCAATGAACGGAACCTGGCAGCGGAAAACGGCCAGTACAACTTCACAGGAAACGAGACCGGCATCGATTTTGCCGACTTCCTGATCGGGGCCCCGGATAGTCTGACGCAGGCGAGCGAGCAGATCCTCGATTCAAGAAGCAAGTACTATGCCCTGTTTGCCCAGGACAGCTGGCGCGCCACCTCTAACCTGGTGGTGAACCTCGGACTCCGCTGGGAAGCCAGCATGCCGTGGTACGACACCCAGAACAAAATCGAGACCATCGTTCCGGGACTGCAATCGAGAGTGTTCCCCGGTGCGCCGCTGGGATGGGTCGTGCCGGGCGATCCCGGGATTCCGCGCACCCTGGCACCCACCAAGTGGAACAACTTTTCGCCGCGTCTCGGACTCGCGTATTCGCCGAGTGCTTCCTCGGGGATGTTGGGTCACCTTTTCGGAGGGCCGGGACGCACCAGCATCCGCGTCGGCGCAGGTTTGTACTACACCTCGGTGGAAGATCTCTCGCAGTTTCTAGAGGTGGGAGATCCCCCCTATGGCCTCTATTACGGCAGCGCCAACCCACCGCTGCTCGAATCCCCCTACATCACACGGTCCGATGGTCTCAGCGTCGGGCTGCGTTTTCCCTTCCCGTTCCCGCCGACCAACGTTTCGCCCTCGAATCCGGACACGACTTTCCCCTGGAGCCAGGTGGAGCCGATCTCCTACGGCTTCTCGTTCGACCATAGAAACAAGCTGCCGTATTCCGAGCACTATGAATTTTCGATTCAGCGGCAGATTGGAACGAACAGCGTCATCACGGCGGCCTACGTGGGGAACCAGGGGCACCGCCTGGTGACGTCGATTGAAGCCAACCCGGCAAATCCCGCTCTCTGTCTTTACTTGAGCGATGCAGCGAATCTTGCCCCGGGCAGCGCCCTGCCGTGCGGTCAGTTCGGTGAAACTCCCAGTGGTGGGTCGTGGACCACGCTACCGGGGCCCTCGATTTACGCAGGAAAAACATTCCTCAGCAGCCGGCCTCTCGGCCCCCTGTTCGACACCAACCCTTACGTATCTACGGTGGCCAATTCGCGCTACAACTCACTGCAACTCAGCCTGAGCCACAACACCGGATCGTTGAGCTTTATGGCGGGCTACACCTACAGCAAGTGCATGGATAACGCTTCTGGATTACAGGATTCCACTTACCCCTTCGATCCGCGGCTGAGTATCAGCCTTTGTAATTTCGACGTAACCCACAATTTTGTTTTCAGCTACAACTGGCTGCTGCCCTTCGACAGATTCCTAACCGCAGGCTGGGCAAAACGCATTGCGGGAGGGTGGAGTCTCTCTGGGATCACAAATTTTGCCACGGGACTTCCGATCAGCCTAACGGAGAATGACGATAACGCGCTCATCGGCGCCAACGCGGTTCCTGTGGACGTCCCGGATTTTGCGGGTGGCAAGGTTCTCGCCGACACCAACCCGCGGCATGGAAAGGCCTATTTCAACTACGCGCTCTTCACCAACGAATTGCCGGGACAATTTGGAAACTCCCGGCGCCGCTTCTTCCATGGCCCGGGACTGAACAACTTCAACATGGCGTTGCTGAAGTCGACGAAGATTACCGAATCGAAAACGCTGGAATTTCGCGTAGAGGCGTTCAATTTATTTAACCACGCACAATTCACGAATCCAGACAGCGAAATCAACGATGGGTACCCGATCGTCGGGGCTGATGGGAATTTGCAGGGCTCGTTTGGGATGGTCAGCAATGCTCGGGACCCGCGGATCATGCAACTAGGATTGAAGTTTCTCTTCTAAACGCGTAGCCGGGGGACGCCTTCTGCTACAACTGCGCCATTTTCCGGGCGCACAGGTAAAACATGTCAAACGGAATCATGCGGTGGTTCAGTACGGTAAGCCTCGCCTTGGCGGCGATGCACGCAACGCCTCAGGCGCAAACCATCCGCGTCGAGACGGCTCACGCCGTCAACTCTTTCGTCCCCAACCAGGCGCTGGGCGCGGGAATCGATCGGATGCCGGCAGCTGCCGTCGAGAAATATTTCAATCAGCCTCCGCTCGATGCGGTGCTCGCCGCCGGATGGCAGCCGGTCACCTACCGGCAGAACACGGAGCTTGCCGTGGAGGCGTGGCACTGGAATCCGCAGGGCAGGTGGAGCGATCCTGCCGGGAAAGGTTATTTCACTGGCAACCCGACGCCCTCGGAAGCGATTCGACATTCCTATGGCTATCCCCTGCCCCATCGCGGATTCACGCGCAACGAAGGGACAGACACGCGCGGCTTTGGGCGCTTGACCGACGGCGATCTGAATACTTACTGGAAGAGCAATCCGTACCTCAGCAAGAAATACACTGGGGAAGAAGACTCGACCCTGCCGCAGTGGGTGGTGATCGATCTCGCCGTTGCGCAACCGGTCAACGCGCTGCGCATTGCCTGGGCGGAACCGTACGCGAAGCAATATCTGGTGCAGTACTGGACCGGAGACGAAGCCATCAAGCAGCCGACCAAAGGCGCGTGGGTGGCGTTTCCGTCGGGAGTCATCACGAACGGCAAGGGCGGCGCGGTTACGCTGCAGCTGACGCAGGCTCCGATGATGGTGCGTTTTGTGCGCATCTGGATGACCGAGTCCTCGAATACCTGCGACTCGCATGGGCCCAGCGATGCGCGCAACTGCCTGGGATACGCGATTCGCGAGCTGTACATCGGCGTCACCGACACGAACGGCTTCCACGACATCGCCCGGCACACGCCCGACCAGGACCAGACCACGACGTTCTGCTCGTCGATCGATCCCTGGCACGAACCGTCAGACCTTGGGTCGACCCAGCACGAGCAAGTCGGACTCGACCTCTTCTACACTAGCGGTTACACCCGCGGCTTGCCGGCGATGATACCGATCGCGATGCTCTACGCCACGCCCGAGGATGCTGCGGCAGAGATCGCCTATGTTGAGAAACGCGGATATCCGATTTCCTACGTCGAGATGGGGGAAGAAGCTGACGGACAGTACGAGTTGCCGGAGGACTATGCAGCGCTGTACATGCAGTTTGCCACGGCCCTGCACAAAGTCGATCCGAACCTGAAGCTCGGTGGGCCGGTTTTCACCGGGCAGAACGAAGATATCGTGGTGTGGGCGGATGCCAATGGAAAGATTTCGTGGACGCGGCGTTTCCTCGACTATTTGAAAGCTCACGGGCGAATCCAGGATCTGGCGTTCTTCCCGTTTGAGCATTATCCGTACGAGCCCTGCAAAATCAGCTGGGGCAGCCTGTACGATGAGCCAGCGCTGATGAGCCACATCATGCAAGTGTGGCGTGACGACGGCTTGCCCGCCAATGTTCCGATGTTCGTGACTGAGTCCAACGACACCTGGAACACGGGCGAGTCGTCGGTAGACATTTTTGGAGCGCTTTGGCTGGCCGACTACGCGGGATCGTTTTTTGCTGCCGGCGGTGCTGCGCTCTACTACTTCCATTACCTGCCGCTCGGGATCCACCCTGGATGTAACGAATCGATGGGCACGTTCGGAATGTTCACGACCGACAAGTCCTACAATGTTGAGAAGCCGACCTCGCAGTTTTTCGCCAGCCAGTTGATCAATACGGAGTGGGTACAGCCGGGCAGCGGCGTGCACAAGGTTTTTGCGGCTTTCGGAGATCTGGTCGATGCCGCCGGGCATTCTCTGGTAACGACCTACGCTCTGCAGCGACCGGATGGTTCGTGGTCGCTGATGCTGGTGAATCGTGACCAGGAGAACGCCCACCGCGTGCACATCGATTTCGACGATGGGAGCGCAGACGGGAAACGCTTCTTCAACGGACCGGTGAGCGTCACAACATTTGGCAGCGCGCAGTACCAGTGGCATCCGACGAACCAAGGCGGCTTCCCGGATCCTGACGGTCCGGCGGCGAAAGCCGCGATCACGGGTAACCCGGATTCGGTTTACGAACTGCCGAAAGCCTCAATGACTGTGCTTCACGGAGCGATCGCAGGACTTCCCGCGAAGGCGAAGACTCGCTGATCTACACGAACGTCAGCTTGCGTGGCGTGAAATTGGTCAGATTTGGAAACACCTTGGTCAGCGAATCGTCGGCAACGCCGAACCACGACGCGAGGGTGGCTCCGTACTGGTCCAGCGAAATGCTGGGCAACCACACGCCGCGGCCGGTGACGTCATCGGGTCCCTGCAGGCCCAGCACAGGAAACGTGCCGTAAATATCGGCGGCTTTCACGGCTCCGCCCATCACCATATGGTGGCTGCCCCATGCGTGATCGGATCCGGCGCCGCTCGAGGGCTGCAGCGTGCGTCCGAACTCGGACTCGGTAAACGTCAGCACCCGTTTTTCGAGACCCATTTCCGCCGCGGCATCATAGAACGCCGACATGGCAGCGGCGACCTCTCCCAGGAGGGCATCCTGTCGCGGCATGGCGTCGGAGTGCGTGTCGAAATCACCCAACGCTACGTAAAAGATCTGGCGGTTCACGCCCAGATTCTTGCGGACGTTGATGATGCCCGCGACCTGCTGCAGTTGCTGGCCGAGCTTGGAATCTGGAAACGCCCTCTTCGGCGCTGCACCGAGCGACAACGCCGCATTCAGTTCTTTCGCGGCATCGAGGCCATCCGCCGCGACACGATTCGCTTTCTGGATCAATGACATTCCCGTCTGAAACTTCAGTATCTGCTGGAATGCTGCGTCGCGGGCGTTCGCCGCCGGCGACCCGTCGGAGCCATCGAGACCCAGCGAACCGTTGATCAGGGACACTTGGGGCTGCTCACTCGTGAGAAACAGGCTGTTGCCGGCCGTGGAAACTCCCACCGGAAAGGTCGATGGCGCGTTCCGCGCGGAGATGATATCGGCGGCCCGTCCCGCCCAGCCATTGTGTGCAGCGCCAGGGATCGTAGCCATCTGCCACTGCTGTTGCTGATCGGAGTGCGAGAATAGATTGAGGGGCACCGGCCCGCCCTGCTGATACTCGGCCTTGGTGATGGGCTTCACCAGCGTGCCGACGTTCGCCACGATGGCAAGCTTCCCGCGATCGTACAGTGCTCGCAGCGGACCGAGCTGCGGATGGAGACCATAAGCGTCCTTGCCATTCGACGCCGGAATCACCCCGAGAGCTTTCTGCGCCAGTCCCAGGGTTTCGCCGCGAACCGCGAAGTAGTCCTTGTAAGCCTGCGCATCCGTTTTCACCGGCACGACCAGGTTGTTGCCATCGTTGCCACCCAGCATGAAGAGGCAGACTAAAGCCTTGTAGTCGTCCGCCGGAGGCACCGCAGCGTACAGCCGGCTGAGACGCCCGAGGCAAGCGCCCGCGCCAATAATTCCGAGTGATTGCGCACCCATCTGCAACAGCGTCCTGCGAGTGATCCCACTCATTCCCTCACCCTAATGCTCCACCTGATACAGAGCGGAGCTTGCGACCAGGTAAATTGCGTGGCGTACCCGCAAGTTGTAATCGTGTGTGGTGGAAATCGCAGTGACGATCTCGGGCTTCAGCGTCGCCGGCAGCCGGCCGTACAGAAACGCCTGGCCGACGGCATCCACCAGATCGGCTGGCGATCCAGCCAGGGCCACGAACGGAGAAATGTCGAATTGCGCGTCGCCGTTGAGCCCCTTTTCCACCAGATTCCGCACGACATTCGCCCGCATGAGCGCGGTGCCGGAACTCAGTAGGTCAAACTCGGGCGCCAGCAGGCCGGTCGACGTTCGGTACAGCGGCGAATAGTCGTTGAACACGCTGGCGGGATAGAAAACCCTTTGCCCCAGATTGGTGGGAAAGCGTTCCAGCCGGTTGTCGGCACGGACGCTGGCGTGCAACTCCCGCAACATGGCGATGACCGACAAAACAGGCTCGCGCCAGTGACCTTCTTTGGCCGCGGGCGAGTCCTTTGCGTCATCACCTCTTCGCGCCTCTGGATCCATCAGGATCTGGGTGACAACCGCTTTCAGGTCGCCGTTGCTCGACGTGAAGACCTGGCTGACTCGTCGCAAATAGTCCGGACTCGGATCGCTGGTTACGAGGTGCTGAATCAGGCGCAACGATATGAATGGCGCTGTGTTCGGATGCGTGGCGAGAGCATGCAACACATCGTTCAGATCCAGATCCGCAGACTGTCCCGCCGGCAAAGCAACCCTGCCCACGATGACCTTGTTCTGCTCGTCATGGTTGGCTTCTACCGCGACCATTGGGCCGAAATAGTTCTCGGGATTGTGACCCTGGGGAATGGCCTTGCCCGGATAGGTCCAGCCAGTCAGCGCCCGGGCCACGTCGGTGATGGTGCGCTGGTTATAGGTGACCTTGCCGGTCTCGCTGCCATCCGGATTCAGGCCAACCGTACCGATGCTGAACAACTGCATCAGCTCGCGGGCATAATTTTCGTTGGGCGAGGTGCCGAGCTTCGGATCTCCCTTGTCATCGTTCACCAGGTCGAGGTAGACGCCCATGGTGGGGCTCAGGGTGACATCGCGCAGCAGACTCCCATAACTGCCGAACGCGTCGCGAAGCAGCATGTTCTGGTACGGAACCATCTGGCGCGGCTGTCCCGTCTTCAAACCTGAGACGACGAAAATCTGACTCAGCGCAAACGCGATGCGCTGCCGCAGTTGGTCGGCACCCATGGTAGCGTGAACAAAAAACTCGCTTTGCTGGTCGGTCAGGTTGTCGGCAGAGCTGGTCGAATCCTTATAGAGAGTGGGGGGCGCAGCGAACTGTTCCGCCAGCCATGCTTCGAAACCAACGTCCTGCAGGTGGGCAATGCTTTCCGCGTCCGGACCCCAAGACGCTTGTTCCAGAAAGCGCGCCGCACCGAGAAATTCGACCTTCGGATGTGCGGGTCCAACCGCTACGACGGCCGGCGGCGAAGTATCGCTCCCAGGGTCGGGATTGAAAACCGTGAACGCGACACGACCGCCCGGCGTCGGACCGACGGTCGCTGTCACCTTCAGTTGTGTGTTCGACACAAACTTCGCGCCCAGAGTTGCCCCATCCATCTGCACCTGCGAACCCGACAGGAAGCCGCTTCCGTTGATCGTAATGGCTGCGCCTCCGTACGTGAGGTTCGGAGGATCGACGGACGCGATGCTCGGCATCGGATTCAGGAGAATCACGGACGCCTTGCCCCTGACGGCCGGGTTGGCGACGCTTACGGCCTCGATCTCGATTTGATTGTTCGTGGGCGGAACCGCAGGAGCCGTGAATGTTCCATCCGCGTCGATCGTTCCTGAAGACGGACTTCCGCCCTTCACTCCGTTCACCTGCCACTCAATTTTTGGATTGAGACCCTCGCTTTGGGCGAAGAACTTTCGAGTGCCGCCGGACCGCACGTTCGCCTTTGCCGGGCTGACCGTCACCGGAGCGTCTGTGGCTGCTGCCTGTGCAATCAGCAATCCGAAGGCGACACAGGACCAGGCTGTCATTCGTGACATACAGCGCTTTCGATTCTATGCGGGGAAAAGATGCAGATTCAACCGAAGAGGAATCGGAAGTTCATCCGGAACAGTTCGAGACCCGCATCGTGGAGGTTTCAGGGCTCACGCCGGTCGGGAGAGTTCAACCCACGGCTCTCGTTTTCGACCCGCGCCGTGGCATGGCCCGTTTCCAGTGAACTGCGCTTCACCCGAGGTCTTGCAGCGAGAACTTGACGAGGCACCAGATGGCGCGGAAACCGTCTTTCCAGCCGATCTTCTTGCCTTCTTCGTAGGTTCGTCCCGAGTAACTGATCCCGACTTCGTAAACGCGCAACCGCCGCTTGGCAATTTTGACGGTGACCTCGGGCTCGAACCCGAAACGGTCTTCCTCCAGTGGAATGGACTGAATCACCTCTCGCCGGAAAACCTTGTAGCAGGTTTCCATGTCGGTCAGGTTGAGATCGGTTAGCGCGTTAGAAAACAGCGTCAGCAACCAGTTGCCCACGGAATGCCAGAAATACAGAACCCGATGCGGCCGGCCTCCCAGGAAACGCGAGCCATAAACCACGTCTGCTTTCCCGTCCATGAGCGGCTCCAGCAGCAGGGGATATTCGGCAGGATCGTATTCCAGATCGGCGTCCTGGATCACGACGTATTCCCCAGTCGCCTCTTGAATACCACGCCGCAGGGCTGCGCCTTTTCCCATGTTGCGGGGCTGTAAGAAAGCGCGCATGGCAGTGTATTCTTTTTGCAATTCGGCGAGAATTTCCCGAGACGTGTCGGTCGAGCCGTCATCGACACACAGCAGTTCGATTTCGAACGGAAACGAGATCGACAAGACCCTCTCCACCACTACCCGCAAGGTGGCGCGCTCGTTGTAAACCGGCATGACGACGGAAAGTTTCATAGCAATTTGGGTTGTTCTAGAACTACCTTACTATCCCGGATGCCTCCCGTACACGCGACGAACCAAATGACGAAAGACTGTCTCGTCTTTTCCGTATATAGCTGACAAACTTTGGCTTACCGGTATTTTTTCTTCTCCCCTTGACAATCCATAGGCCCGGTAGCAAAATCTCCGAAGGCGAATAAAAAGCGAATATACAAAGCTTGCTTTCGCCCGATGCCAGGGATTCCCCGCCCCGCATTCCCTGAAATTTTGAGGATCCTATGTCTTCTTCGCTGGTGCGTATTGAGGCCAAAGGCCGCTGTTTTCCTTTTGTCGCCGAGCCCAAGTCTGCGGCTCTCTTAAAACAGCTCTCGCGAACCCCCAAGCTCACAGGAGTAACGGCAGCTTCCCGCCTGGAGATACGGCCTGCCCCGGAAACAGCTTCCTGCGGTATCGCGCAAGTTGACGCTTTAAGCGGTGGCTTGCCCCGCGGATGCCTCACCGAAGTCTGCGGCCCAGAATCATCCGGACGCACCAGTTTGCTGCTGTCCGCGCTGGCTGTGGCGACCCGACGCGAGGAAATTTGTACCCTGATCGACGCGAGCGATGCGTTCCATCCGCATTCCGCCGCGGCCGCCGGCGTAAATCTGGAACGGCTCCTCTGGATTCGCTGTGGAGTGAATTCGCCATCTTCTCTTTTAGCGCACAAGCGCCGGAACACCACCAGCCTGGAAGAATGGGAGCGCCGGCGCCGGGAAGATCCTGTGGAACAGGCTCTACGAGCCGCCGATCTGCTTCTGCAAAGCAACGGCTTCGGCCTGGTCGCGATCGATCTGGCCGGCGTCCCCTTGAAAACCGCCCGTTGTATCCCGCTGACTACGTGGTTCCGCTTTCGCCGGGCGGTGGAAAATACCCCGACGGTGTTGCTGGTGATTGGCGAACAGTTCTGTGCGCAGTCCTGCGCATCGCTGTCGCTGCAGTTGCGGGACTCAGTTCTCAGTTCTCGGTTCTCAGTTCTCAGTGAGCACCCGTCGAGCAACGGCCATGACAGCTGCGCTGAACAACGTCCTTCCCACACAGAACTTTTAAGTGGAATGGAAATTCAGGCCGAAGTGCTGCACTCCCGAACCGAACGCAAGCCGGCGCAATCCGTGAGTACCGCTTTTCAGACCAAAGCTGCATGGGCGGGATGAGTCTCGGTGGCTAAGCGTGGCGAAGTGTCACAAGCCAAGAACACTGGTTCGCCAACGACTAATGACCAACGACCGACGGCTGGTTTTATGCCTTACGCCTGCATCTTCGTCCCCGACTTCCCCGTGGAAGCGTTGCTGCGCGCCGAACCGGAACTGCGCTCGCAGGCCGTAGCGGTTCTCGAAGGCAAACCGCCTCTACAAAAGGTATTCGCGGTCAACGAAAAAGCGCGCCGGCTGGGCATCGATCCCGGCATGACCAAAATTCAGGTCGAGCCTTGCACCGAACTTGTGCTGCGTCCCCGGTCACCGCTTCAGGAAACGGCAGCGCATGCCGCGCTGCTCGACTGCGCGCAATCGTTCTCTCCACGAGTTGAAGACACCGCGCCCGACACCGTTCTTCTGGATCTCTCCGGCCTGGAATCGCTCTTCGGCTCACTCCCTGAAATTGCACGCGACATTGCGCGCCGTACTTCCGACCTGGGACTGGAAGCCAACGTCGCCACCGCGTTCAATCCGGACACAGCCCGGTTCGCTGCGCGCGGCTTCGCTGGCGTCACCGTAGTCCCCGAAGGCAAGGAAGCCGAGCGGCTGGGAAATTTGCCGCTGGAAGTCTTGTTCACGGAGCTCATTTCTCCGAACCCCACCGAAGAGGCCGTGCGCCTTTTAGAAACATTCGACTTGTGGGGAGTGCGCAATCTTCGCGCCCTGTGCGCTCTTCCCGAGATTGCGCTCAGCGAGCGCCTGGGCCAGGCAGGAGTCCGTTTACAGCAGTTCGCGCGCGGTGCGATCTCGCGGACACTGGTTCCCGTCGATCCTCCTCTGATTTTTGAAGAAGCCATGGAGCTGGATCATCCGCTGGTATTGCTCGAACCGCTGGCCTTTCTCCTCGCTCACATGCTCGATCAGGTGTGCGCCCGTCTGGCGGCACGCGCCCTGGCTGCACAGGAACTGCGTTTGCGGCTGGAACTTGACACCGGCTTCCACTTCGTAGAAGACCTGCCAAACGCCACAACCCACGTGCGGACGGGCGCCCTCGGAAGCCTGCAGCGAGCGGAATCGAGGGGGCCAGGCCGAGCACCAGTTCGGCAGCAAAATGCTGCCGATATCGCCCTAGAGCTCACGCTCATGCACTCCTCCAAATTCATCCGTACCCTCCAACTCCCCGTCCCCATGCTCGACCCCAAAGTCTTCCTCAAGCTCCTGCAACTCGATCTCAAAGCGCATCCTCCGGACGCACCCATCCTGAAAGTTCACCTTTCCGCCATACCAGCTCAACCTCGCACCATTCAAGGCGGCCTGTTCCTGCCTCCCACGCCCGACCCTGAAAAACTCGAACTCACTCTGGCCCGTATCGCCGGCATGGTAGGCGAAGACAAAGTCGGCTCGCTGCATTTGCTGGACTCCCATCGCCCCGAAGCCTTCCGCATGCAGCGTTTCGTCCCCACTGAAGCGGAAGGACAAAAAGAAAAGCCCGACGACGTTTCGAGCGCGCCCGTCACCGCACTGCGCATGTTCCGTCCACCACTGCGCGCCACGGTGACATTACGCGAAGGCAAACCCGCTCACGTTGTCTGCTCCAAACGAAAAGAGGTTCAGGGAGAGATTCTCTGGATGGCCGGCCCCTGGCGCTCTTCCGGAGATTGGTGGGAACAGGATGGCTGGGCCCGCGACGAATGGGACATCGCAATACAAACACCAGTCGTCAGTCGTCGGTCGTCGGTCGTCAGCAATGCATTGTCTCTTTATCGCCTGGTGCACGATCTGCTCAGCGGCGGATGGTTCGTGGAGGGAACGTATGACTGAAAAACAGTTCTCAGTTCCCAGTTCTCAGTTCAAGGATCGTTTCAGAGACACAGAGGAAAAGGAGAATTGGTCCCCTAACTAAGAACTGAGAGCGAGAACTGAAGAACCGTGTTCGTCGAATTCCACTCCCGTTCCGCCTTCAGCTTCCTCGAAGGCGCTTCCCTGCCCGAGGACCTGATCTCCGCCTGCGCCCAGCAGCATATGCCCGCCATGGCCCTGCTCGATCGCGACGGCCTCTACGGCTCCCCACGCTTCTACCTGGCCGCCGAGCGAGCGAAACTCAAAGCCCATATTGGCGCGGAAGTAAGCTGTGAATCCTTTCATTTAACCTGTCATTCTGGGCGCCGCGAAGAACCTGTTTCTTCGCGGCCGCAACCCGCGCAGCGCTCAAAGGGCAATCGCAATCAAAAATCTGAAATCAAAAATCTGGAATTCTCGCCTCCCTCCGGGCCTCAGTGTCTCCGTGGGGAATTCCGCCTTCCCCTGCTGGTCGCGTCACAGACCGGCTACCAGAACCTTTGCCAGCTCATCACCCGCATGAAGCTGCGTGCAAAAAAAGAAGAAGGCGCGGTCCTAGAGCACGAACTGGAACAGCATGCCGCTGGCCTGATTTGCCTGACCGGCGGCGACGAAGGCCCCCTGGCCGCCGCTCTAAGGAAAGAAGGTCCCGCCGAAGCGCACCGTTGCGTCGACCGCCTCGTCGGAATTTTCGGCCCCAATAACGTCTACGTCGAACTACAGCGCCACCTGCACCGAGAGGAAGAAGCTCGCAATCGCGTCGCTATCGACATCGCCCGGGCGTTCCATCTTCCTCTGCTCGCGACCAACGGAGTCTGCTACGCCACGCCGCGGGAACGCGAACTCTGCGACGTCCTCACCGCCATCCGCCATCACCACACTCTGATGACCGCGGGCCGCCTGCTGGCGCGCAACTCCGAACGTCACCTGAAGTCCTCTGAAGAAATGTCGCAGCTTTTCGCCGATTTGCCCGAGGCCATCACTAACACCGTCGAACTTTCTGCGCGGCTCCAGTTCAAGCTCAGCGACCTCGGTTACGAATTCCCGAGATATCCCGTGCCCGCAGACGAAACCATGAACTCGTTCCTGCGCCAGCGTACCGACGAAGGCGCCCGCTGGCGTTATGGCATCTCCCTTTCCGGCGCACCTGTTCGCCAGAACGGTTTTCACAACAAAAACCTGCAACAGCGTGCCCGCCGCCAAGTCGAGCGTGAACTCAAACTGATCGAGAAACTCGATCTCGCCGGCTACTTCCTCATCGTCTGGGACATCGTCCGCTTCTGCCGCGAGCAGAACATCCTTGCCCAGGGACGCGGTTCGGCCGCCAACAGCGCCGTCTGCTACTCGCTCGGCATCACTGCGGTTGACCCGGTCGGCATGGAACTGCTCTTCGAACGTTTTCTCTCTGAAGAACGCGGCGAGTGGCCCGATATCGATATCGACCTGCCTAGCGGCGACCAGCGCGAACGCGTCATTCAGCACATCTACCAGCGTTACGGCCAGCGCGGCGCCGCCATGACCGCCAACGTGATCACTTATCGCAACCGCATGGCCGCGCGTGAAATGGGCAAAGCCATGGGCTTCGATCCCGAGACACTCAACCGAGTCTCCGCCGCCGTCGCTACCTGGGAATACAAGGACGCCAACGACGCGCTTGATCGCCGCCTCCACGATGCCGGCCTCGACCTCAACCATCCCCGCCTGCGCAAATATTTCGAGCTCTGCACCGCCGTACAGGATCTCCCCCGCCATCTCGGTCAGCACTCCGGCGGCATGGTCATCTGCCAGGGACAACTCGACTCCGTCGTTCCCCTTGAGCCCGCCTCCATGCCCGGCCGCGTGGTCGTGCAATGGGACAAAGAAGATTGCGCCGACATGGGCATCATCAAAGTCGACTTGCTCGGCCTGGGGATGATGGCCGTGCTCGAAGATTCGATCCAGCTGATCCGCAACGACTACCACGAAGAAGTCGACCTCGCCCACCTGCCCGCGGACGACTCCGCGGTCTATTCCACGCTGCAAAAGGCCGACACGGTCGGCATGTTCCAGATCGAAAGCCGCGCACAGATGTCGTGCCTGCCTCGCCTGCGCCCGGAACATTTCTACGACATCGTGGTGCAGGTTGCCATCATTCGTCCGGGTCCGATCGTCGGGCAGATGGTGAATCCGTTTCTAAAGCGGCGCCAGGGTCGCGAAATTGTCACTTACCCACACCCATCGCTTGAACCCGTGTTGAAGCGCACGCTGGGCGTCCCGCTTTTTCAGGAACAGCTGTTGCGCATCGCCATGATCAGCGCCAACTTCACCGGAGGCGAAGCTGAAGAACTACGCCGCGCCATGGGATTCAAACGTTCCCAGGCGCGCATGAAAGAAATCGAAGCCCGGCTGCGCGCAGGCATGACCCAAAATGGCCTCACGCAGGAAGCCCAGGAACAGATCATCCTCTCGATCTCGTCGTTCGCGCTCTACGGCTTCCCCGAATCCCATGCCGCCAGTTTCGCCCTGATCGCCTATGCCAGCGCCTGGCTGAAGTGCCACTACCTCGGCGCTTTCACTGCCGCGCTTCTGAACAACCAGCCCATGGGGTTCTATCACCCGGCGACGATTGTGAAAGACGCTCAACGACACGGCCTGAAAATTTTTCCGATCGATGTGACGAAGTCGGATTGGCTGTGCACGCTGGAAACAGTCGTTGGTCGTCGCTCCCTTCGCTCAGCTCAGGGCAAGCTAAGAACGATCGTTGGCGAAAAGCCAGCGATCAGCTATCAGCCATCAGCCATCAGCCAAAAACCAGAGGAAGAATTACCGTCGATCACTATTCCCTGGGAGGAAATTGGCTCTTACACTCGACCACGCTCCGGCCCAGCGATTCCGGAACTAGCCGCGGCGCGGCGAAAGAATGAAGCCTACGCAAACCGTGGGAATCGCCCAACAGAAGAAGATGAAGTCCCGGAGGGGCGAAAGAAAATAACAGCGGGAAGTTCCCCCGAACTCGCCCTCCGCCTCGGCCTCAAATATGTTCGCGGCCTGCGCGAAGCCGCAGCCCACGCCCTGGTCCGCGAACGAAGTCTCGCTCCCTTCCAATCCATCCACGACCTCACCCGCCGTGTCCCCGAACTTCGCAAGGACGAACTCACGGCGCTCGCGGAGATCGGCGCGCTGAATTCAATTTCAAGTTTCGAGTTTCCAGTTTCGGGCAGCCCCACCAATTCGCTCGCCCTTGCCCACTCGAAACCTGAAACTCGAAACTCGAAACTGCACCGTCGCGACGCCCTCTGGCAAGTCGAGAAGGCCGTGCGTCGCTCCGGTCCGCTGCTGGAAGAATTCCCCGAGCCCGACGCCCCGTCCCCGCTTGCCCCCATGACCCATGAAGAACGCCTGGTCGCCGACTTCCACGGTACCGGCCTGACCGTTGGTCCTCATCCCATGGCCTACTGTCGCGCCGAAATGAAGGCTCTCGGCATTTACCCAGCCTCCACCCTCAAATCCATTCCCAGCGGCCAGCGTCTCCGCATCGGTGGATGCGTCATTGCCCGCCAGCGTCCCGGTACTGCCAAAGGATTCGTGTTTCTCAGTTTGGAAGATGAAACCGGAATAGCCAACGCCATCGTCACTCCCGACATCCTCCAGAAAAACCGCATCCTGCTGATCTCGGAACGATTTCTGATGGTCGAAGGCATTCTGCAAAACCAGGACAACGTGATCTCCGTAAGAGCCGAGCGTGTGCTTCCCCTCTTCGTCACCCGCGCAGAAACCAGTTCCCACGATTTTCACTGAATCTATTTCGCCAACGTCAAGCTAAGGGTCACGACAGGTTACTTTCGAGGTTTCCCCCTATTGTTTCTCGCTGTTCGGTGCACGCAGGGCGTTATAGTACGGATATTCTTCGCCACGAAACTAAAGGTTCCACGCCGGATTTGTGGCGGCATCGAAGTGGCTCATGCATCCACTTCGATTCACTTCTTCACTTAGGAGCTGGTAAGGAGTACCCGATCATGGCAAAAGCAAAGACCCCTCGGAACGGCGCCACGAAGTCCAACGGCGAAAGCCCCGAAACCCCGATCGCTGCCGCCGCGCAGCTGGAAACCAAACCGAAAACCAGAAAAACTAGGAAAGCTGTGTCGGGAGTTCGCAAGAACGTCGTCCCCATTAATTTGGACGAGGAAATCCGCCGTCGCGCCTACGAACTCTGGGAGCAGCGCGGATATGAACCCGGGCGCGAGCATGAACACTGGCTGAGCGCCGAGCAGGAAATCCTGTCTCGCTACAGCCAGGAGCCCCAGCACACGGCGTAACCCGCGACCTGGAGCGGATGGACTACCGCCGCCCCGGAACCGCCAGCAGGGCGAGTTCGTACGCGCCAGTGCAGCCAACAGCTTAACGACGTCCGGACCTCCAACCCGTGCGCACCGGCCTCACCTCGCCCTTGCCCCCAAGGCAAACTCGCCCACCTGTACTTCTGGTACTTGTCCTTCTGGGCTGGGCATGAGAAAAAGGTAATAACCACGCCGGACACTAAGCGTCACGCGGCAATCGTCGATTCGGGTCCTCTAGGGCAATCTGACGTCTCCGTATAAACTTCCAAGAGTGAAAGTCTTAGGGGCTTCCGTGGTTGCTCTAGCCGCTCGTTTCTGAAAAGATATGCAAGGGTTTTCTCATGTCCCAATTCAGTAGCGTCGCGCTCCCGCAAGTCGGTAGTTTTGTGCTCTTACTCGCCCTCGCTCTCGGGGCTTATTCGTTCCTGGCAGGCGCCTTCGCCCTGTTCCTGGGCGGGAAGGAAGGGGAGTATCTGGGAGAAACCGCGCGCCGCGCGGGCATCGCCACCTTTGCCGCTGTGTTTCTCGCGGCCGTGGCCCTGGTGACCGCGGCATTCACTGACGATTTCTCCATCGCCTACATCTTCCACCACAGCAACCGGGACTTGCCCGGACCCTATAAATTCGCGGTCCTTTGGTCCGGCCAGGAAGGCTCCTTGTTGTTCTGGTCTCTCCTGCTAGCCACCTACGGATTCGTACTCCGGCTCCGCTACAAGACGGACCCGCGGCTGTTCGCCTACGCCTCGGTCGTGATCGCCGCCGTGCAGGTGTTTTTCCTGATGTTGCTGAATTTCGCGGCGCATCCGTTCGCGATCCTTCAAGGGCAACTCCCCCCGGACGGCAGCGGCCTGAATCCGCTGCTCCAATATCCCGAGATGGTCATCCACCCGCCGATGCTCTACCTCGGCTACGTTGGGTTCACCGTGCCCTTTGCATTCGCTCTCGGCGCCCTGATCATGCGCTACCCCGGCGAGAAGTGGATTCACATCACGCGCCGCTGGACGATGGTCACCTGGGGCTTCCTGACGATCGGAATTTTTCTGGGCGCGCACTGGGCCTACGCAGTTCTCGGCTGGGGCGGTTACTGGGGCTGGGATCCGGTCGAGAACGCCTCGCTCATGCCCTGGCTCACGGGCACGGCGTTCCTGCATTCGGTCATGATGCAGGAAAAGCGTGGCATGCTGAAGACCTGGAACATGTGGCTGATCTTCGCCACGTTTTGGCTGGCGATCCTCGGAACATTCCTGACCCGCAGCGGCATCATCAGTTCGGTGCATGCCTTCGCGCAATCCTCGATCGGTGCATGGTTCTTCTGGTTTCTCATCGTAAGTCTCGCCACGTTTGTCTTCTTCTACGTGCAGAACAAGTCGCACCTGCGCAGCGAACATAAGCTTGAGTCGATGATTTCGCGCGAATCCAGCTTCCTGTTCAACAACCTGCTGTTCGTCATCGCCTGCTTCACCGTGCTCTGGGGCACGTGGTTTCCCAAGATCTCCGAACTGGTGCAAGGCAACAAGGTGACGGTGGGCGCCCCCTTCTACAACAATGTCGCCGTCCCCGTAGCCCTGCTCCTGCTTCTGCTCACCGCTGTCGGCCCGCTGCTCGCGTGGCGCCGGACGTCGCTCGAAAGCCTGAGGCGTAATTTCATGTGGCCCGCCCTGGGCGGCTTGGCCGTCGGTATCCTGATGATGATCCTGGGCGTGCGCCCCTGGAAAGACGTCGCATATTTCTACTCGCTGATGGCTGCGATGCTGGCAACATTGGTCATGCTCACCGTGATCTCGGAATTTATCCGGGGCGGCCGCGTAATCTCTCGCCATACCGGTTTCAGTTTACCCGGATCCATGCTCCATCTGTGGCACCGCAACACGCGCCGCTACGGCGGCTACATTGTCCATTTCGGCGTCGCGGTGGTGATCATCGGGATCCTTGGCACTCCCTTCAATCGTGACGTCGAAAAGGAAATGGGCTTCGGCGACAAGATGAACCTCGGTCCTTATACGCTGGTCTGCCAGTCCTATACCCAGGACGACAACGCCAACTACAGCAATGAGTGGGCGATCATCAACGTCTTTAAGGGGGACCAGCAGATTACGACCCTGTATCCCGAGCGCCGCCTTTATAAGGCCAGTTCGCAGCCGCAAACCATACCGCGGATTTACCCCACCTACGCGCAAGACCTCTTCCTGGTCAGCGATCTTTATATCGTCTACGAAGGCCGTAACGACACGACGGGACAGCCCATCATCAAGGCGCACCTGAATCCTCTGGTCCCCTGGATCTGGACCGGTTTGATCGTCATGATTTTCGGCACGATCACCTGCCTGATCCCAAACACGGCTCCTCTGCGAGCCACCGTTCCGGCGCGGGTACAAACTGCCCCGGTGGTAGGAGCAGGTGACTGATGCGGCTTTCCAGCAGACCGAAACTCAAACCCGCGGCCCAGCTCGCTCTGATTGGCGTAGCCCTGTTCACGTTCCTCGGCGTCGGAGATGAGGACGCTCGCTTCAAAGACATCGGCCACCACCTGATGTGCGTCTGCAGTTGCGGACAGGTGCTGCTCGAGTGCAACCACGTTGGCTGCCAGTATTCAGACCGCATGCGCAACGAACTGGCCGCTGCCCTCGACCGCGGCGACAACGATGATCTGACCATCCAGTCATTCATCCAGAAGTACGGAATGACGGTAGTCGCCGCCCCGAGCACCAAGGGTTTCGGCCGCGTCGCCTGGATCATGCCTTTCGCAGTATTGCTGGCGGGGATGGGGACGCTGGTATGGATCGTCCGCAGCTGGCGGATGCGCCCCGCCCCTGCCCTGGCCGACGGCATCCGTCCGGTCAAAGGACCGGAACTCGAGCGCTTCCGCGAACAGGCGGACAAGGAGACGGACCTGTGAGCCTTGAAGTTTTCTTTATCTGCGGCCTGCTGACCGTGGGCGCGCTCTTCTACATCTTCTATATCCCCGGCCAGATCTACACAGGCCCGGTGAAAACGCGCCTCATTTACCTGCGCGAGCGCAAGGAAGCCGTCTACGACAACCTGCGCGACCTCAATTTCGAATACAAAGCCGGCAAGTTTCCTGACTCCGACTACCAGGAGATGAAGGCATCATTGGAAGAGGAAGCCGCTGCCATCCTCGCGGAAATCTCGCGCCTCGAACAGGCTGCCGCCGCGGCCCCAACCGCACTCCGCGACCGGAAAGGAGCGAGGGTTTGAAATTCTCCCCCAAGTTTGCAGCATTGCTTTTGACCATCCCCTTGGGCACTTATGCGGCCGGCGAGACGCTGACCGGCACTGTGAAGAACGCGACCACCGGCAAGCCCGCCGCGGGCGATGATGTCGTTCTCATCAAGCTCGGCAATGGCATGGAGGAGGCCGGGCGCATCAAGGCCGACTCGAAAGGCAACTTTAGCTTCAAATACGACGATCAGGGCCCCCACCTCATCCGTGCGATTCACCAAGGTGTAACCTACCACCGCATGGCCCCTCCCGGAACCACTTCGGTAGAGGTTGAAGTCAACGACGTAGCCAAGAAAGTGGATGGTGTCTCGTTGACCGCCGACGTCATGCGCTTCCAAGTGGAGCAAGGGCAGCTCGAAGTCATGCGGCTCTTTGCGGTAACCAATTCGTCCAAGCCGCCCAAGACTCAGATGAACGATAAGAATTTCGAGTTCTATCTGCCCGACGGGGCCAAGATCGTTCAGTCGACGGCAACCACCGCCGGGGGAAACCCGCTCAACCAGGCTCCGGTACCGCAAGCGGAGAAGAATCGCTATGCCTTTATTTTTCCTCTGCGCCCCGGCGAAACTCGCTTTGAGATCGCGTATCAGTTGGCGTATTCCGGTTCGGTGACCATCGATCCCAAGTCGCTCTACGGGATGCAGCACTTTGTCATCATGCTGCCCAAGTCGATGCAATTCTCAGCCGAGGGCGGCGCACAGTTCCAGTCGATGAACGATCCGCAGCAGCCGGACGCGACCGTCCAGGTGGCCACCATGACGCAGGTCGGCCAGCCGCTGAGCTTCAAGCTTTCGGGAGAAGGCATGTTGGCGGCCTCCGCAGGGGGCGGACCCACCCAAGGTGGTGGCGGCGGAGGTGGTAGCTCCTCGATGGGACAGGCTCCCGAAGCGCGCTCCGGCCCCGGTGGCGGCCTCGGTCCACCGATTGACGCACCCGATCCGCTGCAACAATGGCGCTGGCCGATCATCGGCGGATTCGTTCTGGCCTTGGCCGGAGGCGCGTTCTACATGACCAAACGGCAACGCGCTGCAGCAGCCAGCAGCCGCCTGGGCACCGACTTCGAAGCTCCTGAGCTGCCGCAACAGCCCATCACCCCGCGCGTGTCGCGACCAGTGTCGCCAGCGCCTGCCCCAAGAGTTGCTCCTGCTGCTGCCGTCACGGCACCCGCGGTGGCGGCACCTCGTTCCTCCATGCTGCTCGAAGCGTTAAAAGAAGAACTCTTCCAGTTGGAAGTCGAACACAAACAAGGCAAGATCGCTCAGCAGGAGTACGAGAAAGCCAAGGCCGCGCTTGACGGTACGCTCGCCCACGCCCTCAAACGCGACGCACAGAAGAACTGATCGCTCCGTTACGCCTGCTTGAGCGCATCTCAAGACTCACGCAGTCGAGCGCCAACTCGGCTGCGTCCCTGTCTTAGCCTCCTTCGCGAACCCTTTGCGATCTTTGCGCTCAAAGGTTTTGCGCTCTTGTCCAATCGCACCGAGCCAGGCCTCTATCTCTCTGATAGGAATTGCTTTATTTCTAGCCCGGCCGGGAATTCCCTGCCTAGCATCGCCCACGAGTCCGGAACATCAAACTAGGTGACCCACTAAAGGGATTAACCTAATGGGAAACACATTCAAAACCGCTTTCCTGCTAACTTCTTTAGCCCTGCTGCTGATGTTCATCGGCGGCTACTTCGGCGGAGAGCGCGGATTGCTGATCGGCCTGATCTTTGCCGGCGTCATGAACGTGGGCTCCTACTTCTTCTCCGACAAGATTGCCCTGGCAACCTATCGCGCTCAGCCGGTCACCCGGGAACAACTGCCGCGCGCCCACCAGGTGGTAGAACGGCTCACGCAGAAAGCCGGCCTGCCCATGCCGAAGATCTACGTAATCCCCACCGATTCGCCCAATGCTTTTGCGACCGGACGCAATCCTCAACATTCTTCGGTAGCCGTGACCGAGGGCATCCTCAACCTGCTCAACGACGAGGAACTCGAAGGTGTGCTGGCGCACGAACTCGGCCACGTCAATAACCGCGACATCCTCATCAGCTCGGTTGCAGCTACCCTCGCCGGTGCCATCACCTACCTGGCGCGCTTCGCCATGTTCTTTGGCGGCGGAAGCCGCGACGAGCGGCGTGGCAGCGGCCTGGGCGCGCTCGTCATGATCATCCTCGCGCCTATCGCGGCCATGTTGATCCAGCTCGCCGTCTCGCGTTCGCGCGAGTATCAAGCGGACCAAACCGGAGCTGACTTGACCGGAAACCCCTACGCGCTCGCCAGCGCCCTGGCCAAGCTGGATGCGTATTCGAAGCGCATTCCCATGGCCGCAACCCCATCCACGGCGCATCTGTTCATCATTCAGCCCTTATTGGGAGTGAACGTGGGCAATCTGTTCTCGACCCATCCACCGATCGCCAAACGAATCGAGCGCCTGACCGGCCGTCCCGCCGAGTTCCAGAGGGCCGGCTAACACAACTGGCGTGGGGACAGTCAACTCGCATCGGGACGGGCGCCGCCGCCAGCTTGCACCGAGCGGAGCCGAGGTATCCAAGCCAAGCACCACGGCTAGCTCTTTTTTAACTCGCAAGCAAGATCGAGTCTTCAAGACATTCTTAGAAGGCCCGGTGCAGATCATTCGAAACGAGGGAGTGAGAGCTGACAACTAAACGCTGAGCGTTAACTGCTAAGAGCCAAAAGCTAGCAGCTGCCTCTCTGTGACGTTGGTAACAGCTTCCGCCAAGGGCTGCATAGTAGAATCGCCTTTCCCATGTCTCCGGAAACCGCCACCGCCGCTACCCACCGTGCCGTTCAATTGGAAACCGCGCTCCGCAAAGTCATCCGTGGCAAGGACGACGTCATCCGCCTGGCATTGGTCTCCATTTTCGCCCGCGGGCACCTGCTGATCGAAGGTGTCCCCGGTGTGGGTAAGACAACCCTGGGACAAGCGCTGGCGCGCGCGCTCGACTGCAGCTTCCAGCGCGTCCAATTCACCAGTGATATGCTGCCCTCCGACGTCCTGGGCATTTCGATCTACTCCTCCATCGAGCAGCAATTCGAATTCAAGCGTGGCCCCGTTTTCACCAACATTCTGCTGGCAGACGAGATCAACCGCACTACGCCCAAAACACAATCGGCGCTGCTCGAAGCCATGAACGAAGGCCAAGTCACTGTGGACGTGAACTCTTACCCGTTGCCGCAGCCTTTCCTGGTGATCGCAACCCAGAACCCGGTGGAACACCACGGCACGTATCCGTTGCCTGAGTCGCAACTCGACCGCTTCCTGATGCGCGTTCACATGGGATATCCCGATGGCGACGCCGAGCGCGAAATCCTGCGCTCCGCGGCGGGCGCGGCCCAGCTCGACACTTTGCGGCCCGTGTTGACGGGCGCCGACGTGCTTGAAATGCAACAGGCCGTTACCAAGGTACGGGTCGACGACACGCTGGTCACTTACGCCCTTGCCATCGTCCGCAAGACTCGCGAATCGGAGTTCCTGTCGCTCGGTGTTTCCCCGCGTGGCTCGCAAATGCTCTACCGGGCCGCGCAAGCGATGGCTTTCCTCGAAGGCCGCACCTACTGCACTCCGGAAGACATCAAACCCCTGGTTGTACCGGTGTTCGCCCACCGAGTCGTTGTGAGTGGTTCGTATTCGTCTACGCTGAAGAAAACCGATCAGGCCGAACAAGTCATGCGAGACATCGCCGAGACTGTCGCTGTTCCGGTGTGAGAACCCACTTCTCGGTTCTCAGTTCTCGGTTCTCAGCCTCCAGCTCCAAATGGACACCTTATCGTGTGGCCTCTACATCAGCATTTGCATCGCGCCGTTCAGAACGCTACCCTTGCCAGGAGTTCGTCCGCACGGTCGATGCATCTTGCTGAGAACTGAGAACCGACAACCGAGAACTGCTTTCCTATGTCCATCCTGCGCTTTCTGATGTTTCTCTCGTTAATCGTCTGGGTCGGCGGAATTACTTTCCTGTCGTTCGTGGAAGCACCCACTGCGTTTTCCGTGCTGCCTTCCCGGCACATGGCGGGAACCGTCGTCGGACACTCGCTCACACTCCTGCACTGGATCGGACTATTCTCGGGCGTCGCTTTCCTCGGCTGCTCGATGCTGCTCTCCAGCCTGAGCAGTGGATCCGCACAACCGCTGGCTGCGCGCCACATTCTCGTGCTAGCGATGCTCTTGCTGACCCTCGTCTCGCAGTTTGGAATTTCCCCAAAAATGGCAACGCTGCGCGCGCAGTTCGGGGACATTGACACCGTGCCGGCGAACGATTCTGGTCGCATGCAATTTGACGCCCTGCATGCGTGGTCGGTGCGGCTGGAGGTTGGAGTTCTGATCCTCGGATTGGCAGCGGCCTATCTCACCGCACGTCCTTTGCCGTGAAGCTCTGGCATTCTTTTCAGTGCTCTGTCTTCGTGACAGGCGCAGAGGGCGACGCTGGAGAAGCCCGCCCGAGCGACTGGTCGAGAAATGTCAGATATCCAGCGACCAGCTTGTAGGTGTCGTAGTATTCATCCGCCTTGATCGCATCCAGGCGATCGCGGCTCGAATGCAGGATCGGCCACGTATCCTGGGTCACGCTATGGATAGTGATGCGCGGGATCTTGTAGCGCGCAAAAGATTCTGAATCGCTCTCGCCAACCTGGTCGACGTTCATTGGGCGTACGGGCAGATTCAAGGCTCGCGCCACCGCTTCGAGATCTCGCACCAAATTGTTGTCCGCATGGCTCACCCAGATTTCGGTCGGCCCCAGTCCCAGCGTGTCCATGTTGACCATGGCCTCGATCTTCGAGCGCTGCTCCGGCGTCAGATGCCGCGCGTAGAAAGTGGAGCCTACCAGCCCTTTCTCTTCCTCGGTAAAGCCGACAAAGACGTAGGTGTGCTGCCGCGGCGCCTGCCGCAGGCTCCACAGCAGGCTGGGAAGCAACGAAGCTCCACTCCAGTTGTCGACCACGCCATCTCCGGCATTCACATGATCGTAATGAGCGCCCACTAGAATGACCCGATCGGTCTGGCCGGGCAGAACACAGATCAGGTTCGGCGGGTTTTTCGATTTGACCACTTCTTCGGAAATGTCTTTGCAGCCCGCATCGGTGAAGAACTTCTTGAGCCGTGCTTCCCGCTCCGCATCCGAACCGGTAAAGCCGCGGATTCTCGTCTCGATCGTGTCCCTGCCCAACACCTGAAAACGGAGTTGGGCCGTCGCATTCGAAGGCAGCAATCCCGATAGACACGCCATTACCGTGAGGAGGGGACGAACGCGTCTTGGCCTTGCGGCATCCACTGGCGAGGACCCGAAGCATAGCACGCTCCCCCCCGAGGAATGCGATCTCTCCCTGTTATCATTCTCAGCTGATCCTATGAAATCCGGAATCATTGGTCTGCCCCAGGTGGGCAAAACATCTCTATTTCGCATCCTCACCAAGGCCAATCTCTCTGCCCAGGCCCTTGCCAACCCGAGGGAAGCTCACCTCGGCGTGGCCAAGGTGCCAGACGACCGTCTCGACCGTCTGGCCGCGCTTTACAAGCCAAAGAAGCTGACGCACGCCTCCATCGAGTACGTTGACGTGGGCGCCATCGGCCAGGAGGCTCTCAAGGAGAGCGGCTACATCGGCCATCTGCGCAACGTCGACGCGCTCATCCACGTAGTCCGCGCCTTCGAAGACGACTCCATCCCGCACGTGGGCCCGATCGACCCCTTGCGGGACATCAAGAACGTCGAATTCGATTTGATAGTAAGTGACCTGGGCCAGGTTGAAAAACGCCTCGAGCGCCTGGTCAAAGATCTGAAGAAGATGCGCTCGCCCGAACTCGAAAAGGAAAACGAGTTGCTCTTGAAAGCCAAGGCCCATCTCGAAACCGAGAAGCCTCTGCGCGAAATGGAGATGACCCCGGAAGACAAGAAGCGCATTCGCGGCTTCATGTTCCTGAGCGAAAAGCCCATCCTCTACGTGCTCAACGTGGGCGAAACCCAGGAACTGGGCAAGGCTCTTGAAGCGGCCGTCGGGAAGTACGATCTGACCGAAGTGGCTGCGCGTCCGAATGCAGGTGCAATGGCAGTCTGCGGCAAAGTGGAAGCCGAACTCGCGGAAATGAGCGACGCCGACGCGACCGAATTTCTGTCTAGCTACGGCCTCCCCGAGAGCGGGCTGGTCCGACTCATCCGCAGCAGCTATCACTTGCTCGGCCTGATCTCATTTCTGACCATCGGCGAGGATGAATGCCGCGCCTGGACGATCCCGGTCCACACCCGCGCCGTCGAAGCCGCAGGCGCCATCCACTCCGACCTCGAGCACCACTTCATCCGCGCGGAAACCATCCGCTGGGATCAACTCCTCGAAGCCGGCTCCGAAGCCAACGCCCGCGCCAAAGGTCAGCTCCGCCTCGAGGGCAAGGACTACATCGTGCAGGACGGCGACGTGCTGCACATCCGACATAGTGGCTGAAACAACCCAGTTCTCGCTTCGCAGTTCTCAGTTCCAAGCAACAGCGACTTCGCCCGTCTGTTCCATCAGGCAGGTTTCTTCGGCGACCCGAGCAGGCCATTGAGGATACGACTGAGTTGGGCCGTCTCTTCGAACGGGCCCGGAGCCCTCGGTGTCGGACACGTAGCCAGGTTCAGCGCAATCTGAACGTGCGTTTCCACTTCCACCAGGGAGCCGCGCGCGATGCTGAGGAAATGATAAAACTCGCCGGCAGAGAAACGTGCCTGACCTGCCGCGATCTTACTCGGGACTAAGACGGCAGATCTTCGAAGCTGGGTTGGGTGAGGCCATACCTCTCCTCGCCGGGAAATCTTCGGGTTGCCAGCTAAACGTCAGTTACGAGCGCCATCGCTTTCTGCCATGCGATCAAGTTGCGCTAGGACTGTCCCCTGAGCTGCCTCTCAACGAATTGTGGCAGTCGCCCTGGGGAGTCGCTGTGCCGCCTGAACATTCTGAGAACTGGCTTTTGCTATGATCGCGCTGCCCATGAGCCCCCTGGTAACCAGCATTCTCCTCGGCATGACCGCAGCCGGCGCGAACATTTTTGGCGGCGCCATCATCGTGCAGAGGAACTGGGAGCGCTCCTATCTCAAGTATTTCGTGGCGCTGGGTGCCGGGTTCATGCTCGCCACCGCGCTGGTGGAAGTGGTGCCCACCAGTCTCAATTTAGGCGGTAAACGGGCCGCTTTCCTGATCCTCGTCGGCTACCTGGTCGTGCACTTCTTTGAGCACACGGTAACGCCCCATTTCCACTTCGGCGAAGAAACCCATGAGGACGAGTTCGTGCACTCCCACAAGGGATACTCAGTGCTTTTTGGACTAATCATCCACACCTTCTTCGACGGCATTGCCATCGCCTCCGGCTTTCTTGTCTCCAACTGGCTGGGATGGATCGTTTTCTTCGCTGTTTTCCTGCACAAGATCCCTGAGGGATTCACCGTGGCGTCGGTGATGCTGGCCAGCGGCCGCAGCCGCAGCTTTGCCTGGGGCGCTTCGGTTCTTCTGGGAGTGGCGACGCTGGCGGGCGTGCTGACGATGGCGCTGTTCCGCCACCAGGTGAACGCGGGACTGCCGCTCGCGGCTGGCGTAACCATCTACGTGGCGGCCTCCGACCTGATTCCCGAAGTGAACAAGGAGCCTGGTGTCAGGATGGCTTTAGTGGTGTTCCTGGGAGTGGGCTGCCTGTTCCTGCTGGATCACTTCTTCCACTGAAAATCAGGTGTCAGGTCTGAAAGTGTCAGGTCCTAGGAAATCAGGTGAACCGCACGGAAGAAGAATGGCTCACCTTGATCGAGATTAGGTCCTGGGCTTGCCGAGAACTGAGAACGGGCGCTTACTCCACCTGGTGTTTCGCGGTATAACCTTCGCGGGTGTAGATCTGGACTTTCACATCCTTGCCCTTCTGGTCTCTCACTTTCAGCGTGCCCCCGTCGGGCGCGATCAGTTCGACCTTCAGCTTACGGTACGAACCATCCAACTTTGTATTGGTGGGGTGATATGCGAGCGTGTACTGATTGCGGATGTCGCTGCCCACATCTTTGAAAATCTCTGGCAACTCGCCTTCGAACCGCGGGAAGTACGCACGGCCACCGGTGAGGTGCGCGAACGTGTTCATCTGGTTGTCGGCCTGTAGCCAGTCGGTGGTGATCAGGCCGCCGACGCCCATGGCCTCTGCGCGTTCGCGATACTCACGCCCGACACTGACTGCGTAGATCGTGACGTTCTGCGTGTTCTTGAGTTTCTTGAGGATCTGGTCCAGGTTCAGCTTGCTGAATGTGTCGCGTCCGGTGGAGATCAGAATGATGTACTTGCGTCCATCAATTTGCTCCACCCGGTCGATTGTGTCGTAGAGCGCGTCGAACAGGTTGCGCTCGGAGAATCCCGGAATCCGCAGCATGTTCAGCGCTCCCATAACGGCGCGCTTGTCCTGCGTGAAGTCCGTCAGGATCTGGGGCCTCATATCGTACGACACCACCGCAATCCAGTCGTCCGGCTTCAGCGTAGCCGCAAAGTTGTACGACGCATTCAGCGCATCGTACATGTAGCGGATGTTGGTATTGGCGTACTCAATGAGCATCACCGCGGTGATCGGTGCGGCTGACTGGTTGAAATTCGAAATCGTCTGCGCGTTCCCGTCCTCGAAAATCCGGAAATTCTCTTTTTTCAGCCCGGGTATAAATTGCCCGTCCTTGGTCGTGACCAGCACGTCCAGGGTCACCAGGGGGACGTCCACTTTGATGGAGTAATCCGGCATCCCTTCGATCTTCTTGGGCTTCTCCGGAGCGGGTGGCGGAGGCTCGTCCGCCTTCTTTTTACTAGGGATGGCGTAGGGTCCGACATCATTGCCGGGCCCGCCCGCCTCGGGCGGAGCTTCTTGCTTGTTGGGATTCTGTTGCGCGTTAGCGGGCGGTTGCGGCGACGAATCCTGACCCCACAAGCTGCCCACACTGAGCCCGACGGCACACAAGACTAGAGTTAACAACATCTTACGGACGGTTGGCATACGCTTGGTCCCCACCGCGCTCCCCGACGCGATTACGAAAGTAAACATTCCCGGCTAATATTCTTGATGGTAGTATAGACGCAAAGCTTCGCGATTGGGATGTTTTGCTTGGTCCTGTTTCTCCTCTCCCGGCAACGACTTGCCATCGTTCGGAGTCTAAGTTCAGTGGTCGGTGCTTGAGCCACGTTGGCAGGGCTCTTCGGGCTAAAATACATGAGAAAAGCTGTTCTCTCGCTCGCCGCATTCTTCTATCTCTTCACCACAATTGCGATCGCAGCCGAACCAGGCGGGCACGCTCCCAAGACAACCGAGACCATCCCGGTCAGCCAGATTCATACCGGCATGCTCGGAGTTGCGTACACGGTGTTCGAAGGCACTCAGCCGGAAGCCATGGACGTAGAAGTACTCGGCGTCCTGAAGAACATGAACGGCCCCAAGGGGGACATCATTCTGGTGCGCCTGCACGGGCCCAAGGTGGAGTACACCGGCGTAGTCGCCGGCATGAGCGGCAGCCCCGTCTACCTCGAGGGCAAGCTCGCGGGCGCTCTAGCGTTCCGGATCGGCGAATTTTCGAAGGAACCGATCGCTGGCGTGACCCCGATCGCCGACATGCTCGAGATCAATGCGTTCGACAAGAGTCCCGGTGGCAGCTCGCCCGTGAGTGCGGTCCCGGGCAATGCCGCCACCAAAACGGCCGGCCCGGGAGAACCTGTCAATCTTCCCGTACAGAATTACGCGAACTACCTGAAACCCATCGAAGCGCCGCTGGTGTTTAACGGTTTCAGTGAAGAGACGATCAAGCGGTTTGCACCGCAGTTCGCTTCCGCCGGCGTGGTTCCGGTGATGGGCGCCGGCTCCGTCAGCGACGCCAAGCAGCCTGAACCCCTGGAGCCCGGATCGGCAATCAGCGCGATCCTGGTGCGCGGCGACATGGACATCGCCGCCACCTGTACTATCACCTATCTGGATGCCACGCGTCTGTTGGCCTGCGGCCATCCGCTCTTGCAGTTCGGCAGCGTCGACTTGCCCATGAACAAAGCCGACGTTCTGGCCACGCTCCCGTCGCCGCTGAACGCGTTCAAGATCGTGAACACCACCGAACCGGTCGGTGCCTTTGTGCAAGACCGGCATACGGGCATCATGGGCCTGCTCGACAAGCAGCCCGACATGATTCCAGTCACGCTCACCATTCGTAGCGGTGCCGCGACCAAACAGATCCATTACGAAGTGCTCAACAATGCGCGTCTGAGTCCGGTAGCCATGATGGCGACGGTCTTCAACGCTCTGCATGGCATTAACGACTACGGCGAGGAAACGACTTACCGGCTCAAGGGCCTGATCAGCGTCAAAGGCTTTCCGGACGTGGCTCTGCAGAACGTCTTCGCGCCGACCGACGCCGGACAACCCGCCGCGTTCCTGGCTGCACTGGCATTGGGCGAGCGCTTCGGCCGCATCTATGACAATCCCTTCGACGCGCCCGCGGTCAAGGCGGTACGACTCGACTTCGATCTGGTCAAAGAGCGCCGCTGGGCGCGGTTGGAAAGCGCGCGCACGGACGTGACCGAGGCCCGGCCGGGCGATGAAATTACGGTGGAAACGGTACTCGCTCCGTATCGCGGGGATCGACTGGTCCGCCAGATTCCCATCAGGATCCCGACCTCGGCTTCGAAGGGTCTGCTGCGCATCCTGGTCAGCGACGGAGACACTCTCGACCGCATGCGGCGCGGCATGCCCATGATGGCCCGCAAGCTCGACCTGGCATCTACGATTGCGCTGCTGAACAAGGAGCACTCCAACAACCGCGTTTACGTCTCGTTGCTGGAGGCCGACCCGGAGGCGATGGTGGCCGACAAAGTCATGCCCACCTTGCCGTTCTCGGTCATGAACGTCATGGACGGCATGCGCGGCACCCAGGAGATGGTGGTGCTCGGGGAATCGCAGGTCAACGAAGCGGCTACCCCGCCACTCGATTTTGCCGTTGCCGGCGCGCAAGTGCTTACCATCACGATCAAGTAGCTGTGAACCTTCGCGTCCTTGCTGCTCTTGGAGCCGTGTTAACCTGAACGTTCCCGAACCACATATTGGATATCGAGGTACAGACTTGCACATTCACCCGCGGAAGTTTGCCGTCGTCCTGCTCGCCTTCTGCCTCTCCGCTCCCGCCTTTCCGGAAGGCACCCGCACCTGGGAACAATCCAAGTTCGAAGAACTGACCAAAGGCACCGCCACGGGAGTCGCGATCCGCAGCACGGGTGGCCTCGGACTCGCGCCGGCCTTCAAGGCGCTCTACACCGCACCTTCGACCTACATATGGTCGATCGCCTCCGACGATGCCGGCAACGTGTATGCCGCCAGCGGTGCCCCGGCCCGTGTCTACCACATCACTCCCGACGGGCAGGCCATCATAATCTTCGAGCCCACGGAGCTGCAGGTGCAGGCGCTGGTGGTTGCAAAGAACGGAGTCGTGTACGCGGGCACGGCGCCCGACGGCAAGGTTTACAAGATCGAGAACAAGAGCGGTACCAAAGCCGACTCGGTCAAGGCCGACTCCGCGAAGGCAAATTCTCCCGACAAATCCAAGAGCCAGCTCGATCCTAACTGGACGTCCTCGGTCTACTTCGATCCTGGCACCAAGTACATCTGGGACCTCGCCCTCGACGGTTCCGGAAATCTTTACGTCGCCACCGGAGACCGCGGCGAAATCTACCGGGTCACACCCAAGGGCGAGCATTCGGTCTTCTTCAAGAGTGACGAAGCCCATATTCGCGTGCTGGCACTCGACCCGAAAGGAAACCTGATTGCCGGCTCCGACGGCAGCGGGTTGGTTTATCGTATTGCGCCTTCAGGTGAGGCCTTCGTTCTGTACAGCGCGCCCAAGAAAGAGATCACCGCTCTGGCCCTCGATGACGCGGGCAATATCTACGCGTCGGGCGTCGGTGAGAAACATCCCGGCTCGGGCCTGATGCCCGGTTTCGGGCAGCCCACCGGTCCCACTCCGGCGACGTCGCCCGGACCCACCGGACCGCCAGGCATCGTGATTACGCCCTCGCAGCCCATGATGTCGGCCATGATGAACTTTCCCGCGCCCGGCGCCGGCGCCAGTGGCGGCTCCGAGATCTACAGGATCGCGCCTGATGGATCGCCCACCCGCCTCTGGACTTCGCGGGAGGATATCGTCTATGCCCTCGCGTTCGACCCGCAGGGCCGTCTGCTTGCTGGCAGCGGGAACCGCGGACACATCTTCGCCATGAAGAGCGAGGATGACTTTACCGACCTCCTGAAAGCCGGGGCCTCTCAGGTCACGGCCTTCGCGAAAGCCCCTGGCGGTGGCCTCTACGCCGCGGGCAGCAATCTGGGCAAAATCTTCGTGCTCGGCCCCGGTCCGCAAACCGAAGGCAGCTATGAGAGCGACGTCTTCGACGCCAAGATTTTCTCGCGCTGGGGACGGGTAGAAACGCGCGACACGGGCAACGTTGAACTGTTCGCCCGCAGCGGCAACGTTGACAACCCCGACCGCAACTGGAGTCCATGGAAGAAAATCGACCGCAGCGGCGAGACCAGCATTCCTTCCGCCCGCTTCGTGCAGTGGAAAGCCGTGCTTCACGCCGGGAATCTGGCGCCCGGCGTAGAGAGCGTCAAGCTCAACTACTTATCGAAAAACGTCGCGCCCGACATCGATGACGTGGCCGTCCAGATCGCCGTCCGCTATCAGGCAATGCCCAAGCCCATCGGTGTGGACCTGAGCGGGGGCGGAGCAGTCAACCCGTCCCAGCCGCATTTCGAGGCGCCCGTTCCCACCACACACGATCGCGACTCCATGGGCGTGAAGTGGGTCGCGCACGACGACAACGACGATCAACTGGAATATTCCCTCTACTACCGCGGCGACGGCGAGACGCGCTGGCTGCTGCTGAAAGACGGCCTCACAGACAAATTCTATTCTTTCGATGCGAGCCTGCTGCCCGACGGCGGTTACACCTTCAAAGTCGTCGCCTCCGATGCGCCGTCGCATTCCCCCGGCGACGCCCTTACCTGCGAGAAAGAGAGTCCCCGCGTCGAGGTTGATACCACTCCGCCGAACATCGAGAATCTCGCAGCCGCCGCTGAAGGCGATAAGGTTCACGTCACTTTCCGCGCGGCGGACGGCTTCTCCGCCATTAAACGCGCAGAGTACTCGATCGACGCCAACGACTGGCAGTATGTTGAACCCGTCGGCCAGATCGCCGACGCGAAGACCGAGAACTACGACTTCAAAGCCGCGGTCCCGAGCGGCGACGTCGAAGACGCCCCGGCTAAACCGAAGAAGCATGAATCGGCTTCCGGTCAGGTCGAGCACGTCGTGGTGGTGCGCGTGTATGACCGCTTCGACAACATGAGCTCGGCGAAAACTGTGATCCGGGGCAAGTAGCGAATTAAAGCGGGAGGCGTGTCGGCCTCAACCGTCGCTGGTCGAGTCGGGGGCTTGCCCCGACTCAGACGCGGCAAGCCGCGACTCCATCCGGAGTTTTTTCACAGCCCCTCACGCCACTGGTTCCGTTTTCGCTGGATGCAACTGGTCCGCGTTGCGCAACTCCGGAAACAGCCACGCCCACAGCCCGATCACGCACAGCGTTCCCACGCCACCCAGCACCACTGCCGGCACGGTCCCGAACCAGTGTGCCGTCAGCCCTGACTCGAACTCGCCCAACTCATTCGACGCCCCGATAAACAGCATATCGACGGCATTCACGCGTCCGCGCATGGCGTCTGGCGTCGCCACCTGCACCAGTGTCGCCCGAATAATCACGCTGACCATGTCGGTCGCACCGACCAGCAGCAATGCGACCAGCGAGAGCATCACACTGCGCGACACCCCGAACAAGATGGTGAACACCCCGAACCCCGCGACGCAACCCAGCATGATCATCCCGGCGCGTCCCCGGATCGGCCGCCGCGCCAGAAATATCGCCATCAGAGCCGCTCCCACCCCCGGAGCGCTCCGCAAGAGTCCCAGCCCCCACGGACCCGTCTTGAGGATTTCGCTCGCATACACGGGCAGTAGCGCCACCGCACCGCCCAACAGCACAGCAAACATATCCAGCGAAATCGATCCCAGCACGACCTTCTCGCGCCACACATAATGGAAGCCCGCCATCATGGTGGAAAGGGTCATTTCTTCCGCCGGCCTGGCCTGGCTCTTTGAGCGAATGCGCAGCGTTGCCAGCAACGCAATGGCGCTCAATACCGCCGAAGACGCATACACTGCCGCGGGGCCTCCCGTCAGCGCATACAAGATTCCTCCCACCGCAGGTCCGAGGATGGTCGCCGCTTGAAACACGCTCGCGTTCCACGCCACTGCTTTCGAGAAGTATTCCATCGGGACGAGTTGCGGCAGCAGCGCCCGGCTTGCCGGCCAGTTGAAGCACCGCACCACCCCGAGCACAAGCAGCACCACGTAGATCAAGTGAACCGACCGCCACCCGCACACGGTCAGCGCCAGCAGCAGTAAAGAGCAAACGATGAATCCGGAGTAGCAGATGTTGAGCAGCCGCCGACGGTCGTGCCGGTCGGCAGCGTGTCCGGCGACCAGGAACAACAGCACGCCCGGTAGAAACTGCGCCAACCCAACCAATCCGAGATCGAGCGCCCGGTGTGTGATCTCGTACACCTGCCATCCCACCGCGACCGACTGCATTTCCAGCCCGGCCACGATGAAAAATCGAGCAATCTCGTACAGCGCAAAATCCGGATGCGTAGCGGCAGCCGCCGAGGTAGGTAAATCTTCCGATGCCCCCATTGTTCTCTACTGTGCCACAAAAACCGCTTAAGCAGCGACGAGCGCCTCGTCGTGGAGCAACGTGCTTTAGCGCTGGCACGCCATTGCCCGCTTGGGGACCGACGCCCTCGTCTGTCCTGCGGAGCGAAGCTCGGCTCGCTTTTCGCTGCGGCGCCCACGCGACGTGCGGCGTAGTCCGCTTGAACCCTCCGCCGAGCTAAAATGAACTCTTGCAATCCGCACTCCACACCTTGGGATGGCTGGCCTGCGTCGTGTACTCGACCATTCCTGTGTTTTGGCTCTTGATCCACACCCGGATTGAATATTGGCGTTCGCGCCCACGCTCACCTTATCGCGTTCTGATCCCGGCGTGGGTCGGCATGTGGGTCCTGGTCGCGCTAGCGACCTTGCCTTGGCGAACCGCGCCTCTGTATCAAACTCCGTGGACCTGGCTCCCCGCTGCGGCCCTCTTCGCTCTCGGCATTTGGATTTATTCGAACGCCGGGGCAGGGTTCAGCCCAAAACAACTCGGCGGAGTGCCGGAAGTCCAGACCGGCCATCCGGAACAGCGCCTCGCGACCTCCGGCGTACGCGCGCACGTCCGCCATCCCGTGTACCTGGCCCATCTCTGTGAAATGCTGGCCTGGAGCGTCGGGACCGGTCTCGCGGCGTGCTACGCGCTGACTGGGTTCGGAATGATCACCGGCGCTATCATGATCCGCGCGGAAGACGTAGAACTCGCCCAGCGCTTTGGCGAGCCGTTCGCGGCATACAAGAGGTCTGTACCGGCCGTCCTTCCGAAGCTCGCAGAACCCCCCTCCCGTCTATAATCCGCTTTTGGCTAAGAGCAAAAGGCTAGAAGCCAAGAGCTGCTATTCGTGAGATTCGAACTCTTCATCGCGACCCGCTACCTGAGAGCCAAGCGCCGTCAAGCCTTCCTCGGCGTGATCACTGGCGTCTCCGTCCTTGGCGTCGCCGCGGGAGTAGCCTCGCTCGTCGTCGCCCTCGCCATCAACAACGGATTCCGTCAGGACCTGCAGCAGCGCCTGCTCGGCTCGACTTCGCACATCAGCCTGCTGCGCGTCCAAAGTGACGGCATCAAGGACTGGCAACCATTGCTGGAGCGCCTCAGCAAAAGACCGCACGTCGTGGCCGCTTCGCCCGTGATTTTTGAGCAGGTGCTAATCTCGCGCGGCCCACGGGCACGCGGCGCGGTGCTCAAAGGCATGATTCCCGCCTACGAGCGCCAGGTGAGCGATCTGCTCAACACCGTGAGGATCGGGTCCGCCGATGCCCTGAACGAAACTCCAATTCCCGCCGAATCCGACCTCGCCAATCGGTCTGCGCCGGCCTTGACCCAAAATCCCAACCGCCACCCAACCGACAACAGCCCCGCCGAATCTTCGGACTCCCTGAGCGTGGTCCAGCAGCGAGTCGCAGCTATGCCTCCCATTATTCTGGGCAAAGATATGGCTGACGACCTCGGCGCCACCGTCGGCTCGATCGTTATGGTCACTAGTCCCCAGGGCGAACTGACCCCCCTCGGCATGGTTCCCAAGTACAAACGTTTCCATGTGGTCGGGATCTTCAACTCCGGCTTCTACGACTACGACACCGCATGGTCGTTCACGCGCTTGTCCGACGCCCAACGGCTCTTCGGCCTGGGCGACCTGATCTCGGTGCTCCAGTTCAAAGTGGACGACGCCTACCAAGCTGACGTCGTCGCCAAGCAACTTGAGCAGGCCGCCGGCAAAGGCTTCATGGCCACCAGTTGGATGGAGCAGAACAAAGCGATCTTCCGGGCGCTTCGTCTGGAGCGTGTGGTCACGTTCATCACGATTGGACTCATCGTGTTGGTCGCCGCGCTGAACATCCTCATTTCGCTCATCATGATGGTGATGGAGAAAACCAAGGACATCGCGGTGCTCATGTCCATGGGCACCCGTAAGTCGCAAATCCACCGCCTGTTCGTCGCGCAGGGCGTTCTGATCGGCCTGATCGGCACGGCCATCGGCCTGACTCTGGGTTATGCCATCTCGTGGGCTGGTGCGCACTACCATCTCATCTCACTTGCGCCCGAGGTCTACTCCATCGACTACGTCCCATTTGCGCCCCGCATCATCGACGGCGTGCTGGTGGCGCTGGTAGCGATCGGGGTTTCGTTCGTGGCCACAATGTACCCTTCATGGTCGGCGGCGCGCATCCTGCCTGCCGAAGCGTTGCGCTACGAGTAAGGCCGGACCGGTACCAACGGGCCATACAAGAAGTCTGCAGGCCTGTGGTTCCCACACTTGCCTTGCACGCACTTGCAGCCTGTGACCAACGTCACATTGCATTGGTAAATGACGGGTATACAGTCTTCAGCATACGAGCTTCCGCATTTGGGATTCCGGGCACTCCGGCGTGCCTCATGATCTAATGGAGTGAGGCAACCTGGGCGCATCTAAGATTCGGCGTCGGTCGCTCGTGGGTTGCAACTGGCTTCCGTGTATCGAAGGAGACGGCGGTTGCATCTAACCGGACAAGACCTGGCTTTGTGGGTCACGGATTTGAAGAAGGTCTTTCGCTCAGGCGAGTCAGACCTGGTGCTCTTTGAGAACTTGTCCTTTGCGGTACGGAAGGGAGAGATGCTGGCCATCGTGGGCGAATCGGGTGCGGGCAAGAGCACCTTGCTGCACATCCTGGCCGCCCTTGAACGCGCTTCTTACGGTGACGTATACTGCGCCGACTTGCAGCTGAACTCGCTGGCCGACGATGCCGCCGCGGATTTTCGCAACCGTGAAATCGGGTTTGTCTGGCAGTTTCATTACCTGCTTCCCGAGTTCACGGCCCTGGAAAACGTAGCCATGCCGCTGCTGTTGCGCGGGCAACCTTTGCAAGCAGTTCAGGGGGAGGCCACCCGCTGGCTGCGCGAGGTGGGACTGGAAGCCCGCGGACATCACCGCTCGGGAGAACTGTCTGGCGGCGAGCAACAGCGAGTGGCGTTGGCCCGGGCACTCATCACCGCTCCTAAGATCCTTCTGGCGGATGAGCCGACCGGGGACTTGGACGGGCGCACGGCCGAATCGGTCTTTGCCTTGATTGCCAGGCTACATCGCGACTATCAACTCACTTCCCTCATCGCGACTCACAATATTGCTTTTGCACGCCGCTGCCAGCGCGTGTTGCGGTTGCATCAGGGACACGTGGAAGAAGTGGTTCCGGAGTCGCTGGGCGCCTGACCCGTTCTTGCGCGGCAGCTGGAAGGGTTGTGACTGGCGAGAAACATTCTTACCAGTTCGACGCACTATGAGAAGGGCAAGGCGAAATCGGCCGCGATTGCCATGGCACCACAGTGCCATCCGGGACTCCACCCTTAGAAAAACGTTTCAGGGGGGTTGGGTTTCGTGGCCGTTGATTGCATAATGTGTTTAGGGCCAGGGGTTCTCGGGGTTAGGGTTCTGACTCCCGGTCGAGCTCAGGGGGAAGGGGCTATATGTTCGAACGCTATACGGAGAAAGCCAGGCGCGTCATCTTTTTTGCGCGCTATGAAGCAAGCCAGTTCGGGTCTCCCTATATAGAAACGGAGCACCTGCT
>DATMPS010000007.1:0-2885 GCA_035567435.1 Terriglobales bacterium | reverse complement strand
GCGAGTCTTCCTATTGACATCGTCCTGCGCGATGACGGCGCTGCGCTTGAAGGAACCGTCGAGGGCATGCCTGCTGCACCTGCCGGCGCACCCGGTGGCAGCACCGGTCCGGTCCCAACGACTATGAGTGCGTACGTCTACTGCATCCCGCTGCCCGACTCCCCCGGTCGCTTCACGGCAAGTTCGGTCGTACCCGAAGGGACCTTCCAGTTCCAGCAACTCCCTCCCGGCACCTATCGCATCCTTGCCTTTGACCGCCAGCAGGGGGAACTCGAATATCAGAATGCGGAAGCCATGGGCGTCTATGAAGGCAAAGGCCCGGTCGTCCGCCTTGTCCCGGGACAAACCGAGCAAGTGCGCTTGACCTTGATCCCCACCAGGGAGTGAACGCCAAGATGTCGCAACTTCGATCTGGCTTCGTGACCGCGCAAGTGCTCGGCTGTTTACTCTTCCCTGTGTCGGCTACGCTCCTCGCGCAAACGCCGCCTCAACTGTCTCCGGGAAGCCTCAGCCATTTCCGCATTGCCGGTACCGTTGTCGGCGCCAGCGAAGGTCAACTTTCCCGCGCTCGTGTTTCTCTGCAGGACGTCAAGAACCCTAAAAGCGAAATGTTCATGATCACCGGCGACAACGGCCATTTCGAATTCGGAAACCTCCATGCCGGAAAATATTCGCTGCAGGGCGCCAAGCGCGGATACATCACCGGCACCTACGACCAACACGAGCAGTTCTCGACCGCTATAGTAACTGGTGCCGGGGTGGACACCGAGAACCTCACTCTGCGTCTTGTTCCCACGGCCGTTCTCACCGGCCACGTCTTCGACGAATCCGGTGAACCCGTCCGCACGGCCACCGTCACGCTCTGGCGCGATGACCACAGCGCGGGCGTCAGCCGCACTGTGCGCTATCGCGGCGATGCATCGGACGATCAGGGATCATTCGAATTCGCTCCCCTGAATGCCGGCACCTACTTCGTCTCCGTCGCAGCAAAGCCGTGGTATGCAGTACACCCGCCGTCGATTCGTCAAGCGGCCATGCCCGATGCTCCCATCTCCGTCGACCGTTCTCTTGACGTGGTTTACCCGCCCACGTACTACGCTGGAGCGACCGAAGTCGAAGACGCCTCTCCCATCCTCATTCGCGGGGGCGATCATCTCGACCTCGATATCCACCTGACGCCGCTTCCTACTTTGCACGTGATCCTGCGTAGCCCGCCGCAGGAAGGCGGGCAGGGCTACCGAGTTCCCATGCTTTTCAAACGCGACTTCGACGGCCAGGAGCAAGCCATCCAACCCGACGTGCAGATGCCCGCACCCGGTGTCTTTGAGATCACCGCCGCCCCCGGCAAGTACGAACTGCGCCTCGGGCAGCAGAACACCGAGCCCAGCCAGAGCAGCGAGATCGAGATCGGCGAGGACGATCAGGAGCTGGACGCCTCGTCCGGTCAAGCCGCCAGCAACATCTCTGCGAAAGTCGGACTGGTCGGCGGAACTGCACTCCCTCCGCAGATGGCGGTCGCCCTGCGCAATGCGCAGCACCGCGTGGTCGCCTGGGGAGCCGTGAGTTCGACTCGCGAAGTCACATTCGCAGAGGTTGCACCGGGGAACTACGAAGTCTTCGCCGCAGGTGGGCCCCATGCATATTCGGTGGTTGCCATGCTAGTAAATGGCTCCCCCATCTCCGGCCATTCGTTCACCGTACCCGCGGGCGCGAACCTCACTCTCTCACTATCGGTCGTCGGAGGCACCGCCGACGTCAACGGGCTTGCGCAGCTCGTCGGCAAAGGCGCCGCCGGGGCCATGATCGTGCTGGTTCCTGAAAACCCTGACGCAAATCATGAACTGTTCCGCCGAGACCAGAGCGACCTCGACGGCACCTTCACGTTCCACAGTGTGATCCCCGGTACTTACACGGTGATCGCCATCGGGAACGGCTGGGACCTGGATTGGTCGAAGACCGCCGTCATCTCGCGTTACATTGCGCATGGTCAAAGACTAGTCGTCAGCGATTCCCAGACCGCAATCCGGCTCCCAAATCCGGTCGAAATTCAGCCGAAATAATCAGCGGTGTCTTATCTCCGTGGGTTTTCTGATCATGCACTCGATGGATCTTGCTTGCCCAGCGGAGAGACTTGAGCTGCCTCTTCTCCGCGGAAAATCACCAGAGCTTCATCAATAAGGACTCTCACGAGCCAACTGCGGAAGCGACCTTCGTGCTCGAAACTTGACGGATTCCGTGAGGCCGTTATCCTGCAGTTTCCACCGCTTCTTCGGCTCCTTCGCGACAGTCGAGCACATGGCATGGGACGAAGCAGAGCAGCCCGCGGCATCGCGACAAGCGCTGTTCGAAAAGCGCGGGGTGTCTTTCGATGCTCTGGGGTATCCGGATGCTCTCGCGCGTGTGCAATCTCAAGATGGTGTTCACTCCCACCAGTGCTCTCCTCAGGGCTTGGTGCCTGTTTCGCCTCGTTTTGGTGACGATCGACAAAATCACTCCTTCAAGCGCGGAGTATTGTGTGATGCTGTGCGGGAATGCGTGCGAGCACTCCCGCACAGTCCGTTGTCAAAGGCTTTTTACCTGGTGGTGCCGGCAGTATCGCCGGAGCTGCTTTTGCCGATTTCGAGCGCTTGCGTCTTCCGGCGGCAGGTAGTCGGATTCCCACCAACGGCGCTCGGTTGGGAGGACGTAACCCGCATCCGCACCCTCAAGTCCGGAAGTACCGGAGCTATTTGGTTGTCAGTGTCTGGAGTGGCCGTTTCCAGTCTCGGGCCGCGTAACCCAACTGTGCAGTTTGCTTCCCAATCTCTCGATAAATTTCCGGATCCTCCGGCTGCCAGGTGGCCAAACCGTCGACGTAGCGATTGAACATGCAGAAGGCGGCCGCG
>DATMPS010000006.1:0-53657 GCA_035567435.1 Terriglobales bacterium | reverse complement strand
ACACCACCAGCGTTCCCAGTCCGAACAGGATCACGGCTGTGCCGCCGGATTCTAACTCTTCCAGCGACAATCCTGTCCACTGGTAGGAATATCCCTGCGGCAGCAACTTTGCACTCAACTCCTCCATCGCTGCGATCGCCTGTCCAGAGCTGAATCCGGGCGCAGCCGACCCATCGATCTCCACCGAGCGAAACAGGTTATAGTGACTGATCACCTGCGGCGTGGTTGTCTGCGTGATCGTGACCAGGTTGTCGAGCGGGATCATCGCTCCACTATCCGAGCGCACGTAGTACTCTTTGATGTCCTTGGATTCGGCGCGGAACTGCTGGTCTGCCTGCACGTAAACCCGGTACGAACGGTTGTTGAAGTCGAAGTCGTTCACGTACGCCGACCCCATGTACACGCTCATGCTGTCGGTGATCTGCGAAAGCGGCACGTGCAGGCTTTTCGCCTTCTCCCGATCAATGGTCACCAGAAACTGCGGGTCCTTCGCGCTGTAGGTGGTGAACAGTCCGGCCAGGTCTTTTTGTGGACGCTGCCCCCCTTGGCGAATCATGTCTTCTGTCACCTGGTCGAGTTCCTGCAGCGTGTGGCCACCCTGGTCCTGCACCTCGAACTGAAATCCTCCGAATTGTCCCAACCCTTGGACCGCCGGCGGCGGGAAGGGAATCACGATGGCCCCCGAAATCCCAAACAACTGCCCCCGAATCCGGTTCAGGATTGCATCGGCGGTGTGGGCGTCCCCTTTCCGCTGGGAATAAGGTCTCAAAGGCACGAAGGTGAGACCGCGATTCGGCGCGTTCCCCCCGAAACTGAACCCCGAAACCGCGAATGTCCCCTCGGCCTCCGGGACATTTGCAATGATCTTGCTGATCTGTTGCCCGATCCTCTTGGTGTAACTCAACGATGCGCCCGACGGCGCTTGCACCGCGATGATGAAGTATCCCTGGTCTTCGTTGGGCACGAAGCCCTTCGGCACCCGCTGGAATACGAAGTAGGTCAATCCCAGCCCCGCGAAGAACAGAATCACCGCCACCCACCGATACTCAAGAAATTTGTGCAGCCACCGCCGATAGCCCTCGGTGACTTTGTCGATGATCCGGTCCACCATCCGGAAGAGGAAATTCTTCTGGCCATGCGTTCTCCCCAGCAGAATCGCCGACAGCGATGGCGTCAGGGTCAGTGCGTTGAACGCTGAAATCGCGATCGAAAACGCAATGGTCAGCGCGAACTGCCGGAACAGAATTCCCGTCGTCCCCGGAAAGAACGCGACCGGTACGAAGACCGCGACCAGCACCAGCGAGGTGGCGATGACCGCCCCCGCTACTTCCCCCATCGCCTCCGACGCCGCCTTATGCGCGTCGTGTTGCCCTTCCTGAATGTGGCGCTCGATGTTTTCGATGACCACGATCGCGTCGTCCACAACCAGCCCGGTCGCCAGCGTAATGCCGAACAAAGTCAGCGTATTGATCGAGAACCCCAGCAGCTTGACGAACGCGAACGTGCCGATCAGCGAGACCGGGATCGTCACGGCGGGAATTATCGTCGTGCGCCAATTCTGCAGAAACACGAAGATCACCAGCACCACCAGCGCGATCGCCTGGATCAAGGTCGTCAGCACGTCGCGAATCGATTCGCCCACCGCGTCGGTGGTGTCAAACGCCAGTTGATACTTCATGCCTGGCGGGAACCGCTTCGAAAGCCGGTCCAGTTCCGCTATGGCCAGGCGGTCGACTTCCAGCGCGTTCGCAGTCGAGAGTTGGGTGATGCCGACGCCGAGTGCGTCCTTCCCGTTGAACTGCAGGTCGCTACTGTAGTCCTCAGCGCCCAGTTCCGAGCGCCCTACATCTTTGACCCGCACCAGCGTGCCGTCGGCATTGGTCTTGAGAATGATGTTGTCGAACTGCGACGCCTCGGAAAGACGGCCAATCGCCCGCACACTGATCTGGTATTCCTGGCTCGGTTTAGAAGGTGGCTGTCCGACCTGTCCGGCCGCGACTTCGACGTTCTGTTCCTCTAGCGCGCTCACCACGTCGCCCGCAGTCAAGCCACGGCTGGCCATGCGCACCGGATCCAGCCAGAGCCGCATCGAGTATTTGCGCTCGCCAAAGATAACCACGTCCGCTACCCCGGGCACCCGCTTCAGCGAGTCCTTCACATACACATCGAGATAGTTGCTGAGGAACAGCGGATCGTATCGCCCGTCGGGGGAAAACACGGCCGCCCCGAACACGAAGTTGTTCGAAGCTTTCACAATCGAAATGCCGGTCGCCTTCACGGCGTTCGGCAGCCGTCCTTGCGCGGTGTTGACGCGGTTCTGGATGTCCACCGCGGCCAGGTCCGGGTCACGGTCCAGCTCGAAAGTCGCGGTGATGGTGCTGACCCCATTGTTCCCGCTCGACGAAGTGAGGTACTTCATCCCCTGCGCGCCGTTGATCTGCTGCTCCAGCGGCGTCGTGACCGCCGACTCCACGGTTTGTGCGCTCGCGCCCACGTAGAAACTGTTTACCGCGACCTGCGGCGGCGCCAGAGTGGGAAACTGCGCGATCGGAAGGGAGGGAATCACAACCGCCCCGGCCAGAATGATCAGCAGTGCACACACCGTCGAAAACACCGGCCGCTTGATAAAGAAGTCAACGAACATGAAGGGGCGAACTCTGAGACCCGAGACCCGAAACCTGAAACCTGAAACCTAAGACCTAAGACTGACGTTCCCTTACCCCTGCGGCGTCACGAGCGCTCCGTCAATCAAGAACTGCGTTCCCGAAACAATCACCTTGTCGCCCGGTTTGATCCCGTCGAGCACAACATAGTTGTTGTCCACCATCTGCCCGACCTTCAGAGGTTTCTGGTGCGCTACGTAGGAACCCGCTTTCGCATCCGGTTCCGCGACGAACGCAAAATATTGTCCGCCGATGCGCGATACGGCGAGAACCGGCACCACCGGCGCGTTCTGGGTTCCCCAGATGATGCGCGCGCGGATAAATTGCAGCTGGCGCAGCTTGTCTCGGTTGTTTGCGATCCGCGCCTTCACTAGCACGGTCTGCGTGGCGTTATCCACTTGCGGCGAGATGAAGCTGATGCGGCTCTCGGCCGTGACATTTCCGGCGCCATCCAGCACCTGCACCGGCACGTTCATCTTGAGCTGCGCCGCACGTTCGATGGGCACATACGCGTACACTTCGAGGCCACCCGGCTTGTCCACGGTCGTCAGCGTGGCGGTCGTCGTCACCCGATCGCCCACGTGCACCGGGATATCGCCCACGATTCCGCTCCACGGCGCCGTGACCGTGTAATAACGGAGCTGCACTTGCTGCTCGCGGACGTTCGCGTCCAGCGCCTCGACCTGCGCTCTCGCGCTATCCAGCGCGGATTTCGTCTGGTCCAGATCCTGTTTGCTGACCACGCCCGCCGCGAAAAGCCCGTTGGCGCGATCGAATTGCTGCCGGGCAAACTTCAGGTTCGCTTCCGCCGCCGCCCGGCTGTTTTCCTGGCTCCTAACCGTGGCTTGCTGTTTGAGCGGATCGATTTGCATCAGCGGCGTTCCCGCAGCCACCTGGTCTCCCGAGTGCTTGTAGATCTGCACGATCTGCCCTTCGACCTGGGGCATGATCACCGCCGAATCACGCGACTTCAGCGTAGCGACATAGTCCGACGTGTCGCGCACCGCGATCGCCTGCGCTTCCAGGACCTTCACCGGCATAGCCCCGGGCCCTTGGGGACCGGCCGCGTTCGATTCCTTCCCGCAACCGATGGCGCTCACCATCACCGCCAGCACCAGCGCGCCCGCTGGCCGCAGGAGAACGTCAAGTGTGTCGCGATGCCTTGCCAAAGAATTGGGCTCCCTCAGTCGCCGGGTACTGCCGCTCGAACGGCGTCCGCCTTAACCTCGCACTCGGAGCGAGCTGACTGAAGAACATTATGACTCAAACACAACATCCATGCTTTGTCTGACAACTGGGAAAGCCCGGGAACACAGGCCCCTCTCGGCAGTGCGTTCCGCAATCACCCCAGCCACACAGGCGCATCCCGTCTGCTAAATTGGAAGCGCCATGAAGCCCTTGCGCAGTTTCGCCAGCGACAACAACGCCGGCATTCATCCCGAGATTGTCAAGGCCATCGCACTGGCCAACGAAGGCCACGTCGTCGGCTATGGCGCCGACCCCTATACCCAGACCATGGCCAGGAAATTCGGCGACCACTTTGGAGCCGACGCGCAGGTCTTCGTGGTCTTCAACGGCACCGGAGCCAATTGCCTCAGCCTGCAGGCGCTCACCAAGTCGTATCACGCCGTGATCTGTGCCGCCTCGGCCCATATTTATACCGATGAGTGCGGCGCCCCCGAAAAATTCACCGGTTGCAAGCTGATCCCCATCGGGACCCGCGACGGTAAACTCACCGTCGACATGGTCCAGCACGCCTATCACGGAATCGGTGACGAGCATCACGTGCAGCCGAAGGTCATCTCCATCACCCAATCGACGGAAATGGGCACGGTCTACCAGGCCGAGGAAATCCGGGCCCTCGCCCAGTTCGCGCACGAACACGAGATGTACCTGCATCTGGACGGCGCCCGCATCGCCAATGCCGCCGCCAGCCTCGGTCAGACCCTGCGCCAGGCCACGCGCGACCTCGGCGTCGATGTCCTCTCCTTCGGCGGCACGAAGAATGGAATCATGGGCGGCGAGGCCGTCGTCTTCTTTGCTCCCAGCATCAGCGCCGACTTCCTGTTCCTGCGCAAGCAGGCCATGCAACTGGCATCGAAGATGCGCTTCATCTCGGTGCAACTGGGGGCCCTGCTGACCAACCACCTGTGGCTCGCCAACGCGCAGCACTCCAACCGCATGGCGAAGTTGCTGGAGAAGGAAGTCAGCCAGATCCCCAACTTGAAGATAGTCTATAAAGTGGAAGCCAACGGCGTGTTCGCGAAGATCCCGCGCGAAGCCATTGCCAAACTTCAGCAGCATTACTTCTTCTATGTGTGGGACGAAGAAGAATCTGTGGTGCGTTGGATGTGCTCATTCGACACCACCGAAGAAGATGTCCGCGACTTCGCAAAGTTCGTCCGCGAGACCATCGCTGGGTGAGGGCCTGTTCTCGCTTTCTTCGGGTCCGGATTGACCCCTACCGCAGCTTGCGGCTAGAAGTTCCCCGCGACCCTTATTGCTTTCTCAGGCTGCTTTTGACTAAAGTGACGGTCAAGCCCTTTCATCGTTGGCGACCGGTTTCTGGTGCGCAGGAGAGCGTATGAATTTAGCTCGGGTCCTTGCTGTGGCGGCCATTCTCGTTGGAGTTTTCGCGGTTCCGGGATGTTCCGAGGGCCAGAAATTGGTAGGAATTACGGTCTTGCCGCAGAACGAGTCGATCACTGGTTCCGGAGGTATCGTCAACTACCAGGCGATTGGCAATTACACACACCCGCCTGAGAGCAAAGACCTCACCCACTCGGTTGTCTGGACCTCCAGTTCGCCGCAGGTTATTTCCATCGACCCCGCCACAGGCGAGGCCATTTCCGGGGGGGGCTGCGGAACCAACATCTTGATCACCGCTGCTCTCTACAGCAAGCCCGCGAACCCTGCCTCTGGCACCGTCGCCATCGGAACCTCAACCGTGAACGTCACGCAAGCGAACGGCGTGGTTTGTCAATAGCAGGCGCTACCGATCACACCCCAAGGCCATCCGGCGCCTAGCTCTCCCCCAGCAGCTTCTCCAAGGTGGCCTTGTGCTTCTCCTTCGTCCTCTTCTTACGGTCCGGCACGACCTGCGTGGGCGGAGGCATCCCGACGCGTTCCCGCGCCAGCTCCTTCACCGCCGTAACCGCCCGAAACCGCTTCACTTTTTTCTTTCGTGCCATGCTTGCGCCGGGGAAAGAGGGCTAGAAGGGACAGCGATTCGACCCGCCGCCATCCCCCGTTCTTGTCTTTCGCCGAGTGTACCCCGAAATGCAACCAACTCGCGCGGTCGCCCCGGCCATTGTGTAATAATTCCACTGGCTGCCCCTCAGGCGGATGGACGTAGCGACCAGCCAACGACCATAAGCCAAGGACGAGCAACCAGCGACCAACGACTGCCCTTTATGGAAGAGCGCGAATTTTTCGACGAGCGGCCCGACCGGAAGCCCGCCAACCTCAACTGCCCGCACTGCCACCAGTCGGCGGAGTACGAAATCAACTGGCTGGTTCGTACTAAGAAGAAAGGCCTTCCACCCCGCGCCGACGAGCGCGACCGCGCCCGCTTCGCGAAAGCCAGCTCTTACATGGTGCGCAAAGACGACGTTCTGATGTGCAAGAACCTCCGATGCCGTAAGCGCTTTGAGATCACCTCCGTGCAATCCGTCGTCACGCTCGATTGATTTCCTCAACTGGCAAGCCTGGGTGGCTTGAGGTGCTCCGCCTTCGGGAACGGGCGCAGGTTGCTTCCCCCGATCACATTCCCACCCAGTCGCAGCGTCATTTATACTAAGCGGTTTGTTCCCTCGGTCGCCGTGCGGGTAGAGACGCGGCTTGCCCGCCGCCAAGGGTCAGGAGTCCCCGTGAAAATCCTGGTGTGCATGAAACAGGTCCCGCAGAAAGATGCTCCCCTCAAGCTGAACGAGACGGGCACCTGGATCCGCGAAGACCTGTCCTACGAAGTGAACGAGCCCGATGCCTACGCGCTCGAGGAAGCCCTCCGTCAAAAGGAAAAACACTCTGGCGAAGTGGTGGTGATCACCTCCGGCCCCGCCCGCGCCAGCCAGGTGCTGCGCGAAGCCTTGGCCAAGGGCGCCGACCGCGCCATCCATCTCGAAGACAACGCCTTCGTCGGGCTCGACGCGTTGAACACCGCCCGCGCCTTCGCCGCCGCCATTCAAGACGAACAGTTCGACCTCATCTTTACCGGCCTGCAATCCGACGACTACGGCTATGCCCAAACCGGCGTGATCCTCGCCGAGTTGCTGGGCTGGCCGCACGCCACCATCATCATGCAAATCGGGAAGCAGGATGGCGGCATTCGCGTGAAGCGCGAACTCGAAGCCGGATACTTCCAGTTCGTCGACATTCCCTTGCCCGCCGTGCTCACCATCCAGTCCGGCATCAACAAGCTGCGCTACGCCACTTTAATCGGGATCAAGCAGGCCAAGAACAAGCCCCTGCGCAAGGTGACGTGGGCGGAAGTGCAGTCTGCGTTGGGCGAAAATCAGCAGAAGATCGAGCGGCTGTACGTCCCGCAGAAGACCAAGAAGACCGAAGTGCTGGAAGGCGCTCCGGGCGAGATTGCCAAGAAGCTGGTCGAAAAACTGCGTAACGAAGTGCGCGTGCTCTGAAGGGGTGGCGCGGGCACTCCCGCGTGCGGTTTGTTGTGTGCCCGAATGCGTGAGTGAGCCATACTTCGCGAAAGGCGCGAAGCGCCGCGGAGGTCGCTGTGGCAAACGTAATGCAGGAGGATCGGGAGCAAGCGAAGAAAACAGACGGACGCCAGCCTGATGTTTATCGGACTGGCCGTTTGAGTGGCCGATGCGCGAGTGGCGTTTTTCTTCCCCTCGGCAGTGCGGATTGGCCGCCAAGGCACGTTCTTGACGATCATCCTGGGGTTGGCGGTCATGCGGTTTGGCCCTGATGTTGAGCGGCGACGTAAGGCGCGGCGAGCCGGAGGAATAATCGTGTGGCCCCGACACTCCTGTCCGCGAACTGAGAACTGAGAACCGAGAACTACGCGTTAGAGAATTGCCCTTATGATTCTAGTCATCGCCGAGCAACGTGAAGGAAAGCTGAATCGAGTCTCTTGGGAGACTCTCACCGCCGGCCAGGCGATTGCCGCCGAGACCGGCTGGCCGCTAGAGACCGCCGTAGTCGGCGGCAGCGTCGGTGCGTTCGCTGGCGAGATCGCGTCGAAGAAAGTCGCGAAGGTCTACGCGATCGAAAACGCGAAACTCGAACCCTACACGCCCGACGCCTTCGTCGCCGCGTTGAAGCAATTTATCGCGGCAAAGCAGCCCAAGCTCGTCCTGATGCCGCACACCTACCAGGTGCGCGACTTCGTGCCCAAGCTCGCTACGGCCATGGGCCGCACCGTCATCAGCGACGCCATCGGCTACAAGAAAGAAGGCGAGAAGCTCGTCTTCACGCGTCAAATGTTCCAGGGCAAGTTCGTGGCCGACGTCAGCTTTGCCGGTGACGCTCCGTGGTTCGTGACCTTTCAGAACGGCTCGTTCCGCGGCGACAAAGTCGAAGCCGGAGCCGGAGCGGCTCCCGTCGAGACCATCGCCGTCGATATCGCCCACGGCGTCATTCGCAACAAGCCTCAGCAGGTCTTCAAGGAAGCCAAGCAGGCCGTCGACTTGACCCAGGCCGAGATCATCGTGGCCGTCGGCCGCGGGATCAAAGAGCAGAAGAACATCGAGATTGCGAAACAGCTGGTCGAAGCGCTGGGTGGAGAGCTGGCAGCGTCGCGTCCGATCTGCGACTCAGGCTGGCTCCCCATGGACCGGCAGATCGGATCCTCCGGCCAGACCGTCGCGCCCAAACTCTACCTCGCACTCGGCATCTCCGGCGCGATCCAGCACATCGTCGGCATGAAAGGCGCGCGCACGATCGTCGCCGTGAACAAAGACAGCGAAGCCCCGATTTTCGAAATCGCAGATTACGCTGTAGTCGGAAACCTGTTCGACATCGTTCCACCGCTCATCGAGGAAATCAAGAAGGCAAAGGCTGGCGCCTGAGGTGGAGGCGGTTTTGCCGGAAAAACCTGCGCGCCTCCGGGCAGATCGGCGGCGCAAAGGTTTGAGCTAAGGGCTAAAGGCTAATTGCTGCATGCTAGTCTTCCGCAAACCCATCGAAGGCGTCGCACGTCCCGAAATGCCTGCCGACGTCGTCATCGTCGGCGGCGGCCCGGCGGGCATGGCCTGCGCCCTGCGTCTGTCGCAACTCATCGACGGGCACAACGCCAAGCATCCCGACGCGCAGCTCAGCAAAGAGAACATTTACGTCCTCGAGAAAGCGCGCGAAGTCGGCCAGCACTGCCTTTCCGGCGCGCTGCTCGACCCGCGTTCCATGCGCGAACTGCTGCCCGGCTTCGAGAAAGAAGCGCCCATCGATGCGCAGTGCAACAAGGAAGCCGTCTACTTCCTCACCAGGACCGGCAAGTTCAGGTTCCCCATCACCCCGCCGCCCCTGCGCGACCACGGCAACTACGTCATCTCGATCAACAAGTTTGTGAAGTGGCTGGGCGGCAAGGTCGAAGAAACCGGCATCACGATTTTCACCGGTTTCGCTGGCTCGCAGCTGCTCTACGAAGGCGGTCGCGTCGCCGGCGTCCGCACCGACGACAAGGGCATCGACAAGCAGAACCAGCAGAAATCGAACTTCGAGCCCGGCTACGACCTGAAGGCCAAAATCACCATCCTCGCCGAAGGCACGCGCGGCTCGCTTACCAAAGAGCTCATCGCCAAGTTCGATCTCGCGAAAGACCGCAACCCGCAAACCTACGGCGTCGGCGTGAAAGAACTCTGGGAAGTTCCCTCCGGCCGCATCGCGCCCGGCGAAGTCATCTACACCCTGGGCTGGCCGCTCACCACCAGGGAATACGGCGGTGCCTGGATCTACGGCTCGAAAAATAGCCTGGTCTCGCTCGGCTTCGTCACCGGCCTCGACTATGCCGACCCGCGGCTTGACCCGCAGCACGTTCTGCAGGATTTCAAGCACCATCCCTTCATCGCCGGCCTGCTCGCCGGCGGCAAAATGATCCGCTACGGCGCCAAGTCGCTCCCCTACGGCGGCTGGTGGTCGATCCCGCCAGTCGCGGGTAATGGCTGGATGATCCTCGGCGACTCAGCAGGCTTCCTCAATTCCCAACGCCTGAAAGGCATTCACCTCGCCATCAAGAGCGGCATGCTCGCCGCCGAGACCGCCTTCGAGGCGCTCACGAAGAACGACTTCTCTGCCGCCACGCTCAGCCAGTTCCAGCAGAAGGTCGACACCAGTTGGATCAAAGACGAACTCTGGAAGGTCCGCAACTTCCACCAGGGTTTCGAGAAGGGCCTCGTGGCCGGCATGTTCCACGCGGGCCTGCAACAGTTCACCGGCGGCCGCGGTCTCCGCAACCGCTACCTTGCGCAGGCCGGCCCCGAGCACATGCAGACCCTCGCCGAACTACCCGCCGATGGCGGGGCCGAAGCCCACCTGCTCGGCCCCGCGAAAGGCGACGGCAAGCTCACCTTCGACAAGCTCACCGACCTCTACCACTCGGGCACCAAGCACGAAGAAGACCAGCCCTCGCACCTGGTCATCGCCGACACGAACGTCTGCAACACGCGCTGCGCGCAGGAATACGGCGGCCCCTGCCAGAACTTTTGCCCCGCGAACGTGTATGAACTGGTCGAAGACGCGACCCAGGCGCACGGCAAGCGCATCAGCCTGAACCCCGCCAACTGCGTGCACTGCAAGACCTGCGACATCGCCGACCCCTACCAGATCATCACCTGGGTCCCGCCTGAGGGCGGCGGTGGGCCGAACTACGATGGAATGTGAAGACGGGCGTCAGGTGTTAAGTCTTGGGTGTCAAGTGTTGGGGCGTGTGGTGCTCCCCCCTGCCAGAGGTGTTGGGTGAGAGCGGGAATCGGCGGTTCTTGCGATGCGCATCCTCATTTGTGGCTCGGAACTCGGATTTGGGTTCGTCGTTGGGCGACGGCTTGTAGCCGAGGGCCACAAGGTTGCGATCCTGACAAGCTTCGAAGACCTGCTTCCCCAACCTGACCAAGAACAAACTGAACCCGGTCCTGGGAGAACACCGGGCCCGTTCCTCTATGTGAAGGCGCTCGTCTGCGCCCACTTCAGGGTTTTGCTTGGCTGCCGCGTTTCGAGAAAGAGATTTTGCACTCACGCGGCGTGCGCGGCGTCGTGATCCGCCCCGCGTGGCTCAAGCACGGTGGCAAGCCATCTAGCGTGTGCCCTTCTCGATGGCACTTGGATCAGGCGCGCCAGGCGATTTCGGCGAGGCAAATTCGTTGGAACCGGCGAGAACTGCTGGTCGGCGGTTCATGTTGACGATCTCGCCGATTTGTATTGCGTGGCCTTGAAGAAAGCTACCGCAGGAACCATCCTGCATGCTGTCAGCGAGAACATCTTCACGCAAGAACATGTCGCGGCCATTCATCGGGGATACGGGTTTAAGGGCGAGCCGTCGGGCATATCGCTCAAAGATGCGCGACGCACGATTCCATCGGCAGAGCGATTCACATACAGCCACGCAGTGTCGGGCGATCGGGCGCGATCGCTCGGATGGATCCCCGTTCGCCATTCAGTCCTGCAGGCGGTCGAGCGTATCGCTCGGGACGCAGCACTCGTTTCGCGACTCAGGCTGCCTCGCACGAGTGCAAAGAAAAATGAGTAGAATGCTGGTCGCATTCGAAAGGACCTGAGCATGGTTTCGAAATCGTATCGAGTCGTCGCGCTTCAGTTCGGTTTAGCTTTCGTGCTGGGTGTGTCGGCCCTCGCCCAGCAACCCGCCCAGCCGCCCGCGCCCCAGCCGCTCCTGACCATCCCCACCACCGGTTTTGCCGGACTCGACCAGTACCGCGCCTCGCGCATTGCCATCTTCACCGATGACTACGGCCAGCTGGCGCGCTACCGGGATGCCAACGCTAAACTCTCGCCTCCCGCCGCGGACGAAAACCGCGTCGTGTTCTTCGGCGATTCGATCACCGACGGCTGGCATCTCGACGAATCATTTCCCGGCAAGCCCTACGTTAACCGAGGCATCGGAGGACAGACCACGCCCCAGATGCTCGTTCGCTTTCGCCAGGACGTCATCGACCTGCATCCCAAGGTGGTCGTGATTCTCGCCGGAACGAACGACATCGCTGGCAACACCGGACCCATGCGGCTGGAAGACATTGAGGCAGATTACGCATCCCTGGCGGAACTGGCTCGTGCCAGCCATATCCGCGTGGTCTTTTCTTCCGTGCTGCCCGTGCATAACTATACGGAGAGGTCCAAGGATTTCTTTGCCCAGCGCCCGCCCGAGAAAATTCTGGCCCTGAACCGCTGGCTCAACGCGTATTGCGAAGCGCACGGCTCCGCATATCTCGACTACTTCAGCGCCATGGTCGACGACAAGGGCTACCTGAAGAAAGATCTCGCCGAAGACGGCCTGCACCCGAACGCCGCCGGCCACAAAATCATGGCCCCGCTGGCCGATGCCGCCATCGCGAAAGCGCTCACCGGAGTCGCCCCTGAAGCAGCCCATTGACCCGCGCGCCGACCTTGCCGTTCCGACACGCGAGCGCAGCCGGAGGAATCTGCTTTTGATCGCGGGATGCAACCCGGCAAGCGAAAATTATGCTCCCGAAGCGCGCGACGTCAAAGGCTGCGAAAAAACTCGCGGGTTCGTATCAGGGTGTGGCTTCAGGCGCGCCGTAAAGCACGGAAACCAACCCGGTTTCAGCCCCGGTTCGGACCGGTCCCGGGCGGCGGCTCTGAAGACAGTCCGGGAAGGGCACGCCTTCAGTCGTGCCACTAAGTCTCATAGAATCGGTGGCGCTTTAGCGCCTGAGGTGAGCTTTTGCCACGAATCGAGCACTCTCCCGTAGCTTTCTTCCCACCCGGCCCTGTGCTCTCCATCGCCATTCTCTTCAGCTGCTCCTACGCCGCCCAACTCAGCCTCGCGCAACCCAGTCCCGCGGAGTCTCCCCTGTCCCCGCCCCCCCACGCCCAGGTCGTCGCCGTCACCCCCACTCCCGGCATGTACAGCGAGCCTTCCATCGCCATCAACCCCACGAACCCGCAACAACTCATCGCCGCCTACCAGGTCAACGCCTCGGTCGCCTATTCCGCCGATGCAGGCAAGACCTGGTCCACCGCCGAGAACACCGCGCCCGATGACTACCGCCGCTCTGGCGACGTTTCCGTCGCCTACGACCGCGAGGGCCACGCCTTCCTCTGCTACATCGCCTTCGACAAGCTGGGCACCGAGAACTACTGGGCCCGCGGCGCCACGCGTAACGGCGTATTCGTGCGCCGCTCCTCCGACGGCGGCAAGACCTGGGACAAAGACCACGCCATCGTTTTCGCGCACAACAGCGATCCCGGCATTCCCTTCGAAGATAAGCCCTACATCGTTGCCGATACCTCGCGTTCGAAATACGCTGGCAACCTCTACGTGGGATGGACGCAGTGGCAGCTGACCAAGTCGATCATGCTGCTCTCGCGTTCCACCGACAGCGGCAAGACCTGGTCAAAGCCGATCGAGATCAGCACCCGCGAAGGCCTGCCCCGCGACGACAACGGCGCCGTCGAAGGCTTCACCGTCGCGGTCGGCGCCGACGGCACCCTCTACACCGCCTGGAGCGACATCACCGGCATCGTGCTGGCGGTGTCGCGCGATGGCGGCCGGACCTTTTCCCCTTCCCGCACCATCCTCCACACTGGCCCCTCGTCCTTCAGTCCCGTGCACGTCTTCCGCGCCAACGGCTTTCCTGAGATCGGCATCGATCCGCGCAGCAACAAGCTCTACCTCACCTGGAGTGACTACACCAACGGCGACATCGACGTCTTCGCTGCCTCCTCTTCCAACCGCGGCAAAACCTGGTCGCCGCCCGTGCGCGTGAACAACGACGCCTTGCACAATGGCCAGGACCAGTTTTTCCAGTGGCTCGCCGTCGATCCCGTTGACGGCTCGGTGAACGTCGTCTTCTGCGACCGCCGCGCCGATCCCGACAACCGCAAATACGTCATGGCTCTCGCCCGCTCCAACGACGGTGCGCGCACTTTCCAGAACTACCCCTGGAGCACGAAGCCCTCCGACCCCACCGACGTCTTCATGGGTGACTATATGGGCATCGCCGCCCTCGGCGGCCGAGTTTACGGCGCCTGGCCCCGCACCGCCTTGCCCGAAGAAGTCCCATCGCCCGAGGCCCAGTCCTCCCAGAGATCAGAAAAAGAACAAAAAAGCGGGGAAGACAAAGCACCGAGCAAACAGGAAGCCCAACCTGAAGGTGTCGAGAAGGTCCTGACCGAAGGAAAGGGACTAGTAATCGAAGTAGGAGTCGCCGACTTTTCCGCCGGACCTGCACCCAGGTAGCAACAATCTGGCCCGGACCGACGATCATATCGAGAACCCATGTCCACCTTGTCATTCCGACGGCGAGCCTAGCGAGGCGGGAGGGATCTGCTTTCGTCGCCGGAGGTAACACTCGAAGCTTCACCGCAGGGACGCGTCTTCAGCGATGGTGGTCACGACCACGACTGCTGTCCGCTGAAAGCTGACACCTGACACCTCCTTTCCTCCCCCTCCTCAAAAGATCTATAATCGTCTAGAGTTTCCGACCTCCGCCACCCAAGGGAATACCCGGTGGCCGAGGCGAGGGAGAGAGCTTCTCTCTGCGGTCTTAGCGGCCTTCATTAGCGACCTTTGCGGTTAAAGGCTTTTTGCCCGTAAGGTCCGTGAAGCCATTAAAGCCCGCGAAGAAATCCTCCCAAGGGTGCCGGTGGAAATGCCGACGCCTCCCGTGCTTCGCAGAAGCACATTGGAAAGGAGACACACGCCGGACGCACCCGTCCCGGGTGCGTGTGCTTTTCCTCAGCGTTTAGCAATTAGCAGTTGGCATTGAGCCATGCGGAGTCCGTGCATTGGCGCACACCCGGCAGGCTAGGTGCCAATTGCTAAGTGCTAATGGCTGCTCTCACCGACAAATTCGGCCGCCCGATCACCGATCTCCGGATCTCAATCACCGACCACTGCAACTACAAGTGTGTCTATTGCCGGACCGGAAACGAAGGGGCCCTCTACGGCGATCTGCCCTTCGCCGACTACTTCCGCATGGCGCGCGTCTTCGCCGGCCTCGGAATTAAGAGAGTAAGGCTCACCGGAGGCGAGCCGCTGCTGCGCAAAGGCGTCGTCGAGTTCGTCCGCAATCTCTCCCAGCTGCGCAGCGCCGACGGCGCGCCTCTCGATCTCGCACTCACCACCAACGGCCACCTGCTTGCCGAGATGGCCCAACCCCTCAAAAACGCCGGCCTCGGCCGTGTCACGGTCAGCATGGACGCGGTCGATCCCGACCGCTTCGCCCGCATCACCCGCGTCCCGAATGGCTACGATCACGTGCTGGCCGGCATTCGCGCCGCCAAGCGCGCCGGCCTCGATCCAGTCAAAGTGAACTGCGTCTTGCTGCGCGGCTTCAACGAAGACCAGATCATCCCCTTCGGAATGTTCGCCCGTGAGGAAGCCGTCGTCCTCCGCTTCATCGAATTCATGCCGCTCGAAGAAGACCGTATGTGGACCCCGGATGTCGTCGTCACGCTCGACGAAATTCTCACGCGCATGTCCGAGTACCGCCCCCTGGTCGAGATCCCGCACGAGCGCTCCGAAACCGCCCGCCGCTACCGCTTCGACGACGGCATCGGCGAAATCGGTATCATCGCTCCCGTCTCGCACCCTTTCTGCGGGCACTGCAGCCGAGTGCGGATTACTTCCGACGGCAAAATCCGTACCTGCCTGTTCTCGGTCTGGGACCACGACCTGCACGCGCAAATGCGTCGCGGCGCGAATGACGCCCAACTGGAACAGTTCATACGCGGCGTGATCCAAAAGAAAGAGGCTCGCCACCACATCGGCGAGCCCGACTTCGTCCCCGCCTCGCGGACCATGGTCCATATCGGGGGATAGAGAACTGGTCGTCGGTCTTCGGCAAAAGCCCAGCGTAGGTCGAAGCCAGTGCGAATGCCTGCCTATCCTTTGGTCAACCGAAGCCGAGCTTGTCGTTGCCGCCACGAGGTGTCGCCGACGACCAAGGACCGCCCTTCACACCTGCCCCATCCCGCCGTCCACATTGATATCCACACCCGTGATGTAGGACGACTCCGGCGTGGCCAGGAACAGAACCGTACTCGCGATCTCCTCCGGCTGTCCAAACCGCTTCATGGGAACCTTGGCCACGGCGTCGCGGGCAAACTCGTCGATCGCTTCCTTCGGCAATCCCGTGCGTCCGAAGATCGGCGTGACGATCGGGCCGGGGCTGACCACGTTCACCCGGATGCCCCGGTCGATCAGTTCCGTCGTCAATGTCCGTGCAAAGGAACGCACCGCCGCCTTGGTGGCGGAGTACACGCTGGCTCCCGCGAATCCGGTCTCGTTGACCACTGACGAGTTGATGATGATCGACGCGCCATTGTTCAGCAATGGCAGAGCCTTCTGGATGGTGAAAAACACGCCCTTCACGTTGACATCGAACGTCTCGTCGAACAGCGCCTCGGTGCTGTCGGTCACGGGCGCGAATTTCGCGATGCCCGCGTTGGCGAAGAGCACGTCGATCTTGCCGAACTTTTCGGCGACCGTCTTGTAGAGCTTGTCCAGATCCGCCAGCTTGGAAACATCACTCTTCACGGCGATCACGTCCCCGCCGATCGTCTTCACCGCTTCGTCCAGCGTCTTCTGATCGCGACCCGAAATCGCTACTTTGGCGCCTTCCTCACGAAACCGCTTGGCCGTTGCCAACCCGATCCCACTGTTGCCGCCCGTCACGACGGCCACTTTCCCCGTCAGTCTTGCCATGATGTCGCCTCTTTTCTCAAGATACCTGCTGCTCTTGCCGCTCGGCCTTCCGACTCGCCGCCGGAATCAAGTGTCCCGACGGTGCCGCTGGCTCGATCAATTCGATAGTTTGATGAGCATCAAACTACGAAGATGCAGACTTTCGCTAACCCGATTGTGGTGAGGGCCTTTCGGCCGGAATGGCAACTCAAAGGGTAGATAACCGCGAGGCATGGAAGGCCAGCAGCGCCAGTCGGAAGGCCAAGTCGCTGGGGCGCCCTCCGTCCTCAGCGGCCTTTCTCTGCCGCCTCTGCGGTTAAGTGATTCTCCATCGGCTAGAATCTCAACGTCCCATGGACACCGCCCAAATCGCGAAAATCTCCAAAGCCCTGGCCGATCCCACCCGTCTCGAGATCTACCAGGCGATCGCGGCCAAGCCCGACATGTATTGCGGAGAGATTCTCGAGAAATACGACCTTGCGCCGGGCACGCTCTCGCACCATTTGAAGACGCTGGTGGAATCCGATCTCATCGAATGCCGCCGCGATGGCCAGTTTATCCATAGCCGAGTACTCTCGGAGACCATGCGCGAATACGCCCAAGCCCTCTCCCGGCTAGCGCGCCCCAAGCGTTGAACAGATCACGAAGGGGACTGACCGCAACCGCTACCAACAACGGGTTTCCCCACGACCAGGGACCAAAGACCAGGGACCAACGACCAAACCGCCATGAAAGCAACCCGCGCCAGAAGCCTTTTCTTCCCCACCCCCGCCGAGTTCCGCGCTTGGCTGGAAAAGAACCACGCCGCCGAGAAGGAACTCTCCGTCGGCTTCTACAAGAAAGATTCCGGCAAGCCCAGCATCACCTGGCCCGAGTCGGTCGACGCGGCGCTCTGCTACGGCTGGATCGACGGTGTCCGCAACTCCATCGACGCCCTGAGCTACTGCATCCGCTTCACCCCGCGCAAGCCCACCAGCACCTGGAGTGCGATCAATGTCAAGCGCGTCGCCGAACTGACCGAGCTAGGCCTGATGCGGCTTGCGGGAACGAAAGCCTTCGAAGCCCGCAAGGGCGATAAGACCGGCATCTACGCCTACGAGCAGCGCCAGAACCCGAAGCTCCGTCCCGCGGACGAAAAGAAATTCCGCGCCAATAAGAAAGCCTGGCAGTTCTTCCGGTCCCAGCCCGCCTGGTACCGCCGCACCGCCGCCTATCGAGTGATCAGCGCAAAACAGGAAGAAACGCGCCAGCGCCGCCTGCAGCAACTGATCGCAGATTCCCAGCGCGGATTATCCATCAAGGAATTGCGTCGGCCATCCGGACAGAAATAAAGAGGACAAAAGAAAGCACAAAGAAATAGGGAGTACGATGATCGCCTTACTCCCCACATTCTTGTCATTCCGACGCCGAGCGTAGCGGAGGCGGAGGAATCTGCTTTTCCCCTACGCCCTCGCCGCCTGCACCTGGAACCGCTTCCCCGCCACGATGCCCAACCCGATAAAGGTTCCCAGCACCACCACCTGCGCCGCCACGAACGGCGGCTCTTTCCCGTTCGGAGCCAGCGCGTGCAATGCCGGCACTTTCAGGAACGCCTGCACTACCGCCACAAAGCAGTTCAGATAAAGCGCCGTCACGCTGCCAACCACGTACAGCAGACGACCCGCTCCGGCCAGATGAAATACGTGGCGCCCCAGAATCGCGAGCGCCAGCGCCACCAGCGAGATGATCCCGACGATATGCGACGGCAAAACATGCTCCACCGGAAACAGGAATCCGGTTGCGCTGGTCAGGACCGTGGTCACCAGGAAAATCCCGGTCCATCCGTGGAGGAGTTTCCCGTTGAGCATTCCGTACACCACGATGAATCCCGTGCCGATGCCCGCCAGGCTGATCAGCACATGCAGTAGTGTAAAAGTCGACAAGCTCATGCCCAGGACCATGATCGATATCCTTTCAGGAATGGGTGTGACGTACGGTCACACGCCATCAGTTGCTAGGTGAGGGTTTCAGTAGATGGCCCAGAAAATGTCGGCCATTCTACACCTCAGGCTTCATCCATTTCAGGCAGCGACGCTTCCCGGCCTGCCCACAGGCTGCCAGATCCCCGACAAGTCGGATCTGGGTTTCCTTTTCGCCCTTAGCGCCTCCTTTGCGTTCCTGCGGTGAAAAGCTTTCCTCCGTGACCTACGCGCGACCTCGGCGTCCCCTGCGCGCGAAAGCTTTTTTCTTGCCAGACCGGACAAAAAGCCCCGCATCAGGACTCAGCGAAGGCTCGCCACGAACGGACTGCCCCTACGCTCTCTGGTCGCCGTCCCAGTCCTTGTGGCAACATCGACAAACGGGACTTTCCCAATCGGAGGCTCCATCCGTGCGCGTGTCGGTGGTTTTGTGTCTTAGCTTCGTGCTGCCCGCCCTTTCCCGCGCCCAGCAAGCCATCCCCAACACCCCGCAGGGCTTTCAGCAGCAATATCATGCGACCTTCGAAAGCTATCTCCATCACAACGACCGCGAACTGCAATCGCGGCTCGACACCTTCGCCATCCCTGCCCGCTGGTTTGCCGACACTTTCGGACCCGACCGGGGCCCCGCGCTGGCCGCGCAATACGCCAGCGAATTTTCGGAATTTAAGTGTCGCACCGCCGAGAGTTACGCCGCCGGTGACACGATGAAGGCGAAGATGCAGGTTGATCCCGCCACGCCCCTCGACATCCGCACTCGCCCCTGGACCCCGGCCGACGACACGAAGTCTCTGCCTCGCATGCCAGCTCTCCGGGCGCCCCTGCCGTCAGTGCAGAAATTCGATATCCATTACGTTCTCGCCAGCCCCGGGCAAGGCGCCAGGCTCACATCCTGGATCGACTCATTCCTCTACATCGACGGCGCCTTCCGCTTCTTCGGCTCCGGCACCCGTCCTTTCTGGATCCCCCAGGCCAAGCCTGAAATCTGAAGAGCAGATCTCAGGTGTCAGGTCTCAGGTCTTAGGTGTTGGGAGCTTCGGAATTCACGCTTCTGGCTTCAAGCGTCGGGTCTTACGGCCCAAGACCTAAGACCGAAGACCCGCCTTTCGTAACATTCCCACCGTCACGCCCGCCGGGAGTCGCCCATGCATTAAAATAGGGTCAGCCCATGTCCACTCGCACGTTCACCCTGCAAGACGCCCAAATGCTGCTGCCCACGCTGGAATCGCTGCTGCGCACCGCGATCAACAGCAAGAAGCTCATCGAAGATGTCGACACCGAGATGCAGAACCTGGCCCACCGCGTCTTCCTGAACGGTGGCACCCTCGTCAACGTGGTCGAGGTTGCGCGCCGCAAGGCCGAGCGCGAGAAAGCCGTGCAACGCGCCAAAGACGCCATCGCTGAAATCCATGCTACCGGCGTGCAAGTCAAAGACATCGACATCGGATTGCTGGATTTTCCCTGCAAGGTGGAAGGCGAAATCATCCTGCTCTGCTGGAAGCTTGGGGAAGTAAAGATCACCCACTGGCACTCGACCGAGGAAGGCTTCGCCGGCCGCAAACCCATCGACGAGCGCATCGAACGCGCGGGGAAGAAGAAGCACTAGAACCAGTCATCCATCTCGGGTCGCCGGCCAGCATACGTTCAGCTCTCAGTATTTGGCTAAAGCTCAGCGGGGATGCGGTCGTTGCCCATTGTCGCGAGGTCACCCTGCAATTCAATCTTCGCCAAGCGCGACAACCTTCCTGGGCTGAGAGGCACCGCCTCGCGATCGGATTGGGGCTGACACTGCTGGGCTTCGCCGCGGTCGGTTCCATTCAGCTCAGCGGCGCGAAAGGGTCCCTGGCCACTCTGCTCGGAGCCTTCGCGGCGTTTGCGCTCTTGTTTTCCCAGGGCTTCTTATGGAGACGCGGGCCGATATTCCCGCCGTCCGAGGTCACTCCCAAGAACCGTTGGAAGTATTTGATCCTGGCCGTGCTCCTTTGGGGCGGGTTGTTCCTCCTCTGGTGGTACCGGGTCCGACCTCTCTGACCTTCCCCGCCTGTCGAAATCTCTGGCTGCTCGGAGTGAAGGCAGACCCCGCTCATTTTGTCATACCGACAGGCGAGCGCAGCCAGGCAGGGGAATCCGCCGTTCTTCGCAGGATGCCACCCTCGCAACCGAACCCCTCACCGGGAGGCACGGCGTCTGACGAGCCGTACGCCGGCGCTTTTTCCTCAGCGCCCTCGGCGGCTTTCTTAGCGCCCGGTGCGGTTTAAGTGCTCATCCCCTATGGCGCAATCACCTATGTACAATGGCAGATATGCCATCTTGTTCGGCTCCCGTTCAACCTCTATCCTCAGAGCGTCGCAAGCCGCCCTTAAAAGGCGTATGAGCTGCACAGGAGCAACAAGAAATGAGCGAACACTACCACGATGCCGGCGATCTGCGGTTGCTCAAGGACATGAGCAAACTCGCGCCCACTGAGTTCAACGCCTGGTTCAACCTCGATAAGATTGTTGGCCGCGAGGACGGCGCCATCCCCAGAAAGTACCGCGAACTCATCGCCCTGGCCGTGGCCTGCACGACCCAGTGCCCGTACTGCATCGAGGTGCACACCAAGGCCGCCAAAGGCGCTGGCGCATCGCGCGTGGAGATCACCGAAAGCGCCTTCCTCGCCGCTGCCCTGCGCGCTGGCGGAGCGGCTACGCATGGCGCCATGGCGCTGAAGTTCTACGATCAGCCCTGAAGTCGCGACTAGCCTGGCAGTTCGGCAATAGTGGAAGCGACCGCCCGAATGCGCCGGCGACAAGCCACGCAATCTGCGTGCATGAATTTGCACTCGCAGATCGCCGAGCTTGTCGCCGGTAGCCTTCGCCTACGACCAAGGACCAAGCACCAACGACCGACGACCGACGACCACAACCGATGTCGAAAGAATGGAACGCCCCCCTCTACCACCAGATCTCCGCTCCGCAAGTGAGCTGGGGCAAGAAGGTCCTCGCGCGCACGCCCCTGCGCGGCGATGAAACCGTCCTCGACGCCGGATGCGGCACCGGTCGCCTCACCCGCGATCTCCTGGAAGTTCTGCCCCAAGGCCGCGTCGTCGCGCTCGACGTTTCCCGGAACATGATCGACGCCGCCCGCGCCTATCTGGCTCCCGACTTCGGCGATCGCGTGGAATTTGTCTGCCGTGACCTGCTGAACATGACTTTCGACAGAGAGTTCGACGGCATCTTCAGCACTGCCTCGTTCCACTGGGTGCTCGATCACGACCGCTTGTTTCAGAACCTGTACCGCGCCCTTCGTCCCGGCGGCTGGCTGTGCGCCCAATGCGGCGGCGGCAAGAATCTCGACCTGCTGCTTGCCCGCGTCGAAAAACTCATGGCGACCGCACCCTACGCGCAGCTCTTCGCCGGCTATGCCTTCCCCTGGGAATATTCGGATGCCGAAACCGCCGCTCGGCGCCTGCGCCATGCCGGATTCGAGCAGGTTGAAACCAGCCTGGAAGAAGCACCCACCACTTTCCCCAACGCGGAGAAATTTCAACAGTTTGTCGAAAGCGTAATCCTTCGGAACCACTTGCACCGCGTCCCGAAACCAACGCAGCGCCACGAATTTCTCGCCCAGCTGACCCGCCAGGCCGCCGCCGATGACCCACCCTTTCTGCTCGACTACATGCGCTTGAATCTGCAGGGAAGAAGGCCCCGTACTTAGCGATGGGGCCCTAGCACGTGCGGCGTAACGCCCGGCAGGCTGCACTCCCGCCACACGCCTACCCTCGAGACGCGGCAAGCCCCGTCTCTACCTCCGGGTGCAGGAACCGCCATAGTTATCAGCTATCCAGCCGTCAGCGGCCCAGACAACCCGCCCGCCCCAAGACAACGACAAATCTATGCAAGGATCGAGCCCCTGCGACGTTCTATGCATGTCGTCAAGCCGTAGCACGCCCGGCTGACGCGGGGCACACGGAATCGCACGATTGGATTGTGTTACCAACGTCCTCTCGAGTCCGGGAAGGCACTCAGAACGCTCTCCCCGGTCTGCTACAATCGGCTCATAAATCCGGGCGACGAATCCTTTCCGGAAAGGCCGTTTTTTCGAGGCTTCGAGTTTATGGTAAGTACCCGACGCAAGCTCCAACTCATTGCATCCTTTGGTGTTCTCGTCCTCATGGCCATCGCCGTGGGTTGTCACGGCTTTTTCGTCGACCCGGTTCTGCAGGGCATTACGGTCTCCAGTCTTCAGTCCACAACCTTGACCTCTGTCGGCAACACCGTCCAGCTGCTGGCTAGTGGGACCTACGATGATGGCAGTAAAAAGAACCTAACGGGATTAGCGACCTGGAGTCTCACGCCGAGCGGGTTTGTCACCTTGAGCACCACCACCCCGGGCCTGGTGACGGCCACCAAGGTTACGAACCCTGGAACTGCGGTTACCGTTCAGGCAGCCGAAGCGTCGGCGGACGGAACCGTGATCACGGGTACGGTTACGATCACCGCGGGCGCCTCCTCGAACCTCATCATCACGTCCAGCCCCGCAACGCCGATCAGCCTTACAAGCGCGCCGACCGGAACCACCGTGACCTTCACGGCCACGCTGAACGGGACCAATGTGACAGCGAACACGACGTTTACTTCGAGTAACTCGGCGATCATCAACATCACCGTTCCCAGTTCGGGCACGGGAGACATGGGTGGAACGACCGGAACAGTGACCATCACCGGAAACGATGCGGTTGACTCCGCCAGCGGATCCACGCAGATCGTAGTAACCAACTAGGCTGAAGAGCGTCGCCAACGGCTAAGCGGAAGGAACGACTGGGTCGAGGTAGCGGGAACGGTGAGCGGCCTTCCTACCAATGAAGACATCCTTGCGTGACATCCAACAACGTTGTCAAAATTCCGCCGCGCCCATCAACCGTTGCATGGGCACCGGGACCGGGCGTGGCGACGCGCCCGGGCTCAACCCGGTTATCCGTGCCGTCGTCAAGGCGGCGATTCTCAACTACAACTGGAAGTCATCGGTATGCCCGAGGGCTTCGACGGCCTGATCTGACCCGAGCGCGCGCTTGAACTCACGCTAAAAAGCGGAGCGGCATCTTGCCCGGCGGCGGCACCCTTCTCGGCACCACTAACCGTGGCAATCGCGATCAATACAAGATGGTCGAGAACGGGCCAGGAAGTCGTCCGCGACATTTCCGACGAGGTCATCGCCAATTCGAAAACTTGGAATTGACGCGATCATCACCGTCGGTGGCGACGGCTCGCAGAAGATCGCTCCCGAACTCTTCCACCAGGGCACCAAAATCGTTGCGGTGCCCAAGACATCGACCACGATCTGTCGGCCACCGACGTCACCTTCGGCTTCGACACCACCGTCACCACGGCTCCCGACGACAAGATTCACACCACGGCCGAGTCGCATCACCGCGTGATGGTGGTCAACGTCATGGGCCGCGACGCCGGCTGGATCGCGCTGCACTAAGGCATTGCCCGGGGGCGCCCACGTCATTCTGATCCCCGAGATCCCCTTCACCCTGCAGAACATCCCCGACAGCCTCCAAGAAACTACTCCCGGCGTTCGCATCTTACGGGGAGAACATCCGCCGGAATCTCGCCACGCGCGGCCGGGCGCCACTCCACCTGGAACGATCCGTGATAGCCGAATAGGGGACCCCAGGTGGGATTGTGCACATAGACTTTGATGTGAAAACGCTGATCGCCGTCGTCGTACCACTCGCAGACGTCAGCCACGCCCGAAAAGATCATGGGGAAGCGGAATCCCAGCATGCCTTCATAAAAACGCTGCTCGCCGGAACGCAGGCGCAGCCCGCCACGCTCGTCCACGGACAAGTCGATATCGACGGCGAGATGCTGGTGCGTGCCCAGGTAGTCGACGATCTTCTTCCGCGCCTCGCTGTAAATCATGTAGGCATCGAAACGGCGGGGATTCTCCGTCCCGAAACTGCGAATCCAGGTTACGGTCTCGCGGCCGTACTCGTCCACGTAGGCGTAGTTGCGGATCGTGAAGGGCGTATCCCGACCGCGTTCGGGAAACATGATCCGGCGCCACGTCCCGACGTACAGAAAGGGCAGGGTGTAGAAGGCGCCGTGCCAGATTTCATCCATCACCCCGGTCCCGATGGAGGCGACCCGGTCGGCGCTGCTGAAGCCGAAGCGCTCTTGAATTTTCGGGTGCAGACGCATGAACTGCTTTCCGAGCGCGGTGCGATAAATGGAACTCACGAAGCCTCCGGGGGCGGTCGCCGCAGGCAACGGGTCGCGGTGGGGATATGCGCGCGGGCAAGTAATGCGATCGCTGCCAGCGCGGCCACCGACAAGTTCAGCGTGACCGGGTTGAAGGCGCCAGTCAGATATTCGGGCGAACTCACCGCCACGCCGACCAGCGCGAGCATCATGAGGAGAATTGTGAGCCACAGGGGCCAGCGCGATTTCCAAAGCAGCAGGACCAGGATTCCGAAGCCGAGTTCAAATCCTCCCGCCAGCGCAACTGCCGAGTGCGTCGACATTCTCGGAATCAGGAAACGAGAAATCATCCGCAATTCGTCCGCGTTGTGAAAAAGCAGTTTGGGGAAGAGACCGTGATAGAGCCAGACGAAGGCCACCGCGGCGCGCGCGACCGAGTAAATCCAGGCATGAGCCCGCGAGACTTCTGGTGGCACGCCGCGTTCGATCCAAAGTCGCAAGCGGTCGAAGCTCCAGGCTGTGGCCCAGCCGATCAGTGGTCGAAAGCCCCAGTCGAACATGCGCCCAAGTGCGCCGAAGCGAACCCGGTAGTCGTACCAGGTCAGGAAGCGGATGCCATCGCTGGTCGGGATGTAGCTCCAATAGCCGGAGCCAGTGGCGATCAGCGACTTGGGATCGTCAGACCAGAACTTCAATGCGGAGGTGCGCTGGCCGGTTGCGTCGTCACGCTCTCCCGTGCTTTCGCCCGCCCCTTCGATGCGCAGGCCTGCGCCAATCCGAGTGGCGTAGAGGAACTTCTGGGGTCGGCCGGGTTCGCGGGGTAGATAGTCGATGTCAGAGAAGCGCAAGTCCCAGCGCTGATGGACGCTCGGCCGCTGGGTCTTCTCCCAGAGTTCGTCCATGCTGCCGCGAATTCGGATCTCGACGTAGATACCCACGAGTCTTCTCCGTTGAAATCGACTGTAGCGCGCAGCAGAAACGACGGCTAGTCGCAACTGGGAGTCGGATGGGTTCGAGTTTTGTGCTTGCTTGACGGTGATCGATTGGGCAATGGCCAAACGTGCACCGTCGCCCCACCCACATTCGCTCTCCGCGCGATATATTGAAAGCAGATCCTGTGAATTCGCTTTGGCACGTCCGGCCCCGGAAAGCTGTGTTGGCGTTGCTGCTGGCATTGTCGCTGCTGTCCGCCTGCGGGCGGGGCCGGGGACGCGTGCTGGAAGTGATGTATGTTTCGGCGCCGCAGGCCTCGCTGCGCGACCGGGTGGCCACCGTCTACAACAAGACGGCCACAGTCAAGAATGGCGACCGGCTCGACGTGATCGACCGCGAGAAGCGTTTCGTGAAGGTGCGCACCGCCGACGGCACCGAAGGCTGGATCGAGCAGCGCTACGTCACCCCGCAAAAGACCTACGACACGTTTCTCAAACTTACCAAGGATCACGCCGCCGATCCCCTGCAGGCGGCCGCCACCACCCGTGCCGACACCAACTTGCACATCGAGCCCGGGCGCGATAGCGAACACCTGTACCTGTTGCCAGCGGGATCGAAAGTCTCGGTGCTGGCGCGGGGTACCGCCGAGAAGAGCGGCGTGGTGGTAGCGCCCACTTCGGGGGCAAAACGAAACACTCCTGCCGGGGCGGTGCTCGAAGACTGGTGGCTGATCCGCGATGCCCAGGGGCGGGCCGGCTGGGTGCTGGCGCGCATGGTCGATCTTGACGTGCCCCTCGAGGTTGCGCAGTACGCCGAGGGCGAACGGTTCGTGGGTTTCTTCGTGCTCAACGAAGTACAGGATGGCGACAGCAAAGTCGCGCAATATCTGGTGCTGCTCACCGACCCGAAAGACGGCCAGCCCTTCGACTACGACAAGATCCACGTGTTCACCTGGAACGTGAAGCGCCACCGCTACGAGACCGCCTATCGCGAGCGCAACCTGAACGGCGTGCTGCCCGTGACGGTTGGGCACGAAGACTTTGGCAAGGAAGGCAACTTGCCAGTGTTCATTCTGCGCGTGCAAGACGACAGCGGGAACGTCGCGCAGCGGAAGTACAAGCTGAACACGCCCATGGTGCACCGCGTGCTCGCGCCGGGAGAGGCACCGCCCAAGCCGGCTCGCAAGCCGACGGCCAAGAAGACGGTAAGGCAGTAGCCGGTCTTCAGTCGCTAGTCGCCCGGAAAAAGCAGTCCCTGGTCGTCGGTCGCTGGTCGTTGGCAAGAGCAAACCAAGATCAAGATCGGCATCAAGCCAAGAGCCAAGGCCTAACGGTGCCTAGACTCTCGAGCATCTGGCGCAGGCGGTTCACCTGGTCGGCCTCGAGGCGGCGCTCTCCGTCAGGAACTCCACTCCGTAGCGATAGCCGGTGCGGTTGCGCACGGTGCCGCGCACGCGGATGGGAACGCTGGTGTAGGGTGGCGTGAACTCGATGGCAACTTCGCGGCCGGGCCTGAGTTCAGCTCCGGCGGTGACTGCCATTCCACCCTCGCTCAATTCATTTCCACGGCCGCCATAAAACTTGGTCATGCCGGGAGTTTCGACGATGATGCGAATGGGGACGTCCAGCGGGTAACGCTGCCCGCGGCGTGTGGTGGCCAGAGCACGGGCTTCCCGGCTTCTCCATGGAGTTCGAAACGCTTGCATGGATTTTCCGGGCAAGGCCTCTCCTTGGCGGACGTCGGAAGGGCCAGGCACTGGGGGATGCGATTTTGATGGTTCGCTTCTTCAGCCGGGTTGGCAGTGACGGCGGTCATAGGGGAAGCCGCCAGTCGTTCGCCGTTCGTCGTGCGTGGTTGGCGAAGCCTGCCCGCACTCGGGCGGTTTTGATCGGCAGACACCCCGTCGCCTTCCTAGATTGAACAAGACTCATCAGGCGCCGCCGAGGGGCGCTCTAACCTTCGTCCCCGGCGTGCGTCTATAATGCGTCTCTGCTTTTCCTGGTGATTGATTCAAGTTTCCCGCTCGCGGAGAATCCATGCGCCCGCTGATCGTCTCCCTGTTGCTTGGTGTGTTCCTGGGTTCCGATGCGTTGGCCCAGCAGTCCGATACCTCGAAGGCTTCCCCCCCTCCCACCACGAAAGAAAAAAAGTCGAAAACGGAGCCTGCTGCCGCAGCATCTTCTTCGTCGGCGCAACCCGCGCCTGCTCTGCCCCCTTCCCAAGCCAAGCCTGAGGCCGCAAAGGAATCGCCTGGCGACAAGGCTGCAGACAAAGAAGAACACTACGACATGACCGAGGTGCCGCCGGTCGTGACCCATCACCAGGGGACGCTCGACGGCAAGCCGCTGAAGTACACGGCCACGGCGGGGCGGCTGCCGATCAAAAGCGGCGACGGGCGAATCGAAGCCGAAATGTTCTTCGTCGCCTACACGCTCGACGGGCAGGAGACCGACAAGCGACCGCTGACGTTCTGCTTCAACGGGGGGCCGGGATCGGCGTCGGTGTGGCTGCACCTGGGGTCGGTGGGGCCGAAGCAGGTGGTGCTGCAGCCGAACGGGTTCATGCCGGCCGCGCCGTATCGCATGAGCGACAACCCCCACTCGTTGCTCGACAAGAGCGACCTGGTGTTCGTGGATGCGATCGGCACCGGTTTCTCTCGCGCGGCGAATGCCGAGGCGAACAAGAAATTTCTCGCCGTCAAGGGCGACATCGAGGCGTTTGGAGAATTCATCCGGCTCTACCTCACGCGCAACGACCGCTGGCCGTCGCCGCTGTTCATCCTGGGCGAAAGCTATGGAACCACGCGCGCGGCCGGCATCGCGAACCACCTCGCCGATCATGGGATTTCGTTTAACGGCATCACCCTACTTTCGACCGCCATGGATTTGGGCACGCTCGAATGGTCGAAGAACAACGACGTTCCCTACATCCTGCTGGTGCCCTCGTTCACGATGATTGCTGCCTATCACAAGCGCTTGGCCCCGGACCTGATGCAGGATCTCGCCAGGACGCGTCAGGAGGCGGAACGCTGGGCGGCGAACGACTACATGCTGGCGCTCGCCAAGGGAGACTCGCTGACGCCGGAAGAGCGACAGAAGATCATCGATCAGTATGCTCGCTATACCGGTCTCGATCGCAAGCTCATCGACAATGCCAACCTGCGCATCGATGTCGGCGAGTTCACCCACAACCTGCTGCTCGACCAGAAACTGCGTGTCGGCCGGCTCGATGGACGCTTCACGGGCCCCGACCCGGACGGCCTACTCGATACCCCGTTCTACGATCCCACCGGCTCGGCCATGGTTCCTCCGTACACCGCGGTGTTCAACAATTACGTGCGAACCGAACTTGGTTACAAAGTCGATATGCCGTACCGCGTCTTCGCCTACGAGGAGCCGGAGTTCAGAAAGTGGGAATGGGGGAGCGCCGATCAAGGCTTTCCGAACACCGCTCCCGGTCTGCGCGCCGCCATGGTCAAGAATCCGTATTTGAAGGTCCTGGTGATGGAAGGCTATTACGATCTGGCCACGCCATACGCGGCGGCGAATTATTCGATCGACCATCTCGACCTGGGGCCGGAGTATCGCAAGAACGTGTCGTTCGCGACCTATGAGTCGGGTCACATGGTGTATATCGAGAGCGGCGCGCACGCGAAGATGAAGAGGGATTTGGTGGAGTTTATGGACCGGTCGCTAGTCGCTGGTCGCTAGCGAGCACTCAGCCGTCAGCACTCAGCATTCATAATATCGGCGTTCGGAGACCGCGCTTAGGATCTGGCACTTGGCATTTGGTCGGCGACGGTTCGTCGAACTCCCAAGCAATGTGCTAAGTGCCAGGTGCTAAGTGCTGACGGCTGAATGCTGAGTTGCTGAACGCTCCGTATCGGAACCCTCACGAATAAAACTCTGCCACACTCTCGACCACCCACTGCTGCTCGTCTTCGGTGATTTCGGGGAACATAGGGAGCGCCAGCACCTCGCGGGCGGCGCGCTCGGACACAGGCAGGTCGCCTTCGCGGTATCCCAAGTAAACAAAAGCGGGTTGCAGATGTAGCGGGATCGGGTAGTAGATCTCGGTGCCGATCTTGCGGCCGCTAAGGAACTGGCGCAAATCGTCGCGGCGATGCGCCCGGATCACGTACTGGTGATAGATGTGACTGGCGTGCGGCGTGGTCGAGAGCACGCGCAGCGGAGAATCTCCGGTCGCGGAGATCAGGCCCGATTGCGTCAGCAGGCGGTCGTAGGTGGCGGCACGCTCGCGGCGCTGGCGGTTCCACTTGTCGACATAAGGCAACTTCACGCGCAGGACGGCGGCCTGGATGGCGTCGAGCCGGCTGTTCCATCCGACCTCTTCGTGCAGGTAGCGGCGCGGCATGCCATGGTTGCGCAGGCGGCGCATGTGCGCGGCGAACTCGGGGTTGTTGGTGGTGACGAGCCCGGCGTCGCCGTAGGCGCTGAGATTCTTTGAAGGATAAAAACTGAAAGCCGCCGCGGAGCCCAGCGATCCGGCTCGCCGGTTTTGCCAGGTCGCGCCGATGGCCTGGGCCGCGTCTTCCACGATTGCAACCTGAAATTCCTGGGCGAGATGAGCGAAGGCGTCCATGTCGGCGCATTGCCCGTAGAGGTGCACGGGCAGCAGGGCGCGGAGGTGCGCGGACTTTCCGGCGCGGAGATGCGCCTCGACCTGCGCGGGATCGAGGTTGAGAGTGTGGGGATCGACGTCGACGAACACGGGCCGCGCTCCGGCGCGCACGATGGCGCTGGCCGAGGCGAAGAAACTGAATGGGGTGGTGATAACCGGGTCGCCGGGCTGGACGCCAACGGCAACCAGGGCGAGCCAGAGCGCGTCGCTGCCGGAGGCGCATCCGACGGCATCGGCGGCGCCGCAGAGGCCGGCGACTTCGCGCTCGAGGGCTTCGACCTCGGGACCCAGAATGAAATGCTGTGACGAGCAGACGCGTTCGATGGCGGCGAGGACCTCCGCGCGAATCTCGGCGTATTGACGGCCAAGATCGAGCATCGGGACGGAGGCGAGCTTCGCAGCCGCCGCGGCCTTCGAAGTGGTGGGGCGGGTCACGGGGACGTGGAAATTCTAGCAGGTGTGGTTTCAGGGGCTGCAGTCAGGGACCGGACGACGAGCTTCGGAACAATTCGATATAGACACAACATCAAAATAATGTCTTGTTACGATATTCTTTACTGTTTCTGGAATTTCACAGCGGGGAGGGGTGGAAGCGTCGACGGATTGTCCTCGGCGGCGACGCGCCATTGCTCCAGGTTCGAAAGCAGAGCGGCCAAATGCGCCCGCTGATACACGTCCGGATACCGGCTCAGGTTGCCGCAGGCGCGGGCCAGCACGGAGCGGAATCCGACCATGTTTCCGCAGGAGCGGTGATGGAAGGCAACCGCTACCTGGATCAATCCTTGCAAGAACTTGCGATCCGGTTCGGGAGCGTCCCGCCAGGCGTCTTCGAGAACCTCGTGGGCTTCAAAGAATTCGCCGTGATTCAACAACTCAACACCCCGTTGATAGGCCGCAGAACTTGAATCAAACGACGTCATTTGGCTATCTTTTGGCTATCTTTCAGTCATATCGTTCAATATGAAATTCCATAGAGAAGTCATCTGGAACCGTCCCAATTTCCGGATCAATCACTTCCCGAGAGAAAAGCAAGCGGTTTCTTTTTAACAACATAGACATTAGCATCCATTGGCAGAACAGTTGCATTGAGGTGTGCAAATATGGCGTGCACTGTCTCTGTTTCTGGTGTGTCTTGTTGATACTTTTGATCCTTTTCGATTTGCGTTTCACGGTTCAAAGGGGAAGTCGCAGCCGCCTCCACCCTGTCTAGGCTGGCGCAAGAATTCTAAGCCGGAGAGAACACAATGAATTTTACGATTTTGCGCAGGATCATGGTAGTGATCGCCCTGTTCGCTATGAGCGCGTTCGCCCAAGAAACGACGGGCGGGCTACAAGGTACGGTGAAGGACCCATCGGGCGCGGTGGTAGGGCACGCGCAGGTGGTGATCACAGGCACGTCGCTGGTGGGGACCAAACAGCTTGAGACTGACGGTAGCGGCTACTACCGCTTCGCCAACCTGCCTCCGGGCACGTATTCGATGACGGTGGCGGCAAAGGGCTTCAACACCGTGAAGCGGGCAGGTTTGAACATTGAAGTCGGGCACGTGCCGTCGGTAGACATTACTCTGGAGGTCGGTACCAGCGCCACTGTTGTTGAGGTGACCGGCCAAGCCCCTGTGATTGACGTGACCACAAATACGAACCTGACGAACCTCACGTCTGAGACGCTTGTTAACGCACCCCATGGTTACAGCTTCCAGTCGGTCATTCAGTTCGCGCCTATGGCTCGCAACGAACCTCTTGCCGGCGGGTCTGCCGGCGCGGGTACGGCTGGCGCGGGCGGCCTGCTACCGGGCAGCAGCGGCAACGGCCAGAACGTTGGTTACACGGTCGGCGGGGGCGCTGACTCGGAGAACCAATACCTTGTCGAAGGCCAGGACACGGAGAACATCTCGGGCGGCGTATCTGCGGCCAACGTCCCCTTCCAGTTCATCCAGGAAATGCAGGTCAAGACTTCGGGGATTGAAGCGGAGCATGGTGGGGCGCTCGGGGGCGTGGTCAATGTGGTCATGAAGAAGGGCGGTAACGCGTTCCACGGCTCGCTGTTCGCCAGCTGGGAGGGCGATGCGCTTGATGGGTCCTGGAGCCGTAACTATGGGATGTTCCCCAGCCCCCCGGTTGCTGGGTTGGGTTACGATCCGCTGGCGCCAGCGACTGGGCCAGCGCCAGGAAATGTACCCCTCGAACCCGATGCGATCACCTACATACCGAAAAAGGACCACTTCCGCATCGTTCAGCCCGGCTTCACCCTTGGTGGTCCGATCGTGAAAGACCGCTTGTGGTTCTTCCTGGGTTATGCGCCACAGTACAACGCCAACCGTAGAACGGTGAACTTCGGCCCAGCCCTCTGCCCTAGCATTGGCGGCTGTCCGAACTCGTCCCTCGGGAACCAGATCTTCGAACGAGACCTCCAACAGAACTTCACGAGCGCCCGTCTGGATGCCACCTTGACGCAAAAGGTCCGCGTCTTCGGTTCGTGGCTGTACCAGTACTCGCGTGAGAGCGGTGCGGACTTGCCGAACCCGGATCCGATCGCAGCGCAGTCCAGCTTCCTGAACTCCTCGATCTTCACCCCTCTGACACAATATTCACACGGCCTCGGCTTCGCGGCCCCGAATGCAAACTACAACGTGGGCGCTGACATAACCCTGACCCCGAAGATCATCTCGACGACCCGCTTCGGCTATTTCTTTCAGAACTACCACGATTTTGGCTGGCCCACCACGGGCCTAGACGTTGTCTGGAACAACTCTGGTCTATCCCCTGCACTGGACAACAAAGGCCTGCCACTTCCAGCCGCTCTACAACAGCCTGCTGGCACCGCAACGGCGCCTTATAACGGGGCCTTCACTGAAGTGAACGCCAGTAAGCACTGGCAGTTTAACGAAGACGTGGCGTTCTTCAAGAGCGGCTGGTTGGGAACGCACAACCTTAAGGTCGGCTATCAGTTCAACCGTCTGTGGAACATCATCAATCAGCACGGCAACCTACCGCAGGCAACTTTGTTCCCCGGAAATGGGCAGTCGTATCAGGCCGGTACAGCCTTCGGCGGCGGCAACTGCGGATCGGCGGCAGACCCCACAGCAACCCCCCCTGTGCCAGCGTCAGGGCTGGCAGGCGAATGGGGCGGCAACTGCGCCGGTCAGTATGGCTATCTGTTTATGCAGGGCGATTTCGCAACCGTCCTGAAGGACAACTCTGGCCATTACGCGCCTGCCATCGATAACAACCATGCCTTCTTCGTCCAGGATGCCTGGACTGTCGGGCACGGTCTGACGTTGAACCTTGGCGTCCGTATAGAGAAGGAAACCCTGCCGCGTCCTGCCGGAGTTGGGATTGCCAACATCCGCACCATCGACTTCTCATGGAGCGACAAGATTGAGCCTCGTTTGGGAGCCGCATGGGGATCGGCAAATGGCAAGTTGAAGATCTTCGGCAGCTATGGCGTCATCAACGACGTCATGAAGCTGCTGCTTGCCCAAACATCTTTCGGCGCCCAGGGATGGGATGAGTGCGCCTACCCGCTCGGTCCAAATGCCAGTGGAACCTTCAACCTATCCGATATCAATACCATAGTCTACAACGCTGCTGGCCGTGCTTGCCCGACGGGTCCGCCCACCACAGGAGCGGTCTTCTCCAACGGCGTAACCCCGGCATCGCTGATCGATACAGCGACAAGCACTGGGCTGATCGAAAACCTCAACCTTCGCCCGGAGGAGCCAATAGCCCCTGGCCTGAAGCCTTACCGGCAACATGAGTATGTCGGCGGCGCTGACTACCAGGTCAGCAAGGACTGGGCTCTCGAAGTGCGATATGATCGCCGGCGGCTCGATCACGCGATCGAGGACGCTTCGCTGAGCGCTCCTTGTTGTATCGAGTTCTATGCAATCGTCAATCCCGGTCAAGGTGTGAACAAGGACATTAACCAATATGCCGCCTTCCTGCGATCGCTGGGCGCTGGCTACGGCCCCGGAGTTCAGCCGTTTGACCCAACCAACCAGTTCGGCACGTGTTCCTCCTGCCCGCCGATGCCCCAAGCAGTCCGAAACTACGACGGGTTGGAATTCCGGCTCACCAAGAACATGAGCCACAACTGGTCCGGATCGTTCAGCTATACCTGGAGCAGCTTGTGGGGGAACTATGCGGGCCTGACCACTACGGACCAGAGCGATGGTGGCGTGACTGGGCGCAACTCGCCGGATACGAGCCGGGCCTTCGACGAGCCGATCTACTACTTCGCCGCTAATGGCAAGTCCAGTAACGGGCCGTTGGCGACGGATCGCCCGAGCGCCCTGAAGGGGAACCTGTATTACGCGCTGCCGTGGTGGTCGAAGAGCCACACTACAACTTTTGGCCTCTTCCAGACAGCCTACCAGGGTAGTCCGGTCGGCGCTTTTGATGACATAGGCCTGGCGGGTGGCAGCCCCTTCGAAGGCACCTACGTCTTTGGCCGCGGCAAGTGGGCCAACGTGACTTCCGACCCTACTACCGACCGGATTACGGGCATTGGCACTCCCTATGCCCGTCGTACGCCGTGGTACACACAGACTGATTTGAACATTGCGCATGAAATCAAGGTGAACCACAACAACGAGGCGCAACGCCTCAGGCTTGAAGCAACCTTCACCAACCTGCTGAACCAGCATTCCGTTCTCGGGTACTGGGAAGGATTCGACTCCAACCACTTCCCACACTCGTTGCACCCACCCGGTCCGTGCGGTCCGGGCGGCGGCACCGCCCCCTGCGGAATTGCCTCAGGCGCAGGTTTCTACCAGGGAGCCATGACAGGGTACGACGTGCAGGCAGTCGCCACGTCAAATCAGTTTCTAAACTCGTTATACGGCCAGCCGAACCTATGGCAGACCTCGCGCGCAATTCGCTTTGGAGCTACATTCACCTTCTAATCTTGCATCACTTGCATCTCAGGGAGCCGGATTCTCCGGCTCCCTTTTACTTGTGTGCCGAGCATGTTCGACAGCTGGAGGGTGAAAGTCCCTTTGACAACCTGATGGAGGTGAAGTCATAGCGAAGCGCAAGGGTGAAATAACACTCGTCGCGAGACGGGGCCTGAAAGAAGCGTGGAGCAAAGACGCGAGCCGATGAACAAGAACCGGATACGAGGTGGCGGGCGAGCGAGCCAATGATTGCGAAGCCCATATCCATCAAGGTCACTGGTAGTAAATCCGGCGGTTGCGCGCGGAAGGCGGTCGAACTTACTTCGGGAGACCCGCAGCATGTCGCGGAATCGCGACTGAGAGCGGAGCAATCCGCCCTGACCGTGCCGCAGGAGTCAGCAGAGGGCATAGTAGGCGGAAAGGCCTAAGGCCCGAACAGCAAGGAGCGGCGAGTAAGACGCAGGACTCGATGAGCGACAAGCGGCAGAACAACCAGCCACAGCTGTTGCTGGCCTTCACCGAGGAAGGGAGGAGTGAAGCTCCAAGGTCACCTCGGGAAGGGACCGAACCGTTCACGGCGAACTGCGAAACCGAAAGTCCAGCTGGAGGAAAGCAGTTGATGGAAGAGGTCTGCGGACGGGAAAACTGTCTGCGGGCCCTACGACGAGTGAAGGCCAACAAGGGGAGTCCGGGAATCGACGGCATGAAAGTCGGCGAGTTACCGAGCTACCTGAAGCAACACTGGCTAGCGATTCCCCGTTGCTGAGTAACATCGTGCTTGACGAACTGGACCGAGAGTTAGAGCGACGGGGACATCGGCATGTGAGGTACGCGGATGATTGCAATCTATGTCCGCAGCCAACGTGCGGGAGAGCGAGTGATGGAGAGCATCACTCGGCTTCTGACCACGCAGCTCAAACTCAAAGTGAACCAGGCGAAGAGTGCAGTGGCTCGGCCGAAAGACAGGAAGTTCCTGGGATTCAGCTTCACGAGCTGCAAGCAAGCGCGGCGCCGGATTGCGCCGAAAGCGATCTTGCGATTCAAGGAGCGAATCCGGGAGCTGACGTGCCGGGACACGAGGGATCAGCATGGAGCAGCGAGCGCAACAGCTCTCGCGTGGATGGCGTGCCTATTTCGGCTTCTGCCAGACACCCTCGGTGCTCACCCTTCTTGATAAGTGGCTCCGGCGCAGACTACGGTCTGCGATGTGGAAGCAGTGGAAGCATGGGAACAAGCGGTTTGCGCACTTCGCAAACGCGGCATCGGACGGGACCTGGCGGCGCAAACGGCGGGCATCATGGCCCGTGGCGACTCGCGGAAAGCCCCGCCCTTCATTACGCGTTCCCCAATTCCTACTTCGACTCGCTCGGCTTCCTCCGTCTGACTGGCGGATCGTAGCTTAACTCGCCGAATCGCCGTGTACCGACCCGTACGCACTGTGATGTCGCAGGGAAAGCGGGTGACCGCCTACCTATGCAAATTCTGAGCAGGGACTTCCACTCTTTCACCTCCCGACCCGAAAGGTCATGTCCCAAGGTTACCGTCAGGAATACGCCCAGTTATCGTTTCTAAACATAACTTCCTGATAGGGTTAGAGCTGAGCTGGCGACATCCCGTATCTCATACGGTCGCGGGGTGGCTCATGCGGAATTGTGGATATTCCGCGGGAAGCCTCGAACTAACTCGTTGAAACAGATACAGGAATAACAGGGCATGTTTTGGCAGGGGAGTTGCACTTCTTGTGGTCCCCCCTAATTTCCTGGCGAACGATGCAGTTCCGCTGGCGGCTTGCGAATCTGGCCGATTTGAACGGAATTCCCGGCGAGTGGGAGTCTCCGTGGAGGACATAATGACGAAATATACGACCATTCTTCTCGGCGTGTTTCTGCTGGTGAGCACGGCGGCTTTGGCGCAGAACGCGTCGGTGAGCGGAACCGTGGTGGACGCGTCGGGGGCGGCGATCCCTGAGGCGTTTGTTTCGGTGACGAACCTGGCGACCGCAGTCGAACGCCAGGTACAGACCAACAGTACCGGTTTCTACCGCATCGAGCCGCTGGCTCCGGGTAGTTACAGCATCAACATTGAAAAAGCAGGCTTCACGGAGTTCAGTCTCGACAAGATCACACTGACAGTGGATCAGAAGTTCACCCTCAACGCGACACTAGAGGTGGGTGCGGTGTCGACCAAGGTGGAAGTGAACTCGAGCATGGTCGGCCAGGTGGACACGGAGACTCCAACCCTGAGCAACGTGATCGAGCAGAAACAGATGGCGGAATTGCCGATGATTCTGCGCGATCCGTACACCCTGGTCCTGCTCGGTCCGGGCGTGACGCAGTCGGACGGGTTCGGGGGAGTGTCGGTCAACGGTGGACGCGAACGCAACAACAACTTCCAGTTGGATGGCGCGGACAACAACTACGCCGAAGTTCCCGGGAACCTGGGCGGGGTCACCTCGCAGAACCCGGACGCCACGGAGGAGTTCCGCGTTCTGACCAACAACTTTGCCCCCGAATACGGGCGCAACAACGGCGCCATCATCGATGTCATCACCAAGAGTGGCACGAACGCTTTGCACGGCGATGTTTACTACTACGGGCGCTGGGATGCGCTGGGGGCGCGCGACTACTTTAACAATCAGATCGACCCGCTCACGGGGGACCTGCAGCGCAAGGATGCGTACGTGCGGAACCTTTACGGAGTTTCGCTGGGCGGGCCTCTCGCCAAAAGCAAGACGTTCTTTTTCCTGAACTATCAGGGCGATCGTTTCATCACCAACCGGACGAACAATTCCACGGTGCCGACCCCGGATTTCAAGACAGGCATCTTCACCTACACGAACCCGCAAACCGGGGCCAGCCAGCCGCTGGACGTAACGACGGCAGGCGCCGTGAACAACGCAACCGGAGTGGGACTTGACCCCATCATCAAGAATATCCTGGCGCTCTATCCGAATCCCACTGTCATGAACGCGGACGGCGTTACAGGCCAGCTTTTCTTCCCGAGCGAATCGCGAGAGAAGGACGAAGATGGCAGCCTCAAAATCGATCACAGCCTGACGAAGAACAATACCCTTTCGGCGCGTTACACCTACAACTGGTACCATGACCCCAATTCCGATCATGGCGACTTTCTGCCGTTACCGGGCGCTCCGGGTTCGACGGCGTCGCACCAGCGTACCCAAGGGCTGGCGCTAAGCCTGATTTCGACGCCTACCGCGACGCTGAGCAACGAACTGCGCGCGGGGGCGACCCGCCTGAACCTGTTCTTTGGCTGTAACGGGGTGGGCCTGTTCGACAGCTTTGGGTTTGTCGACGGGACGGGCCGGGGGGCGGACTACAACCTGCCCGAGTTCACTGGTTTCGGGTGTCTCGGCCAGGGCGACGCGAACTCGCAATCCACGAAAGCCGGCACCTACCAGTTCCTCGACAACCTGACGAAAGTCTGGGGAACCCACACTGTGAAAGTGGGCGCGGAACACCGGCGAGTGTATTCGAACAACTACACGGACTTCTTTTCACGGCAGACCTTTACATTCAATGTGTTCACAGACCAGAGCGCCCAACCCCTGATGAATCTGAACTCAGGGGTGGACTCGAACATCATCGAAGACCTGACGGGAGAGTTGCTGGGGCTGGTCGACCACACTGGGCAAACCCAATTCTTCAATAGCCAAGGGACTCAACTGGTCGACGATAAACTCGGTTTTCGGCAGCGCGAGTTTGGGATTTTTGCGCAGGACGTGTGGAAAGTGAAACCGAACCTGAGCATCACCTACGGTATGCGTTGGGAGTTTTTCGGAGTGCCGTTCGAGCAGCACAACAATCTATCGAATCTGTTTGAGAACTCGTCGGGGCCATCTCCGTCCCTGGATCCGGCTTCCTGCACTCTGAATAATCCTCCGCCTTGCTTTGGCTTCACCTTTCAGACGGTCGGGCCAGGAACCCACCATCAGCTCTACAACGACGACTATCGAGATTTTGAGCCAAGGCTGGGTTTCGCGTGGGATCCTTTCCGCACCGGACGAACGTCGATACGAGGTGGCATTGGCATCTTCAGCGACCGCGTGTACGGGAATCTGGTGAGCGACGCGCGCGGCAATCCGCCGTTCCAGCCGACCTACTCAGATTTTCCCACTGCCTTCCAGGGTCCCGGCCCGGCTGCCCAGCTGCAGAACCAATTCGCCCTGGCGCCGCTGACGCCTTCACCAAATGTGTTTGACCATCATGACCAGCATCTCATCTTTCCTGATTTGTTCGATCACAACATGAAGCCACCGCGGGTGATTAGCTGGAATTTCGGCATCCAGCGCGAACTGGGAACTCTCACGCTGGAGGCGAACTACGTGGGAAATCACGGCACCCGAATCCTGCGGGTGCTGGACGGGAACCCGCCGCAGCCGGGCCTGGTGAGCCAGAACCTGGCGAATTGTATCGCGAACTTCCCAGGGCAGGATGAAGCCTGCCAGGAGGCTCTGCAGTACGGGAACCTGTTCTTCGGAGGCCCGGGGTTCACGTCGGTGAACAACACGGCTTTCTTCGATACGTTCACGGACCAGACAACCGCGCAGTCTTACTATAACGGCTTGCAGGTGCAGGCGACGCAACGGCCCATTCATGGCTTACAGTTCACCATGGCCTATACCTGGTCGCACGCCATCGACGATGCTTCAGATCCGCTGGTGACGACGCGGCACAACGGGAACTATCCGGTCAACTCGTATGATTTATCGCGCGAGAGAGGCAATTCAGGGTTCGACACCCGGCAGCGCGCCGTGCTGAATTTTGTTTACGAACTTGGGGTGGGCCGCGGTCGTGGCCACCTGAGCGGTGGATTCCTGGGGCGCGTTCTGGAGGGCTGGGAGCTGGGCGCGATTGGCCAGTGGCAGACGGGACTGCCTTACGACATATTCGGGCCTCTCGATACACTCCACACCAACGGAGCCGACCGGGCCACGATTGTCAATCCTGCGATGCTGAGGGTTCCCTCCCAGGGGAAGGTGCTGCCTGGCGGCGCGGGCGTGTTTACGGGATTTAACGCGGCGGCCTTCAATCCGGATGACCACACCATCATGCCGGTTCCGTGGGGGATTCCTTCGCCCTCTGTGCGCAATTCCTTCTACGGTCCGGGCATCAACAACTGGGATATGAACCTTGCCAAGACAACAAATATTACGGAGCGGGTTAAGTTCCAGCTTCGGTTCGAAGTGTACAACGTGTTCAATCGCGTGCACTTCGCAAAGCCGGATAATCAGATCGCCGACGTGAACTTTGGCTACTCGACATCGCAGGTTGGCCAGAACGACGGCACCACCGGTGCGCGACAGATTCAGATCGGGGCGAAGCTTAGCTTCTAGCGCGGCCTGATTTGTTCGAGCCTTGACCGCCTGCGGGGAGAATCCGCGGGCGGTTTTGTTTTGCGGGCAGGTTGTTGAACAGCAGGTTTCAAAGTCTCAAGGTTGCAGCATTTCAAGTCAATGGGCGGTCTGCCCCATCGCCAGGGTGTGGGTCGGTTCGGGTTTCACTTCCCGAACATGGGGTAGTGGCTGGCAGCGCCCATGAAGAAGAGCATGACGATGCTCAGAAATGCGTTGGCACGCGACGCCAGGAAGCCCATGCGGGCCATGCGCTTGGCTTGCTCGGGGATGGGCGTGCCGTTGGCGGCGTTGTCCTTGGTCCAAGCAATGAGTTTTTTTTGTATGCGCCAGATCACGCCCCAGACATTGAGCATCATGACCCAGCCGATGCCTCCGCCGATGCCGATCGAAAGCAGGCGGTTACTCTGCCATCCCTGATCATTGAGGCTGAGGAAGAGCCAGGCGGCGGCGAAGACCACGATGGCATAGATCACGCCGATCACTGGGCCTTTGTCGAACACGCCTCTGCCGGGGATCAGGACGGCGTAGAGGATGGCCCAGACAACCGTCCAGATGCCGAAGAAGCTGCCCATGGCCATACCGGAGGTGGCGCCAAGGGCGTTGTGCGCGTCGGAGGCGACGATGTCGCCCCAGTAAATGATTCCAGCCAAGACCGTCAGCACGGCGGCCATGCGGAACCACCACAGCGCGCGCGGCATCAGAGCCGGGACGACTTTGCCTTTGGTGGCGGCGTCCAGTTCTTTCTGGAAGGGGACGTTGACGAGATTGAAGAAGTAGAGCAGGCCGATCCAAGTGATGCCGGCGAGGAAATGGATCCAGCGGATGAACATCAGAAAATTGGTGTTGAAATCCTGCGGCAGGTGGATGTTGGGGCTGAACGACAATGCTGCGAGGTGGAGCATGAAAGTTCCTCCCGATTTGCAAGGGCGGATTGTACATCATAGGGCGCCAAGGGGGGCTGCGGGTGAAGCCAGGAAAGTGAAGTCAAGGGGTCCGAGACCCAAGACTTGAAAGCAACGTCGTAACCCACAGAGTTCGCGGAGAAATTTCCGCTGAGGGCGCAGCGTCGCGGGCGGGTAACGAATGGAGTAACTTGTCACCCAGGTTACCGTCTTCGGCAGGACCGTTCGGGTGCGCCCTTGAGCGCCACAGCTGCGACGCGTTCCACTTCCGTAAATTTTGACACAATGCTGAGTTGAAAAGTCCAGCTTGAGGTCTTATTGTACAAATGTTGCCCAAGGTGGAGCGGTGCTGGAGTGTTTGCGCCAGACAGCCCGTCCGCTGCGGGATGTCCCCCCTGCTCTTTGCGACCGGACGCGCCACGGGTTGCGAGGAGCAGCTGAGTTTTCGAACAGAGTCCAATCGGCAAGGAGATCGGCAGATGGAAAACAAGCCGGCGCAAAACATCCAGGATTCCTTCCTCAACACGGCCCGCAAGGAAAAGCTCAACATCACCATCTATCTGCTGAGTGGGGTCAAGCTGACGGGCCGAATCCGTTCCTTCGACAAATACTCGGTGGTGCTGGAGACCAACAATCAGGAACAGTTGATCTTCAAGCACGCCATCTCCACGGTGGTGATGGGGCGGGTGACGCACGCTCCGTTTGCGGCGCACGGCGAGGGTAAGCCGACGCCAGTGGCAGCCCCCGTTGCTGTGGCGCCGGTCACCGCTTCCGGCACCGAAGGGTAAAGGCGCCTTCCAGTTGCGCAGCGCAGACTCCACACGGTCGCGTAAGGATGACGCGGTGCGCCGTGCCCTCCGGGGCGAGAGCTCCACGGTGGAGCGGGATCCCCGCGCGTCCGGCGAACGGGCGTTCCTGGTGGGACTCGATTACCGCGTGCGCACGCGCAATGCGGGGAAGCGCTCGCTGACGGCGGGAGCGCAGTCGGCCCGGGACGCGGCGACCAGCGTGGCGGCCGGGTCGAAGCCTCCCAGCATGCCCGAGTTCAGCGCGGAGGAGTCGCTGGACGAACTGCGCACGCTCGCGACCAGCGCGGGCGCTATCGTGGTGGGCGAGGTTCTGCAGCGGCGCGACCGGCCGGATCCGGCGACCTTGATTGGTGGCGGGAAGCTGGAGGAAATTTCCGGTGCGGCGGCCTCGGCGGACGCCGACCTGATCCTGTTCGACCACGACCTTTCTCCTTCCCAGCAGCGCAACATCGAACGCATCCTGCACAAGCGGGTGATCGACCGCACCCAGCTCATTCTCGACATTTTTGCGCGGCACGCGAAGACCCGGGAAGGCCAGCTGCAGGTGGAGCTGGCGCAACTGGAGTACATGCTGCCGCGGCTGGCCGGGCGCGGCGTCGAGATGTCGCAGTTGGGCGGCGGCATCGGGACGAGAGGGCCGGGCGAAACCCAGCTCGAAACGGACCGGCGGAAGATCTACCGGCGCATCCGGCACGTGAAAGAGCAGATCGAGAACGTGCGCCGAATTCGCGCCCAACAGCGGCAGCGGCGGGAGTCGGTGCCGGTGGCGACCGTGGCGCTGGTGGGCTACACCAACGCGGGGAAATCGACGTTGTTCAACGCGCTCACCAAGGCGGAGGTGCTGGCGTCGTCGAAGATGTTCGCGACACTTGATCCGACGATTCGCGGCGTGGAGTTGCCGTCGCGTCGGAAGGTGTTGTTGTCGGATACGGTCGGATTTATCCGGAACCTGCCGCACACGCTGGTGACGGCCTTTCGGGCGACGCTCGAGGAAGTGCAGCGGGCGGCACTGATCCTGCAGGTGTCGGATGCGGGGAGCCCGCTGACGGCGGAACAGGATGCGCAGGTCGAGCTGGTATTGAAGGAGCTGGAGGCGGAGAAGAAGCCGCGTCTGCACGTGATGAACAAGATCGATCTGCTCGAGCCGAAACAGCGCGAAGCGCTGCGAGACGATGCGCAGACGGTGCATGTTTCGGCGGTACGTGGGGTAGGAATTGCGACGGTGCTGGAGCGGATCGACCAGGTGCTCGAGGAAGATCCGGTGAGCCGGGTGCGGTTGAGCATTCCGCAGAAGGAAGGCAAGGTTCTGGCGATGCTCGCGGCGCGTTCGCGGATTTATTCGCGCGCGTACCGGGACGGCGTAGTGGAGATGGAAGCGGAGGCGCCGGAGTCGGTGGTGCGGAGGGTGAGGGAGTGGGTGGTGAAGTAGGGAAGGAGCTTTCCGCTATCAGCCGTCAGCTGTGATTCGTGGCCGCAAGGGCCGGAAAATCCTGCTGAAGAATAGATTTCGCCCCAGCGCCGAATGGCGCTAGCAGAAAATGGCAGATACGGTGCGGCTGAAGGCCGTTAGGACGCGACAGACCCGTTAACTCGGAAGTCATTTACACATCGCAAAAGCTAGCGGCCACGGTAAGCGGGCGGCAGTACGCGAGATTTTCCGCACAGGGGTCTGGCTAAGAGCTAACGACTAGAAGCTAAAAGCTGGGTTCAGAAATTAAATGGGCCGATAGCCAAAAAGCGGTGACTTTTCTTGGCTGCCGGCCCATTCGATCCTGAATTGGATCGGAGGTGATGTATTTATGGTAGTCCGGTTTGGGAGGAAGTCAAGGAATAGTTCGGGAAAATGGCGGGAGGGCAGGCTTGACAACAGGTAGGAATTCCCCTTCGTGGCGCCCCTTCGGAGACCCAGTCCGGAACCCTTGGCGTTGACACAAGGTGCCTAGGATGTTAGCTTTAAAGGTTTTATAGCCCTCTTTCTTCCGGTTCTATCAGCTAAGCCATGGACGAGACGCTGCGACAGCTAGGCGGATTACTGCTCGGGTCCATCCCGACCATTCTCATGCTTCTGATCCTGTACGGGATCTACACAGTGGTCGTCCACCGGCCGCTGGCGAAGGTTCTGGCCGAGCGGCGGTCAAAAACCGAGGGGGCGATCGAGAAGGCGCGCGCGGATGTGGCGGCTGCCGAGGCCCGCACGGCCGAGTACGAACAGCGGTTGCGCGAAGCGCGGGTGGCACTGTTCAAGACACAAGAGGCACGGCGTCAGGCTGCCCTGCAGGCGCGCGCGGCAGCAGTTGCGGCGGCTCGGGCCAAGGGGCAGGAGCAGGTGAAGCAGGCGCGCGAGGCCATCGAACGGGACAAGAGTGCGGCCCAGGAGGGGCTGCAGGGGGAATCGGCGCGGCTGGCGACGGAGATTGTCCGGAGCGTGCTGCGTCCCGTGACAGCGGGCGGGGCGCGATGATGCGAAACGGCAAAGGCATCGCCGGGCTCGGTGCGCTCCCGAGCACTGCCTGTCTAGCTGCGGTTTTCCTCTCGTGCGTTCTGACAGCGCGAGCGCAAAACTCTTCCCGACAATCCCAGAGTGGGGCATCTTCCGAAGGTCAAGCTCCGGGAGCCCAAGCGCAATCGCAGCGCGAGGCGAAGAAAGCGGAACCTCGCGGAACCGGCGCGGAGTTAGCCAAGGAGACGCGCGAGGCCGCCGGCGAAGACGAGGACGCTGCGCAGTTCAAGCGGTCGGCCTCGGTACGGATGCTGGCGAAGCTTACGGGCGGGAATCTGCAGCACGCATACTGGCTGGCGGTACTGCTGAACTTCGCGGTGATTTTCGCCGTCTTGGTTTGGGCGGGGCGCAAGTATCTGCCCGGGATGTTTCGCGATCGTACCGCGTCGATTCAGAGGGCGATGGCAGAGGCACGGCAAGCGAGTGAAGATGCGAACCGGCGGCTGGGAGAAATCGAATCGCGCCTGTCGAAGTTGGGTGACGAGATTGCCGCGATGAAGGCGGCGGGCGAGACGGACCTGGCAGCCGAGGAAGCGCGCATCAAGGCTGCGGCCGAGGAAGACGGACGCAAGCTCGTTGAGTCGGCCGAGCAGGAAATTGCGGCGGCGGCCAAGGCGGCGCGGCGCGATCTGACAGCGTATGCCGCCGATCTCGCGATTGCTCTGGCGAAAAAGCAGATTCATGTGGACGCGGGAACGGACGCATCGCTGGTGCGGAGTTTTTCGGAGCGGCTGGCGGGTGCCGACAGCTCGGGGAAGGACAAGAACTAGCGCATGGCTTCCGTGACTCGCTTGTACGCGCGCGCCTTCGCGGATGTCCTGTTTGACACCCGTCTGGATGCGGGGAAGACGCTCGAGGAGTTGCATGCGCTGAGCGCACTGCTGGTGGCGAACCCAGATCTGCGGCGGGTGTGGGACAATCCGGCGATCACGGGGGAGCAGAAGCGGGGGGTGCTGGACGCGATTGGCAAACGGGAAGGGCTTTCGCGCGAGGTGCGGAATTTTGTCGCTGTGCTGATCGATCGTGGACGCATGCATTTTTTCGACGCGATCGTCACGCAGCTGGCGCAGGAACTGGATGCGCGCATGGGTTTTGCGGAGGCGCAGATCACCAGCGCCCGCGATTTGAGCGATGCAGAGAAGCGCGCTCTCGAGGGACAGGTCGAAAAACTGACGGGCAAGAGAGTGCGGGCCAAGTACGCGCGGGACAGCGCGATTCTGGGCGGCGCCATTGTGCGGGTCGGGAGCACAATCTACGACGGCTCGGTGCTCGGGCAGTTGCAGAGAATCCGGGAACAAATTGCGGGGGACAGCTTTTAGCTCTTAGCCGTGAGCTCTTAGCTCGGCAGGGGGAGGTTGGCTGGCTCGGGGCTCGTCCGTCGGATAAGCTTTTGACCGCCGCGACCACAAAGCAAAAGCCGCAAAGTTCGCGAAGGGAACAAGTAGTTAACGATACTGGTGGTCGGGAACAAGGCAGGGAGCTAAGAGCTAAAGAGTAAAAGCCAAGAGCTGAACCAAGAGCTGAACAAAGAGCTGAATTTCTTATGGCGCAAATCAAGGCAGACGAGATATCGCAGCTGATCCGCGAGCAGATCGAGAACTACGAAACCAAGATCGCCGTGGACGAGGTCGGGACGGTGATCACGCTGGGCGACGGGATCGCCCGCGTGTACGGACTGGACAAGGTCATGGCCGGGGAACTTCTCCAGTTCCCGCACGGGGTGGCCGGGCTGGCCATGAACCTGGAAGAAGATCAGGTGGGCGTGGTGCTGCTCGGCGAGTACACCGAGATTCGCGAAGGCGACGAGGTCAAGCGGACTGGTCGCATCATGAGCGTGCCGGTGGGCGACGCCATGGTCGGGCGAGTTGTGAACTCGCTGGGGCAGCCGATTGACGACAAGGGTCCGATCGCGACGAAAGAGTTCATTGCGCTCGAGCGCATTGCGCCGGGCGTCATCGACCGGCAGCCGGTGCGCGAGCCCATGGCGACGGGGCTGAAAGCCATCGATTCGATGATTCCGATCGGCCGCGGCCAGCGCGAGCTGATTATCGGCGACCGCCAGACGGGCAAGACCGCGATTGCACTCGACACCATCATCAACAGCAAGGGCAACGACCTGATTTGTATCTACAACGCCATCGGGCAGAAGCGCTCGTCGATTGCGCAGGTGGTCAAAATTCTGGAAGATGCGGGCGCCATGGAGTACACCATCGTGGTGGCGGCTTCGGCCTCGGAGCCGGCGCCCATGCAGTACATCGCGCCCTATGCGGCCTGCGCGATGGGTGAGTACTTCCGCGACAACCAGCGGCATGCGCTGGTGATCTACGACGATCTTTCGAAGCACGCGGCTTCGTACCGCGAGATTTCGCTGCTGTTGCGGCGGCCGCCGGGACGCGAGGCGTATCCGGGCGACGTGTTCTATCTGCATTCGCGCCTGCTGGAGCGCGCCGCCAAGATGAGCGACAAAATGGGCGGAGGGTCGCTGACCGCGCTCCCCGTCATCGAGACGCAGGCGGGCGACGTTTCGGCCTACATTCCGACCAACGTCATTTCGATTACCGACGGGCAGATCTTCCTGGAGACGGATCTGTTCAACTCAGGGGTGCGGCCGGCGGTGAACGTAGGCATTTCGGTGAGCCGCGTCGGGGGCAGCGCGCAGATCAAGGCCATGCGGCAGGTGGCCGGGTCGCTGAAGCTCGAGCTGGCGCAGTATCGCGAGCTGGCGGCGTTTGCGCAGTTCGGAAGCGATCTCGACAAGGCCACGCAGAACCAGCTCAACCGCGGCAGCCGGCTGGTGGAGATCCTGAAGCAGAACCAGTTCTCGCCGTTGCCGTTTTCGAAGCAGATCCTGATCGTGTTCGCCGGAACGGGCGGGTTCCTGGATGACCTACCGGTGGAGCAGGTGCGTCCGTTTGAACTCGATCTTTACAAGTACGTAGATACGGCGAATCCGGGAGTGCTGCGCACCATCATGGAGAAGAAGATTCTCGATGATGGGCTGAAGGCTGAGATGAAGAAGGTGATTGCGGAGTTCAAGGAGCAGTTCGTGGCGGCGCGGAAGTAGTACTTGGTACCGATTGCGACGGGCGTGAGAGGCAGTCCCTGAGTGCAGCGCTAGAAAGGCATATCTGCTTACGGGAGATCGATTTGGCAGCGGGGTCCTTCGACTGGGTTCGGCTAGCGCCTGACTGCGCTCAGGATGACAAATGCTTTTTGGTTTTGCTGACGACTAGTAGCTGACGACTGATTCATGGCAAACATTCTCGACATCAAGCGGCGCATCCGCAGCGTGATCAACACGCGGCAGATCACCAAGGCCATGAAGATGGTCTCGGCGGCGAAGCTACGGCGGGCGCAGGAACGCGCGCTGGCGGCGCGTCCGTATGCGCAGATGTTGACCAACGTGCTGAAGTCGCTGGTAGCGCGCGCGGAGATCTACGATCCGGAGACGGGCGAGCCGCGGCATCCGCTGCTGGCACAGCGGGAGGAGAAGAACATCCTGCTGATCGTCGTCACGGGCGATAAGGGACTGGCGGGAGCGTTTAACACGAACATCCTGAAGTCCGCCATGCAGTTCATTGGGGAGAAGGCGGGGAAAAATATTGAGATCGAGACGATTGGCCGCAAGGGGCGGGATTTTCTGCGGCGGCGCTTTCCCATGGCGCAGCCACGAACGGCCGATTCAGCCGAACCCCTGCGTACGACGGTCATTGGAGAAATGGTCGGAGTGCTCAACAAGCTGGACCACGCGCTGGCCAGCGGGGTCGCGGAACGTGTGATCGAGCGCTATGCCAAGGGCGAGATTGATTCTGTCTACCTCCTGTTCAACGAATTCAAGTCGGTGATCCAGCAGCGACTGGTGGTAGAGCGTGTCCTGCCAATTGTCGAGATTGGCGTGGCGGAGGTCACGCACGCGCGCGAACTGACACAAAAGGAAAAGGAAGAGGCCCAAAAAGCGGCGATCTCGGCGGGCGTGGGCATGCGCTCGACCGAGACGCGTGACATCGACGCCGCCGCAGCGAAGTTCGCGACGGCGCAGGTGGACTACATCTACGAACAGTCCCCGGGTGAGCTGTTCAACGATTTGCTGCCGAAATATGTGGGCATCCAGATCTTTCATGCCCTGCTGGAATCGGTAGCGGCGGAGCACGCGGCACGAATGACCGCGATGGAATCGGCCACCAACAATGCGACCGACATGATCGATTCGCTGACGCTGGCCATGAATCGCGCGCGCCAGGCGAAGATCACGAAGGAGATTATTGAGATCGTGAGCGGGGCGGCAGCACAATAAGGCAGCTCTCAGCTATCCGTCGTCAGCTGTCAGCTGGTTCAGGAGTATGGAAGGTCCTTGCAGAAGGCATGGGTGAGGATGATTAGATACAAGCCCAGAGCTTAAGCCCCGCAGTTTCCCGAGAGGGGCTGAAGGCCGACGGCTGAGAGCTGATTTTCTATGGCAGACAATATTGGACACGTAGTGCAGATTGCAGGTCCGGCGGTCGATGTGCAATTCAGCGAAGCGGGCCTGCCGCCCATTTACCAAGCGTTGCGGGTCGTCAGCGACGGCTTCACGGTGCCACAGCCGATCAACGTGATTCTCGAAGTTCAGCAGCACCTGGGTGAAGGGCGGGCGCGCTGCATTGCCATGCAGGCCACCGACGGCATGGTGCGTGGGATGAAGGCGATCGACCAGGGCGGTCCGATTTCCGTGCCCGTCGGTCACGGCACGCTAGGGCGCATCATGAACGTGATCGGCGAGCCCGTCGACCAACTGGGGCCGATCGAGTACACCCAGCGCCTGCCGATTCACCGGATGGCGCCGGCGTTCGACGAGCAGGCAACTACTGCGGAGATGTTTGAGACGGGCGTGAAGGTCGTCGATTTGATCCAGCCCTTCCTGAAGGGTGGCAAGATCGGGTTGTTTGGCGGCGCGGGCGTCGGCAAGACAGTTTTCATTCAAGAACTCATCAATAACGTCGCCAAACAGCATGGCGGGTTCTCGGTGTTTGCGGGGGTTGGCGAGCGCACGCGCGAAGGAAACGATTTGTGGCTCGAAATGAGCGAGTCGGGCGTGATCAAGCCGGGGGATCCTTCGAAGTCGAAGGCGGCCCTGATCTACGGGCAGATGACGGAGCCGCCCGGAGCGCGGCTGCGGGTCGCGCTGACCGGGCTGACTGTGGCCGAATATTTCCGTGACGTGGAAGGCGCGGATACACTCCTGTTCATCGACAACATCTTCCGCTTCACGCAAGCGGGTTCGGAAGTGTCGGCGCTGCTGGGCCGCATGCCCAGCGCGGTGGGCTACCAGCCGAACCTGGCAACGGAAATGGGCGAATTGCAGGAACGCATCACGTCGACGAAGAAGGGGTCGGTCACCTCGGTGCAGGCGATTTACGTGCCCGCCGACGATTTAACGGATCCGGCCCCGGCGACAACGTTCGCTCACCTGGATGCGACCACCGTGCTTTCGCGCGCGTTGACCGAGATCGGAATCTATCCGGCGGTTGATCCGCTGGCTTCGACTTCGCGCATTCTCGATCCGCGCATTGTGGGCCAGGAACACTACGACGTGGCGCAGCAGGTAAAGAAGACACTGCAGACGTACAAGGACCTGCAGGACATCATCGCGATTCTGGGCATCGATGAACTGAGCGAAGACCAGAAGCTGACGGTCGCCCGGGCGCGCAAGGTGCAGCGCTTCCTGTCGCAGCCGTTCCACGTGGCCGAGCAGTTCACGGGCTCGCCCGGCCGGTACGTGAAAGTCGCGGATACGGTGAAGGGGTTCAAGGACATCGTCTCCGGCAAGTACGACGACATTCCGGAGCAGGCGTTCTACATGAAAGGACCGATCGACGAGGTGCTGGAGGCCGCGGAGAAGATGAAGGCAGCGGCGTAGGAAACCGAGCTATCAGCTCTCAGCCATCAGCCGTCAGTCAAGAACTGGGCGGTGGCGACTGAGAGCTGAAAGCTGATGGCTGACAGCTGGGCTATGGCGGATTCTTTCCAACTCGAAATCGTCACTCCGGAAAAGCTGGTGGTGAAAGACAGCGCGGAGGAGATGCAGATTCCCGGGAAGAACGGGTATCTGGGCATTCTGCCGGGACACGCGCCGCTGATCTCCGAGCTGGCGGTGGGACAGATCAGCTACCGCAATGGTTCCGAAACGCACTACTTGTGCGTGGCCTGGGGCTTTGCGGAGGTGTTGCCCGACAAAGTGACGATCCTGGCAGAAACGGCGGAACGGGGCGAGGATGTGGACTGCGCGCGGGCGCAAAAGGCGAAAGAGCGCGCCGAGAAACGGTTGACGAGTGGCGACCAGGCAGTGGATGTGTCGCGCGCGCAAGACGCGCTGGCACGCGCGACCACCCGGTTGGAGGTGGCAGAAAAAGATGGGCAGACGACGCCGAAGTAAGCACTCGCCCTTCGGCAAGAGCGGCAGGAAAACAGATTCCTCCTGCCTCGCTGGGCTCGCGATCGGAATGACAAATTGTGAAGGAGAAACCGCCGGAGGGAACTCCGGCGGCTTTTTTTGAGCGAATTTGCGATGGTCAGTAGGTGATCTCGATGAATCTCGGGATCGATCCGCAGACGATGTCAGTTAAAGACAAGCGACTGACCACCGATGACTGACGACTGATCCTCAATATCTCCGGTTGAAGGTGGCTTCGTAGCCGGCCTGGTAGCCCTCGGTGTACTCGGTTTTGTAGATGCTCTTGTCGCCGTAGGCGCGGGAGTAGCCGTCGTCGCGGCCGCCGAAGCGGGCGCGGGGCTCGGGACTGAAACGCTTATTTTTATAGATGTCCTCACGCGCCATGGTGACGCCGTCCCGGTATCCAGTTTCGTACGCCGCGCGGTCGGGGCCATGCGGGCCGCCGCCGTAGAAGCCGTTTCCGCGATAGTGATCGTCGCGGTCGCCGTCGCCATCTCCGCGCCATCCCGGGCGCTCACTCACAAAGCCTGAGCGGAAGCCGTCGCGGTAGCCTTGCTGGTAGCCCTCCCGGAAGTCGTCGAGCGGGCCCATCCATGATTTGTAGCCGTGCGCAGCCTGACGCCAGTCGGGCGTGCGGTAATCAAAGGGATCGTTCTCGCGGCCTTCGTGCTGGCCCTTGTGCTGGCCGTCGCGAAATCCGTTGTCGTAGCCGTACTGGCGGGTTTGCGCGACGCTGCCGCGGTAATCGTCATCGCGATCCTGGGCGAACGTGAACGTTCCAAGCGCCAGAACGAGGGGAACTGCGAGAGCCGCCATCCTCAAGTGTCGTTTCATGGTTACCTCCGATCCGGGTAATGCATCCGGTATCTGTTGAGGTAGGATGCCCGGCGCAAGCAGGATGATGCCTCAACCAGCGGTCCAAAAGTTCTGCGGGTGGATTCTGAAACTTGTCTGAAAGCCAATGTTTATGCGGGTGCGCAACTTTTCCTCAGAGGCAGTGTTCCATGCGCATTCGCGTGCTCTGTATCTGGTAGACTTTTTCTTTCCTTCAACAGGTCAGGAGCTGCAAGCATGCAGATCCAGCGGATCGGCGTGGTGGGCGCGGGCACGATGGGCAACGGCATCGCCCATGTCTGCGCGCGCAGCGGCTTCTCGGTGTTGCTGTGCGATGTGGAGCAGCGGTTTCTTGATCGCGCGCTTGATGTCATCGCGAAGAATCTGGCGCGGGAGGCGGCGAAGGGAAAGATTACCGCGGAGCAGGAAGCGGCAGCTCTCGAGAGAATCAGCCCGGTGCTCGACCGCGGCAAGCTGGCGGAGTGTGATTTTCTGGTCGAGGCGGCGACCGAGAAGTTTGAAGTCAAAAGCGAAATCTTTCGCCACCTCGATCGCATCGCGCGGGCTGAAGTGGTTCTGGCTTCGAATACCTCATCGATTTCGATCACCAGGCTGGCGGCGGTCACGAAGCGTCCGGAGCGCGTTATCGGGATGCACTTTTTCAATCCGGTGCCGGTGATGAAGCTGGTGGAGGTGATCCGCGGGCTGGCGACCACGCAGGCGACCTTCGAAACGGTGCGGGGCATTGCGATTGCGCTAGACAAGACTCCGGTGGAAGTCAACGATGCACCCGGATTTGTCTCGAACCGCGTACTGATGCCGCTCCTGAATGAGGCAATGTTCGCGGTCATGGAAGGCGTCGCGACGGCGGAAGCGATCGACGAAGTGTTCAAGCTGGGAATGGCGCACCCCATGGGTCCGCTGACGCTGGCGGATTTTATCGGGCTGGATGTCTGCCTCGATATCATGCGCGTGCTGTATGCAGGGCTAGGAGATCCGAAGTACCGGCCTTGTCCGCTGCTGATCAAGATGGTCGACGCCGGGTGGCTGGGGCGGAAGAGCGGTCGAGGCTTCTACCAATATTGAGGACGTAGTTGCAGGACAACAGGGCCGGTCAAGGCCGGCCGATCTCGAAGTCATTACCGATGACAACAGCTTGGGGGAAGGTGCTTCCGGACGATGGGCCGCGTGGCGAGCGCGACATCGGCTTCTACGTGTTTGCGGCTGCGGCTGGGTGTCTTGCAGGATGGGTGGACATCAAGGTCGGCGACCTGCTGTTGACGGCGCTGCTCGTGCTGGGCCCCGCCATGATCCTGGGAGTGATGCGGCCCGCGAAACCCTGGCGATGGGTGGCGATCGTGGCAGCGTTCGTACCCGTGGTGGAGCTGGCCGGATATACCTTGCTTACGGCCAAGCCCTACCGGGCGCAGGTGTATGAGTCGTTTCTGGCCTTCCTGCCGGGAATTGCCGGGGCCTACGGTGGCGCGCTCATGCGGCGAGCCATTCAGAACATTTTCTCGGGGGCGTAGAGGGCCGTGCGAGCCGGCGGTAGGCGCGGGCATCTCGAGTCTCCCTCAGGTCCGGGCTGGAGTGAGCACCCAGGTCTCGGCTAACCAGAAAGTTACTCCCGATTCCACAGGAAGTACGCGTATCCTGCGGGTATATGGGTGTGTCGGTGTCGGTGCTGGCC
>DATMPS010000005.1:0-58928 GCA_035567435.1 Terriglobales bacterium | reverse complement strand
CGCCGTTTGCCCGGGCGAGCGTCAGGCCAACCGGCAACAGCAGGGTCGCAAGACCGGTCACTAGGACCGCGGTATGTGGCGTGGAGTTGCGGTCGTGCGCGCGGCTCATCCAGCGATGCGTCATGCCATTGTGAGCCATCATGAACAGCACGCGCGCGGCAGCCGTGACGCAGGCCAGCGTGCAGGCAAACATGCTCACCATCGCGCCGATGTCGATCAACGGGCCCAGGCGCGCCGCTCCGGCGGCGGTTGCCAACACACTCATGGGGGACGCGCTCTGATCGAGGGTTCCCGCTGAGGCCGGAAACCCCAGCACCTCCGTGTACGACGCGGTGATGAAGAAAAGGCCAGCCAACAATGCGCTTTGGATCACCGCGCGCGGTATGGTTTGCAGCGGATTCTTGGCCTCTTCCCCAAGTGTGCTGGCGCTCTCGAATCCTACGAAGCTGAACATGGCCAGCACGACGCCAAGTCGGACTCCGCTCCAATGCACGCCGTGCAGCGTGAACTGCGCCGGATCGAGGTGCAGCCCATGCTTCCAGAGCAGCATCGCGAAGACTGCGCCGATCAGGGCCACCGACAAGAATTCGATATACACCATGAGTTGCGTCGAGATCTTCACATCGCGATAGGCCACGGCGGTCGAAACTGCGACTGCCAGAACCGTGAGGAAGATCGCAGAGGCGCCCACGCCAAAGAACTCGCCCAGCACCACGTTGGCGTAGTGGACAAAGCCGCCCACCACCGAAGCGCCCGTGGCCACGTACGCCAGCAGCAGGGCCCAAGCGGACACGCTGCCCAGCACCGGATGCAGCGACGTCGTGGCGTACACATAGAGAGAGCCGGGCGAGGCCGACTCCCGCGCAAACCGCGCCACGCATAACGCCATAAGCAGGGTGCAGCCCATCGCAAGCAGGTAGGCAAGCCAGGTCCCGTTTCCCGCCGAGGCGAAAACCAGCGGCACCGTCATGGCGGGCGAGCAGGTCGGGCCCATCGTCGAAATCGATTGCGCCAGCGTATCGAGCGGCCCCAGGGCTTGACGGTGCAGTCCGTACCCCGGCTGCTTGCCAGTTACGGGTTGCATTTCCGCCGGCGTGCTTGCTTGCTTCAACCTGTACATCCCTTCACAAGTTCAGTTTTGGCGCCCCAAGAGAAAGCGGGCATCGCTTGCGGGTTGACGATCAGTTTCGAGGCCGAGCCATCCTTGAGTCAAGCAGATTGCAGTGATACCCTCGATCGATGGAACCGCTCGCCTCGCCTGCAGTTACTCCTGTCCTGGATGCACGTGGAATGTTAGCCGTCGCTCTGGACCAGGCGCGCATCGGATTCGCCGAGGGCGGCGTCCCCGTCGGCGGCGCGATCTTCCATCAGGACGGCACCCTGCTGGGCGCAGGCCGCAACCGCCTGGTGCAGGAAGGCAATTGCTCGCTGCACGGGGAGACCGACGCGTTTCGGGCTGCCGGTCGTCGCCCCACTTGGCATGACACCATCCTGGTCACGACGCTCGCTCCCTGCTGGTATTGCACCGGCCTGATCTATCAGTTTCGCTTCCGCCAGGTCATCGTGGGCGACTCCGTGAACGCCCAGGGCGGCATGAAATGGCTGTGCGAGCAGGGCATCGACATCGTCGATCTGCACTCTAAGGAGTGTATCGACCTCATCGCCAAGTTCCAGCGGACCCGCCCAGATCTGTGGAAAGAGTGTATCGGCGAGGCCTGATCCCGGCCGGCGAGACCCCTACGTCATTAGCTCCTGGATAACTGAATGCGCCAAAAAGCTCGAGGACGGCACTACCGGCCTCCCGCCCCCCTAACCGGCCCGACCCTCAAGGTCCTCCCTGATCGCTCCTGAACGCCAATAACAGTGCATTCTGCGGTGGGGCACAGCTTCTCGACCCCGGAGGCCCCTGGGTTGATTTCCAACAGCTTAGCTGATAGTGAACCAAAACGGGAAGCCTGGGGTGGATGGCAATCGCTCCAGAAGCAGGGCCGGGCAGGCGGAAGAAAACTGGCACCCGGACAGAAAATGTCGGGTTGTCAGTTCCGCGACCGGGAGTAGTTGGGTTACTGCACGCCAGCTTCTTCTTCCGCTGCGCCGTGACGGCGCAATAACTGCGGCAGATTCTGTGAGAAGGCCGAGCGCGGCAACACCATGTCGCATCCCACCTCGTGCGCCTTCTGCTTCAGGTCCCCCTGCACGTGCGACAGGAACCCGATGATCGAGGTGTCTTTCTTCAGCTTGCTCTTGAGTTTAGGGATCAGCGTGAGCGGCTTGGCGTTGACGTTGTTCAGATCGAAGATGATCAGCGACGGTTTCTCTTCGCCGTTCTGCTTCATGCGGTCGAGCAGATCTTTGTCGGTTTTGACAAACTCGACCTTCACGTTCATCTTGCGCGCCGTCTCCTGGATCTTGGCCATGAAGAACAAGTCATCGACGAAGGCGAAGATGCGGGAGTTCGCATCTTCCCGCACGGGCAACGGTTCGGGATCGGCGGGATGATAGGTGGCCGAAAACCCGGGCCGCGGTCGACCGCCGCCCTTATGCCCGTTGCTGTCGTTGCCCTGGTTGGCACGATAACTGTGGTCCATGGGAGCGGTGTAGATGCCCCCTGGGTTGTGGCGATCGCGTCCCTGCCCGCCCGTTCCACCGCCACCGCGATGATTGGGCGGACGGCGTCCACGCCGCCGCCTGCTTCTCCCGCCGCCTCCGGAGGGATGTCCCGGTCCTGCATTCATAGGTTTTCTCTTGTTGCGGTTCTCAGCTTTGTCGATGAAAGGTTGTCGCTTTCGTCTGCCCTGTGCCGCATTGGGGGAAGCACCCCACTCGCGCGCCGATTCTTCGATGCGCGGAAACCCCGATGCGATTGGAAAAATCCTGAATGACCTTTTCCGTCTTAAGCGCCTGGAGCCAGTGGGCGCGGAGGGCCAGCACGGGAAGCGTGGCCGCTGGGAACATCCTCATGCTACCCGCCCTGCGTAACGAGTGCAAGTGCAAAGTGCACACGGTTTTGCACAGAGGTGTCGATTGCGACCCCTCACTTTCGCGGCTCCGTCCGCGGGCCGTTTCATTTCCTGCTGTTCACCTGCCGGGCCCAGGTCACCACCTCCCGCCAGATCTGCCCCGCCTCCCTCTCTGATCTGCAGCTGAGCCGCGGATTCTCTCACCGGCGACCAGTTCCGATGGCGGACATGCTGGAGAAGATTGCTCTCGATCAGGACACCAAGGCCGTCTTGACTGGAGGTGAAGGAGTATTAGAACCCGTCTACTGGTAGCGCCGACAGCACCCAGGTCACTCGATTTCTGCCGAAGAACCCAGCACCAGCAGCCGGATCCAGCGCCGCGACCCGATACAAGTCCTAATTTTTTCCGCAAGCGCCTCTGGATGAGAAATCTTACCTTGGTGGAAAAATCGGCCCGAGCCGGGTGTGCCAAAGGCAAGAGGCGGGTCCTTCGACCGCGTTCGGCTCGCGCCTCTGTTCGCTCAGAATGACGGGGCTTTAATTTTCTCGCAGATGACCTCCATCCGCTGCTCGTCTCGATTCATCTAAAATAGGGAGTTAAAGGACTTAACCAGTTTTTGGAGGAGCTCAACGCATGCCCGCACTTTCGGCCGGCAAGGCCGCGCCCCACTTCCAACTGAACACCCTGGACGGCAAGACGTTTTCGCTGAAGGAGGCGCTCGAACGTGGTCCCGTGGTGGTGGTGTTCTTCAAAGTCTCCTGCCCGACCTGCCAGTACGCACTGCCCTTCTACGAGAGGCTGTTCCGGGCCTACAAGAATCAGCACGTTACGCTGGTCGGGGTCTCGCAAAACGCCGCCAAGGACACGGCGGCCTTCGCCAAGGAATTTGGCATTTCCTTTCCGTTGCTGCTCGATGACACGCGCAACTACCCGGTTTCGAACGCGTACGGCCTGACCAACGTTCCCACGATCTTCTGGATTGCGACCGATGGGGAGATCGAAGTATCCAGCGTGGGTTGGATCAAGGCGGACTTCGAGCAGATCAACCGCAAGATGGCCGAGAGCGCCCACATCGCGGCTGCGCCGATGTTCCAGCCCAGCGAAGCCGTGCAAGATTACCGCGCGGGTTGAAGCTCGAAAAACTGATCCCGCGGTTCGCGGGACGAGAAAGCGATTCCTGAGATGGTCTGTTTACTTTAGAGGATGCGGCTAAGTTGTCCTGTGTGCGAAATCGGTGGCCGGGTAGTGTTGCTCCGGCGAAACTTGAGGAGGCTACGGAAAGCTTTCAATCGCCAAGGTCGCAGAGAAAGGCCGCAAAGGACGCTGAGGAAAAACGTCGGCCCGACACCTGTTCGGTGTGACACTGTCCTAACGGTGCTCGACGAGAGCTCCCATCCCGTACAATAGAAAGTCTACTTAATACTTCCAGCCAAACCTCAGGAGCCTTAATTTCAACATGCTCAGGAGCCTTCTTCTGTCTGTACTGACCCTGTCGGCGCTCGCGCCAGCGCCGACCGTTTCGCAAACCGTGCGCGGGGGGAACTCGCGCCCGTCCTCTGCCGCCTTTGCCGCCATGGAGAGCATCAACGCCGAGCACATTCGCGCCCACACGCGCTTCCTGGCGCACGACCTGCTGGAGGGGCGGGGCACGGGCCAGCGTGGCGGTGACATTGCAGCCGAGTACATTGCGACTCAGTTTGCGCTCTACGGCCTTTTACCCGCGGGAGACAACGGCGCCTACATGCAAAGGATGCCGATGGTGGGCATCACGCCTCTGCCCGAAACGACATTTTCGTTTGTGCCCAACAGCGGCGCACCCATGACGCTAAAGGTGCTCGATGAGTACGTGGTCTACGATCAGACTCAGCAAACCCATTCACAGATCGATGCGCCCATCGTGTTCGTGGGCTACGGCATCCGGGCGCCCGAGTACGGCTGGGACGACTACAAGAACGTAGACGTCAAAGGCAAGGTGCTGCTCATGCTGGTCAACGAGCCTCCCTCCGAGGATCCCAAATTTTTCAAGGGCAAGGCGCTGACCTACTATGGCCGCTGGACTTATAAGTACGAAGAGGCCGCGCGCCGCGGCGCCGTGGGCGCGATCCTGATCCACGAGAGCGACATGGCGAGCTACCCATGGGAGGTGGTGCGCAACTCGAACTCGGGCGAGAAGTCGTACCTGAAACTCGACGGCACGCCCAAGCTGAAGGCCGCCGCCTGGATACAGCTGGCGGTGGCACAGCGGCTGGCTGGGGCATCGGGCCTCGATGTGGCCAAGCTCATGGTCGAGGCGCGCTCCCGCGACTTCAAGCCCATTCCTCTCTCGGTGAAACTGCAAGCCCACATCGCCAGTGGGATTCGCCCGTTTGAATCGAACAACGTGATCGGATTGCTGCCGGGCTCAGACCCGAAGGTGAGAGATGAGGCCGTGCTGTACACGGCGCACTACGATCATCTGGGGATTCGTCCCGATATGCCGGGCGACAACATTTACAACGGCGCTGACGACAACGCCACCGGGTGCGGCATCCTGCTGGAACTGGCCCGGGCCTTCGGCCAGGCCAGCCAGAAGCCGCGCCGCTCGATCCTGTTCGCCTCCGTAACCGCCGAAGAGCAAGGCCTGCTGGGATCGGAGTATCTGGGCAAGCATCCGCCGTTTCCGGCCGGCAAGATCACGCTCGATCTGAACTATGACGATGTTCCGCCACTGGGATCGCCCGAAGAAGTCGAAGTCTCAGGCTCGGAGCGCACGACGTTCTATCGCACGATCGAAGCGACCGCCAAGGATTTCCGTCTCGCCATCCGTCCGGACGCACATCCCGAGGCCGGACACTACTACCGCTCTGACCACTTCAGCCTGGCACGGGTGGGGATTCCTTCCTTCTCCGTGAATGAAGGCGTCCGGTTCAAGGGCCACGATGAGGCCTGGGGCTTAGCCCAGGATGAGGAATACAACCAGAAGCACTACCACCAACCCAGCGACGAGTACCACCCCGAAATGGATTTCACCGGGGACGGAACCATGGCCCGGTTCGGATTCCTGCTGGGGTGGCAGGCTGCCATGCAGACGCAACTGGTGGGCTGGCAGAAGGGCGACGAATTTGAGCCGGCACGGTTGAAGGGCGGGCAGTAGAGAGAACCGGGGAATGACGCACCAGGTCATACTCCGGGAGTTCTCGCCGGAACGGTGCCGCGGCTGAAGTCGCGACGATTTTCGTGCTCCCGCAGCGGGCTCTTCGACTCCGCTCGGGGCAGGCTCTGAAGGGGCACCCTCGTCACGCATCCGCTTGTTCTTTCGAGTCCCGTGGCATGCGGCAAGACCTGTCGTTCGTGGTGGAAGATGGATGCGCCTGGGGTATCGCAAGGAGAGGCGGGGTCCTTCGACTGCGTTCGACTGACGCCTCGCTGCGCCCAGGATGACAGGGTCGATTGATCGGAAGCTCGAGGAACCTGCCAAATCAACCACTTGCCAAGTAACTTGGGTAACGTTCCCGGCGCGCAGACTGCGTGCTACGCTCCTCATTAATTAGGTAGTGAAATCAGTCATTTCCGAGGTGGCACCTTGCGCTGGACTGCCTTTCTGGTCTTGCTCTGCGCCGTGGCCTTTGGCTCGGACGCAAACTTGCGCCACGTCAAGCCCGCCCAGAAGAGTGTCACGCTCCCGGTCACCACGACATCGGCGGCTGCCCGCAAGGAATTCGAACACGCGATGGGCGACCTCGAGAAGTTGCGCCGCGCCGATGCGATCGAGGATCTGCGCGCGGCGGTCAAACACGATCCCAAGTTCGCGCAAGCCTACATCCTGGTCTCACAACTCACGCACGATCCCGACGAGCAAGTTTCGGCACGCTCGCACGCCGAGCAACTCGCCGGCCGGGTCACGCCGGGCGAGCGCCTGCTGATTCGCTGGATCAGCGGAGTGCAGGAAAACAACTACGTTCCGGCGATTGCGGCCATGAACGACCTGCTGGCCATGTATCCGCAGGACCATCGTACGGCGTTTCTGGCGGGCCGGTGGCTGGTGCACCAGCGCCGCTACGCGCAGGGCATCTTTGTCCTGGAGCATGCGCTCACCCTGTTTCCCGAGTACCCCGCGGCATTGAACGAACTGGCTTATGCGTACGCCTTCAGCGGCAATTTCGAGAAAGCGTATGGGTTGATGGACCGCTACGTTCAGCTGCAGCCCGACCAACCGAACCCCTATGACTCATACGGCGAAATTCTGCGCGCGGCGGGCCACTACGCTGCGGCTCTGGAGAAATACCGACAGGCGATCCAGGTGGATCCGAACTTCGGCTCCGAATTGGGCGTGGCGGATACGTTGGCCGTGATGGGCAGGGAAGCGGAAGCGCGCGAGGAATACGCGAAGGCGCTGATCTTCGTGACCAGCGACAGCGATCGGGTGGAGTACGAGCTGCAGGCCGCGGTGACCTGGATCCGCGAGGGCAATCACAAGCAGGTCGACAGATCGATGCACGACATTGCCCGGAACGCGCACGCCGCGGGGCTGGCGAAGCTGGAGGCGGAAGCCAACCGGATCATGGCGATGAGCGCGCCCGACTATCACGATGCGGCGCATCACTTGAAAGCGGCAGAGCACGCGCTGGATGAGGGACATCCGATTTCGCGCAGCGATCAGGAAGAGGAGCGAGCCCTGATTCTTGAGGTCGCGGCCAGGAGCGCAGCCCACAACCAGGCGATGGATGCAGCGGAAAAATCGGTCGCACAACTGGAAACCATGGCCGGACAAAGCCGCAGCCAGGTGATCCAGCTGGCCTACCACGCGGCAGCCGGTTCGGTGCTGGCCGAGCAGGGGAAGTACGCCGAGGCCATCCCGCATCTGGAGGAAGACATGGAGAATCCCGAGTCGATGCTGCTGCTGTGGAAAGCGTACAAGCAAACCGGCGCGCAGGAAGATGCGAACCTGCTGGCGAAGCGTCTGGCGGGAATGAACGAACCGACGGTCGAGCAAGCCCTGGTGGTGCCTCAATTCCGCGCCGTTTTGGCCGATGAACAAAGGCAGGCGGCGCAGTAAGGCCCGAGGACCCGTATTCATGCCGCGCATCCCGATCTTCAAACTCGGTGGCTCCTCGGATGAAATCATTCCCCCGGCGCTCACCAGTTACACGCCTGCACTCGCGCTGGAGGGGCTGTCGGTGGGCGTGGACAATCTTCGCCACGACGTTCATCTCAGCACGAAGTTCACCGAGATCGCGCGCGCCTATATTGCGCGGCTGATCGCGCGCCACGGCGACGTGGAAGGCCTGCTCGCCGCCGAAACGCCGCAAGCCAGTCCGCGCACGCCATTCCTCAATAAGCTGACTACTGTGCTCAAGCCGGGGGCGAAAGCTCAGCCCACCGACTTCAAGTCGGTGCTCACGGAGTTGCACGTCGCCGCGCTGAACCGCGCCAAAGCCGAGAACAACGTTGCGCTGGACCTGCTGGCACGTCTGGCGCTCATCAAGTTTCTGCGCATGGAACTCAACTCGCAATTCGCGCAGGTGCTGGAACGTTGCCGCATGATGCTCAAGACCTACGAAGGCGTGCGCCAGCAGAGGGCGCTCGAGTATCGCGAGCGGGTGGCCTCGTTTCAGGTGCGGAAGAAAATCATCCAGCGCAAGACCGGGCAAGAACTGTTTCTGCAGCTGCGCGACATGGAAAAAGAAACGCTGGCGCGGATGCGGCGCTCGCGCTTCGGCGACAACGACAGCGAGGGCCACAAGCTGCTGATCAACCGGCTGGTGCTTTCCGAAGACGGGCGCGACGACTACGTTTGCGCGGAACAGTACGTCATGCTGGGGAACTGGGACCGCGATCCTGACCGCTTCACCCGGATGCGCGAAGTCACGTGCGAATTCCTACGGTCTTTGCAGATTGATGTGCCGGACGATGACGCGGCGCTGGATCCGTGGCTCAACGCGCCGGAGAACGCGCAGGAATTGGTGGGCGGCGGCTCGCCCGACGAGTCGACTCCAGAAGGCCGCTCGCAGAAAGCGCGGCTGACTGCGTGGGTGCGGCTGCTCGAAGATCAGGCAGTGATGGAATATGTGATTGCCTCTTACGAAGTCGTGCCACTGCTCTCTGAGTACGCGTCGCGCATCAACCCGCAGCAGTTGAAGAATGCGCTGGTCAACCGCGCCGAATGCGACCGGGTGGAGCGGTTGATTCAGGAAGGCGGCAAGCTCTCGGCAACCAACCTCTACACCGCCGTTGGGCGAGTGGCCAGCTGCCGGGGCGCGGACCGGGCCAAGGTTGCCGGTCGGTTCCTGCGGGATTTCCTGCGCTACCACCGCGACATGCGCCGGCTGGAGGCGTTGAACTCGGCACTCGACAGCGTCAACCTGATTGGCAACGCGAAGCTGCGCGAGCTTTCCGCCGTGAATGGAACGCTTTACGAGTTCCTGCTGGCTGAGGAACAGAAGCCAACCGAAGAGCGGGCCTTGGGACACGTGATCATCAAAGCCGACATTCGCGACTCGTCGCGGTTGACGCGATCGCTGATGGAGTCGGGATTGAATCCGGCGTCCTACTTCAGCTTGAATTTTTATGATCCGGTGAACAAGCTGCTGGCGAAGTACGGCGCCAGCAAGGTGTTCATTGAAGGCGATGCGGTGATTCTGGCGTTGCACGAGAAAGAAGGCGAGGCTGGGCTGGCCGTGAGCCGCGCCTGCGTGCTGGCGCGCGAGATTGTCGAGATCGTTCGCGGGTACAACGAATTGGTGACCAAGGCTGGGCTGCCGCAGCTGGAGCTCGGCGTGGGTATCTCGTACCAGGAATCGGCTCCGCTCTACCTGATGGACGGCGAGAAGCGCATCATGATCTCGGACGCACTGAACGAGAGCGACCGGCTTTCCTCGTGCAACAAGCGCGCGCGCAAGGCCATGGAACCGCTGGGCAGCCCGTTCCACGTATATGCGTTTCAGATCGTGAGCGACGCGGACGCAGGCGAGGCCGCCGAAGACTTCGTGATGAGCTTTAACCTCGGTGGCATCCGGCTGAGCGCGGCGGCGTTCACGAAGCTGCAGAACGAGATCTCGCTCGAACCCATCAAGCTGAAGCTTCCCGAACTCTGGGGCAATGAGGGATTCAAACTCTACCGCGCGCTGGTGGCGGTGGACAACGACATCTTCCGCAAGATCGTGCTGCGCGAAAGCCGCGTGGCGCAGATCGATCCGCGCAACTTCACCCTGCAGAAGTGGACCGAGAAGTCGTACTACGAGGTATGTACGGACGCTGCGATCTACTCTGAGCTGGACGGTGAGAAAGCGGCGAGCGCCGGCCGTTCCTAGTTTTCCGGCACTTCAGTTTTTTCCAGGCTTCCCCTTGTTTGCTTCTGCCCAGTGCATGATGGCTCCCTTGGGACCGACCGCCCACGCGTTCCCCGGTGCGACGAAGCTTAAGGCATTGAGATTCGTGTCCAGAGTCGTGAGCCATTCCTTGGCCTGCACATCATCCGCAAAGGCTGCGCGAGCCGGCCCGACTGCCAGCAGTCCGTGTCTTTGTGATGGCTCCATGTATCCCACGGCCGAGAAAAACGGCTGGTGTTGGATGGGCGAAAGCCGCCAGGTCGTGCCGCCGTCCTCGGTGGAAGCGAGGTTCGGACCCTCCTGCTCGGCATGCTTGTAGTCACCGCCCGCGATGAGTCCGTGCTGGTCGTCGACGAAGCGGATCGAGAAGATTCCCGACGAGTCACTCCCCTGGGTGATGGGCGTCGATGCAACCGACCAGGTCTTGCCACGGTCGGCGGAGTGAAACACGTGCGCAATTTTACCCGTGGCAAACCACACGTTGGACTTGCCTTGCACTGTGATGCAGGTGCCGCTGGCGGCGAAGGCGCCTTCGCCTTCGATTGCGGGCGGGAGCCCGGCCGGCGTGAGCGGCTGCCAGTGAATCCCGTCGTCGGTTGTGATCAGTTCGAACTTGCCGTCAACGGGATCGCCTACGGCGATGCCGTGCGTGCGATCCCAGAACGCCATGCAGTCGAAGAAGCCTTTCGGTTCGGGATTAGTGAACTCGAGGGTCCAGTGTTTGCCGGCGTCGGTCGTCTTATAGATGCGGGATTGTTCGCCTGAGCCGATGGCGAGGAGGTAGGCTTCGTCCGCGCTAAAGGCCTCAACGTCGCGGAAGTCGAGTGTCTCGGCTCCGGGAACCTGGGCCGGGGTCCAGTTGAGTCCGCCATCGAGGGTGCGCAAGTAGATGCCGTGAGTGCCACTGGCCCAGACGATCGTGGCCGACACCGCGCTGACACCACGGAGGTTTTCCGAGGTGTGGCTATCCTGGAGCGTGTGGGTCTGCGCCGAGCAGAGTCCCGTGAGAACGACACACAGCCACCTGCGTGCATGCATGTCGATGATTCTCTTACAACCTGTGCGCTGCGGCGAATCGAAAAGCGGGCCCAGTTACTTGAGCGCGGGTTTTGTGTCCGCGGGTTGCTGGAGTCGCAGTTCGGTGGTTTTGTAGTTGAACTTTCGCGCCGGCGTGCATTTCACCTGGCGTACGAAGTGAGTCACGTCGGAAGTCTTGTCCTCGCGAGCCATGACGTAGGTGCGCATGGAGTAGCAGAGATCGTCGTTTTCAGCGGACTCGCGCAGCACGAGGTCGCCACCGTGCTCCATGAGAGGCTGCACCAGCACCAATGCGCGGTCGGTCTGCCCGGGCGCCGGACGTGCTTCGTCCAGGTGAGGGTTGTCCGGCAAAATCTGTAGGGGGTTGGAATCGGGCCGTTCGGTCTTGATCGCCGGCAGGTTCGCAGTTTGCGCGTGGCTGGCGGCCGCGGCCGCGAAGAAGACGATCAGGATGAACAGCAGAAGAGCCAGGAGGCCGGTGAGTCGCATACAACACCTCCGGTAAAACATTATAACTCCACGGTTCTCCGTATTTCACGGCAATCGTGGCCGCGCGTCCTGGCCTAGCTCTTGCCCGACTTTTTAACGATCGTGTGCCCGCGAGAGCAATACACAAAGACAACCAACATTCGTTGTACATTGGCCTTGCGCGGCACCTCTGTTGCGAGGCCTTAGAACGGCCGGCGCAAGATGGGTTTGAAGGGGATCATCACGATCGCCTCGACGTTGATGGGGGTGCCGTTTTTTTCCGCGGGGAGGAAGTGCCAGCGGGAGAGCGCCTGGGCGGCGTAATGATCGAGGCGCTTGTCGGCGCCGTTGACGACCTTGATGTCGGCCACCGAGCCGTCGGTGCGGATGACGGCGCGCAGCGTGACTGTGCCGGACACGTTGTCCCGCATTAACTCCATCGGGTAGGCCGGGTCGACCTTGTGTTCGGCAACGGGGGCGATCAGATCTCCTTTTTCTCCGCTGCTGGCTTCTAATTCCGCGAAGCGGATGACCCAGCTGCCACCGGCAGAATTCAGGTTGGGCATGTTGAGGGTCATCGAATACGCGAGGCGTCCGCCGAAGACCTGCAGGTCGAGCGGCGTCGGGTTATCGATGAGTTCGGCTTTCGGTCCATGCGCGGCCGGAGATGCGGCTGGCGTGGCTTTGGGGGGAGCGGCCGAGGCCATGAGCGTGCCCTTTGGGCTGCCCAATCCTCCGCCCGCAGTCCCTCCGGGATTGCCCGCCGTGGTGGAAGTGGGAGGGCGCGCCGGTGCGCCGACGTGTAAGCCAGGCGGTGCGTCGGTGGCCGCGCCCGATCCCGCACCGGCGCCGCTCCTCTTACCGCCCAGCCCGTGACCGTCGGGGCCAGAGAAACTGTCACCGCGAATATCCGGGGTTCCAGCGTCTCCAGGCTTGCCTTCCGGAGTGGCAGCGAAGGTTCCGCGACGATTGCCCTGTGGTGGGTCAGGAGGCGGGGTCACAGAGGGATGAATGCCGAGCGCGATCAGACGCCCGCCGCCGGGGGATGAATGCGTGCCTGGAATCGAAGGCGGCGGCGGAACCACTTCTCCTCCGGCTTGACCGAGCGCCGCTGCGTGCTGGGAGCCGCGCGTGGACGAAGCTCCCGCCGAGCCACTGCCGCTCGCCTCCAGCGAGGGAGGAGGCGGGACCACTGCTTTCGCTGAGCCACCCAACGTTCCCAGCGTATGTTGCGCGGGCACCGCCAGTTGCGGGGCGGGTGCGATCACGTCGGATCGGCCCAGGTTGATGTCGCCCAGTTTGCGCACCGAGGCCGCGTTGACCACCGGAGGGGGCTCGACCACGGACGGCTGCGGCGCGTTCAGAGTTCGGTGGGTGCCCGTGGCAGTTGCGTCGGGAACTGGCGCGATGACGTCAATCGCGAGCGATGCCACGGCGCGCACCGGACCTGCGTGCAGGTCGGGAGGCGGCGCCACGATGGACTGCGAAAGCGATGTCGGGCTGCGCCGGCTGGACTGATCGACGTCGGGCGTCGGTGCGACGATCTGGTTCGGCAGCGCTGGCAGCGGTGTGGGACGGCGCTCGGTGGCCGCGATCGGAACCGGCACCGTGCGGTCTCCCCAGGCAACGATGTTGGGCGTCTTCACGTCCTGCGTCAGCTTGATGTTCGGGGGAGTGACGATGGTCTGATGACGGTTGTCGGACTCGGGCGGTACTGAGAGAATCGCTTGCTTGGCGTATTCCGGCTCGCCCTTGCGCGGTTTGGCGACATGGGAAGCGCCCGTATCGATTGGCGGTAGATATTCCGACGGTGAGTAATAAATCACGTCAGCCGAGTTGAACGGGCGTGGCGGCGTGATCTGGGGGCGCTTCGGGAGCAGGGCACTCCATCCCCAGGCCAGTGCCAGGACGACGCTGTGGTACAGGATGGATTCCGCAAACGCGCCCCACGGCATCCGGCGCGGCACAAATACGTCGTGCCAGAACGCGGCCGGCGCCGAGGTGGTGGTGACCGCAGGCGGGCGGCGGCGCAGCAGAATATCGCCCAGGTTGTGCAGAAACGACCGGCCCCAGGGCTCGAGTTCGAGCAGCAGCCTGGGCGGCCGGTGGGCGCGCGATCCCAGGCTGGAATCGGTACGTGCGAAGATGTTTTCCAGCCCTAATCCTGGGTTCATGGATCACGTCGGAACAGCCAAGGGGCCTGTCAATTATAGCCAGGGAAGCGGCGGTTTCGGAGCGGAATGTACTGGTGAGTTGCATCACAAAAGGGAACGCGAGCCTGTAGTACGATTACCCGTCATAGAGGCAATCCGTATGCGTATACAGAAGATAGCGGGTGTTTTGTTGATGCTGCTGCCGAGTATTGTGGCGGGGCCGAGCGCTCCACTGCTTGCCCAGGAGAACAGCGCCGGGACCGACGAGAAGGCGCAGAAGTTGCCGGGATCGGAATATTCTGGGATGTATGCGTTCCTGAAAGAGGGCGAGTTCGTGCAGGTGACGGTGGAAGAAGCCGGGCGGGTTACCGGATTCGTCTCGCGCTACGGCGACCTCGACAGCGACAAAGGGGCCTTTCTTGACCAGTTCTTCAAGACCGGGAAACTCGAAGGCAACGCGCTGACTTTCACCACCGAAGTGGTGCATGGCACGTCGTTTGAGTTCAAGGGAGCGATCGAACGCGGAGAAGGGAAGAAGCCGGGGGACGAGGCCTACTACCTGCTCAAAGGGACGCTCACCGAAACCACGACCGACGCGAGTAAGAAGACTTCGTCCAAATCGCGGGAAGTCGCGTTCAAGGCGTTCCCGGAGGACGCAAGTCCGGTGCCGCCGACGCGGGATTAGGCGGGGATCGTCGAATCCCACCTTTGCAAAAAGCGCAAGGGTGGGGCACCCCCGGATCGGAAACTCGCCCCGGAATGTTAGCCCCATCTAGTTCGATCAACCGTGCGGCGTGCAGCCGGATAGGGATCGGGCTGCTCAGCCTATTAGGCTCGCTTGCCTGCGGGCCAAAGACAGCTACCTCCCAAGGGGGTGCCTCCCCTTCTCCCACTCGAACGGCCCTCAGTTCCGGGGCCGCGCTGTATCCTCGGGCAGTTCGGCTCTCGCACAGCCCCGACGATTCAAAGAACGGTTCGATTGTCGTGAGTGTGACCGCGTTTCCCAACGGCAACCCGGAGGCCGCCTTGTATGCGAGCAGCGACGGCGCGAGTTTCTCCCAGGTCAGTTCCATCACCGATCCAGATTTTCTGAGCGGGCTTTGCTGTGGGGTGCTCTATGAACTCCCGGCACAGGTAGGAGCGCTTTCCCCTGGAACACTGTTGTGGGCGGGTTCCGTGGGACAGAATTCGGCGACTGCCCCGATGGCGCTCAAGATTTACAAGAGCTCAGACCAGGGAGCAACCTGGGCGTATCTCTCGAACTGTGCCGCAGCCTTGAGTCCCCGGAGCGTCGCAGGAGGGCTGTGGGAGCCGAGTTTCACGATTGTTGGCGATGGCGCGCTGGTCTGTTTCTACTCCGACGAGACCCAGCCCAAGCACAGCCAGCTGCTCAATCATGTTCGATCCTATGATGGCGTCCACTGGCAAGCTCCAGCTTATGCGATTGCGAGTAACATCCCGCAGGACCGGCCGGGGATGGCGGTGGTCACCCGATTGCCGAGCGGCGCGTATTTCATGACGTACGAACTTTGCGGGCCTGCAGCTTGCACCGTGTTCTATAAGACCTCGGTGGATGGCTGGGACTTCGGCGACGCAGCCAATGTCGGAACCAGAATTCAAACCGCCGCCGTCGAGTGGTTCGAACACGCTCCAGTGAACGCGTGGGCGCCGTCGTCGTCCTCGACGAACGGAACCATCTTCGTCATTGGGCAGATGATGGACAACAACAGCGGGGTGGCACCTGGCAACGGTGTAACCATTTTCACAAATCACTCGCCCGACGGATCGGGTCCATGGACCGCTGCGCCCGCTCCTGTGAAAGTGCCGGATGCCTATGACAATTATTGCCCCAACTACTCGTCGGCTCTACTGCCATCGGCAGACGGAAAGAGCGTACTGGAACTGGCGTCCGATTATTCAGGTTCGATCTGCCAGACTTACTTCGCTACGGGGCAGCTGAATTAGCGGGTGAGGCGGTTGGATGGAACCGACGCTGTCGCGAAGTCTCGCCCTGGCAAAGAGCACAAGGACTCGGGTACCCAGACGCCCACGGCGCCTGCCCCACAGGTTAGAATACGACCGGTCGATCCCTGAGACCGAGAAGTCTTGATTCCTGGCAAAAACGCGAGGGTGGCGCCAACCGGCGTGAAAACGGTGCGGCCCAAGAAACCGGGCAGCCGGACCGACAAGGGCGTCTGTCCCTACGTGGGGAAACGGGGCGCCTGGCCTTTTCGTGTACGCGGATGCGGGGACCCGCGTAGACTCCTTCCGGACGGTGCCGCGATGCTCACTGGCGCGAACCTGAGCGCTCGCTTTCCGATCGTTTCTCCAGCGCTTGGAGTCCTCCTTTTCCTTTTCCTTGCCAGCTGGTTGACCGGCTGTAGTGGATCGTCCGGAGGCACCACCACGAAAGCTTCCGGGCCACCGCCGGCTTCCGACAATCCTTTTTGGGCGCAGTGGGGCTCGACGCCGCAGCACACGGGGACGACGTCAGTCGCAGCGCAGCAGCTGAACAAGAAGCTCGCCGACATTGTCTATGACCCCTTCGTCACGCAGGAGCAGGCCGAGTTCTCCGGAGATCTGGTGGCGCACTACCAGGCCACGTTGACCGATGGCAACGACTTCTACATGGAAAACAAGAGCGGGACTTATCCTTCGTGCAATCCGGTGGGGGATTGGGCGAATGGCACGGCTTGCGGTCCCAATGCATGGGACCAGCTGATCTGGAACGTGGCGCGCTATACGTGGGAGAGCGGGCAGCCGGTGCTGATCTGGACGTTTCAGTCCGACTGGAAACCGGAACCGAACGTCACCGGCGGCCTGGGCGGATGGGAACCGGTGTTTCATCCGGTGCTGGCGAATCGTTTCATCTACGTTCCCGGCGCGGGCGGCACCGTTTGGAGGGTGGATAAGAACACGGGGAAATCGGTCTCGCAGATCAATCCTTTTGCCATGGGCGCGGTGAATGTCAAGAACACGTTCGTTTCCGGCCCGCTCACGGTCGACACGGCGGGGAATGTTTACTACAACGTGATCGAGTTGGCTGATCCGGCGGTCATCGACCCGTGGTTTGTCTCCGATGTGCTGGGAGCGTGGCTGGTGAAGGTGACCTCCGCGGACGTCGCCAGCACGGCGACGTATGCGTCGCTGGTGCCGAACGCGCCCATCGGCAGTGCGGTGAATTGTGCGGGAGCCTTTTTCAATGTGAGTCCGAGGCCGGCGTTTCCCTGGCCGCCAACGCCCGCGTCGGTGCCGCCGATGCAGGCCTGCGGCTCGCAGCGTCCGGGAGTGAACGTGGCTCCTGCCGTTGGGGCTGACGGCACGATCTACACCGCGAGCCGTGCGCATTTCGACTCCATGGTTACTTACCTGGTGGCAGTCAACCCCGACCTTACACCCAAATGGCAGGCGCCGATGCAGCAGTTGCTGCAGGACGGTTGCGGCGTGCTGCTCCCGATCGCGGTCGGCAACAGCACCACCACTCCCAACAGTTGCACGACGGGAACCACGCAGGGAGTCGACCCCACCACCAACGCTCCGGGTTCAGGCAGCATCGCTGATCAGGCTTCTTCGACACCTACGGTGCTCCCTGACGGCGGCGTTCTTTTCGGGACGCTCGACCACTACAACTACGCCCGGGGACATCTGTTCAAGTTCGATGGCAACGGAATCTTTCAGGGTGCGTACCCGTTCGGCTGGGATTCAACGCCGGCGGTCTACGCGCATGGTGGGACGTACTCGATTGTGGTGAAGGACAATCACTATCCGACAGCGGCGTATTGCGGGCGCGCGGGCAACCCGGTGTGCACGCCACTGGGGCCGGGGCCGTACTACATCACGCAACTGGATGCGAACCTGAACGTAGAGTGGCAATTCCAGAGCACGACCATCGACGCGAACCATCCCAACGGATATGAGTGGTGTGTCAACGCGCCCGTGATCGATTCGACGGGCACGGTGTACGTGAACAGCGAAGACGGGAACGTGTACTCCATTCCGCAAGGCAATCACGGCGTGTTCACGACCCCGCAGCAGAAGATGTTTCTGAACCAGGCGATTGGAGCGGCGTATACCCCGCTGTCCGTGGGGCCGGATGGAAAGCTCTACGTGCAGAATGATGGGCATTTGCTGGTGGTGGGGAACTGAGGCGGGGCATGCGGGAGAGTGTCTCGGAGTTGTTCGGCACCGCCCAGGAGATCTTTGCCCTGACAGAGACTGCGCTCTTGTCGAGGGCCGCCCCGACCTTTACCTGTGCCACCCGTCCACCGACCCTTGGGTTTGCGATGACGCAGGAAATCACTTTCCCACTGTTTTCAGTACGGCCGTATTCCGTTCGTCGCTGGCGATGATGCGATAAAACTTCTTGAGTTCGTCGGCCTTGCTGACGGGAACGCTCAGTTCTTTCACTTCGAAGGTGCGGGTGTAAGCGATCACGCCGCCGTTCACTTCGGTCTTGGAGTGGTAGCTGGCAAAGCCGAAGTCGGCGTCGACGGGCGGGGGTAGGTCGTCCACGGCATAGCCGGGGGGCAGGGTGATCTCAAACGTGTCGGTGTCGCGGACAGGTCCTTCGAACTCGATCGGGAACTGGCGCGGCTCTTTGGTTTCGAGAATGGATCGGGCTTTGCTGCCGAACACGCGGGGCCGCATCAGGATCAGGTTGCCGGCGTTGCGCGCGTAGCCTTCCGATTCAAACGTGTAGTTGTAGCCGAAGGGCTCGTCGGTCTGGTTCAGGTTGACCAGGGAGGCGCCCGTGATGCGATAGCTCGAAAGCGAGCCGGCCAGCAGGTTTTCGATGGGCTTAATACGGTCGACATCCTTGGTGACGTTGCGTAGGGCCCAGCGTTGCGAGGAGGCGCGGTCGCCGACGCGGACCTCGGTGACATCCCCTTTCAAAGTGCCGGTTGCATCGAGAGTGAGCTTGGCCTTGCGGCGGATGCCGTTCATGGTGGCGGGCTGACGCGGCAGTTCGAGCAGTTCGCCGCCATCCGGCGTGACCAGCAGGCCGTAGTTCTCCTGCAACGTACCGCTGATCTGGCCGAAGGGCGTGATCTCGTCGGTCGGGTCGAAGTAGAGGAGAGTGCCCAGCTTGGGATGCTGCAGGGTGGCGACCAGGGAGGGGTCTTTGAGACCGTCGGGTAATTTGATCGCCGTGATGACGTGATTGAAGCCCATGTAGGCCGGCATCTCGGGGCTCACGGACCCGCGCTCGGTGTTGATGGGCACCAGATAGGCATCGACGCCGATCTCGTGGAGCATGGCGCGCGTGAGCGTGGCCTTGTCTTTGCAGTCGCCGTAGCGGTGGGAGAATATGTCGCTGGCGGGATGGGGTTGCCATCCGCCGATGCCCAGTTCGATAGCGACGTAGCGGATATCATGTTGGACGAACTTGGCGATGGCCCGCATTTTGTCGATTGGGGCGGACACGGAGGCGGTGAGGGCAGCCACTTTTGCTTTGATCTCCGAAGAAGCGTCGGAGCGGCCGCTGGCGAGGTCGAGATACCACAAGCCCATCTGTTGCCAGTTGGTAAAGCCCTTGGTTCCCGCGCCGCCTTGGGGGAAGTAAGAGACGATCATCAGCCCAGCGACGCCTTCCTCGGGCGGCATATCCTCTTCGATACGGATTCCTTTGAGGTCGTTGACGACCCACTCCAGTTGGCTGCCGGACTCGGTGGGCTTGACCTCGGGATGGTTGAGCCAGGTTGTCTTGTGGCCCCATCCGGGCGGCAGCTGAAGGGAGTAGTGGCTCTCGCGGACCGGCACTCGGGACTGGGCATACCAGGTGTCCTCCAGGACGAAAGGCTGCTCATCGACCTGGTATTCGTAGCCGACGATGTTGCCGGGATCGGGCGCGGGGATATTAATGATCTTGGCTTTCAGGTCGCTGACCAGTTCGCTACCCTCGATTTTGGGGACGGCGACCTCAAGGCCATCTTTTTCTTTCACTTCGTAATCTTTGCCTTGGGCGGGAATGCACCAGCCGCGGAGGTTGGAGATTTTCTCAGAGCGAGAGCTGAAAGGGACGACCACTTCGCCATACCGGCGTCCTCCAGGGCGGAGGATCTTGTAGGCGACGCGGACAGTCCGCTTGACTTTCTCGGCGGATTGAACGGAAACGGTGGTTTCCGAGTAGAGCTTGACCGCGTCGGTTTTGTCGTCGTAGGCCGGCAGGGGAACGTTGACCAGGGCGTGCATCCACGCGGGAGCGTCGCTCCCCGCAAAGGCTGACGGAAGACAAGCCAGGGTCACGAGCACAAGCCGGAGAACTGCCCGCGCCACCAGGCACTTAGTTACTGGTGGTTGCGGTTGCGGGTTGCAGGATAACTTGCGCATCATCGCCTGTCCTTACGCCTTCGTAAAAGTTACGCAGTGCCTGATAGTACTTTGGGTCGAGAAGAATGATATCCACATTGAGTTTGCGAGCCCAATGGAGAGTTCCGGCGTCGTGATCTACTTTCAGGGTGTAGGTGACTACATGGCCGTCCTGGTTTATGGCGGGTGGGGCGCTGCTCACCTGCCAACCGAGCGGAAGGGCGACGGTGACGTCATCGACTTTTTGAAACGTGTAGTCAAAATAGATGGGGTGAACGCGGTTGCCGTGATCGAACAGGTGTTTTTCGGGCGCGCTGAACAGACCGACCGGCATCAGGGCCCTGCGGCCTGCGGATGACGCCCAGCCGGGAACTCTCAGTGAGAACTCGGCAACCAGAGGCGGGTCAGAGTTGCTCCAGTCGGGCTTGTTGCTGAGGTCGACCTCGATGGCTGCGGGAATAAACTCCCGCACCTGGTCCTCGAGAAACTTCTTGCGCTCGCCTTCGTCCTCATTGCGTTCCTCCAGTCGCCGCCGCCACGCTTCAAGACCGGTGAAGGCGATGGTGAGGGTGCCCTCCAGGCCGCCGGTTGTCTCGTCAAGCTTCAACTTGGCAGTGCGCTCTACGCGAGCATCGGCGCTGGCGGGCGGAGGAACGTGAATCCAGGTTCCGCCGTCTTTGTCGAGGCGTAAACCGTCGACGTAGGTTTCGTTCCAGGGCAGCAGAGCGTAGGGAGCGAAGGCAGCGCCGGGATCGCAAAAGACGTCCTTACCGCTGATCTTGACGAGGACTATGTTGGCGTCAAGCTTGCGACGCTCCATGGTACGGGGATCGAAGAAATAGTTGCTGCGGTCCGAGACCCAGACGCCATAGGCCTCCAGGCCGGCGGCGCGAGCGAGAGCGAGATAGAGCCAGGTCAGGTGGAAGCCATCGCCGTAGCCGCGCTTCCAAATTTCTTCGACGTTGGCGACCTCCTTTTCCTTGTTGCGCTTGGTCTCCTGTTCGGTCTTGCGCACCTCGAACGAAGTGTTGCGGATCTGCTGCACCCGGGCATAAATTTTGCGTGCCTTCTGTTCCGGAGAATCGCTGGGCGACACAATCTGCGAGACGGCCTGCTCCATGGCCTTGCGCTTGCCTACAAAGCCTTCCATCTGGTCGTTGAGCTTCTTGCCGGTCTTGCGCCAGAATTTGTCGACGTCAGGCTCATACTGGTCTTCGCTATAGATGAAGTCCACGCGGGACTTCATTTCGTTTTCCGGCGGCATGAAATCTTCGGTCTGGAAGGCGGGAATGTTTTGCGTCTCCAACCGCACAACGTGGTCAGAAGCCTCTTTCGGGGGATTGGTCCCGGGGGGCAGACGTTGCCAGGTCCAGCGTACCGAGAAGCTCTGGTAGTAGCCGGAGTAGGGTTTGAGGGAGAATTTGGCGCTCTTTGTAAACAGGTCCTCGCTGAGGATCCAATGGGAGTCGAAAAGCTGGCCTTCCTCGAGGTCGTGGGTGTAGTAGTACTCGATGATACTGCCCACTTGAACATCCGGGAGGGTGAAGGTCTTGGCAAGATACCTCAGGCCCTTGGCTTTGGCGATGGTCTTGTCGAAAGCCTTGCCCTCGAAATTGGCGATGGTGCCATCGGGACGGATGGTGCGGGCTTTAATGCCCACAATATTCTCAACGTCCTTGCGGTATTCAATCTCGACGTCGGCGTATTTGCGGCCTTCCTCGGTGAGGATCTTAATGCGGACGTAATCGTCCTGATGTGACGTGCGGCCGTTGTCATCGCGATCCACTTGACGGTAAAGGATGATGGCGGGGGCGCCGGGCGCTTGCTGCTCCGCGTTCATCTTGAGTTCGTCGGGCGAAACCGGCTGAAACCCGATTCCGAATGCTGCCGGGACGAGAATCGCGGCCCAGGTGAGGGCCGCGAAAGCCGCTGCGAAAGAGAGAGACGAAAGGCGACGTAAGGGCACGGTTTTATCTCACTTGTCAGGAAGGATGTTAGGCCACGCACACGGTCATCCAGGAGACCAGAGCGACGTGCTCCGCGGATTGACGAAGGGACCCGAGCCATACTGCTGCAATCCAGGTGCAACTTATTGGAGGGCAAGATACAAGTGTCCGGGACGAGTGTCAAGGAAAAGCAGGAGGGTCGGTAGCGACTTGGATCACAGCGAAGGGTGAATAACTAAGAACGTAGGAGGACGATCCATGCCGGTTCGTTGGCCTCTCTAAAGGACTCATTCCGGAGGGTTTTGTCGAGTCGGGCAAAGATCGGGGCAAATTAACGCTGAATCAGAACCGGAGCAGATAAGACGCTTTCACGAACAACTGCCGCCCGTCGTTCAGGTAGCTGCCCGGGACTCGTGCGAGCTCCGTGCTGTCGTAAGGGTCGGCAACGAGAGAGCGGTTGTAGTTCGCCAGGTCGGAATTGTAGCCCACGTAAATCGCTGTGCCCGGATGGATCATGTAAGTGAAGAGCACGTCAGCGTTGAAATTCTTGGCGGCTGGTAACGAGCTAAACAGGGAGTTCGACAGCGTCGAGTTGTACTGGCCGATGAGGCGCAATGAGAGGGCCCGGGTGAACTGGTAATTCCATTTCGTGCGCGCGATGTAGTTATTGAAGAAGTTGGCGTTGGTATGGAGGTCGCGCAGGGAATAGTAAAAGAACGTGTTGTCGACGGTCAGGCCGCGCCCGGGCTTGAACGTGGCGTTGACCTGCGCAAAGCGAGACTTGCCCGGTACGGGAGGTAATTCTCCACCGGGCAGTCCGGTTTGAGGATCGTAGTTGGTATCACGGCCTAGGTTCATTTCGACGCCCAGGGTCAGCCAGTTGAAGTACTGGCTGTTGGCGAAGAAGCCGAACTGGTCGTGCGGGATATCGATGTTAGTGGTGAGCTGCGAGTAGTCAAGCGGGCGGAGGCGTTCGTGGCCGTAGTTCGCATAGACACCGAAGTTATTGCGATTGGTAAATACCCAGCGATAGTTGACGTTGGTGAAGTATTCGATGCGCAGTCCGTTATGGTCCCAGATGTTGCGGGTGTAAAGGCTGGGGCCGTGGAAGAGAAGGTGCTTGCCTTCAACATAGAAGCGGCGCTGGGCAAAGTTGCTGAACCAGCGAATGTCGGGGCGCTGGAAGAAACCGGTGCGGGTCTGGAAATTGGCGGTGTTGTCTTTGTAGAGTGAATTGACTTCGAGGTTGCGCGTGCTGCGCTCGAGATAGAGCTGGGCGCCCGTGCCAGTGGAGTAAGTGCCATCGTTGAGGCGGGTTTCACTGCCGACGATCTGGCCGTCGAGCTGCCAGATCTTGTTGAACTTGATATGCGCGTCGAGTCCTCCGACTCGGTTGGTACGCGTGATGCAAGGATCGTCGGTGCAGATTGTGTTGGGCACCGTATCGAGTTCGCGGTCGGTGTAGATCAGCCCAATGTTGCTGCCCTTCTTGTCAATCTCACGGCTGACGCGGGCAATCCCGAAGTACGCCTGTCTTCCATATAGCGCATCGTTGGGGGCTACGCTTTCTCCAGGGGACTGATCGTCGGCGAAGAGGGTGCCAACCGACCATGGGCCTTTCTTGCCAGTGAGGCGAATGCCGTAAAGCGGGTCGGCGATGCGGCGAGTAAAGACCAGGTTGATGGGCGTGGAGAAATACGTCGAGTTCTCCTGAAAGAACGGGCGTTTCTCGGGGAAGAGAACCTCGTAGCGCTGGTTGACGGTGATCTGCGGCTCGTCGGACTCGATCTGGCCGAAATCGGGATTGATGGTTGCGTCGAGGACGAAGCTGTCTTTGATCACGGCCTTGGCGTCGAGTCCGGCCTTACCGTCAAAGTCTTTGGCTTCGAACCTGGGGTGCGCCGGGTCGCGCTGGTCAAGGCTGCGGAACGAGCGCGCCGAGACATAGGGGATGAATTGCCAGTTGCGACCTGGGGAGATATTTTCAAAGCCGGTGATCGAACCTTCCTGGCTCAGCAGTCCCTGGACGTTCATCGAGTTTCTCGGAAAAAACGAGTGCTCGCTGCCGTTGTGCGGGATATCGCGCTCCAGAAGAATGCCCCAGTCCTTGATCGAACTGGTCGATCGGAAGCGCAGCGATTTGAAGGGCACCGAGATGTAGCCGATCCATCCCTGTCTGAGGACGCGGGTGTCGCTTTTCCAGATCGTGTCCCAGGAGAGGTCGATGTCTTCCTGGCCCTCCATGTATGTCCCTTCCTGCTGGATGCCGGCGGGATTGATAAAAAAGAAGACGCAGTGGCGACGGTCGTGGAAGGTGTCGAGAAAGATGCCGACCTGGTCCTCTTCGTTGATCTGCTCGCGGCGTACCATGTGGTTGCGGATCTTGTCCATCTCATTGTCGAAGGCGAGGAAGATGACGTAGAGGTTCTTATCCGTGTAGCCGAGGTACGCTTCGGTTTTCTGCGAAATGGAAACACCGTCTTTGGGGTCGTGTTGCCAGAAGGTGTCGACCCTGAGCATGGTGGCCGCGACTTCGGGCGAAGCTACCATGTCGGCAAAATCTTCGAGCTTGGGATCGCGCGCGAGATGGGGAATGTGGAGAGTGGCGCCGGAATCGATCGCTTGCTTGGTGATGGCGGGATTGGGTTGGGCGGAAAGACTTTGCCAGGCGGCCGCCAGGACGAACACGGGCAGGAGCGTTTTCAGGCAGCGGCTTTGCACAGGCCTTTGGGGTCCGGAGCTGTGCTGAACAGGGCGCCCCGGGATGGCTTTTAGACGAAGGGGACAGGGAAACGTTAGGGCTCGGCGAGACGGGCCGGGCCAGTTGCCGGACTCTACTCGTAGCGCAGACACACGATAGGGTCGAGATTGGCCGCGAGGTTGGCCGGGTAGTACCCAAAGAAAAGTCCCACGCTGACTGAAATGGTGAACCCGATCGCGACCCACAGGTACGACAGGGATGCAGGGATTGAAGGTACGAAAGTGCGCACCAGGGTCGAGACGGCGGCTCCGATCAGGATGCCCAGAGTGCCACCGACTAGGGTGAGAGCGACCGCTTCGAGCAGGAACTGCAGGCGGATATCGGCGCGGCGGGCGCCGATGGCCTTGCGCAGGCCGATTTCGTGAGTCCGCTCGGTCACGGAAATCAGCATGATGTTCATCACGCCGATGCCGCCGACGACCAGGCCGATCGAGCTGATGACGCCGGTAAGGATGACGAGCGCGCCGGTGAGCTGGTTCCAGAGATTGCTGATGAAGTCCGGGGAGCTGATCTCGAAGTCATTTTCCTTGTCGGCGGGGACGTGCCGCAGCCGACGCATTGCCTGGATGACTTCGTCTTGCGCGATCTCAACATTGACGTTCTCGGGCACGGTGAAGGTCAAGATGAGTTCTTTGTTCTCGGGGTAACTCTTCTTGAAGGCGCTCAGGGGAATAATGGCGAAGGCATCGACGCCGGGACCGATGAAGAGGCCGCTGTCGTGCTCGAAGACGCCGATGACCTCGAAAAGCTGGCCGTTGATGCGGACGGTTTTGCCGATCGGGTCTTCGTAGGGGAACAGAGACTCGGCGATGGCGGCGCCGAGCACGACCACCTGCCGCGCGTGTTCTTCATCGAAGGCGCTGATGAAGCGACCGCGGTCGACCGAGAAGAGCGGAATCGCATCGGTGTACTGCGGTTCGGCGCCGCGCACGATGACTTTCTCGACGTTTCGTCCCTGGTAGACGATCTGGTTGCTGTCGCCGAAAAAGAAGCCGCGGGTGCCGATGGTGGTGATGATCTGGATGTGCGGAGCAGCCGACCGAATATAGTCGGCATAGCCGTACTCGAGGTACTTGCGAACCCGAATGCTTTCGGGCCAGCGCGACGGGTCGGTGCCGGGCGGGAAGCGGGAGACGAAGTAGGTGCGCGATCCCAGGGATTCGACTTTGTCCTGCACAAACTTGTTCAGGCCCTGAATGATCGCGGCCATCGAGATCACCGACGAGACTCCGATGACGATGCCGAGCACGGTCAGGCCGGATCGTACCTTCGCCGACCGCAGCGTCGCGAGCGCAGCAAGGAAATTCTCCCGAGCCTGGGAAGCGGTCATGATCGCCATCAGTCGGACCTCAGAGCGACGATCGGGTCAAGGTTGGCGGCGCGCAAGGCAGGGTAGATCCCGAAAAACAATCCCACCGCAGAACTGAGAAACATCCCAAGAATCGCGACACTCGTCTGCACCGACGCGGGGAACGGGGAGTAGGTCCGAAGGGCGAGCGCGACCAGGAATCCCAGAGAGATCCCGATCAAGCCTCCGGCAATGCACTGCACTACGCTTTCGGCGATGAACTGGCGCATGATGTCGAGCTTGGTGGCGCCGACCGCGCGCCGGACACCGATCTCACGCTTGCGAGCGGTTACGCTCATCAGCATGACGTTCATGATGACGATGCCGCCGATGATCACCGAAATGGCGCTGACCATGATGAAGACCGCAAAGAAGGCGGCGCTGATGCTGCGCCACAAGGCCATGTAGCTCTCTTTGGTTCCGATGAAGAAGTCGTTGTCCATCTCGGTGGTCAAGTGGCGTCGGGCGCGCAGAATGAGCTGGGCCTGGTCCTGAGCGTCCTGAAACTTCTCGGTGCTGGCCCGCACGTTAATGGTGAGGCTGGTATGCGCGCCCTGCATGCGCAGAAAGACGGATAACGGCAGCATGACGAAGTTGTCCTGATCCTGACCCAGGACGCTGCCCACTTTTTCCATCACGCCCACGACGGCGAACTCTTGGTTGGCCACGCGCAGGGTTTTTCCGAGCGGGTCGACTCCGAGAAACAACCGCTGCACGAGGGTGTCACCGATCAGGCAGACGTTGGTGCGGTGCTCACCTTCGGAGGCCGTAGAGTAGCGGCCGCGGTCGACCGATCGGGTGTCGATGTCGACCATGTTCGGGGTTTGGCCGGAGAGGGTAACGTCGGTGACTTCGTTGTTGCCGTAGCGGGCGCGCGCCGCGGTGGTGCTGGCGGTGGCACCAACTTCTTCGCAACTAGTGCACCTGTCAGCAACCGCCTGCATGTCTTCCAGTTCAATCTTCCGATACTTCAGGGCCTTGATGACGATATTGAAATCGGTGACCGCGAAGGGAGTGCGCGCGATCTGGAAGACGTTGGTGCCCAGGTTCGCGATTTTCTGTTCGACATAGACGTTGGCGCCCTGCACGATGGTCATTACGGTGATAAGAGTTGCCACGCCCATGGTGAGGCCGAGCATGGTCAGCGAGGCGCGCAGCTTGTGCGCGCGCAAGGCGCTGAAGCATTCGGCCAGGTTGTCGCGGACAGGGAGCATGGTTGCAATGGGATATCTACTGTCTGTCCAATAATCCTATCAGTGTCGCGGGCAGGGCGATGACGAGCGCTGGCGGGTTGGGAGCGCAGAGGCGGCCTATGACCGAAAACAAGGAAGGGCCGCCGGCCGGCCCAGCAGGGTGCGGAAAGTTGCTTGATGGGTTCTGCCGACTCTTTCCCAACATGAAACGCAACCGGGCTCAGGTTGCGGGGCGCGGCATGGCGGAATTCAGTAATTGACGCGCTGCTCGCGATGGCGGCTCAGGTACCAGCAAGGCGCGTAGCCGAGGTGGGGGAAAAGAGAGTGGACGCAGGTCTGGACCACCGGATCTTCGTAGACGAATTCGGTCTTATTGTTTTTTTCCGAGATGGCATCGTAGCGCTCGATGGTGACTGTGCCGAACTGCTGGCGAGTTCTCGGGATGCGGTAGCGGACCGAGATGTCGTCGGCGACGTACAAGGTGGCAAGGGAAGCGAGGGCGATGATCAAGACGCGAGCGCTCATAGATGGCACACGCAGGTAGATGATTCAGAAATCCAAGTGTAGAAGTCAAATGTCGAGAATCGGGGAATTGCAGGAGGCGTTGGTTCGGCGTGAGAAATCCCAAGCGCTGTCGAGACGGAATGAACCGCGGACCGCATAAACACCGGGGGTGTCTCTTTTTGAACACCCGAAGCTAAGTTTGACAGGAGAAGGGTTATCGCCTACTCTCCTCGTGATTTCGCGCGCGTGATTTCGGCGCGCTTCCACTCCTTCATCGATCGGGCGCATTCCGGCAGACCGACCCGTCCGGGCACGATTCGCTCCCGCTCCTTAATGGACATCACCAGTAAGCTTTGCGCTTTCGCTTCGGAACGAAGGACGCGAAGCTGGTTACCTTCAGGCAGTAACGACCCGGTTCGCCAGCGCCGGAAGGTAATTAGCGCCAGAAGGAGCTTTCTTGCGTGAGAGTTCACCTGATCAATCCCAGTAGTGTGTCGTTCGGAACGGCAGTCATCACCCCACGCTGGCAGTACGTACTGGCGGCGGCCACTCCGAGCTGTTTCGGCGATCCCATTCTAGTGGATGAAACCCTTTCCCAAGTGGACCCTGAACGTATTGAGAAAGGAGACGCGGTCGGGATTGGAATCCACACCGCGAACGCCTTGCGCGGCTATGAAATAGGCAAGATCGCCCGCGAGCGCGAAGCCCACGTGATTTTTGGCGGGATTCACGCGACCCTTTTTCCAGAAGAGGCAATGGAACTGGGCGGAGCCCACGCGGTCGTCAAAGGCGATGGGGACGTGGTGTGGGCGATTGCGCTAAGCGACTGCCTGAACGGCAGGCCGAAGCCCGTCTACACCGGCGGGCAAATCGAAGCCAGCAATTTCGTGGCGGCGCGCTGGGACCTGGTGCCGCGCAACCGCTATATGTGGGCATCGGTGCAGACCGTCCGAGGATGTCCGAAGCATTGTTCCTTTTGTTCCGTGTGGCGCACCGATGGGCAGCGGCCCCGGCAGCGGACTTCGGATGTGGTGATCGAGGAGATTGTGCAACTGCGCCGGCTAGGATTCCGCTTCATTGCACTGGCGGACGACAACTTCTATCCGGTGACGTTGACCGATCTGGACCTCGCTTTGCGCCAAAACAACCCGCAGCGGTTAAACGAACTGAAGCAGATGCGGGCAGAACGGTTTGAACTGATGGCGCGTTTGGCTCAACTCCCGGAAGACACCGTTTTCTTCACCCAGATCACGATGGAAGCGGCAGAGGACACTGAGTTCCTCGACGCCATGAGTGCGGCCCACATCAAGGGAGCGCTGGTGGGAGTCGAATCGGTGACGCCCGAAGGGCTCAAGGATGTGTACAAGGATTTCAATTCAGCGGGTCAGAACCTGATCGAGCGGCTGCGAACGTTCAAGCGTCACGGGGTCCATGTGCTCGGTTCTTTCATTTTCGGCTTGCCGAGCGACCGACCGGAGACTTTCGACATGACGGCAGCGGCCGCGATCAGCGCCGAACTGACTTTCGCCCAGTTTGTGACGCTGAGTCCTTATCCAGGGACTGTCGATTTCACGCGTTGGGAAAAGACACTTGGGCCCAACCCACCGACCATTGCGGGGGTCCCGCTGACACGGCGCTGGCTGATCCCGCAGGCGTTGCGTCCCAAGCTGTATTGGGACCATCCCGTGATGTCGGCCGAGGAAATCCGGTCGCGCACCCAAAGCGTGTGGGACAAGTTCTACGGGTGGAGGCCGATCTGGAAGCGGTCGGGGTTCATCAAGTCCAGCCGCGGTCGGTTGGCCTTCGTGCTGATTTCAAGAATCTATCGACACATGTATGCCGACACCGGGATCGCCACCGATAGCGCACGCGTAACCTGGTCGGGACGATGGACCCGATGGATGGCAAAACCTTGCCGGCGTCTGTTTGCGGGGCGTCCCATGCCTGACTTGGCAGTGCCGAGTTTGCGGGTCGACCTGCCGGTAGCCGTCGATCTTTAGATCAACGGCATCGTTCTGAGCCTTAACCACCGAGGCGGATCGCGGCTCAGAAATTCAGTGGCCGGTCCTCCGGGCGCGCTCGCGTTCCAGGCGTGCGAGGGTCGAGCGCAGCCAGTTCTTCAGAGGGTCTTCCAACTCCAGCTGGTGGCCGTGGCGCTCGATCTAATCGAGGGTCTCTCCTTGCTGGTTCAACGATATGAAATGGGAGGGAATGACCTCCTCGCGAGCGTCTCGGGCACAAAGTCGGTCAGCAAACATTCATGGCAGGGATGCGGCCGCGCCGGATCGTTGAAGTTCAGGCAAGATGGCGAATCCGGGAACGCGGAGGTCGCCTTCGAGGGCGTAAGCACACTCCGCCCGCGCCCACCCTGCTCGAGAAAGTTCAGGTCAAACTTGAGCACCTTCGAGAAGGTCGCGTTTGTCGTCGGACATGGAAACCTCCCGGCGGTTGAATGGCCTGCGGCGGATCGATTCCGCGGACCATCAACTTTGCGGCGCCCCCGGAAGTCGGCGGCGGGCCGGGACTATGCACTCCGGAGCACCTGCGGTTTGGCGGCGGTTTCGACCCTGCTTGGTGGCCACGCTGCGAGCGGTGGCGAAGGCGTGCGAGCTGGAGTTTGACGGCGTGGGGTGACCGGGGGCGGAATTTCCGTCAGTATCTTGACAAGATTTCATATTGCTGCAAATATCGAAATATGGTCACGGCTAACCAGAACAGCGATCGGGTGGCCCGGTATGCCGACATGTTCTCCGCGATGGGAACCGAGCCGCGGCTGCGCATCATGCAGCTACTGCTTTCGGCGCATCCGGAGGGCTTGGTGGTCGGGGAGATCCAGGCGGAGCTCGACATCCCCAATTCCACACTCTCCCACCATCTGGACAAGCTGAAAAACGAAGGCCTGGTGAAGGTTCGCAGGGAGAGCACCTTTCTGCGTTACACGGCGAACACCGAGACGCTGCAGGAGATCCTGCGTTTCCTTTACTCGGAGTGCTGCACCCGCAACCAGGCGCTCCGGCCCGAAGAGATCGTGCAAATTTGCAAATAGGAGAGGTAAGCATGAGCACCACCGACATCAAGCAAGCCGTCAAGGAAAGATATGGGCAGGCCGCCCTGCGGGTCACCAGCGGGGGGAGTTCCTGTTGCGGAGCAACTTCTAGCAAGGGCTGCGCTGATCCGATTACGTCGAACCTCTACCAGGCGGGGCAGGCCGGTCAGGTTCCCGAGGAGGCTTTGCTGGCTTCGCTCGGCTGTGGCAACCCGACGGCCTTGGCGCAGTTGAATCCGGGGGAAGTGGTTCTCGATTTAGGCTCAGGAGGCGGGATCGACGTTCTGCTTTCGGCCCAGCGCGTGGGACCGACCGGGAAAGCGTACGGGCTCGATATGACCGACGAGATGCTCGCCCTGGCCAACGAGAACAAGCGTAAGGCCGGGGCCGAGAACGTTGAGTTTCTGCGCGGCGAGATTGAGAACATTCCGCTGCCCGACAGCTCTGTGGACGTGATCATTTCAAACTGCGTCATCAACCTGTCGGCCGACAAGGACAGGGTGCTGCGGGAGGCGTTTCGCGTGCTCAAGCCCGGAGGGCGGTTTGCCGTGTCCGACGTCGTGACACGCGGGGAAATTCTTCCCGAAATTCGCCAGAGCATTTTGCTTTGGGTCGGATGCTTGGCCGGGGCGCTCGACGAAAGTGAATACGAGTCTAAGCTTGCGACGGCTGGCTTTGAGAAAGTGGACGTCGAGCCGACACGGATCTATCGCGCGCAGGATGCGCGGTATTTTCTTCCTGAGGACATGAATGTGGACGCGATCGCGCCGCATGTGGACGGAAAGATCATGAGCGCGTTTGTGCGAGCCGTGAAACCGATGAGCGTCGCCCAGTCCTGCTGTGGACCGACGTGCTGCACACCTGCCAGCGTGGCAAAGAAATGAATAGGAAAGGGTGCTACAACGTTCTTTTTCTGTGCACCGGCAATTCCGCCCGTTCCATCATGGCGGAGGCAATCCTTAACCAGAAGGGCAAACCGAACTTCGCTGCGTTTAGCGCGGGTAGGCATCCGATCGGCACGGTGCGTCCCGAGGCGCTCACCCTGATTGAACTGGCGCACATGCCCACAAGCGGCCTGCGCAGCAAGAGCTGGGATGAGTTCGCCCAGGCCCACGCGTTGGATCTGCACTTTCGTGTTCACCGTGTGTGACCGGGCCGCACAGGAAGTTTGTCCCTTTTGGCCAGGTCAACCCATGACCGCTCACTGGGGCGTTCCCGATCCGGCAGCCGTTCAGGGCACGGCGGAAGACATCGCCCGGGCGTTTCGCGACGCGTTCATCGCGCTTGACCGAAGGATCAGTTTGTTTCTCTGCCTGCCGCTGGCGAGCTTGGACAAGCTCGCCCTGCAGCGAGAAATCGATCGCATCGGCCAGCAATAGGGCCGGAGTCTTAATCCGGCTGCGAGCTGCAGTTCTCCAGTTGCAGTTTCAATCGCTTTAGTGATAGAAGATGCTCCCATCTCCATGGCGAGCGGTTCACCCAGTTCCGGACTATCCCGCCGACTCCAATGGAAACGTGTCTACCGCGAGGCAGATCTCTACAAGGCTGCGGTCCGGGTGTACACGAAGCCGCTGTTTCATTGGCGTAAAGCGCTGGGCACGTCCACGGATGGGAAGACGCTTTACGACTTCGCCGAGCGCGGGTTGAGCCGTCTGGATGCCATCCACAGATCGCTGCAACGGGAGTCGTTCGAGTTCCGGCCGTCCATCGCGCTGAAATACAACTTCAATGGGAAGCGCCGGACTCTGTACATCCAGCCCTGGGATGAGCGGATTGTCGACCTGGCTCTCTATCGGGTTCTTAATCAGAGACTGCACCGATGGTTCTCATCGAATTCTTTTGCTTATCGGGACCGTTCTCACGGCCTGGACCATTGCCAGTCGCGCATTGCCGCCGTGCTCCGTTCGGCGCGGAGGGCCGTGTATGTCGTTAAGCGCGACATTCGGGATTACTTCGCCTCGGTCGATCATGACATTCTTCTCGAAAAACTGAGTCGGCTGGTCGAGCCGCGCGATTACCTGTTTCGGTTGCTGGAACAGCGAGTTCGGTTTCTCTATCACGACGAGGCTGGCAGCCACCGGGCTGCGTTGGGAATTTCGTTCGGGTCTGCGATGGCTTGCGTGTTTGCGAACATTTACCTTACCGATCTGGACCGCGCGCTGGAATCGGTTCCTGCCGTGTCGTACTTCCGTTATGCCGATGACATCTTGATACTTTCTTGCGATCGCGATGCTGCCATCGCGTCGGCGGAGACTCTCGAACTCGGCCTGGGCGCCTTGCGGCTGTGCACCAAAGCGAGTCACCAAGCCGACCTCGTAGTAGCCGAGATGGCGCAGGTGGATTCGCGGTTCGCGTTCGCGACCGAGTTTCGCCACCTGGGACTTTTGTTCAGGGCCAATGGGGAAGTGGCCCTGTCTCGGGACAAATGCCGGAAGATTGAAAATCTGTTTCGCTTTGCTTTCCGACGTACACGGCGTCGCTGGAGAAAAATCGATGACCCCAATGAACGGGCGCGTTCCCTGGCCGCGATTGCTGCTGAGACCATCGAAAAAGGCGTGCGCAACGTCGCCATCATCGACTACTACCTGAAACACGTGGAAGACGAGGAACAGCTGCGATTGCTCGACCGGTGGATGGCGGAAGAGGTGCTCAGCCTAGTATTTGGCGGGCACAAAAAGGGACATTTTCGCCGCATCAGTTTTGCGAACCTGCGTGCGATGGGTTTACCGTCGCTGGTACACCGGCGGCGCATGATTCGAAGTGGATACATCGAGAGTCCGTTTTTTGTCTGGCAGAGGGAGAAAGCCGCACGAGCCTTCAGGGGGACGGTTGCCAGGCTGCTGCGCACCACGCGTGCGGACGCAGCCTTCTCTCCCGGCCCGGAAGCAGCAGCCAAACGGAGTCTGTGAGAGAGGACGGCTGCCTGTCGACGGGTGTTATGGAATAGGAAGACGCTGAAGCGTTTCCTCGTTTTCGCCAACCGTCCCCCTGAGGACTTGTAGGAGTTGTGATGGGATTGCTGGATCTCCTGTTCGGCGGGAAGAAGTGTCCGCTGTGCGGCACCCGTGGTGCACGCAAGTCAGACGTCTCGGATATCACAGTGCGGTGCCCGAATCCGCAGTGCCAGTATTTCGATCCAGCCCTAAAAACCCGAGCCAAGTCCCGGGCGGCGATGTTCCGGCGGAGCGATTTTGTTCCCGAGCATCCTCTCGAAATTCGTTACCGCAATTTCCAGGGACAGGAAAACACGTTCACCGCGGAGAAGAGCACGATCGCACGAAAGAGGAATCACATTCTGGCCAGGGTGATTCCGACCGGAGAAAGAATCACCCTCTCCCGGGATCGGATCCTGAACCTGAGCGAGATAGAGATTGCCCTTCCACAACTCTCACGTTCAACCACGCCGGTACCTCGCGGCAGAGATCTGCAGGTTCTGAGCTACCACAAGAAGCATGCAACGACGTCCCCGCTCCACGAGAAGGTCCGGGCGAAGTACCCGGACTGGTAGAGCCGGCGGAAGCATGTGGGTCAGGATTTCGCGGAGCTCTTCAGCAGGTCACTCAGTTTCTGAATGTCTTCCGGCGCCACATCTCCAAAGACGACATAACGCAGGCCGTCCTGGGTCCAGCTCTCCACATTGAAGGTGCGTTCCTTGGACACATGGGGTGTGCCTCTCCAACCTACAAGGCGCTCCGGGAAGAGGAACACCGAAATCTGGTGTTTGCGAATCTGGTAGATGAGGTGCGCGCCGGGGACTTGGCCGAGGTACGTGACGCGGCCACCCAGCAGGTTGAAGTCGGTGTTCTGCAACTCGGGGAGGTTGAAGGTGAAGGGAACCTTGCCCTGAAACCAGGGTTTGACCGTGTGGCGGTCCGTGGAGACCACGTCCACCGGATTCGCACTGGCTAGCGTCGAGACGTGGAGGTCGGCGAGTTCGCTGTAGAGCTGCTGCTGCCGGAGATTCTGCCTTTCCAGGTACGTGCTGAGGAGTCCCGCAACCAAAACGACTGCGAAGCCAGCAGTCGCCAGCACCCAGCCCACATTCCAGGCGCGGCGCGGCTTTCCGGCAATCTTCTTCTGGATCTGATTGTAAAATTCAGGACTCGGGGTGAACCGGGCGCCAGCGGTTTTGATGGCGCGCTTGAGTTGGACGCGCGTCAGCGCGTCGGCGGCACAAGCAGGGCAGGTGCGCAGGTGGGCATCCAGAGCACGCATGGACTCGCCGGGCAGTTCGCCGTCGAGGTAGGCGTCGAGTTGAGCTCGCCCTTGATCGCAGGCCATCGATGGTTCCTTCAGCATCTCCCTAATTTCTGCTGCACATTCGCCCTGAGCGCGGCCCGGGCGCGTGACAGCCGCGACATCACCGTGCCGATGGGCACGCCCACGGTGTCGGCGATTTCCTGGTACGACATTTCCTCCACCTCACACAACAGAAGGACTTCGCGAAACTGCACCGGGAGTTCTGCGATGGCCGCCTGTAGCAGGTTCTGGTGATCACGGTCGATCAGCAGCGCTTCCTGCGTGGGTTGGTCGGAGGTAACGGTGGCCCCTGGACCATTTTCGCTCTCATCCAGCGGCACCGTCATCGTGGCCTTCAGGCCGGTCCGCGAGGTGAGGAACGTGTTGCGCAGAATGCGGTACATCCAGGCGCGGAAGTTGGTGCCGGGCTGGAATGACCCGAACCCTCGCAACGCCTTGACGTAGGTTTCCTGCACCAGATCCTCCGCTTCCTCGCGGTTCTGCGCAAGCCAGTGGGCGAAGTTGTAAAGCTGTCCGAAGAGCGGCATGGCCAATTCTTCGAACGTCCCAGGCTGTAAGGGATCGGCCGACACGCACACTAGAGTAAACCGACCGCAGCGCGATTTATTCCCTTCTTTAGGAAATATTTAGCCCAGCTCAATAGCGAGCCCATGGGGGCCGGCAAGGCCGTAGAGAGAGAGCAGATTGGGTAGGCCGTGCGGATCGAAGGATCAGCCCTGCGCGAGCGCACTCGCGCCCGCGCCCTAGGACTGCTACTCCGCTTTGTCGTAGACGTAACGAATGATTACCGGTGTGTTCAGGCGCTTGCTCTCGAGGGTAACCGTGTCCGACAATTGCTGTTTCCCGTCGCCCGACATCTCATAAGCGTGGGAGATCTTCTCGCCGTTGGGGCCCTTTTCTTCCGTGATCAGGGTTTGACGTTCCCAGTGTGCTTTGACCTGAGTCTGGGGGCTGTCTTTCTTGGGCTTATCCAGCTTGCGTCCATCGGTGAACAAAGCGCGGACGCGACTCTCATCGTCGGTCAGGTCAGTCTCCGGCCCTTTTTGCGCCACAGTCACTTGATCGGGCGCTCGAACTACGTCGTAGAGGCGAGCGTGCTGCTCTTCCGAGCCGCCGCGGCCCATGCCTCCCGCGCCCCCCATCGGGCCACCCATTCCAGGAATGCCGCCGCCCATGGGACCGCCCATTCCGCCACCGCCCATCCCGCCGTGACGCCCCATGCCCCCTGGAGCTCCGTTCTGGTCATGCTCCTGCATGGCGGAACGAAGCTTTTCGCGTGGGTCGTCGCTCTGATCGCGGTTCAATTTCCAGGTTCCGTTCAGCGCAGGTTTCTGGTCATCGGCGGTCTGGGCATTGGACGCTGCGTTTTTGGCAGCTTCTGGCGATTGTCCGGCGCCGTAGGTCACCGCGGCGAACAGCGTCAGCCCGAAGGCCATCGCCAGCCGCATCCAAAAAGTACGCGCCCCGGTTTTGTTCTTCTTCGTCTTCGATGACATGGTGTTGATCTCCGTCTGCAAACCCTGGGTTGGACGCAACGGCGCGAGTTCCGGTCGACCAAGGGCACTGCCACGACGTGGAAAATTCTGCGCCGCTCGCGACCGTACTTGGTGGGATGGGAAGGCGCGCCGCAGGGATGTCCGGAGATAACTGGAAGTCGGTAAAGATTTGTAAATGCTGGGGATGAGAACCGATGAAAACCTGCGGAAGGCTCGCGCTTTTCCGGTTACTGCCCGGCCCGGATCGGGGAAATCAGCAGGCGGCCGGATGCTTTCTGTTTCGCGTCCTTGTCGTGCTGGAACACGAGGTCCAGTCCTTCTTCCGCGGCGCTGGGGGCTTGGGCCAGCAGGTCGGCTAAGGAGCGGTACGCTCGGCTGACTTCCTGGTTGTCCAGCGCAGAGACCGGGGATCCCTTGTCAATCGCAGGCGCGATTAGCTGGTAGTTGTTCGGAATCTTCCATACGATCTTGCAGTTAGTGACTTTCTCGATCTCCTCTTCGGTGAAGCCGGGAATCTTTTTGTACCGGTTCATCACCAGGCGCAGGCGGTTACGCGACGTGCCTTCTTCGAGGAAAAGGCGAATGCGCCCCGCGCTCCAAAGGGAGACCACATCGGTCTGGGCGACCATCAGCACGGCGTTTGAGAGATCAGAGAGCATGCGGGTCGTCTGGTCCATGCGACCCGAGCAATCCACGATCACGAAGCGGTAATGGCTGACCAGCAGATCGAATAAGCGTGCGAGTTCGGCGGGAGCAGGCGCGGCCGTGTACGGTTGCTGCGGTCCGGCCAGCAAATGAAGGCCATCTTTGGTCGAGGTCATCAGCCCTTCGAGCAAAGAGGCGTCCATGCGGTGCAGGTTCTGCAGGGCGTCCATGACGCTGAAGCTGGGACGTGCGTTCAGGTGCAGGGCGGCGTGACCGATGGGGGAAAAGTCGACCAGGATCGTCTGGCCATGATTTTTCTGTAAAGCGACGGCCACGTTGACCGCCAGCGTCGTCGCCCCGCTGCCACCTTTGGCATTGACGACGGTGAAGACCCGCGCCTTGCCGGTGGTGCGGGTTTTGCTGCGCGCCGAAGAGAAGCGGGTAAAGGCCTCCAGCAGCCCGTCGGCGCCGGTCAGACGATCCACAAACTCCCCCGCCCCGGCGCGCATGGCCCCCACGATGGCAGTGGGGTTCTTCAGTTCTCCGACGGCAAAGATGGCAATGTCATTCGTGGTTGCGCGAATGAGTTCAATGGTTTGAATGGCCCGCTGGGGGTCTTCGTTGCTAACGTCCACCAACACGATCTCGGCGTGCTGATCCTGGATCTGGCGCACCACGGGGTCGGTGGCGCTGATGGGAAAACCCACGTTACTGAACACGATGCGAGCCACATGGGTGCCCTCCAGGCGGTTCTGGAGTACGACCAATTGCTCGCGGTCCTCGGTCAGGAGGGCAACGGCGATGCCATGCATGACTTGGTTCTCGCTAAAATTCCTCGGCGATTGCATGGTATGAGGGAACGAACCTCCTAGCCAAATGACTTCCGTAACCCGCGCTCTCGCGTTCGGGTAACACCAGCGTTAATTCTACTAGACCGTTCCAACTTGCGACGAACCCGATGGGGCCATCCCGTCCTGACGAGTTTCGACCCCGGACATTCTAAGCGAAGATTAGTTCGCTGAAAAGGTCCGCATCGGCCAAACCAGGCTGGCCATGCGGCAATTGGCGGAATTCGCGAGGAATCCCGTTTTCCTAGGGGACCGGCAGTTAGGAAGCAGGTCGACGGAACGTCGGGGACGCTCCGCTAGGTTCGTCCGGCGTTCCGTGCCCGTGCAGGGCGGAAATGCGGCTGAAGGAATCGGAGGTCTCGGCAGGCAACTGCGGCTCGGTTAGATACTCATACCCCGCAAAGTGAACCGCGACGCCGAGCTTGGTTCCGATCGACGGCTGGATCACCCGCAACACCGTGCCCTGGCAGCGCACGCGCATGCTTTTCCCCAACGTAATTTCGGAGGGCATCAGCAGGGTCAGTGCGACCGGCTCACCGACGCCCAAAGGAAAGTCGGTGTAGAAGAACGTGCCGCGAGCGCTGAGATCCTGGGTGAAACCGCAAGCTTCGTGCTGTGTGCCGGTGAGCTTAACGGAGACGGGCACATGAAAGTCAAACCTTTGACCAACACGGCGTTCGAAGCGGACGGGTTCCGTGGTCATGGCTTCCTCGGTTGAGCACGAGTGAATCCCGGCTGGGGAGTGACCAGGACAGGCATGTAACTCTACCGCGGTCTGCAACTGCTTGGGAAGTAACCAGTTGGTGACCGTGCCCGGCGGCTGTGGAAAAGTATTTGCTGGCGCGGGACGCCGAAGTCGAGAAGATCGTAAATCGGACTGCGCGCGCCGTCGTCGACGGACAGGAAACCAGCAACCCAGAGTCGGTTCACGAACCAAGCTTTGTCGCTATGGGGGACTAAAAGCCCTGCACCAGCGCAGAGTCCGGATGCGCCCGTCTACTTTTGCTTCGGCTTCGAGGGGAACGGGCTCGGGCTCATGGGCTGTGGTATGCCCATCCCGTTTTGTCCGCCGGCAGGATTCATCGCGATGCCGCTGTGGGGATCAGCAGAGGACGCATTCAGACCCATCGTTCCGGGAGTGAAGCAAGTCACGCGCCCGCTCTTGGCGACTCTCATCTCCGCCGGGCATGGCCCGCTGGCCACCTGTGCGCTGGGGCCTGAGCCCTCGAGTTGAACGGCAAACAACTTACCCTCGGAGTTGCCCGCCACGCCGGTGGACATCCCCGGCATGTCGTACGCCACGTAGAACGGACGTTTCTCCTGCGCTGCCTTCGTGGCACAGTTGATGGCGCCGGTCAGTTGCTCATTGGGGGCGCTGACGGCGAGGCGTCCGCAGTCGGTGGCACTGGCTCCTGCCAGGCCCTTGAGCTTGAGGTCAACGGCATCACTCGCTTTCGCCGAAGTCGGCGGGGGCGAAGGAGACTTCTTGCACCCGGTCAGAGACGTGGCCGCAATCAGGGCGACCCAAATCGCTTTGCGCATAGGCATTGATTGTAGAACATTCTCCGTAGGCCAGTCCGCTATAGTGGTACCAGTGAGTTGGCGCTAGCATCCAATAGTTCTGCATCGTGGCGGAGACCCCAGCTTCCAATTCGGCGCCCACCGTGGCCTCAGATCCGGCATCCGCCGTGTTGGGTCAATCCCGCTGGTCGGTGGGAATGCGGGCTCTCAAGCATCGCAACTTCCAGCTCTTTTTTTCCGGGCAGCTCATCTCGCTGATTGGCACGTGGATGCAGACCGTAGCGCAGTCGTGGCTGGTGTACCGGATGACCGGGTCGTCATTGCTGCTCGGGTCGGTTGGCTTCGCCAGCCAGTTCCCAGTGTTCCTGATGGCGCCCGTCGGCGGGATGGTAGCCGACCGGGTGAACCGGCATCGCATCGTGATTGCGACCCAGACAGCCGCGATGATTCTCGCACTTTTCCTCGCGGTGCTCACTCTCACGCACCACGTCACGGTGCGTCAAATTTTCGTGCTGGCGGCCCTGCTCGGGGTGGTGAACGCCTTCGACATTCCTGGACGGCAGTCTTTCCTCGTGGACATGGTGGGCAGGGAAGACCTGATGAATGCGATCGCGCTAAATTCGTCCATGTTCAACGGAGCGCGCGTGATCGGGCCGGCGATCGCCGGCATCCTGGTGGCGAAGATTGGGGAAGGCTGGTGCTTCTTCGCAAACGGGATCAGCTACATTGCAGTCATTGCGGGCTTGCTGATGATGAAAATCCACTGCCCACCCCGATCGAAGTCCGACTCGCCCCTGGCGGATATCATCGAGGGCTTCCGCTGGGCAAGCCACACCGGCCCGATCCGGGCGCTGCTGTTGCTGTTGGGACTGGTGAGCCTGGTGGGTATGCCGTACACAGTGCTGATGCCGCTGTTTGCGGATCGGATCCTGCATGGCGGAGCGAAAGGATTGGGAATCCTGATGGGCTTCACCGGAATCGGTGCTCTGCTCGGCGCCTTCACCCTGGCTCTACGCTCGGGTGTGAAGGGTCTGGGCCGGCTGGTGGCACTGACCTGCGGTGGCTTCGGAGTGACCCTGATTGCGTTTTCGTTCTCGCGGAACTTCTGGTTGTCGGCCGTGCTGCTGATCCCGGTGGGCTTTTGCATCATGCTGCAGATGGCATGCTCAAATACGCTGATCCAGTCCATGGTCCCCGACGCGCTGCGCGGCCGTGTGATGGCGGTGTACTCCATGATGTTCATGGGCATGGCCCCCTTCGGCGCGCTGCTCGGCGGGGCGCTCGCGGACCGACTCGGAGCCCCAGTCACCGTCGCCACCGGAGCGGTTGCCAGCATCGTCGGTGCAGTGTTGTTCGGGCGGCAGCTGCCCGCTTTCCGTGGTGAGGCCCGCCAGTTGATCATTGCGCAGGCCGTGGCGGGAGGAGAGCCGGCGGAGGAGATGACGGCCCGGCTGCGGGAGTAGTGCATGCACACGAAAGTCCACGCGGAGTTCGCACCCATCAGAGTAGAGCCGGCGTCCCGCCGGCGGTCGCTTGGGCTTATCGCACCGGGCTGTGACGTGGACCACGGATGCGCGTGAGGTCTGAACCAGGCTACTTCCTTGCCGATCGGCCGAGCGCAACCAGGAATATCGCGCTCTTGCCCTTGGCGTGCGGCGAGAAGAAGTTCACCACGTCATCGTCGTAGAAGGTGAGGCCGCTGGCGCCCAGTTTTTGCGCGTATGCCGCGAGATAAAGCTTGCCTCCGAGAATTCCGGCCTCCACTTGCGCGGCTCGATAGCCCCTGTTCCCGAACTTGGCAATGATCCGGTGGAGATCGGCAAGAAAGAAAACGTCGACGCTCGCTTCGGCGGGTAGTTCCTGTTCGAGACCGAGATATCCGGCCTGCTTGCGGAAGTCGCCCTCCTTCAGAAGTTCCAGCTGCTTTTTCTCGCCATGGAAGAAGTACCCGCCGGGAGCGAGGCCATCGACGCTGTGCACGATCAGATATAGCTCGTTGAGCTGCGTTCCGAACGGGTTGAGGAAGTCCGCTGGGACGCCCCGCGTGGACCGGTCAAGCATGATCGAAAGCTGCCCCAGCGAAATCGGCTCGCGCGCAAAACTGCGCGTCGAGCCGCGGCGCTGGATCACCAGTTCGATTGTGTCGGGCGGGAGTTCGCCATCGGCAAGGGGCTGAAGGGCAGAGACTTTCCCCTTTACCGGGGCGGACGGAACAACTAGCGCGCCGTCACGCCACGCTGCCGCTTCTTCCGCCAGCCAGAAGCTGGAGGACTCGTGCATCTGCCGCATCGCAGGATAGTCGACTTCGCTTTTTGAGTACGGGACCTGCGGCAGGCTGAGGGGTTCGACCGCCGGGGCAGGTGGCGGCTCCTTCGAGGCGTGGCCAACTGCGACCATCGAGAATGCGACTTCTTTATGAGTCGCGACATCGAGCAGTGCGTTGATTTGCTGATCCACAAAACCCATGAAAAGCTTGGACGGAAGACGGAGCGATGTGCCCACGGCCAGCATGTTCGCCAGCAGGGTACCGTTGTCCCAGCCAAAATGACGGTAGGTGCGGGAGCGATATTTCCAGGCGTTGCGCCAGTAGGTCCCGGTGCAGATGGCAATCAGCGGAGCGTGAGCGATGGCCGACTCGCCGGCCGTGGCCTCGACCACAACCTGGCGGTAATCTCCGGCCCGCAATCGCCGCAAGCCGAATTCCGCCGCGCCGAAGTGATAAACGCCAGCAGGCAACTCGGGGAGATCCTTGCACACCAGGTACACTTCGACTTCGTAGAGTGCTCCCGTGCAGGCTGCCGCGCGGAAGAACGTCTCGCCCCCGGGAAACTTACGGCTCTTGGTCACCCCGGCTGAGAAAAACAAAAGCTGGGCGATGTCCTCCAGGCTGGGCAGAATTTCTCCCTGCGCCGTTACGCCCGCGCTCGCGATCGCCGAAAGCGCAGACACTCCGGTTGCACGAAAATCCTTGGGGAGCCGCGTGACCTCGAGCGTCGGATAAATCTTAAAGAGGAGGGGCTTGTTCTCCCAATCGAGAAAATGGGGATGCACCCGAAGGCTCAGATAAGAATGCTTGGTGCCGTTGTGGTATTTCCAGGTCGCATCCAGATCGCGGTTCGGCATGAAGTGGACATTGTATTCGGTGCGGGCCTTGTTTTGAGTGGCAAGGCCGACACCGGCGCGGCCCTACCGTATCCCTTTCCGCTGCAGAAATTCTCGAACGACTTCCTTGATATCACGATGCTGGCCATCAACTGCGTAGTTCAGTTGTTGCATGTCCTGGTCGGAAATCTTGCCGGCCAGCGCCGCCAATGCAGCGCCGACCTCCGGATGAAGGGCGAGCGTTGGCGGCCGAACCACAGGCACCGCTTCGTAAGGTGGGAAGTAGTTACGGTCATCCTCCAGAACGAAAAGATCGAGCGTGGGGATCAAGCCGTCGGTCGTGTTGCCGGCAATGAGGTCGACCTGCTTCTGCTTGAGCGCCCGAGTCAGCAGGCCCAGATCCATGACGCGCGGTGCTTCGGCAAAGCGCAGGCCGTACGTGGCCGCCAGCCCTTTGAATCCATCAGGCCGCTCCATAAACTCGTAGCCGAACCCGGGCCGCCAGCGTGGTGTATAAGCGGAGGCTTGCGAGATGGTCTTTAAGTGAAGGCCCCGAGCATCCTCGCCCCGGATCTCGATGGCAAACGTATCGTTGAAACCGAGAGGTGCGCCGAGGGTGAGACCGAAGCGCTTTTCGTATTCGGCCTTTACGCGGGAGTAGACATCGTCCCGGCTGCCTTGCGGCTTCTCCTTCAGGATTGCCGTCAGCGCCGTGCCCGTGTACTCGGGATAGATGTCGATGCGCCCGGCTAGAATCGCCTGGTGGCAGATGAACGAACCTGCTAGATAGAAGCGCCGCTCGACGCGCAAAGAAGTTCTGGCCTCGATGACCTGCGCAAACATTTCGCCGAGGACCGCTTGTTCCGTGAAATTCTTCGACCCGATGACGATGTAGTTCTCGCGCGCAGGACCACAGGCGAGGAGCAGAGCCATCGCTATCAGGACCGCGGCTAGCTTGCTCGGCATCGTTGAGGACGCGGCCCCCCGCTCACACAGATTGTCTAGCTCGGGCTGAGGCGCTTCTCCACCCAGCCCAGACTGACATCGGCCAGCAGCGCCAGCAGCGCCGCCGGAATCGCGCCTGCCAGAATCAACTGGTTGTTCACCATGCCGATGCCCCGAAAAATATATTCGCCTAACCCACCCGCGCCGATGGCGGCCGCAATCGTGGCCACGCCCACCGAGATCACGGTAGCGACGCGGACACCCGCGATGATCACTCCCAGCGCCAGGGGAAGCTCCACCTGAAAAAGCAGTTGCCGGTTGGTCATGCCCATGGCCCGCCCCGCTTCCAGCACGGAAGCGTCCACTCCCTTGATCCCCGCATACGTGTTGCGGATCAGCGGCAGCAGTGCGTAGAGGGTCAGCGCAACAATCGCGAGGCGTTCGGCGCGGGCCCCGATCCACGGTACCGGCAAAAGGAATCCGAACAAAGCGAGGCTGGGAATCGTCTGAATGATGTTGGCGCTCCCGAGCACCGGTTTGTTCAGTCTGGGCCAGCGCGTGATTAGAACGCCAAGCGGGAGTCCGATGACGACAGCCAGCAGGGTAGAGGCCGCCACCATCCAGAGATGCTCGAGCGTCAGCCCGACGACCTCGCCGCGATTCTGCACGATGAACTGGAAGACATTCATGCGATGCCTCGATCCGCGCTCGCTAGAGGAGCGGCACCAAAAGCGTCGAGATACTGTTTGATCAGAGGATCGCCGGAGCCCACAAATTCCCGAGGCGCGAGCGTGGCGACCAGCCGGCCTGTTTCCATCAAGGCAATCCGCGTCCCCAGTAAGAGGGCTTCGCGCAGATCATGGGTCACGAACACCACCGTCTTCTGAAGTCTCTTCTGTAAGGACAGGAACTCCCGCTGCAATTCCGCGCGCGTGATGGCATCAATCGCACCGAAAGGCTCGTCCATAAGAAGAATCGGAGGATCCGCGGCTAGGGCGCGCGCCACTCCCACGCGCTGGCGCTGTCCGCCCGAAAGCTCCCGCGGATATCGCCGCGCAAGGCCGGCATCGAGCCCGACCAGCGACAACAGATCGGCAACCCGCCGCCGGATGCGCTCGGCGGGCCATTCCTCGATAGTAGGAACCAGCCCGATGTTGCGTTCCACGGTGAAATGGGGAAACAAACCCGCGTCCTGGATGACATAGCCAATTCCGCGCCGAAGGCGGATCGGGTCCCATGCGGTCGTGGCACGACCTTCTACATGAACTTCGCCCTGCGTCGGGGCGACGAGATGATTGATCAATTTGAGAGTCGTGGTTTTTCCTGAGCCACTTCGGCCCAGCAGGACCAGGGTGTCTCCGCGCTGTACCTGAAGGTTCAATCCCGTCAGCAGCTCGTGCCCCGGCGAGAAGGCATAGGACACGTTACGAAATTCAATGGCTGCTCCGTTCATGGTGGAATCACTCATTGGACGAAGGTGTTGCAGTAGGATGGCGCCATCCTCGCGCGGGTTCAGTTCAGTTGGCGTCTCGCCTGAGGCCCGACTCCGCCTACGATGATTTGTAGGCGAGGGGCGGCAGCCCCGTGATCCGAATCCCGCCATGACCCTGGTGGCGGATGTTGAGTCCGATGAGCAGCGCCGTAATCTGCTCCACAATCCGGGCGTTCTCGAGCTTGCCCCCGTTGATCGCGCGCAGGCCGGGCACCTTGGCCACCAGCGCGCACACCTGTTGCGTGGCATCCTCCTCGTCGCTGCACACGATGACGTCACATTCCACCGGATCGTCGCCTTGCATGGCGTCGGCCGAGCAGTTCTGAAACGCGGCCACAACGGTTACGCCCTTTGGTACCAGCTCCGCGGTCTGTTGCACTGCCGAGCCCTGCCACACCCCGAGCGTTCGGCTGGCGCGGCCGCCAACCCCGGAGGCCAAAGGAACCGTCGCGTCGATGAGGATGCTGCCCGGCTTGAATGCAGGCTTGAGTTGCTTTAGAAGTGCAGCTTGGCCTTCGAACGGAACGGTAAGCGCCAGCAAGTCCGCCAGGCTGCACGCGACCGAATTTTCCTCGCCCCTGACCTTCGCATGTGCGCCGACTTTCTGTTTGATGATTGCGGCTGCCTCCCCCGCGCGTTCGGCGCTGCGGGAGCCGATGATCACGATCTCACCCGCGCGCGCCCATCGCAGCGCAAGCCCCATTCCTGCCGGCCCCGTACCGCCCAGAATCGCGACGGGACGGCTCACGCGAACTCCTCGGCGGGGGCGTGCTCGCTGGTCAAGTCCTCGAGCGGCAATTTGATCCGAATGCGCGAATAGGTCGTGTTGCGCTCGGCAGGAATCCGCCCCGCCTCCAAGATGAGCGCCTGGAATTGTTCGGGGCTGGTGTACTGGCCTGCCGTGGCTCCCGCTTCCCGCGAGATGTTCTCTTCCATCAGAGTCCCGCCGTAGTCGTTAGCGCCCGCCTGCAGACACAACTGCGAAAGCTTGCGATTCAGCTTCACCCATGAAACCTGGATATTGTTGATCGAGCCGGCAAGCAACACGCGAGCCAGCGCGTGAATCTTCAGGTGCTCGGCCAGCGTCGGGCCTGAGCGCGCCAGCCCTTGCTGGAAGAGCAGCGTGTTCTGATGTACGAAGCCCAGGGGGACGAACTCGGTGAACCCTCCGGTCTGTTCCTGAATGTCGCGTAGCAGCCGGATCTGGTTGACCCAGTGTCCCGGCGTTTCGACGTGACCGTACATGAGCGTTGACGTGCTGCGAATGCCGAGCCGGTGCGCGGTAGTGATGACCTCCTTCCACTGATCGGTCGACAATTTGTTGCGCGAAAGGACAGCGCGCACTTCGTCATCCAGAATTTCGGCCGCCGTCCCGGGGAGCGTGTCGAGTCCGTTGTCGCGCAGCATCGCAAGGTAATCGGCCACTGACATCCCCGTCAGTTCCACGCCATAGATGATCTCCATGGGCGAGAAGGCATGGCAGTGCATCCTGGGAACCGCGTACTTCACTGCGCGCAGAATATCTCGATAATAGAAAGGAGGCAGGCCGTGAGGCAGGCCACCCTGGATGCAAACCTCGGTCGCGCCCACCTCCCATGCCTCCGTGGCTTTGCGTGCAACCTGGTCGAGGTTGAGGAAGTAGGTGTCGGACTCGCGCGGCCCACGGCTGAAGGCACAGAACTTGCAGCCGACAAAACAGATGTTGGTGAAGTTGATGTTGCGGTTGACGACGTACGTCACCAGGTTCCCAGCCAGTTCGGCGCGGAGTTCGTTGGCAGCCACCAGCAGGCCCAGCAGGTCATCCCCATCGCAGTTCGCGAGTCGAAAACATTGTTTCCGCGTGAGCGCACTTCCGTCGCGCCCAGTCAGAACCTTTTCGAGCGCATCGCGAACCGCCGGGGCCAGGCGCGGCGCGATTTCCGTCCATTCAAGCGAACAGAAATTCTCCAGTTCCGGCTGCGAGAGTGCTCGACCCAAGAAAGCCTCCTAGCGAAACAGATCGTGAGCCGCGGGGCGGACAAGGTCGCGGGCGGTTCCGCGTCCGGGCCGGTAGCGGAATCCTCGAATGATAACAAAGGGCGTGCGGGTTAGCTTGCCTGAGAGCAGGCCCGCGGCGCAAGCCAGTTCGTCGGCCACTGCGTCGAGGCTCACCCGCAGCTTGTAGCCTTGCGCATCGCGCTGCCCGCGGTAGTCCCTCGTGGGTTTCATGCCGGCGATCCCGATAGCGACCTCGGTGAGCCCTTCGCGCCAGGGACGGCCAAAGCTGTCGCTGATGATCACGGGAATCGTGCGCCTCAACCTTTTCTTGAGTTCCCCATGCAACCTCGCCGCCGAACGATCCGGATTTTCCGGCAGAAGCAGCGCATGTTTCCCGCCGTCGACATTCGACACATCCACGCCGCTGTTTGCGCACAGGAATCCGTGCCGCGTTTCCGTGATCAGGACGCCGTTCTGTTGGCGAATGACTTTCTTGCTTTCACGCAACGCCAGCTCCGTCACCCGCGCGTCGAGGCCATACCGCCGTGCCCACCCTCGGGACCGGGCAGAGGGCTTAATCGTGTCGAGGCGTACCAGTTGCCCCTCCGCCTTCGAGACAACTTTGTGCTTCACGACCAGGATGTCGCCCTTCGCTAGCGAAAGCCGTTTTCGTTGCAGCGCCTGCAGGAGTTTTTCGACGAGTGAGTCGCCGGGCCTGATCTCGCCCGACACGCGAACCGGAATGATGCGAAGTTCTTCCCTTGACATCGGCTACTCATTCGCGGCCAGCGGATATTCGGTGAGATCCCACTGCCGTGCCAGGCGCTGGGCTCGGGTTTCGCCCGGGAGAGCGACCAGTTGTTTCAGATCGGAAGGCTTGTCCACATCCACCGCGATCCCTGGCAGGGGCAATACAACGCAGGGCTGGCCAGTGGCCCGCGCCACCGCGAAGTGGGGCTTGAAGCTGTCGTTGCCGAAACGCAACGGGAACAGGCCGGCCGGACGCCGGAAGGCTGCGTTTGTCCCCCGGCCGTCGCCGGCCGGCACCAGGACCGAGCCGCGTTCCGGCGCCGCTTCAAGAATTCTCTCCAGCTCCCACGACTGCATCAACGGGATGTCCGCTGGAATCACCAGCGTGCTGTCGATCCCGCGCGTCTCGCAGACGTGGGTCGCCATCGTGATGGCGTCTGTCTCGCCGGTGTTCGCGTGATCGGCGAAGACCTCGAAGTCGTACCGGCTTGCCAGTTCGAGGGCCAACGGATCGCACGTAACCACGGCCACGTCGGGCCGGTCGCGCCACGCGCCCAAAGTGTCGAGCACGTCGTGCAGCATTGCGCCTGCGAGTTGGTGGCGCGCGGCCGGGCTTAGGATCGGTGCCAGTCTTTGCTTGGCTTGCTTGAGGCTCTTGACCGGGACGAGGATCATGCTGGGTCTTGCCCCGCGCGGGCTGCGCTCTGGGTGGGGATCGCGGAGAGAACGGCCGCGGCGAGTTCGGCCTTTTCTTCCGGCGTCCGCATAATAGTCTTGGCAAGGTGAACGCGCACTCCGGTCTGGCGCAATTCTTCTGCCGCCTGTGCATCGCGAACATCGACCACCAGCACATCCAGAAAATCGTGATAGGCCTCGGCGATGCCGGCGATCGAAACCGGTAGCCCCTGCGCGGCCATCAGAATTCCCGCCGGGCCCGAGACCGCTTCTCCACCCACAATCGGACTGACCGCGGCAACCCGCCCTTTGGCCCGCTGCAGCGCGTCGCGCACGCCGGGCACCGCCAGAATCGGTCCAATGCTCGTGACCGGATTGCTCGGCGCCAGCAGCACCTGATCCGCGCCCAGAATGGCCTCGATCACCCCCGGCGCCGGTTCGGCATCGGCGGCTCCGGCAAAACGGATCGACTCCACCGGGTCCTGATACCAGCGCTGGACAAAGTATTCCTCGAAGCTCAGCTCACCGACCGGCGTCCCCACGCGCGTCTCCACCCGCGAATCGCTCATGGGCAGGATGCGCGCCTTCACGCCCAACTTATCCGCAATCTCGGCCGTGACTTCCGAGAGCGTCTTGCCTTCCGCCAGCAGTTTGGAGCGCAGGATGTGTATGGCGAGATCGCGGTCGCCGGCATGAAACCAAATCGGCTGACCCAGTTGGCCCATGTGCTGCAAACAGAAAAAGGTGTCGCCCTTGACCCCCCAGCCGCGCTCCCGGCTCAACAGACCTGCCAGAACGTAGGTGATCGAATCGATGTCCGGGGAAACGTAGAGTCCCCACCACAGCAAGTCGTCGCCGGTGTTGACGATGAGTGTGAGTTCTTCCGCGGGCACGATTTGCCGCAGGCCGTCGATGAACTTTGCGCCTCCCGTGCCGCCGGTGAGGACCGTGATCACGCCGCCCCCAGCGCGTAGCCCCGGGCATCGACTGCGCTGCGCACGCGATCGGCCAGCAGCCCCGGACGCGCCAGCGCTTGCGGCAGAAACTCCGGGTACAGGGGCAGACGCTGCTCCAGTTGGTATCCCTTTGCTTCCGTACGCCGGCGAAGTTGCTCCAGGTGCGGCCACGGCTTCTCAGGATTGATGAAGTCGGGCGTCAGCGGCGAGATTCCTCCCCAGTCATTGATTCCCGCGTCCAGCAGATCATCATAATAAGGAGCCGAAAGATTGGGAGGTGCCTGAATGTTTACCCGCGGCATCAGTAGGCGGGCAATCGCCACGGTGCGTTGCACGTCCGCCAGAGCGGGCTCCGGCCAGTCCTGCATCGGAATGCCCGGCTTCGCCCGGAAATTCTGGATGATCACCTCCTGAATGTGCCCGTAGCGTTCCTGCAGGCTGCGGATCGCGAGCAGCGAGTCCACCCGATCTTCAAGACTCTCGCCGATGCCGATAAGCAATCCCGTGGTGAACGGCACACCTTGCTTGCCTGCATCTTCGATCGTGCGCAGGCGTTTGGCGGGCAATTTGTCCGGTGCGTTGTCGTGCGCGGCACCAGCTCGGAGCAAGCCAGCGTTCAGGCTTTCGAGCATCAGGCCCATGCTGGGGGAAACAGCCGCCAGGCGGCGGATCCACTCTGCGCTCATCAGCCCGGGGTTGGGGTGCGGCAGCAAGGATGTTTCTCGCAGCACCAGCTCGCACATCGCTTCAAGGTAGTGCAGCGTCGAATGGTAGCCGAGCCGTCGCAATGTCTCCCGCATCTGCGGGAACACCAACTCGGGCTTGTCGCCCAGGCTGAACAACGCTTCGGTGCAGCCCAGTTTTTCTCCCCGGCGCGCGACTTCCAGCACTTCGTCCGGCGTCATCGTGTGGGCTCCCGGGTCTCCGGGGTCCCGCCGGAAAATGCAATAGCCGCAATAGTCCCGGCACAGGTTGGTCAGGGGGATGAATACCTTGCGCGAGTATGTGATCACGCCCGGCTTAAACCGTTCCTTGGCAGAGCGCGCGGCCGAGAGGAGTCCCGGCAAGATGTGTTCGCTGCCCGCGAGCAAACCACACGCCGCCTCCCGCGACAACGGCGAGCCGCTGCGCGCCTCGGAAAGAATGGGCGCCAGAGAGGGGGACGAAGGCTTGGATTCGGCGACTGGGCTCAAGGTGCGTCTGTTTCCCGGAAACAGGTGGACTCATCCCCGAAGAAGCCCGGGTAGCGAAATCATACATGAAACCGGCCCCGGGGCGATTCCGGGCGGCCTCATGATAAGTTATCGAGTCGGCCGCCAGCGGTGCGCCGGCTACGTGCGAGGCGGTCGTTAAGTCATGAGCGTCAAACCGGTGGAGTTCCGCAAAGCGTTGGGCTATTTTGCCACTGGCATCACGGTGATCACCCTCGATTACGAAGGCGAAGTGCAGGGCATGACGGCCAACGCCTTCACCTCAGTCTCGCTCGATCCCATGCTAGTGCTGGTCTGCGTCGACCAGCGTGCCCGGACCCATGCCCACCTGCACGCGAAAAAGCGCTTCGGCGTGAACGTGCTGGCCCAAAACCAGCGGGCCATCTCGGAATACTACGCGCGTCCCGCCCGCACCCACGACCGCGCGGCCGAGGAAGCCGGGGCCGCTTTCGAGCACACCAGGCACGGCACCCCGGTGCTGTGCGGCGCCCTGGCCTACCTTGAATGCCGTTTGCATACAGCACAGGATGCGGGGGATCACACCATCTTCATCGCCGAGGTGGAAGAGGCCATGCTCCGCGAGGGTCAGCCGTTGCTCTACTTTCAGAGCCAGTATCGGGGGATCGGGCCGCCCGTCGAACCCGTCCCCGCAGACTCCTCTGACTCCGGAAAGAACACCGGGGCGTCGGCCCCTTCTCTCCGCCGCCGCTAGCCCCGGCACTTCACCTCATGCGGCATGGTTCGCGCTGGCCTTCCCCGCCAGCAGTTCCGGCTCCCGTACCAGCTGTTCGATCCCAACTAGTGGCCGTCCACCCGAGCCCAGCGGGCGCGATGCCCGCGCACATCGACGTGCAGAAATCTCCGTCGTACACCCCAATACCGCCCTCGGCGAATTTCGCCACCTACGTCGCTAGCTCCTACATCTGCTGCAGCGAGAGGCCGGGCAGGCGGATATCGGCAGCCAGCCCGCGGGTGTGCTCGCTGCTGGGGACTCCGCCCACATCCTGGTTGTGGCGTGGGCAGCGGTAGCCGGCGTTGACTACGGCAGGTCTGCGAGGACGCGGAGACCTCCAAGCCCCTCGACCAGGTGCGAATCCAGTTGCAGCCGGCCACAACAGCGGCATTCCAATTCTTTTCGGGAAAAATGTTGACTAAGATCTCCCATTCCGGCAGAACTCCAACGAGAAACTGCTGACTCCACGATATTAGCCCAAAGTGAATACCGTGCGAAGGTCACGAATCATTGTCCGGCGTGTTCACGGTCACAACCATCAGGTCCGCCAGGCGCGAAGGCAGGAGCGGAGGCGAGCCCGAACCGGGTCGCAAAACGTGACATCCGCCCAGGCCTTGCCGACATCATTATGTGGCAACGATTTCCTGATCATCCAAGAGGTGTGCCGACCCGATTACGGGCAACGCTAGAAGCTCGGAACCGCATCTCTCGATAGTTGAACTTGGGTCCGGGCGCGAGTCGAATTGCCCAACCCCGGGTTCATAATGCAAGGACCTAGCTAAGCTTTGCACTGATCCCGTGGGCGGTAGATTAATTGGTAGGTGAAGGGGTACGCCGCAGAGCCTGCGGTCGAAACGGGGCGGACAATCCGCTGCGCCGTCGCGCAGCCCAGCTGCAAACACTGCACATGTGGAGAGAACGCACTTGAAAAAACTTGGTTTTGCAATCACAGCAAGTCTGTTACTCATGCTGGCGACCGCCGCGTACGGGCAACAGATGGATTTTGCATTTGGCCTGGGCTCAATCAACGCCCCAGCGTACACGACGAGCCCGTCCTCTTCGACCTTCCCTCCGGTGTCGCTGACCGGTGGCGCGTATCCGTCCATCAGCGGCGACTTTCTCGTGCACAAGAATTACGGCTTGATGGGTGAGATCTCGTGGAAGGGGAGCCAGGGCATCTACGACGGCTACCAGCCCTACCGTCCGATCTTCTGGGACTTCAACGGCGTCTTCGTGCCCAGGCTCACCAAGCGGGCCTCTGCCGAGCTGTCCGCCGGGATCGGCGCCGAGAGTATCCGCTTCTATACCAACACCTTCACCTGCGGGTACGTTTCGGGGTGTACGAACTACTCAACCAATACCCACTTTCTGGGACAATTCGGCGCCGGGCTGAAGCTTTACGCCCGCGGTGGCCTCTTCGTCCGCCCGGAGGTGCACCTCTACCTAATCAACAATAACGTTGAGTTTACTTCGTCGAAGGCCTTTCGCTACGGCGCGTCGATCGGTTACACGTTTGGGGAACGATAGCGGCGCAATCCTATGGCGGCGGGTATTGAATCGGAGGCCGGCAAGGGTGCCGGCCTTTCGCATGGCTGGCCAGGCAAAGTAATTCGTCAGCTCATCGGGTCCCTTCTCGTCAGTGTCGGGGCGTAGCGCAGCCTGGTAGCGCACCTGCCTTGGGCGCAGAGTGATTTACTCCAACCGTTCCATTCTTTTTTTGATTTCTATTGTTTCCAATAATTTGGGGAATCTGCTTTTCGTTCAAAGTTAACCCAAATGGTTTGAATCCCGCTCATATTGGCACGGTTTGTGCACGGTCGCTTTTTCCCAGTCGAGGGGCACGTGCAACAGGGCCGATGAAAAAGCAGAGCGCGCCGAGTTTCTTGTTCGCTTCCTGCCAGTCCTCGGTGAAGGTTGATTCCCGGATGCGCTTCCCGCTTTGATCGAAGTAGCACATCCACAGGATTCTTGTATTGGGTCGCCGGTAGACGACACCGTCGTGCTCTCTAGGTTTGCCATCTCCCACCTCTTTTTTGAAGGTTGCGCTGAAGGGGACGAGAGCTGAGCCAGAGTCGGGCCGGTTAGTCTTTGGACCAAAGATACCCGTCTTTGGGCGGAAAAGCGCATAAGAAGCCAATTGACGCGACAGAAAAGAGAACAACATGCAGGCGCTCTTGATACGACCGGAATGGCAGCGTTCCACCGCGTGCGATTGCTGTAGAAATTTCGGAGTGGCACGGCGGAGTTGCCGGGCTCGGCAACCAGCCAAAACCCGAAGGGTTCTTAAGGAGCAAGTTCATCAAACGCAAGGTTGCACCGGTCACTTGGATTTGGATTTGGTGCGATGAGACAGAAGCTCCGAGCGGCCGATGACGGTTCGGGGGTTTTTGAGTTTCGGGGGGTCAGAGATTCCCTCGAAAGCTGCGGACGACTTCCACCGGGTCAGGCCGTACATCTGGGAATCGCGGAGAACACTGACTCCCTCACTCCATGCGGCCAGCATCCGCTTTCCCGTGTCCTTGAAACCTGCCAGTCCCTGCATCAATTCACGGACGGCAGGCGCAGTGTCGGCAACCGCATCACTGATGCGCTCGAGGATTTCCTTCTGCTCGCGCTGAGAAATGCCAAAGGTGGAAGTAACAAAGGTGCCCAGAGACTTTCCGGGCAACCATGTCTTCCTCCCCATGAAACTGATTCCTGGGGGATTGTTCTTGTACCCCTCATAGACAGAAGTCGTGAAGAAGTCGTACGCGGGTGCGAGGTGTGCATCCGTCCGTGACGTATATAGCAATGCCAGATTCTTCGAATGGCAGTCCGCGTTCCGGAGAGCGTAGGTCAACAGCAGAAGTGTGGTCAGCTTCTGGAAGGTTTCGCGCTGATCTCCACCCGGCACATAGATCCGAACTGCCTTCGCGATTCGCTCCCATGTGGTTTCGTACTTCGCGGACGGCCGAAGTCCGAGCAGGGCGCAAAAATCTTCCAATGCGCGGAATGGCTTGCCGTTCTCATCGACGTCGAACCGGCGCACCACTAGGACATTCCCATCCTCGGAGAGTTGGGTTTTCGCACTTTCGACAACCCGCGCTGCCACCTGCATGCACAAGTGTTCGTTGGCCGTCGCGAACGGAAGCTTGCTGGATGATCCTTTGATGATGTGGTCGTGGGTCAGCAACGAAGCCTTCTGGTGCGGCCCCATGCCGCTCGCCTTCTTTTGCTCAGTGTCCAGGAACTTCGGCAGGACACCGGAAACCCCGCTCTTCGCATGTTCGCGAACCAGTTGTGAAAATGCCTCCTCCGAGTTGTCTCCCTTCAGCAAGTCAGCAACTTCGATCGGTTTTGCCGGCTCATCGAGTGCTGCCCCAAGTGGAGCGACCTGTAGTCTTCCCACCATGTTTCGACCGATAACGGAGAGGAGTGCAACCGGGCTCGCACCGATATGTGGCCCGAATTCTTCCTGCAGGACCTGCAGGAGGTAGCCCTCCGGAAGATTCATCTGGAAGATGGGGTGAAGTTGGTCGTCCCAGGGGTACGATTCGGTGCGGACGGGCATCGTCAACGAGACGAGGTTCTCGGGCGCCACGTCTGGAACGTAGGCCATCACGCTCTTGAAGTCGCCAACCTGTTCAAGAATGCCAACATGGTGACCGAGGACATGGACATTGAGCTTCAAGCACCACCCCGTTCGCGCCGCAGTTCATCGAGGGTGCCTGAAATTCCTACCTCGGTGAAAGTCATTTCGAGGCCGAGTACCGCGAGAACTGCCAGTAACTTGCGGGAGCCGAACTCCGACACCTGTCCCCGCTCAAAGCGTACAAGGGATTCCCTGGTGATTCCGGAGCGTAAGGCAACCTCGCTTTGGTTCAGGCCAAGAGCCTTCCTTTTGGTTGAGACCGCTTCGCCCAGTTCTGCCAGTGTCTGCATAATGTGAGTTATACATCACTTTTAATACATTTGCAAGCTTTATGTGATGTATATATCACTTAGCGAGAATCCTCGCTCGACGATGGCAGGCGAGAGAAGTTCGTGCCGGGAACCTGCGTCGTATGCCACGGAGGCGATCACTACGCAGGAAATTCCCAGAAAACGGCTCGGGGTTTGCCAATCTCGGCGGACACTTCTTGCCCTATGACGCTGGGAACTTTGAATTCTCGAGCAAGCCTGGACTGACGGAAGCCGACCAGGAACTGGCTCTCTACAATCTCAACCAAAACATTCTCAATGCCGGGGCGACACAGGCGCAGAGAGGGACCTCGTTGCCGGTTGGTACGCTAACGGGACTACGCTCGACAAGAACTACATTCCGCCCAGCTGGCTGGCAACCGGGGACGGTGATGCCTTTAATTTTTACGGAATTGCAGTGGCGCGCAGCTGCCGCACCTGTCACGTTGCACTGCGGGAAGAGTACAACTCGACCACTACTCCAATATCGCTCCTCCGTTCTCACAGACGGCGGTCTTCGGCGATGTGGGCTTCGACATGGGCATCAATACCTGCGGCGGCGGCGCGCAGTTCGCAAGGGACCACATGATGCCGAACTCACTGATCACCTTTAACCGTTTCTGGTTGTCGGCTGGAACGGCGGACGATCAGCCTTTTCTGCTGCAAACCTTCTACGGTTCCGATACGGGCTTCGACGGCAACTGCCCCGCTCCGGCAGGAGAACTACCCTGAAGCTGAGGTGTGGCGGCGTGCCCATGCATCTCCAGGCAGATGCATGGGTGCGCTCAGTCATAAGTTCCTCCCGTCATTTGTTTAGGCTCCTGGGTCCCGCAGTCGGCTCCCCTGTTCGTAGCGAATGAGCAGGAACTATAGGAGCGCACCATGCGCTCAGGCTGGAGGATTGACCATGAGAAGCAAGCGCTTTCCACACATTCCGTCACTTCCCCCAGCTTGCCTTCTGCGCAGCTGCGGAGGTCGGCGAGTGCGGCTGCTGACAACTTGCGTTTCTTGCGTACTGTGATTGGAACGACTTTTTCGCTTGAGCTTTGTCCGGCGATCGCGCTGAGCATCGGCGATCCATGCACGACCTGCGGCGGACACACCCTTCCAGGTCGTCCTTCTCCTTGCTCCGTTAAGTGCGGCGAGTGCGTGGTTGAGCTGTTGCGACCGAGTTCCTTCGATCAGGGGACGGGAGTCTTCTCACCCGAGCCTCTCGGTCTTTCCTCAAGCCGAGCCGCTTGTGTCATCAAGTAATTCCGTTCTGGGATACTCGTCGTCCGGCCAGCCGCAGCCCGGTAGTGCTTGACGGCGCTTTCATGATCGCCAAGCATTTCGAGCAAATGAGCACGCACCGCGTCAAGACGGTGATGCTCGGCTACCCGACCATCGCTATCGAGCGTCTTGAGCAGTTCGAGACCTTTCGCTGGGCCGTGTACCATGGCGGCGGCAATTGCATGATTGAGCGTCACCATTGGGCTGGGAGACAAGCGTTTCAGCAATTCGTACAACGCCAGAATCTGCGGCCAATCGGTGTCTTCAGTTCGTGCCGCTTCGTCATGAACTGCAGCGATTGCCGCCTGTAACTGATACAGACCGACGGATCCTTTTGATAGTGCGGCGGTCAACAGATCGATGCCTTCGGAGATTTCGGCCTGGTCCCACACAGTTCGATCTTGCTTGTCCAACGGGATCAATTCCTCATCAGGTCCGGTTCGTGCCGCACGGCGAGCGTCGGTTAGCAACATGAGCGCCAGAAGGCCGGCTACTTCTCCATCCTCGGGTAGCAGCGCTTTTGCACCGCGAGTTAACCGGATCGCCTCACGCGCCAAATCGAGCCGCTGCAAGTGAGCTCCGATGCTGCTGGCGTAGCCTTCATTGAAGATCAGGTAGAGCACATGGAGAGCTGCAGGCAGCCGCTCGGTACGCTCCTCCGGGGAAGGCAGGCGGAATGGCACGCCCGAAGCTTTGATGCTTTGCTTGGCGCGGCTGATCCGTTGCGCCATGGTCGCCTCGGGAACCAGGAATGCGTTGGCAATTTCCGCCGTAGTCAAACCGCCGACGGCGCGCAGAGTCAGAGCAATTGCCGAGGACGAAGTGAGAGCGGGGTGGCAGCACATAAACAACAAGATGAGCGTGTCATCGGGATCCATAGCAGACTCGATTTCGTCGACGGGCGCCATGGTCTGCGCATCCTTCGCGACCGCGGTTTCCCTCTGGCGACGGGCAATTTCGCTGCGTACCTGGTCAGTCATGCGGCGGGACGCGACCTGGATCAACCAGCCGCGTGGATTCTCGGGAACGCCCTCCTGCGGCCATTGCGTGAAGGCCGCAATCATCGCCTCCTGCACCGCATCTTCGGCGGACGAGAAGTCGCGAAAACGGCGAGCGACTGCACCCAGCACCTGTGGCGCAAGTTCGCGCAACAGATGCTCGGACGTCGTGTCCCAGGGCTGTGTCATTGCAGCTCTCGTTACAGCATTTCTGGTGGAGGCCCGCTCATAATTGGACGCACTTCAATCGGCATGTTCAGCGGCGTCCCGCCAGGACCCGGTGCCGCCGACGCTTTTGCGGCAATGGCGTAAGCTCGCTCCGGAGAGTCAACATCGACAATCCAATATCCCGCGAGAAATTCCTTGCTCTCAGGAAACACGCCGTCCGTGATGGGCACTCCATCCTTACTGGCCCGCACTAGCTTAGCCCGATCGGGGAAAGACAGACCCTCGGCTGAGACCAACTCGCCGGATTGGCGAAGCTCTTGGTTGAGACCGATCATAAATGCGATGTGTGCCTGGAGGTCTTTTTGGCCCCACTGCGGAACTCCCTGGCCGGCTCGCATTGTGTTCATCATCAAGATGTATTTCATTCTTCATTCTCCTTTGATTTCGTCCGGCGCCGATTTTTGCGCCCTCCTAGGTTTTCTGGAACGCTCGCTGCACCCCGAGCATCCGTCATTGAGATTTGGATTGCTCATAAATCGCAAACCGCCGGACTTCAATCGACATGTTCGTAGGTGCTCCTCCGGGTCCCGGCGCCGCCGAAATCCGGCCGGCTATGGCATAAGCGCGTTCAGGAGTCGCTACGTCAACAATCCAGTAGCCCAGCAGAAACTCCTTCGATTCGGGGAAAATACCGTCTGTGACCGGCATGCCGTTTTTCTCACCGCGCACAACTTTCGCTTCGGCCGGTTCGGCTAAGCCTTGTGTTGCCACAAACTCTCCGGATCCGGTCAGGTCACTCGTGATGCCCCGCAGGACCGCCATATGCGCCTCGATATCCTTTTGCGCCCAGGCGTGATACGTTTCAACGCCTGCCTTCGTACCGGACATCAGCAAAATGTATTTCAT
>DATMPS010000004.1:0-3135 GCA_035567435.1 Terriglobales bacterium | reverse complement strand
TTTGAGCGGAAGGGTTCAGACGCTTGAATCCATTAACGACCAACCCAAACAACGGAAAAAATCATGAGTAAGACAGTTATCGTAACGGGTGCTTCCCAGGGTATCGGTGCAGGCGCCGTGAAGGCCTTCCTTGACAAGGGCTATAACGTTGTCGCCACGTCGCGCAGTGTTACCAAGTCGAAGGAATTGCCAACGTCCCCCAAGCTCGCGCTGGTTGATGGCGATATCGGCGATGCATCTGTGGCCGCGAAGGTCGCCGAAACCGCAATCAGCAAGTTCGGTTCTATCGATGCGCTGGTCAACAATGCCGGCATCTTCTTTCCCAAGGCGTTCACCGATTACACGGGTGAAGATCTGAAAAAGCTGTCGTCAACGAATCTGGAAGGCTATCTTTACATCACCCAGTTTGCCGTGAAGCAGATGCTGGCCCAGAAATCGGGTGGCAGTGTTGTCGGCGTCACGTCGTCGCTGGTTGAGAATCCGATCGCGGGCCTGAATGTTTCGGTGCCGATGATTACCAAAGGCGGCCTCGATGCCATGACCCGCAACCTGGCGGTCGAATACGCGAAGCAAGGCATCCGTTTCAACACGGTTGCGCCCGGCATGGTGGACACGCCGCTGCACAAGGACGATCCGCACGAGTTTCTGAAGACTCTGGCGCCATTGGGCACGGTTTCCAGCGTGAAGGACATCGTCGATGCTATCGTCTATCTGACCGAAGCCCAGAATGTCACTGGAGAATCGCTGCACGTTGATGGCGGCGCGCATTCCGGCAGATGGTAGGCACGGAAGCCAGCCTGTGGGAGTTAGCTATCCGACTCCCACAGGCGTCGACGCCTTCAATCGTGCCGCCAGCCTCTTCAATCGCGTAAAATATCGCGCTGGTGGCTCTAAAGCGATACAGATTGCGCTCCGTCAGGTCGGGAATCGAGGGCGAACTCCAACCGATGTCCCGACGGCGTTTCCGGTTTTCTAACTCTTAATCACCTGGTCCCAGGTTCGAGCCCTGGTGCGCTCAACCACTCGGAAACGGCTGCGGCACAGCGGTTTTTCTAATTCCTAGCTTTCGCAAGGTGCCGAGAACAAAAGGCGCGTGGCACCGATTTGGCACCGCTTACGACGTGCTGATTTTTCCACCGAAAAATGAAAGAGGCCGCCAACGGAGGCGGCCCTACCTAAGCAGCTCGCGGAGCTTCCTGAGAGTTTCCCATAGATCGTTCGCGTAGTCTTTGATGACCCGCACCCGCTCCTCCGACCGCGGAGAATCTTCTTCCGGCTCTTTGCTTGGTTGCTGTTCGCCCTTGCTCATGACTGCACCCTATGCCCTCAAGCTGACGCGCACCTTACGGAAGCCCGACGGAGGCGGCCTACTTTTTTGTAGAGCAAAGCGGAAAGACGAAGCTGGTTGTGCCTGCGGTTGCTCAGGGCGGCGGCTCTAGGCTCTCCCCGCCGGGGCGATCAACAGAGCGGCGCTCGCCGCTGCCAACGAGCAGATGACTGCGCCGATCGCTGCGGCGACATCAAAAGCTGAAAGCAGCGCAGGTCCGGATGACGCTATCACAGCTCCGATGAGGGCTGTGGCAACCAAACCGCCGGTACGCGCTACTGCGCTGTTCAGCCCGGATGCTGCACCCGTGTGGTGGCTGTCAACGGATATCAACACTGCTGTCGTGAGCGGGGCGACCGCACCAGCCATTCCCAAAGCAATCACGACCATCGGGGGAAATACCCCGAGCCAATAGCTTCTGTCCGATCCGATCCGCACCGCCAGGAGAAAGCCGGCCGCGACGATGACCGGTCCTGTGATCAATAGCGATCGTGGCCCCACCTTGGCCGCCAACACACCGGCGGCAGGCGACGCCACGGCGATTACCAGCGGCAGGGGCAGGAGCGCAGCGCCGGCCTGCGTCGCGGTGTACCCGCCCGCTTGAATCAACACATAAGGCACCAGTACGAATAATCCGCCGAGAGCGCTGTACAGCAGGAGGGTCAAAAGCGTGATGCCGACGAAACTCGGGGACCCGAACAACGAGAGCGGCATCATGGCCCTGTCGCCAAGCCGTCGCTCCGCAGACAGGAACAGGAGCAAGAAGATTAGGCCCGTTCCGAGGACGACGAAGGTGGAAAGCGACCAGGCCCGCCCGGATCCTTCGGTCAACGCCCAGGTCACAAGGCCCAAAGCAGCCGTGACCAGCGCTCCACCTAACCAGTCGAGACTGCCGGCTGTGTCGTCGACGTTCCTGTCGACATAGCGGGACGCCAGGACGATCGCAGCGGCAGAGAGCGGAACGTTGATCAGAAAGGCAAGGCGCCAACTGCCGGCATCGATGAGCCACCCGCCAAGGACAGGTCCGATCGCGGCCGCAGCGGCTCCGGTCGCCGCCCATATGCCGATCGCGCGGCCTTTCGCCTCTCCAGAGAAACTCTGGCCCAAGATCGCGAGACTATTTGGCATCAGCATGGCGGCGCTCGTGCCCTGCACGAAGCGAGCAAGCAGCAACAGGATAAGTGTGGGCGCCGCCGCGCAAGCTGGAGGAAGACCGCGCCGCGACCGTCGATCCGGTTCGTCAAGCACTGGGCTGGCGCTACATCACCCTGCAGATCGCCGACATCGACACTGTCCATAATGATCTGCGAAGCAAGGGCGTGCGCGAGGGTCTTGCGCCGGTAACACTTGGAAACGTGGCGCGGATATCGATGATCCTCGATCGGACGGCAACTGGATCGAGCTGTCCGGCCGAGCCTCGATCGTGGGCAGTCTGTCTTGAGCTGATGGCGTTGCGAAATCCTCCGCTTCCCCGCGCTTCGACGATCGCACCGCGCGCTGCTCAAGGGGTGGGCGTACATGATCACGATGGGTGCTACATAGCCCAGTGCCCGAACGAGAGAAAGCCGATCTTCTCCATGCGGGCAATCTATTGATATTCAGGTTGGCTTGCGACCTGAAAGGCGGCTCTTGGCCGATTTTGTTGCAGAAGTCCGTTGAAGGCTTCTGCGAACAATGATTCTCTGACGTTGAGGCGGTCAGCGGCGGGAATGGGCCATGATGGGTCGGTTGGAGCGGGATCAAGAGCAGCTGTTTTATTCGTTCTGCCTTGAAGAGGTGGTGCCGGACGATCATCAGGTGCGGGCGAT
>DATMPS010000003.1:0-5044 GCA_035567435.1 Terriglobales bacterium | reverse complement strand
CCTGCCGATGCGGTTGTTGAGGAAGGAGCGCTCATCGAGAATCGCCTGGCCGGCAAAGTCCCAGAACATGAAACCGACGATGTCGAGGACGGCGGCGGGTTCGAGGATCACCGTGTACTTCCCTGCCGGAATCTCGCGGGGCGCGACGGAATCGATCGCCTTGCGGGCGGCGATCTCGGCGAGGGCGAGGGGGTCGAGGTTGCCGACGTCGGGCGAGTTTGCTTTTTGCCAGCCGGAGGAGTCGCGGGCCAGCATCGTGATCGAAATCTCGGCAGAGGTCTGCGAGTGCCAGGTACTCACGCCGCGGGAGTTGAAGACGCCTTCCATGTACTCGGAGTTGGAGTAGATTCCCGCGGTGGTGAGCTTGTGGCGGTGGGCGGCGCCGACGATGCTGCTCACCCCAGCCGCGCGGTCTTCGGGAGTGATGGCGGCGGTCTGGGCAAAATATCGCGATGGCGGCATGACAGGTGACGCACCGCACGGCTCGCGTCCAGCGGTTTCGCTCTCCTCTGGGGTAAGCATGGGCAGCAGGTCGGGGTCGGGCGCCTGCACTTTCGCGAGACTCTCGGAGGCGAGCACAGTCCGCTTCAGGCTCTCGTCGTCGAGCTTGTTGGTGGAAGCCCGAGCGGTGCGGCCTCCGAAGACCGTACGCACGGAGACGCCGTAGTTTTCTTCTGCGACGTTTTGATGGATAACGTTGTTGGCAAAACGGGTGAGCGCCGAGCGGCCACCGTAGAAGTAGGCTTCGATGTCGTCGGCGCTCGAGTGCTTGCGGATGCGGGCGAAGAGGTCGGAGGCGAGGTCTTTTTTTAGCATTCAGCGTCTGGCACCTAGCACTTAGCACCTCGAGAGGAGGCGCTCTGCATCGACTTTGCATAGCAAGGACGTCAACATTTTCTCAGCGCCGCCAGATCGTCGGCCAAGGCGAGATAGTCAGCCTTGGGCAGGAACCCCAGGTCGCGTGCTAGCAAGAAGTAGCAGTCGAGCTCACTGGCGGAGCCTTCCGTGATTTGCAAAAAAACGCTGGAATTCATTGTTGCTGCGCTTGCCGCATCCTTCCGCAATGTCTGCGCCGATCGAGGGCTGAGCATCGTCGGATCTGGCCTGTCAGTCCGAACCGCTCCTCCCACGGAAATAAGCCCGTTGCCTGGTAAACCTGCAGAGTCAACTGATGAGCCCTCTCCCACACCCCCAAGTCCCTGAAGTCGTTCATCTTGCCACCTCGTATCCAGACCAAATGCTAAGTGCCAAGGGCAAACCGCTTCTCTAACCATCGTCACGAGCCCTTGTACGCCGACCCCACTTTGATGTTGCGAAACCTTGCCGGAGCGGCGCCGTGTCCGGTGCCCATCACCTGCTGGGGCTGGCCTTTGCCGCAGTTGGGCGTGCCCCACAAGGTCCACTGGTCGCGCGAGCAGATCGCATCCATGGAGTTCCAGAATTCGGTGGTGATGCCGGAATAGGACGGATTCTTCAGCATGCGCGTTCGCTTGCCGCCCTTGATCTCCCAGCCGATCTCGCAGCCGAACTGGAAGTTGTAGCGCTTGTCGTCGATCGACCAGGACTTGTTGGTCTCCATGTAGATGCCGTCGTCGGTATCGGCGATGAGGTGTTCGAGCGTAAGGGGTTTCTCGCCCGGGAGAATGCTGATGTTGGTCATGCGGATCATGGGCAGCCGGTTCCAGCCCTCAGCGCGCAAGGTGCCACCCGAGCGGGTGGCGCCGATGGTGTGCGCCGTCTCGCGCGAGCTGAGGTATCCGGTGAACAGGCCGTTCGTGATGATGGGAGTGCACTGCGCCGGGACGCCTTCGTCGTCGAAGCCGAAGGTGCCCAGGCCGGGGCCGTGTTCCTGGCGCGCGTCGGCGACCACGTTCACCAGGTCGCTGCCGTAGCGGAGGGTATGGAGCTTGTCGAGCGTGAGGAACGATGTGCCCGCGAAGTTGGCTTCCATGCCCAGCACGCGGTCGAGTTCGATGGGATGTCCGACGGACTCGTGGATCTGCAGGCCGAGTTGTGAACTGTCGAGGATGATGGTGCCGACGCCTTCGGGACACTGGTCGGCTTGGTGCAGGGCAACAGCTTCTTCCGCGACACGGCGGGCGTTCTCGAGCAGCTTGAGTTCGTGAATCAGCTCGTAACCTCTGTTCTGCCACTGTCCGCCGAAGGAATTGGGGTAGGAGCGCTTCATGATCTCGGTGCCGGCAAAGGCGTAGGCGGCGTAGCCGGCGCCGGTGGAAAACTTGGTTTGGTGAATGCGAGCACCCTCGGAGGAGGCGTACCACTGTTCCTCGCGGCGGAAATTCATGCTGGTTTCGGCCAGCGTGACGCCGGCGACAGAGCGGAGTTCGGTGTCGATTTTGAGAAGCAGGTCGAGGTTCTGTTCGACGGAGATGGTGAAGGGATCGATCTGGTAGGGTGTAGCCCAATCCGCGGTCACCGGTTTCTCGGGAGCGAGGCGGACGTTTTTCTGCTTCACGCGAGCGGAGGCTTGGGCGATGGCGAAGGCACGGGCCGCTGTGCCTTCGACTGCGGCGCGGCTCGGGTCGTCGGAGGCGGCAAATCCCCAGGCACCGTTGGCGATGACGCGGATGCCGATGCCCTGCGATTCCGCGTCGGAGGCGTGGCCGATCTTGCCGTTCTTGGTGGCCAGCGAGCGGCTACGGTCGTCGACGACACGCGCGTCGGCAAAGGAGGCGCCGCGCTGCTCGGCGATGTTCAGGGCCCATTCGGCGATGTGCTTCATGCTTCGATCAAATCTACCATGGAGATACCCTTCGGCTTCGCTCCGTCGACGCCAAGACTGCCTGAAGGCGGCTGAGGTCTTGTGGAGGACGAGGAAAGCTCCTCACCGCAAAGGGCGCAAAGGAACGCCGCAAATGACACAAGAAAAACGTACCTCAGCATGCGTGAGCTATTGTGGCTTTACTTTGAAAATGAGGAAGTAGTCCATTCCATCTTTCACGAAGTCGTAGCTGCCCTCGAGTTCGTATCCGGCTTGGGCAGCTTCTTTGAGGACGACGTCGCGATTGACGCCGTGATTTTCCTCGTCGCCGTTGCGGTCGATGATGCCAACTTTCGCGCCAGGGCGGAGTGAAGCTCTCAGGTGGCGCAGCAGGGCCACGGGCTTGGCCACCTCGTGATAGGTCTTCAACAGCAGTACCGCGTCGATCTGGTCGGCGGGCAGGACGGGATCATCTTCTTGGCCGAGGATGGTTTTGACGTTGCGCAACTGCTCTTTTTGGACGCGGTCCTTGATGTAGCGGATGGCTTCCGGATTGATGTCGACCGCGTAGACTCTGCCGGATTCCCGCACCCGTTTGGCGGCGAGGATTGTGAACCAGCCGGATCCGGCCCCGACGTCGGCAACATTTTTTCCTGGGCCGATCCCGAGCAGGTCCATGACGCGGTCGATCCGCAGGCGGTCGGCGCGGCCGGGGGAATCGAAGATGGTGAGATCGCCGGTGTAGGGCGTGCTCGTCTTGCGGGTGTCGGTGGTGGGGGTTTGAGCGGGCGCAGCTGCGGTTTGCGCGGCAACCGCTGGAGAAAGGAAACACCACGCCAGGAGGAGAATTCGGTGCGGCTTCATCGCTGAGATCCTTTCACGGGGAGTGTTGTTCTAAGGATAGACTCGACGAGGCAAAGTTGGTTGGTCGGGGAGTGAGCGCGAGGACGCCTTCGCGACAGCCGGCAGGATGCCGGCGCTACTTTGAAAAACAGGATCCCTTTCGACTACGTCCGGCCACAGGCCCAGGCCCGCACCTCACCCTCCCGTGTGACCCGCAGCACTGAACGTGAGTGCTTCCGCGGGCTCCAATAGGAACGGCGATTCGACTGCACCGAACCCGAAAAGATTTTGCCTCAGGTTTAACACTCGCTGCTCACGCCCAAAGAGACGCGACCGGCTATCTTCCACCTGAAGCAAACGGATCGCCTTGAAGCATTCGATTGCCGCCCGGGGGGATGGCATCCGCACCGACATGCGGTCCGCAAACTTTCCTGGATCACGGTCGCAGCGCGCACGTCGATCGGTGGGATGGGGAACGGGCGATCACCGTTGAGCAGCGCAATCTGGATTTCCTGAACGCCCTCGTCAACCGGATTTGCAAGGTTCTGGTGGGCGCCGAGAAATTCGCGCTAGAGATGTTCTCCAAGCTGAAAGATCCGCGCTATCGGAGCCTGCCCGAGGAACTCATCTTCCTGCACGCCGAAGAAATTCTCGAAATGTATCCCGAGTTGCCGCGCAAGCAGCGGGAGACGGCAGTCCTGCAGAAGAATCCGGCTCTCTCTATTGTCGGGATCGGCTGGCCGCTAAAGGGCGGCTACCGCACGAGATGCGCGCAGCCGACTACCATTGGGTCACCGACACCAGCAAAGAAACCGGCTCTCCCCGCACAGGGGTTGAACGGCGACATCCTGGTCTGGAATCCGGTGACGAAGCGTCGCCACGAGCTGACTTCGATGGGCGTCCGGGTGACGAAGGAGACGCTGCGGCAGCAACTTGAACTCTCGAAGCAATTCGACTTCCGGCAACTGCCCTATCACCGGGCGATTCTCGAAGACCGGATCCCGCTTTTCGATCGGCGGCGGCATCGGACCGTCGCGCACGCTAATGCTCTTGCTGCAGAAGCGTGCCTGGGCGAAGTCAGCGTGACCGGTGTGGCCAAGATCCTGAAGGAGATCTGCGCCAAAAAAGATAGCTTTGTGCTCGAGTAAGTGAGAAATCGGACCCTTCCGGGCAGGAACGTCGGGGTGGTGTTTTGGGGTGCCTGGTGGGATTCGAACCCACGTCATCCGGAGCCACAGTCCGGCGTTCCACCGCTGAACTACAGGCACCACACGGAGGGAGAACGCAGCCTTTGATTATAGCAATTGGATGCAGGGATGTCAGAGGGCCGCGTGCGTTTGTGTAGATGCTCCAAGATAATGTCACCCCATAACTGCAACGAGATTCTGTCACCCTGGCAGGATGGTGACGATGAGTCAGAAAGAGCTGCAACGAGTGAAAGTGATGGAAAATGCGGCGGGCGGGAGGCTGAGCGTACGC
>DATMPS010000002.1:0-25419 GCA_035567435.1 Terriglobales bacterium | reverse complement strand
CATCTCGTCGTCACGTCCGTAGAGGGTTTCGTCGTAAAAGGTCATTGCTCCTCCTGGTGGTCGCCACTGGTCCATGCTGGCACGGCGCCGAACCTGGCTCCGCGCACGAAAGAATGAGAAAGACTGCTGTCCGCTGAACGGGGCGCGATTATAGCAGAGAACCGGGTGTTCGGTGCTAGGTCTTAGATCGGGTGTTGGGTCTTGGGTGTTGGCTCGCAGGTGTCAGGGGTCAGGAACTGCGCAGGACGTCTGCAGCCGGAACCACGCGGACGTAACACCCGAGACTCTAGACCAATAACTGGAGACTGAAACCGTGGCGTAGGGTCCCGATCCTTTCGACCCAAAACCTTAAGACCTGACACCAAACACTTGACAACCGAACAACCTGACCCCCGCCCTTCAGGGCTTGATCACCAGCACCATTCCCGGCCGCAGCACGGCGATGTTGCGGTTATCCCGCTTCAGTGCGCCCACCGTGGTCTTATATGAGGAGGCGATCGAGAACAGGGTCTCCCCCTCCTTCACTTTGTGATGAACGACCGTGCCGCTTGCTGTCGCAGCTGGCTGAATAGCCTTGCTGTGCTTGGACTTAGAGGTCTTTGCGGCCGACTCGGCTTGGGCCGCATTTGGTGTCACCGGTAGGCGAACATACACCACCGTACGCCCTCGCAAGCTGTCGCCCTTCAGGTGGTTCCACCGCCGAACCATGGCTGGCGGCACGCCAAAGTTGTCCGCGACCGACTGTACCGTGTCTCCCTTGCGTACCCGGTAGCGGGTGGCGTGGCGGGCATAGCTCGCGCTGTCCTCTGTGGCGGCGTGCTTGCCCGGCGTGATGGGAATCGTAAGCTTGCTTTCCGGCGTCAGTTCCTCGCCATCTTCGAGGTTGTTGGCTTCCGCGATCGCCTTCGGCGTACTGCGGTAGGTGCGCGCGATCGACGCCAGAGTGTCGCCGGGCGCCACCTTGTGATAACGCCACCAGACCCGCATATCCGGCGGGATCGCCGCGATGGCCGCATCAAACTTGTTTTTGGTTCCCGGCGGCAGGCGCAGATTGAACTCGTGATCTTTCGGCGTGGTCAGCCGCAGCAGGCTGGGATTCAGGTCCTGCAGGTCCGCCGCGGATACGTCTACACACTCGGCCACCAGGCGCAAATCTACCGGGTAGTCGATGGTGACCGTGTCATAAGCAACTGGCTTTTCCTTCTCCAGGTGGTCCAGGCCATACTGCCCGGGATTCTTGGCCATGATGGTCACGGCCACGATGATCGGCACATAGTTCCGCGTCTCTCGCGGCAGGACGTTGCGGCGGTACAGCTCCCAGAAGTCGGCATATCCCGTGCGCTTGACCGCGCTCTGCACCGTGCCCGGACCGGAGTTGTAGGCCGCCATAGCCAGGTACCAGTCGCCAAACTGGTGATACAGATCCTTCAGATGGCGAGCGGCCGCGCGGGTCGACTTCTCCGGATCCTGTCGGTCATCCACCCACCAGTCACGCTGCAAGCCGTAGCCTCGGGCCCGGCTCGCCATAAACTGCCAGATGCCGCGGGCGCCTACTCGCGACAGCGCCAGCGGTTTGAATCCTGACTCCGCTTGGGCCAGATAGATCAGGTCCTGGGGCACGCCTTCTTCCTGCAGGACCCGGCGCATCATCTCGTCGTAGCGGCCGGAACGCGTGAGCCCCCGTTCCAGCACGCCGCGGCCGCGTGACGAAAAATAGTTGATGTAGCCGGCGACCTGGTCGGTCATCATCAGGGGGAGGTCGGAGTGGGTCGACTTGATCTCAGCTTCTGCTTTCGCCTTGATCTTGGCGTCAACCGGGAAATTGACTTCGTTGGTTTCGTCGATCGGCGCCGGTTCCGATTTCTGCTCGGTGAACCCGTCGCCCTGCTGCAGTGCCAGCATTTCGAAGCCGTTGATGCCTTCAACCAGCCGGTCAAATTCGCTTTCCAGGCGTGGGTCGGAGTTGATCTGCAGCGGACTTCCGAGAAGCAAGTCGAACGCCCGATCAAAATTCTGCCGTGCGGCCTCGAGGTGCCCCGCTTTGTAGTTGTCCTGTCCGGCCTGGTACTCCTTCTCCACGCTCGAGACCAGGTCGGCGATCGGATCTGGCGAGGGCGCTGGAGCGTTTGCGGAAGTTGGACCAGGGGGTGCAGCGGGGCTGGGTTTCGATTCTTGTGGAACCGATGGAGCCGGTGTTGTGGCCGCGGTCAGTCCGGGCGGAGCCGACTGCTGCGCCGGCAGCATCGCAACTGGGCGCTGCGCAGACTGGCAAGCACAGGTCGCAATCAGCGCGGCCAGAGGCGCGATCGTCGCATAGAGTTTTCGAAATCCCATATTTCTCTATGACTTACCGCGAATTAACGCGACCTGCCTCCTGCCCTTTCTTGGATGCAAAATCTCCCCAAGATGTTATATGCGGGGTATCCGGGGGTCAATTCTCAAAGGGCCAAGCCCCAATGACTCAGGGCACAGGGCGGGCATATTACTCCGCGCGCTGCGCGGACCGCAACCTCGTTTCTGCCGGATCGGCCAGATTTTCTGAGGAGAGGGGTTCCAAAATGAGCCAGCCGAGAAGCACCCGTAAAGACGGGGGTTGCCCGTTTCCGACGCGGCGAGACGCGTCTCTACCCAAATGATTTGTTCTGTTTCAGGCAGCACGACGAGACAGCCTGATCTTCGACGCCTTGAGCTAAGAGCCAACAGCTAATCGCTGCTTTACTTAGGCAATACTTCCTTCAGCGCCCCTTCGATGCGGTCCACCTCTTCGCGGATCACGCGAATCGATTGCTGGTTTCTGGAGGTATGCGGCAGGGGGGAGATGGCTTCCAGCGCAGCTCGGATCTGATGGTTCCGGTCCCAAATCAGGTTAAGTTTCGCGATCGTCTTCTTCCGGTGCTGATGAACGCTTCTGGCAAAGGACGTGGCCAACCACGCGAAAACCAGCCCGAAGAATGCCTCGATGGGAAGACGGTCCTTGGCTCCGTCATAGTCGGAGAACAGCAAACGGTAGACCGCCTCGCCCAGTCCGAGCGAGGCAAACACCACTGCCACCCCAACCACATAAACCTGCAGGATCTCCGTGGTCTGCAGAAAGACCGACTGGTTGCTCTTGAAATGCGTCCGCAGAAACCCGAATGTCATAAACCACCCGCCTGATGGAATTTACTCGAGCCGGAAAGCGTGCCACGCCCCGGCCACGTTTCAGCCCAGCCGCTTGAGGACGCCAAACTCTGGCTCGCGCGCCTCAAACACGCCTTGATTTATCTGTTCCGCAGCGCGAAAACAACGCTCGTAACTCTGATACATGCCCTCGAAAATCTGTTCCCAACTTGTCGCCAGAGCATGCTCGCGGCCTGCTGCGCCCATGGCGGCAGCGAGGGCTCGATCGGTCAGGAACCGGTCGGTACACGCCACAAACTCGTCGAAGTTGCCGGCCACAAATCCAGTTCGCCCGTGCTGAACCGTGTACTTGGGCCCGCCGGCCGCCGTCACAACCACGGGCACGCCGGATGCAAGTGCTTCGAGTACGGCCAAGCCGAATGTCTCCGTCTCCGACGGAAACACGAGCAGATCCAGGTTCGCGAACGCGCGGGATAGATTCTGGCGCGTGAGGACGCCGGTGAATTCCGCCCGCGGCATTTGCCGCTCGAGCCACGGGCGCTCGGCGCCTCCGCCTACGATCATAAACCGGAAATCGTTGTGCCCGCGTTCGCGCAAGGCCCGGTCGAGTCGCGCGAGAAGGCGTACGTTCTTTTCGCGCGTCAGGCGGCCCACATACCCGATGGTGAAAGGCCCGGGCTCACGATCGCGAAACTGAGGAGTGAACGCCTCCGTGTCTACGCTATGCGACATGAGCAAGCAGGGCTTGCCGGTCCTCGCCTCCAGCAGAGCCACGATTTCCGGATTGGGAGCAAACAGCAGCCGCGGGATCCGGTAAAAACGCATAGCGCCGCGCAACGCCCACTTCTCGGCTCCATCGAGTACTGCGGCAGACCAGCGTTGGGGGAGCCAGCTCAGCACCGGCGTCAGCCGGGTCTTTGCGTACTGATGCAGATTCGTTTGCCAGGTCGCCGCCAGCGGAACCGCGAGTTTGTGGGCGATCAGCGCCCCCAGCGTCCCAAAATCGCTTGGCCCCGTGATCTGCACCAGGTCGGGAGCAAATTCCCGCACCGTCTCCATGACTTGCCGGTAATACCGCCAGACGCCGAGATCATACTCGTGTGCGCGATCCAGGGGAAATGTAAGCCAGCTTCGCGGAAGTTGCAGGCGTGTAACCGAGCCGTCAGTCGTCATTTTGCGGTCGGGGCCAGCGTGGATGGTCAGGAAGGGAAGGCCACGATTCCGAGCGAATGCCTCGAAGTGCCGGCTGACGTTGGCCACGCCGTCGACTTCCTTGTAGGCATCCGGAAAGAATGCGACTCTCAAATCCTCTCCTGCATGGGCGCTGCGAACGCCAGCACCTCGCAGACGGGCTCGTAAGCAAGGTCGTACGGTAGATTCAGCTCACACTGTGCGCCCGGCACACCCGCCTCACCGCCCGATCGCGTCATGATCAGCAAGCGCGACCAGAGCCGCCACTCATAGCACCGTCTCGATCTGATTCCGCTCCATTTCGAACGCCATCTGAGGCCTCAAGGGCGGAGTCCAGTAGGTGCGATTGAGATCGACCGGCACCCGCGATTGTCTTACTTACGATCCAGCGCCCATTGCAGCATCCGATATTTCCGGGCGAAGGCCGGAACGAAGTGCAGGCTTTCCCGGGAAAAGTGAGTGTGACTGTGGAGTGAGCTTGCGGATCGATACTCTCTGCTGAGGCCACGGTTTTGCCACAGGCAGGAGAGCTCGTTCTTGGGCAATCGCCTTTGTCCTGAATTAAGAAATGTCTTGGTCGCGGATACACCTGTGCTTAGAGGAGACTACAAGGCGAAAGGTTTGACGTTGAGATATAGAAAAGGCTTGCCGACTTGTCGGCCGACTCAATCTAGTGGAGATTAGAGAGCTGCTTGCAATGGCCTGGCCTATTCGAGGGCTGCTTCCAACGAAAATTTTGGTTCTGCTGGCAGTGTTATAGTGGCCTGTCTCATCGCGCCAGCTGCGCGGTCGATATGGTCACGTTGCTCACGGTCATCGGGTTTGGTTTCTTGCTGGGCATCCGGCACGCGACCGACCCGGATCACGTGATCGCCGTGACCACCATCGTCAGCCGCCAGCAGAGCATCCGCCATGCGGGACTGATCGGCATCCTCTGGGGGCTCGGCCATACCATCACCATCGTTCTGGTGGGCACTGGCATCATCGTGTTCAACCTGGCGATCCCCCAGCGCATTGGCCTGACCATGGAGCTCGCCGTCGGGTTGATGCTCATCCTCCTGGGCATTATGAATCTCACCGGGGCTACCCAGCGGATCACCGACCGGGTTACTCCTGGGCCAGGCGTGCTGCACTCGCACCCGCACCATCACGATGGCGTCCAACATGTCCACGTTCATGCGCACGCGCCCGACAGCCCGGTGGATCTCGATGAGAAACCGCGGGGACTGGTGCCGACCCTGCTGCAACGTGTCGGCCTCTACCAGCTTCTGCGCCCGCTCGCGGTCGGCATCGTCCACGGGCTGGCGGGATCGGCGGCCGTAGCTCTGCTGGTACTCACCACCATCCGCGATCCGCGCTGGGCCATCGCCTACTTGCTGGTCTTCGGTGTGGGCACGATTGCCGGCATGATGCTCATCACCATGGTTCTGGGCGCCCCCTTCGCGTTTACGGGGAGACATTTCACGCGCCTCAATCGCGGCCTCGGCCTTGCCTCTGGGCTAGTCAGCATCGCTTTCGGGTTGTTTGTCACGTTCCAGATCGGCTTTGCCGAGGGTCTCTTCACCGCCCACCCGCACTGGACACCGCGCTGAACCAAGCCGTGCCCGAGAATCGACTTCTTCTCCGAGTCGGCTAAGATAACAACACGCGGTTCCGGTTTCGACCCGGCCACAAAGGAGACAGCACATGCTTGCTGGCGGGAAATCACGAATGTTTGTGCTCGCAGTCGTCGCGATCGCCGAAAGCTGCGCGGTCGGGCAGAACGTGGCTCCGCCATCGCCTCCTCCGAGTGTGGGCAGCCCGGTAACCGGAGCGCGTCCCAAACGGACCCTTGAGAGCTCGAGCGAAATGCGCCGCCTCGCCCAGCTCAAGCTGACCGACGATCAGGCGATGAAGCTGCGGCCCCTCGTCGACGACGAAGGCGCCCAACTGAGCGCGGTGCGCCTGGACGAACACTTGACGCCTGACCAAAGGCGCGCCCGCTTCCAGGAAATTCGTGACCTCTTTCGGCCACGGATCGCCGCCATCCTGACCCCCGAACAGCAAGCGAGGTGGCAGCAGATGGACCCCCCCGCGCCTCCGAAGACTAACGAAAAGGCGAAGCCCGGAGATTCAGCCGCAACCCCGCCGAAGCCGCAGTAGGTGCGCCGGAAGCATTGGGAAAGATTCGCGCCCCATCCCGAGCGTAGGCGGGAGGGACCTTGAGTTTTCCTTTGCGGGCCTTCGTGCTTCTAGTGGTCCCAAGCTTTTTCTCGATTTACCACAACCGCCGCCGAAGATTTATCATTGCCATCCCGGGTGCCTATGAGAGCCCTTCAAGTTGAACAGGTGGGAGGTCCCGACGTACTGCACCTGGTGGACATCCCCGTCCCCGAGGCCAAAGCCAACGAAGCCCTCGTGAAGATTGCCGCCGCGGGGGTGAACTTTATCGACATCTACTTTCGCGAAGGCCGCTACAAGGCCGCCGTCCCCTTTGTCCCTGGCCAGGAAGCTGCTGGAGAGGTGGTCTCGGTCGGCAGCGCCGTGACCAGCGTGAAGCCCGGGGATCGTGTCGCCTACGCCATGGTGCAGGGCAGCTACGCGGAATATGCGGCAGTTCCGGTCGACCGCCTGGTGAAGATCCCGGAACCTGTCAGTTCCCAGCACGCGGCCGCCGCCATGCTGCAAGGCATGACCGCACACTATCTGTCGTACTCAACCTATCCTCTGAAGAAGGGTGAGACCGCCCTGGTCCACGCCGCCGCCGGAGGCGTCGGCCTGCTGCTCGTACAAATGGCGCACAACATCGGCGCGCGCGTGATCGCGACCGTCTCCACCGAGGAAAAAGCCAAACTGGCCCGCGCCGCCGGCGCCGACGAAGTGATCCTGTATACCCAAGCCGATTTCGAAGCGGAAACCAAGCGCCTGACCGCCGGCCACGGCGTCGATGTGGTCTACGATTCGGTGGGCAAGACCACATTCGAGAAAGGGCTGAACGTTCTGCGGCCCCGCGGATATATGGTTCTCTACGGGGGTTCCAGCGGCGCCGTGCCGCCCTTTGACCTGATTGAGTTGTCGGGGAAAGGATCGCTATTCGTGACCCGGCCCAGCCTGGGCCACTATCTCCTCACCCGCGAAGAGCTCGAGACCCGGACGAACGCGGTGTTCAGCATGATCGTCGCCGGCACGCTCCGCCTGCGCATCGAACACACCTATCCGCTGAAAGACGCGGCGCAGGCCCATCGCGATCTGGAAGCGCGCAAAACCACGGGGAAACTGCTGCTATTGAACTGAAACCCACCCGATGACAATCCGACGAAGGACTTTCACGGGTTCAACTCTGAGTTCTCTCCCGCCTGACTCCTCGCGTCTTGAGCGAAGGGCTGCACGCGTCACCATTTTCAGACATCTGCTCTCTAACCGTCGTAGTTTTTGTACGTTCTCTCACCTTTGACAAAGCTTTACACTCACAAGGTCCCACTGCAGCAACCGCTTTCGTTCAATGGGCATCGGACAATGCACCAGTCGGCTTGTGCGAATTGAGAACCCAGCCGGAATCTTCGGCAGCACGCGCGCGACAAAAAGGGGGGGCGATGATGGTCACAAGTACCCTCGATACTGCGGTCGGCGCGCTTTACTCCGAACATGTAAATCCCCAATGGGTCCGGCTGCTGGACTTGCTGGAAATGAACGTTCGCTACGAGCGCTGCCTCGGCAGCGAACTCTTCACGGCCGACGGCCGGCGAATTCTCGATTTCCTCTCCGGTTACTGTGTGCACAACGTGGGTCACAACCACCCAGCGGTGATTGCGGCCGTTCGCGAGGAGCTCGAAAGCTGCGGTCCCGCGATGATCCAGACCCATGTCGCCGAGCGTGCCGGTGAACTGGGTGAGAAGTTGTGCCAGCGTGCGGGCGGACGCCTGTCGAAAGCCTTCTTCGCCAGTTCGGGCAGTGAAGGCGTAGAAGCCGCCATCAAGTTCGCCCGCGCTCACACCGGACGGGCCGGGCTCCTATACGCTAACGGCGCCTTCCACGGCCTGACCTGCGGGGCTTTATCGCTGATGGGAGATTCGTTCTGGCGCGAAGGGTTCGGGCCCCTTCTCCCCGAGACGGAAGCCATTTCCTTCGACAACATCGCGGCCCTTGAACAGAAACTCGCCAGCAAGCGGTTTGCGGCATTCATCGTCGAACCCATTCAGTCTGAAGCGGGCATCCGGGTGCCCACCGGCGAATATTTCCGAGCCGCGCAGTCGCTTTGCCGCCGGTACGGTACGATGCTGGTGCTCGACGAAGTGCAGACCGGCATGTATCGCACCGGTCCGTTCCTGGCAGCCCAACACTTCGCTGTAGATCCCGACATGGTCGTGCTCGCCAAGGCGATGAGCGGCGGCCTGATTCCGGTCAGTGCGGTGCTGATGTCTGAAGCCATCTACGATTCGGTCTACGGATCACTGCGGCGGGCCATCATTCACACTTCCACCTTCAGCGAGAACAGCCTGGCGATGCGGGCAGCGCTCGCCACGCTCGAAGTACTGGAGAACGAAAATCTCGGACAGCGCGCCCGCGAAACGGGAGAGTTTCTGCGAGCGCGTTTGAGCGAAGCCCTCCAGGGCTACGAGATGGTAAGAGCCGTCCGCGGCGAAGGCTTGCTGCTCGGAATCGAGTTCACTGCGCCCAAGTCGTTGCGTCTGCGGATTCCGTTCGAAACCTTCCTGCACATTCATCCCGCGATGTTCGGACAGATCGTCGTGATGCGTTTGTTCCGCGACCACGGCATTCTCACCCAAATCTGCGGCAACAACTTCATGGTGCTGAAAGTCGCCCCACCCCTCGTGGTCACTGACGCCCAGAGCGACGAATTTGTCTCGGCCATCTCCGCCGTGGTCGAGTTGGTTCATTCCTCAGCCTCCTTCTGGTCCGAGGCCCTGGGTCTGGCCCGCCGTGCCATCAATGTTTGAAAGCAGTTCTCAGTTCTCAAGTAGTCGATCTCAGTGGGCGCATCTGAATGATTTCGAACTCCGAACCGAGAACCGAGAACAGAATTAACAACCGAGAACCGATTCCATGTACATTGCCAGCGCTAGCAGCGCGTTTCCCAAACACTACTACTCCCAGGACATGCTCTTCGCCGCGCTCGAGCGCTATTGGGGCGACCGCCTGGCCAAACCCGAAGTCCTGCGCCGACTTCACAAGAACGTCGGCGTAGACGGACGTTTCCTGTCCCTACCGATCGACGACTATCCGAAACTCACCGGCTGGGGCGAAGCCAACAACCACTGGATCCGCACCGCGCAGGAGCTCGGCCACTGCGCCATTAGCCGAGCCATGACCGCGGCCGGGCTGGACGTCCGCGACATTGGCGCGCTGTTCTTCACCTCCGTGACCGGCATCTCCAGTCCTTCGATCGATGCGCGCCTCATCAACCGGATGGGCCTGTCTCCCAACCTCAAACGTATCCCGATGTTTGGCCTGGGATGTGTTGCGGGCGCGGCCGGAATCGCGCGCGCGGCCGACTATGTCCGCGCCTATCCCGACCAACTCGCGGTCATTCTCGCGGTCGAACTCTGCTCCCTCACCTTGCAGCGCGATGACGTGTCGATGGCCAACCTGATCTCCTCTGGATTGTTCGGCGACGGTGCGGCCGCCGTGGTGGTAGCCGGCGACGGCTGCGCCCTCAAGCGCCCCGGTCCGCGCATCCTCGCCACGCGCTCCGTCTTTTATCCCGAAACCGAAGAAATGATGGGTTGGGATGTTTCGGAGAAAGGGTTTCGCATTGTCCTCTCGCTCGAGGTCCCCGACCTGATTCGGCGGCAACTGGGACACGACGTGGACTCCTTTCTCGGCGACCTGGGACGCGAGCGCAACCAAGTGGGCAGTTGGGTGCTCCATACCGGCGGTCCCAAAGTCTTGCAGGCGACGGCCTCAGCGCTGGCGCTCGAAAACGGGCAACTCGCCGCCTCCTGGGACTGCCTGAAGCGCACTGGCAACTTGTCCTCGGCCTCGGTGCTGGTGGTGCTCGAAGAAGTCATGAAGAACCGCCGCCCCGCACCCGGCACTCTCGGCCTGCTCGCAGCGATGGGGCCGGGTTTCTGCTCGGAACTGGTGGCGCTGGAATGGTAAGCGTCGGCAATGATTCTGACGTCCTCGTGATCGGCGGAGGTCCAGCGGGACTCGCCGCGGCCCTTGCTGCTCGTCGCCGAGGCTTCGCCGTCACTGTCGCTGACAGTTTTGCGCCGCCCATCGATAAGCCCTGTGGCGAGGGCCTCATGCCCGATGGCATCGCCGCCCTCGAACGCCTCGGAGTGACTCTTCCCGCGACTGAAACCCACCGCTTCCGGGGAATCCGCTTCCTGAGTTCCGGAGTGTCGGCCGAGGCCGTCTTCCCTCGCGGATTCGCCGTGGGCGTGCGCCGCACCAACCTGCATCGCGTGCTGGTCGAACACGCCGAGACCGCCGGGGTCCGCTTCCTCTGGCGCGCGGTCGTTACCGGACTTCGTCCCGAGGGCGCCCTGATATGCCGCGAACTCGGCCGCGGCGAACTGGTGCGCGCGCGCTGGATCGTCGGCGCCGACGGCAGCAGCTCGCTGGTGCGTCGCTGGGCCGGACTCGAGACCCACCGCCGTTGCGACAAACGTTACGCTTTCCGCCGCCACTACCGCGTTTCCCCATGGAGCGACTTCATGGAACTCCACTGGGGCCCGTGTTGCCAGTTGTACGTGACCCCCGTCGCCCCGGACCTGATCTGCGTCGCCTTGATTTCTCGCGACCCGTCGTTGCGCCTGGGCGAAGGTCTGCTCAAGTTTCCCGACGTCACCGAACGGCTGCGCGACGCCGAACCCGGCTCGGTGGAGCGAGGAGCGATGTCGGTCACGCGCAAACTGGCCCGCGTTTGCGCCAGACGAGTGGCGCTGATTGGCGATGCGTCCGGCGGAGTCGATGCCATCACGGGGGAAGGCCTGTGCCTGGCATTCAATCAGGCGGATCTCCTGGCAGAATGCCTGGTCCGGGAAAACCTTCAACCCTACCAGGCCGGCCATCGAGCGCTGGCCCGCCGACCCATCCTGATGGCGGACCTGATGTTGTTGCTCGAACAGCGCGCGGGCCTGCGGCGGCGGGTGATGCAGGCTTTCCGCTCGCGGCCAAAACTGTTCGCGGGCATGCTTGCGACACACGTGGGTGCGGCGTCCCCTTTCGATTTTGCCGCGAACGGGTTGGCGTTAGGATGGGGACTGCTTACCGCATGAACCGGGGGATGGGCCACGGCTTCACGGTTCATCGGGAAGGCCGAGACTTCACAGCCGCGGACTTCCTCCCCATGCCAACTGCAGCCCATGGATTGCAATCGATGTCTGGAATGTTGTCATTCCGACGCACGAGCGCAGCGAGACCGGAGGAATCTGCTTGTGATCGCTGATACAGCCCTCACCGGCGGCTCGCGTCCTGTCGGCATCGCCTGAACGTGGTACCAGTTCGCGCGCATGTCGCTCCGGCTTTGAAGGAACAGACGATTCGTATCAGGGCGCGCTTTCAGGCGCGCCGTAAGAGTGCGAAAATGAAAGCGGCTTCGGCCGCTCGGTCCGGACCTACCAACCAGCGGTCCCAAATGCAGATCGGGAAGGGCACGAGTTCACTCGTGCCGGGGAGGCTTTGAAAACACGGCGCGCTTTAGCGCCTGAGGGTTGGCTCTTGTTGCGACGCACATTCTTCCGCAAGCTGTCAGTGCGAGACAAATTGACGCGAAAGATAGCAAGGCTCGGGACTGTAGCTGCCTGCCTGTGGTGGGCAAGTCTGGCCCCGCCGGCAAGCGCGCAGGAATTCGTACTGCGATGTGATCCCGCGCAAACCGCAGCAAACTTCACCCTCGGCGACATGCTGCACACCGTGAAGGGAACGTTCGACCTGAAACGCGGCGAGCTTCACTTCGATCCCGCGTCCGGCAAGCTAACCGGCGAAATCGTTTTCGATGCGCCCACGGGCCGCAGCGGCAACCAGAGCCGCGATCGCAAAATGCACAAAGATGTCTTGGAAAGCGCCCGTTACCCGGAAATCGCGTTTCGTCCCAATCGCGTGGACGGAAAAGTCGCCGCCACCGACACATCCACCGTGCAGGTGCACGGTATGTTCGGCATCCACGGCTCTGAGCACGATATCACCGTCCCCGTCGAAGTGAAACTCGACGCCGACCACTGGAGCGCCTCCGCCCATTTCCCCGTCCCCTACGCCAAGTGGGGCATGAAAAACCCCAGCGTCCTGTTTCTGCGTGTAGGAGACTCGGTCGACATCGACCTGCAGGCTGCCGGAAGCCTCACGCCCGCTTCTTCTCAATAGCCTTGTTTAGTACCCATTCTCCAAGTCCCGTCATCCCGAACGCAGCCCAAAGCTCGTCCTAAGGGAAGTCGGAGGGGACCCGCGTTTGTCTCCCCCCACCGGACTCCTCAACCTTCCTCGGGTCCTTTGCGGCCTCCCGTTTGCGCACTCTGCGGTTAGAAGCTCTTCTCCCTCCGCCGCGAATACCCGGTCACATACCCCGGCACCGGAATACCCGGATCGCACCGCTCATCGCGCAACGGCGCCCCGGGAACGACGGGCAAGGGAATCACTCCCGCCCAGGTGCGGAACGAGTAATCGTCGGCGTCGTCCACCACCGGCCCCTGCCGCACCTTCGCCGAGAACTCCTCGATCGGCAGCCGCAATGCCATGGTTGCTTTCAATTCCTTCTCGTTCGGTTGCCGCGACTCGGCCCACCTCCCGGGCAAGATGTGCTCCGACAGCGCGCGCAGCGCCGCCAGCTTTTCCTCCGGATCGGACACCGCCGTGGCCGTCCCCAGAATCACCACCGAGCGGTAGTTCATCGAGTGATTAAAGATCGACCGCGCCAGCACCAGCCCGTCCAGCAGTGTGACCGTGACGCAAACCGCGATCCCGCTGTCCAGGTTGCGCAGCATGCGGCTCGCGGCCGACCCGTGAAGGTAGAGCTGGTCGCCGGACCGCCCGTACGACGTTGGGATGACGAAAGGCTGGCCCTCGACGTTGAAGCCTACGTGGCAGATGAAGCCTTCGTCGAGGATGCGATACACCAGTTTGCGATCGTAGACCGCGCGGTCCGCCTCGCGGACGACGCGCGTCCGCGCTGTGGCGGTAGAGGGCTGGGACATAGAAGCCGAACTCCGGGCAAGCGCCAAGGATGGGTGAACGGAGAGTGTATCACTGGGATTCGGGCGCCGGGCTATGGGCGATCAGATGAGTGCCGTCGCGATTTTTCACCTGTTACGAGCCTGTTCGGAGCGGGTTTCAGGAAAAGTCGGCGGAGTTGTTACAGGACCAGCCTGCGATTCTCCGCAAGTCATGCGGAGCAATATGCTCCAAGCCCGCTCTCTCGCAGCAATCCTTGACTACGTACCACACGACATTCTGCGAGATGCCTCTTCCCCGTACCTTTCCCGCCCTGGCGACGGCTCGGAATGTCCTTCCCTCCCTGGCCCCGGCTGCTCGTATCCACTGATCGAGCGCTGCTTTAACCTAATTTGGAATCGGGTGCGTCGCGATCGAATTCGCGCTCGATCCTGGTCCGCTCGCTGCGCGGCTCGGCGAGGGTCCTCGAGTGACGATCTTCTCCGCCGCCTGGCACTGCCTCGCCCCGTCGAGCACGAACCGTGGTTGACCGCTTACCCTGTGTGCGGTCTCCCAGTACTCCATTGTCTCGTACATCCTCCGTCCGTAGAGATTAGGTGCCGAATGACGACGCAAGCTCGTTGATGTAGGAGTGCACCTCTTCGTCTTCGGGAGCGCCCCAGCCAAAACGGCCGCGCTCGTCTTCCGTGTAACCGTCCAGTGACGTGAGCTTGAGTAGTTCAACTTTGCCATGTATCTCACCTTGAATCTGCAGTATTATTTACTGTCAAGAAACAGGAGGGGAACTCCTCATGGGCTTTCGACTGCGCATGATTCTCTGGATTCCGACGTTTGCTTATGTGGGCTTCCTATTGTTGGGTGGCAAAAACTTGACCTCGCTCGGCCAGGTTGTCACCGCCGCGTTTCTAGGGGCTCTGTTGGGATTTCTCCTCGCCATCATGTTCACGCTCAGGCAACATCGCCGAGAGACTCGATTCGCCCGTTAGGACAGCTCAGAAGGCTTCAGTGTTACGGTAACAGTGCCGATCGTCTCAGTTGCTGCCTCTTTGAGCCTCATCACGATCTCGAGCTCCTACGGCGAGAGTTTCAAGCGACGTAGTATCGGCTCCCTTTTCCTTCGGTCAGACTCAACGTGCGCTATCGCGATTTTTCAACAACAACAATGAACTGATCATTTAGATTCGCGGGCCATCGTCAGGCTTACTCTTCCCGCAGCATGTACCAGGAACTCAGGCCGATGCAGATAATGGTATCGGTAATTGCCAGCACAAGCACCGTCTCATTGAAGTCGGAAGCCCAGAGCCGATTTGTGGACGAGAGATGTCTGAGCCAGAGATCCGCCATCGGGGGCCAGAGTTGATGAGACTCAAGGATCAACCGGGGAGCCGCAAGGACGGCGACGACAAAAGCGGAAATCCTGACGATTCGAATTGGCAAAGTCGGCCTTAGCAGCGCCTTCTCCCGGGCCAAGTTCTGCGCCTTCCCCCAGATCAGGGCTGCGTCTGGCAGGGCGCTGAGTTCGTGCGTTGCGAGTTGCGCGCTTTCCCGCAAAAACTCGGCGACCAGCAGGACTTCGGAACAGACCGGGCAGCTCCGGGCGTGACCGAAAATCCCGGCGTCCCGCGAGTTCCCGCAGAGCGTCGGCAACGACCGGTTGTTCCTTCTCGCAAAAATGTTCATTCATACACCCACCTCTGGACCAGAACCTTGTGGGCTGCCGATGAGGCCGGCAAGCTTGCGGCGGGCCCGGAAGAGCAGCGGTCGGAATGCCGCATTTCGATTCTCAGGTCAGGATGGAGAGCCGAAGACGCCACCTCGGAAATTGGATGGGGCAGGGAACCTTCTTTATGACGACGCCAACGATCGTGCAAGAGATTGGTCGCGATGCGGAAAAGGTAGCTCCGCCTGCCAGCCTCGTCCATGGGTGAAAGCTTGGTGGATAGGAGACGGCAGAACACCAACCGAGAGTTGGCCGATTCGGTTAGAGAAACGCGAGGTTGCGCCCACGATTGATTCGTGAACGCAATGCCTTCTATGGCACGGTCACGGCGAGCAGGCGCTTGGGGCTCTTGCCGACTTTCACGCGAGCCACTTCGCGCCGCGTGCGCGTGTCGATGATGGAAGCGTCATCGCTGTCACTGTTGCTCACCGCTCCGTAACGGCCATCCGGCGAAAAAGTGATCCAGTTGGGGCATTTCCCGACGGGAATTTCCGTCGAAATGTGGTTCGTCCCAGCCTCATAGACATACACACCGCTATCCGCAAGGCTGGTCACCCAGAGTTCCTTCCCGTCCGGTGATAACTCGATCCCATGGGTAGGCGTGTGGGGCTCAAGCCTGCAGGCTAGAGGGGGCGCTGGCGGGAGTTCGACCCGGGCCACAATTTTTTGATCCGGAATATTCACGATCACAAAGCCGTGAAAATCCGAGAGCGCGGCGTAAAGTCTCTTCCCGTCTTTCGACACCGCGTAGGGACGGGGAATGCCGCCAACCGGAATCTTTTTGGCGTAAGCCATCTTCTTCAGATCGATCAGATTGATCTCGTGATCGCCCATGGACGACACAAACATGGCGTCGTCATTCCCGGCGTCATAACAGTTGTGCGGCAGGGCAACGGGTAGAACTTTGACCACCTTGTGCTCTGCCGTATCGACGATGTCCACGCTATTCCCGCTGCGAATGGGCACGCCCACGTAGCGGCCGTCGGGCGTGGACGCACACTGGTTTGGCCTTCCGGTCAGTGGGATTGTCTCCACAACTTTGTCGGTCCGGGTATCGATGACTTTCAGATTGTTTTCTGATTCGATGGTAGTGAAGAGTCTTCGTCCGTCGGCAGGAGCGCATAGGCCATGCACCTGCTCGCCCACCCGGATGTCGCCAATCACTGCGTAGGTCGCAAGGTCGATCACCGTGATGTCGTCACCCTCGCTATTGCTGACGTAGAGCTTGGTGATTCCTTGACCGGCGGCATCGCTCATGACGGCAATGAGCAACAACGCGATCGCCAAAGCTGGGGCTTGCTTGCGCAACCTAGGCCTCCACCAGAAGAACTATTCTGAGCAAATTTAGAAGGCGTGAACACATAGAGCCTCCCAAAAATCTGATCATTCTACAACGCGTCAGGTGTCACATTGGTGTTGCAAGCGGGCGATTGCGCTCCGAACCGGCCAAAGCGCAACATTACGGATTTCCCAAACTCTATCCGAGGAGCGCTTTACAGTTAGAAGGAGTGGGGTTGCGGGAGCAATCGCCAGTAGGCGTAGACGGCGATGAACACGACGGCGGTTCCTACCCATTTAAGATAATGGTGGCAACAAATGCTGAAACCAAGTAGTGCACGACGGTATTGTACGCGACGCAGTTCAGCTAAGTTGAACGTAAACAAGACCATCCCATCATTGACCCGGTCGTTGAGCGCAATGGGATTTTTCTCGACCGTAGCCTGGCCCAGAGCCTGCCTCACCCCAGCCACTGCGGGTTGTGCACCGTCCCGTCGAAATCGTTCGAGATCTTGTAGCGCTCGAACTCGCCTTTGCCCGCCGCCGGAGCCGTCTTCGCCAGCAGTGCCCCGATGTCCGCTTTGCTCATCGGCTGGAAGCTCCGCGCCGCATCGAGCGCCTGCTGCAGGATCGGCATCGAATCACATCCTGTGATCACCACGCTGGTCGGCAAATTCATGGCGTAGTGCAAGCACTCCACCGGAGTCGCGGTCTTGCTGTTCAGAATCAGTTGGTCGCCCAGGGGCTTCATGCCCAGCACGCCGATTTCGTGTTTCACCAGCACCGGCAGCACTTTCTTTTCAAAGCTGTCGTAGTGCGCGTCCATCACATTGAGCGGCATCTGCACCGCGTCAAAGGTGAACCCGTGGGCGAAAGCGGTCTCCAGCATCTTGAGGTGGATGTCCGGACTCTTGTGCCCAGTGAATCCGATGTAGCGCACCTTGCCCTGTTTCTTGGCTTCCATCACGGCATCCATGCCGCTGCCTGCTGCGAAAATGCGCGCCGGATCGGTGTCGCGGATCACCTCGTGAAACTGCAGCAGATCGACGTGATCGGTCTGCAGCCTCCGCAGCGATTCTTCCAACTGATCCATCGCGGCCTTCCGGGTCTGGCCGTCGATCTTGGTCATGAGGAACGCTTTCTTGCGGTAGCCGTCGCGCAGCGCCTTGCCCATGCGGACTTCGCTCTCGCCGCCGTTGTAGTCCCAGCAGTTGTCGAGGAAGTTGATGCCCGCGTCCATCCCGGCGCGAATGATCCGGACACTCTCCTGCTCGTCCGCCGGCTTGCCCAAGTGGTAGCCGCCCAGCCCCACAATAGAAATCTTCTCGCCGGAACGCCCCATCGTGCGCATGGGGACGACGGCGTCAGATGCGTGAGCCAGCTTGTCGTGCAGTGATGTGATGATAGTGGTTGCGGCAGCCGTCTTCAGAAAACTCCTGCGATCCATAGGAGACCCCTCAGTTTGCAAGTTCAAAGGCCGGATTCGGTGCCGACAAGTGTACTGCGAGGGACAAAAAAGGCAAAGGCTCCCCGACAGACAACCACCGGGAGCCGAGACCTCCTTCCTACCAATTAATCTTCAACGCAAACTGAAACTGCCGTGGATCGTACGCCGCCGTGGGCGTGCCTGCATTCGAGAACAGCGGACTGACCGCCGAGACGTTGAACTTGTTCGCAATGTTAAACATGTCCACGATGAAGTCCAAGTTGAAGCGCTCGCTGAAATTGATGCGCTTGGCGACGCGCAAATCATCAAACACCGTCCACGGCTGCATGCCTGCATTACGGCCCAGGTTGCCATCGAGCTGCAGCAGCGTGGGGAAGGTCATGCTCGCAATAAAGCCGTTGATGCACGGTTCCTGGAGAGTGCCGCTGGGAGAATACTTCGACGCGTAGGATTTTCCGCAGGCAGGATTCACGAAGGTGTTCGGCCGGCCGGTGAGCGATGACAGCTGGAAGTTGTCGCCGTTGCCCGTGATGATGTTGAACGGCCGCCCAGAAGCCACCTCGACCACGGGAGAAAATGTCCAGTCGCTCAACACCTTGCGGCCAAAGCCCCCGCCACTCAGCTTGCCCGTTTGGTAGACGCCGCTGAAGACAAAGCGGTGGCGCTGGTCGAACAAGGAGTTGGAGCGATCCACGCCGGGATAGTAGCTGTCCTGCGGAGTCAGCGTGGATTGCAGGTCGGTCGAGTCGTCGATGGAATGCGACCAGGTATAGGAGGCAAGAAATTCGTAGTGCCGCCCGTAGCGCTTGCGCAGATTCGCACTGAACCCGTGATAGATCGAGCTGCCATTGGAGTAATTTGCGTCCATGTCACCGAAGGGAACGCAGTTTGTGAAGTCGAGGGTGGGCGGAGCCGGATTGCACTTCGCGTTAAACCCGGGAAGCGTCCCCAGTAGCGTGAGGGCTTGCTGCACGCAGGCAGCGTTGCCCTGCAAGTAGAGACCAGCCGCGATCGAGGGATTCAGTCCACCCGGCCGGAAGAAGTTCATGAGCGCCGGATCGACGTACGGGAACGGGCTCGTCAAGGTCCCCCCTGGGTTGCAGCCGCTCACGGTGAAGGGGCTGGCCGGAGGAGTGTTGCCCGCGATCTTGGCGTCGTAGTAAGCCGCCTGGAAGTTTGCGGTCAGCAAGTCCCCGCGGATCGTGTTGGCATTGATGGGTCGGTTGAGGTGACGGCCGCCGTTATAGTTGTAGGCCAGCGACAGCGCAAAGCCTCCGCCCAGGTCGCGCTCGATCGTGAGATTGGCCTGCTGCGCGTACGCGTACACGAAATTCTTTGACTGCGGGTAGCCGAACGGCTGGAAGCCCAGGGGCAGGAACGTCGATTGCGCCGGATTGGCGTTCAGGCTCAAATAGTTCTGGTTCAGAAACACCGACTGCGGAAAGTTCAGGGCCTGGAATTGCTGTTGGTTGGGCAGGTAGCCGAGATTCGCGTTGGCCAGCGGAAACGGGGACGCGGTGCAGCCCGGCTGGTTCAAGAGTCCCTGGAAGATCGGAATTGCATTCAGGTTGGTCGGATCGCCGTTGGCGCCGCTGCAGGGCGAGGTCCCCGCGAAAGCCAACTGCCCGCTCGACGAGCCGTCCGAAGCATCGCCCAGGAAATACAACCCGAGCAGCGGATGATCGTAGAACATCCCATACGATGCACGGATCACGGTCTTGCCATCCCCTTTCGGGTCATAGGCGAATCCTAAGCGAGGCTGAAAATTGTTCTTGTCGGTCTGAATCCCCTTCTGCAGTCCGAGCAGGTTGTAGGCAGGAAAGGCCAGTCCTTGCGGCGGCTTGAATTGCGGCGGAAATTCGACGTCGTACCGCACGCCAAGATTCAAAGTGATGTTGGGGCGAACTCGCCAGGAATCCTGCCAGAACAACCCCAGCGGTTTGTTCGAGAACGTGTCGCTCGGACTCCCCAGGCCCTGAATGAAATCTCCGGGAAGCCCCGCGCCGTAAGCCTGCACCGGCGACAGGTCGGGGAAAGGAACGGTCTGACCCGGATGCAAAGGGTCGGGTAGGGGAGCAAACCTCAGATTCGATGCGGAAAACGATCCGAAGTCGTAGACTCCCCCGTAGTTGACGGTGAAGATCGCCTTCAACGGCAGATAATTGAAGTCGACACCCATCTTGGTGTCGTGGTGGCCCACCGTCCAGGAGAAGTTGTCGGTGAACTGGTAGCGCTGCTCCGTGCGTTGAATATACGAATAGGGCTCGCGGCCGAAATACGCGAAGCCCGGGATGTTTACGGCCGGGTCAGAGCCGCCAGGAATGGCGGTGTTGTAGAAGTACGAAAGCCCACGGCGGGCATACTGAAAGCGCAACTCATTCACTTTGTTGTTGCCAATCGTCCACGTATCCTGCACCGTGCCGGCCACGTCCCGGAAAGTCTGCTGCGAAGTGCGCGAATAAGCATTCTGCCCGAACGGCTGGGACTGCCCGCCGACCTCGATCCCGGTAATGGTGCTCGGGCTGACGTTGACGCGCAGCATCAGCCGGTTGTTGTTGTTGAGGTTGTGATCCAGGCGCAGCGAGTAGAGGCTGGTTCCTTCGAAGACGGGAAAATTTCCTACCTGCGAGGCCAGCGTCTGATAGGAGGTTGGCACGGGCACGCACGGCCCCGGCGGCGCGCACGAGGTGGGGAAGCCGGCCCAACTCGACAACCCGCCTGACGTCAACGCCTGCACCATGTCGGTGGGCCACTGCCCGCTCACCCCCTGGCCGGAAGAGGCCCCCGCGAGGACAGCGTAGGACCCCACCGCTTTGGCAATGGTGCCGCTTGGGTCGCCCAACTCTGCTGCGATTACGCTCGGATTGGTGAGGAACGCGACTTGGTCCGGGGTTAACTGCAGCGTCTTGAACGGGAGGTTGACCAGGGTGGTGTCGAACGGAACCAAGCCGAAATTATTCTGACCGATGCTCGAAAACCCAGTCTCATGCCGGCGCGTAACTTCATAGGAGAAGTAGTAGTACGTCTTGTCTTTCTTGATGGGACCGCCGAACGCGGCACCAGCCTGCACGCGTGTGTAGGCCGGGTTTGGACACGGTGGTGTCAGACATACTGCGAACGGGTTCACCGCCTGGAAATTCCGGTTGCGCAAGTAGCCGAAGACGTCTCCGTGAAATTCATTCGATCCGGAGCGGGTGATGATGTTGACCACGCCGCCCGACGCCCGGCCGTACTCGGCGGCGTAGCTGTTGGTGATGATCTGGAATTCCTGTACCGCTTCCTGCGAAACCGTTGACCGTACTCCATTTACGGAGTTGTCGGTAGCATCGGCGCCGTCCACATTGACCAGGTTCGAGCGGGCGCGCTGCCCGCTCATGTTCAGCCCAGAAGTCGGCGCCGCACCGGTGTTCGGCGCGTTGTCCCGCACTACTTGTGAATCGGTTAGGGTGAAGTTGATGTAGTTGCGGCCGTTGATGGGCAAATTGTCGATGCGGCGCTGGTCGATGGTGTTGGTGGTCGAACTGCGCGTCGTCTCGACCAGGTCCGCCTCCGAGCTGACCGTCACCACCGTCTGTCCGCCGCTGACCGTCAGGGTGATCGGCAGGTCTTTCATCTGGCCGACCGTTACCGGCTGGTCGTGGGCCTCGGCCTTCCCGAACCCAGGCGCTTCGACGGTTACCGTGTACATTCCAGGTGGGAGCGAAAGCAGGTCATATTCGCCGTCTTTGTTCAGGCTCGTGCCTCGCTCAAACCCCTTGTTCTGCTCCCGCGCCGTGACGGTCGCGTTCGCGACCAGGTTGCCTTTCTCATCCCGCACGGTGACGTGTAGATCGCCGGCGGCAGAGCCCTGACCAAACAGCAGCCCGGTCGAACTCAAAGCGAACACTAGCGCAAGAAAGATCTTCGTCATAGATTTCATAGGGTTTCCCTCAAGCACCGCGGCGCGGAAAGGAAAGCGCAGGCGGCAGAAAGCAGAACTTAGTCCGGTGGCAGACTGACTGAGGTGCACGCGTTTAGGGCCGGGCGAGGTCCCGGTAGCTTGTACATCAGGAGACGCGGCGAAAGCAAGATAAATTGATGACGAGAATAGGCTTAGTAAGCCTAGAGTGTCGGAGTAGAACGGCAGAAGCTAGCGTTCGATGCCCGACGCCTCGCGCTTGGTGGTCTTGAGGGCCCACGCCATCCGTGGCGTGTTGTGCGCGATTCCCAGCCGTCCTTTGGCATCGAGCAAGATAATGCCGCCGTGACCGTTCACCCGAGCTTTCAGGTAGTTCATCGCTTCGAGCGACACCCACTCGGGCGCATTGCCGGCCAGCACCCGGTCGGCCGCCCACTTGGCCAGCACGAGTTTCATGATGGGTTCGCCCCAGCCGGTGAGCGAAGCGGCCGCGCTTTCGTTATCGGCGTAGCAGCCGCAGCCGATCAGCGACGAGTCGCCCAGGCGGCCGGGGGCTTTGTTCAGAGTGCCGCCGGTCGAGGTCGCTGCCGCGATGTTGCCGTCACGATCGAGCGCCACCGCGCCGACGGTATCGTGCGAGATGGCGGGCGCAAACAGATCCGGAGCGTCTTTGGCAGCGCGCGCCTGAAACTCACGCAGCCGCTCTACCTCCCGCGGAATCACCAGTTCCTCGTTGTCGCACAGGGGGATGCCGTGCTCGGCGGCGAAGCGCTCGGCACCTTCCGCGACAAAATACACATGGGGACTCTCGCTCAGAATCTTGCGCGCCGCGCGGATCGGATTGCGCAGCCGCTCCACCCCGCCCACGCCGCCGCCGCGCAGGGTCGATCCCTCCATGATGAACGCGTCGAGCTGCACCTTGCCATCGCGATTCAGGAAGCTCCCTCGCCCGGCGTCGAAGGTCTCGTCGTCTTCCATGACCACGACCGCCTCTTCCACCGCGTCGAGCGCGGCGCCACCTTTACTCATCGCCTGCCATCCGGCGGCGATGGCGTTGCGCACGCCGTTGAGGTGCGCCTCGACCATGTCGTCGGGTATCGCCCAGGCGCCACCGTGCACCACGAGTACGGGATCGGTTGCCAAGCAAACCTCGTGCGGGAAAAATGCCGGGATAGTCTAGCACTGGGGGGCAGTGCTCGGTTCTCGGTTCGCAGTTCTCAGCGGCCGGGGAAGCGGGCAGAAGAGCCGCAGTAATCTCAATTTGATTCGCTTGAGGCAAAGGTTTATGAGGCAAAGGTTTATATCGGGGTATTCTTATCCCCTGGCTATTCCATTTTGGGAAGCTCTCAGGGCGCAAGCCGGTCTGCCGAGGGCTGAGAACCCAGGCCCGCGAACTGAGAACTGTTTTTAACGCCCTCCCGCACTCGCTGCCTGCTTCACCGGCATGCCTTCGTAGTCGCGCACGTCGACCGGGCCGATGGCGAGTTTCTTCAGTTCATCTTCGATTTTGGAGCGATCGCCTGCCCCGATCACCACTGACGTCTCCGGATGAATGTATTTCTCCGCCATGTGCTGCACGTCGTCGGAGTTCACCGCGTCAATCTTCGCCGGCAACCGCTGGTAGTAGTCGAGCGGGAGTTCGTAGGTGAACAGGTCGCCGATGGTGTTGGCGGTCTCCTCGGAGGATTCGAACAGTCCCGCCAGCGAATGCGAGAAGGCGCCTTTCGCCAATTGCAATTCGCCGAGGGTCGGCGGGCTGGTGCGAATTCGTCCGAGCTCTTTGAACAGTTCCTGCACGGCCGGCGCGGTGGCGTCGGTGCGAATCCCTCCGCCCGCCAGAAACACTCCCGGACCGCGCCGGTAGATGAATGCGGAGAAGCCGCCGTAGGTGTAGCCGTGTTCTTCCCGCAAGTTGGAATTGATACGGCTCGAATACAAGCCACCCAGGATGTTGTTCATCACTTCGAGGGGAACGTAGTCGGGGGTGGAGCGCGGCACGCCCAGGCTGCCCACGAGCAGAAACGTCTGCGGTGCGCCCGGCTTGTCGACGATCGAGATGGCCCGCGAAGTCTTCACGTTGACCGCAGGTGGATCGTGTTTGGAAGCCGCGCCCTGCCACGCGCCAAAGTACTTCTCCGCCAGCCTGCGCGCATCGCCCGGGGTGAGATCGCCCGTAAGCACAAGTGCGGAGTTCCCGGGTGCATACCCGAGTTGCCACATTTTCACCATGTCGTCGCGGGCGATGCCGCGGTTGGCTTCGATCGTGCCGACTTCACGGTAGCCGTAGGGGTGCCCCGGGCCGTAGACGGTCTTCATCAGGACACCGATGGCAAGCTGGGTGGGGTCGTCGTGAATCTGCAGGATGTCGGTCTCGCGGCTTTGGCGCACCCGCTCGATTTCGGGGGGATCGAACCTGGGATGCAGCACGACATCAGAGAGCAGATCGAACGCCGCATCGACGTTCGACTTCAGGGTGCGGATGGCGACGACCGAATCGTCACTGACAGAGACCTGGCGGACGGACGCGCCGATCTGGGCGGCGTCATCGGCGACCTGCGTGGCGGTGCGGTGTTCCGTACCTTCCGGGAGCATCTGGGCGGTGAAGGAAGCCAGCCCGGGCTTCTCGATCGGATTGGCGTCGCTCCCGTTCAATACCTCAAGATGTGCCGAAACCAGGGGCAGCTGATGCTGCTCCACCAGCATCACGGTCAAGCCGTTGGCCAGCTTGAAGGTGGTGGGAAGGGGCAGGCTCAGTTTCGAGGGCGGTCCGGCCGGCGGCGGGTTCGCGCGCCAGAGTTCGTCGGGCATGGTTCCGGCGACTGCGGTCTCTTTCGATTTCTGGTTGGCTTCCTGGGTGCGAGGTGGATCGTCGACCACCCGGTCGCCGGGCAATCCCCAGACCACGACGCGCGCGGAGGTCTTGAGTTTTTCTTCCGCGATTCGCTTCAGGTCGGCCGCGGTGGCCCGGTTATAGCGTTCGAGATCTTTCGGCAGGTAGCCGGGATCGTGCAGGTACTGGTTGTACTCGTTCAAGCGGTCGGCCAGGCCGTAGCCGCCCAGGCGCTCGAGGCCGCCGATGATGTGCGTCGCGATCAGGTTGCGAGCGCGATCGAGTTCGGCCTGCGTAGGCCCATCGGCGCGCAGTTTTTCGAGTTCTTCATTTATCGCTTTTTCGAGATCTTCCGGTTTCACGCCCGGCTTCGCTGTGGCCTGAAGCTCAAACACAGAACCCAGCAACAGATTTTGATTCTGCACCTGAACATCCTGCGCGATTTGTTTTTCGTAGACGAGTCTCTTGTACAGGCGACTGGACTTGCCGCCGCCCAGAATCTGCGCCAGCAAGTCGCTCTCGGCATCGCCGGGCTGGTAGATCGAGGGCATGATCCAGCCCATGTAAATCCGCGGCAACTCGACCTGGTCGGTGACTTTGGCGCGGCGCTCGGCGGTGATGGGCGGGGTGCTGGCGGTGATTTTGGGAACGGCAGGGCCGGAGGGGATCGAAGCGAAGTATTTTTCCACCCACGCTTTGGCCTGGGCGGGGTCGATGTCACCGATGATCGTCAGGCTGGCGTTGTTGGGCGTGTAGTACTGGCGGAAAAAGTCGCGCACATCTTCGAGTTTCGCGGATTCGACGTCAACGTGCGATCCAATCAC
>DATMPS010000001.1:0-136108 GCA_035567435.1 Terriglobales bacterium | reverse complement strand
GCGTACGCTCAGCCTCCCGCCCGCCGCATTTTCCATCACTTTCACTCGTTGCAGCTCTTTCTGACTCATCGTCACCATCCTGCCAGGGTGACAGAATCTCGTTGCAGTTATGGGGTGACATTATCTTGGAGCATCTACACCCCTTGGTTACACCTACCCTCTCCCCCGGTCTGCGCATATAATTTTCCGGATCCGTCATGAGTCCTCAAGCCGTCCAGAAAGAGCTTGCCCTCCAGGATTTCGTGCACGAACTGCGCGAATTTCCCGAGTCCGCCTTCGAGCACACGCAGGAGATCGTGGACTTTCTCACCGCCACCCACGTGGCTCCCCCCACGCTTACCCCGTTCCTGAGCTGGGATCGGCAGCACTACACCCGCAACCTCATCGACAAGACACCGTTATACGAACTGATTGCGATCTGCTGGGAGAGCGGCCAGGCCAGTTCCGTTCACAACCATCGCGACCAGAACTGCTGGATGGCCGTCCCCATCGGCCGCCTGCAGGTGGAGAATTTCCGGCTCGTCTTCCAGGACATCGAAAAAGGAAAGTGCGAACTGAAGCCGGCCGACACGGTCGAGATGAATCCGGCCCATCCCTGCGCGGTTGACCCGCTGGAGCCGGTGCATCGCGTGGTGAATCCCAAGGAGTTCCGCAAGCGCGCTGTGAGCTTGCACGTGTATTCGCGCCCCTTCGACACCTGCGTCGTGTACTCGCCGGAACAGGGCACCTGCGGCGAAATCAAACTGCACTACACTAGCGAATACGGGAAACCCAAACAGAGGGCTTGACGCGCAGGCCGGTTGGCTTCCTTCGTCACGCCGCAGCCACAGCTCCGGTGAGGAGTGTCGAGAAACTGAGATGCGACGAAGACCGATACGGCTTGGAATGGCACTGCTCCTCTTGCTCGCCGGCTGCTCGAAACAGCAGCCCCGGGAAGCAGTGAATTCACTCGATCACGTAGACTCCACTCGAAAGAAGCCGATCAACTTCCTGCACAAGACTTTTTCCGTGAAGAAATTCGCTCAATTTGCGTTTGAGGTGCCGGTCCACACTGTAATTCCGCGATTGCACGGCACCTTCAAATCGTTCATCAAGCGCTCGGGCGAAGATAGCATCAGCGATGACAGCGCGGACATCGACTTCATCCTCATGAACCCCGACCAGTTTGCCGATTTCTCGCAGGGTCATGGGGAGGGGACCGCCATGTACACCGTCGACCCCACGCACGATCATGAAGTCGAGTTCCTGCTTCCTCCGACGCAAGCTGAGCCGGTGAAGTACTACATCATCTTCCGCAACGCCCCCGGCGGCGCCGCCCTCAAATACGTGGAAGCGGATTTCAGCCTGACGTTCGGGTACTGAGGCGCTCACTGCGAGACAGCGCCGGGCCCAAGTTGAGTGCAAGCTGTTATCTTGAGCGGGGTGAGGCGCCAGCCCAACGAAGTCTGAAGAGCTTGCCCCGAGCGCGCCGAGGGGACCCCCGGGTTCGACTGCGGCAGCACTGGCTGGAAACGATTTTTTCAACCGGCTCTCGATCTTATGGGCGCGCTCGAATGTCGCGCACGGATCCCCGGCTCCAACCCCTGCTAAACTGACCCCTTGTCCCCGAGAAAAGCAGCCCCGGCGAAAAAATCCGACGTAGCGTTCGAGCCGTCGCCGAGCGCCCCCTCCCTCGACGGCAAGGGCCGGGTCTTCCTGATCGACACCATGTCGTTCATCTTCCGCGCCTATCATGCCATGGCGCGGCAGCGTCCCATGTCGACCAAGACCGGTGTCCCCACTGCCGCCACCTATGTCTTCGTCAACATGCTGCGCAAACTGCGCGAAGACTTTTCGCCCGAGTATCTGGCCGCGGTCTTCGACGTGGGTGGTCCCACTTTCCGCGATCAGGAAGCTGAAGCGGTCACGACCGTGCGGAAATTCGACGTCAAAACGCAAACGTTCCAGGAAATCCAATACCACGGCTACAAAGCCAACCGCTCCGAGATGCCCGAAGACCTGGTCCAGCAGGTGCCCCACATCCGGCGGGCGCTCGAGGCCTACCGGATTCCAATTCTCGAGCAGCAAGGCTTTGAGGCCGACGACCTTATCGGCACCCTCGCGCGCCAGGCCGCCGAGCAATCCCACCCCGTCTTCGTGGTCTCGAGCGATAAGGATATGCTGCAACTGGTCACGGACAAGATCCTCGTGCTGAACCCGCCGAAGGACAATCTCATCGCGGACGCGGCCAAGGTGGAAGAAATCCTCGGCGTCCCTCCCGAACGCGTGGTCGACGTGATGGCCCTCCGCGGAGACTCGGTCGACAACATTCCAGGCGCGCCGGGCATCGGCGACAAGGGGTCCGTCGAACTCATCAAGCGCTTTGGCACCGTCGAGCAGGCGCTGGACCAGGCCGCGGAAGTCGAGAAGAAAACCTATCGCGAGTCCCTGCTGCACAATCGCGACACGGTCCTGTTCAGCAAGCGCATGGTGACGATCGACACCCACGTGCCCGTGGCGCTCGACTTAGAGGCGATGAGAGCGGGCGAGCCCGAGATCGATGCCTTGCGCGAGCTCTTCGCCGAACTCGAATTCACTTCGCTGCTCAAAGAGCTTCTGCCGGTGGTCCACGTGACCGAGGCGCGCTACACCGAAGCCAGTTCGCGGTCGGAGTTGGAAGCGCTGCTCAGGGAAATTCCGGCTGGGGGGTCGCTGGCGGTCGCGGTTGAGGCGTTCCGGACGGCGAGTGAGGAAGAACGAGTCGAAGAAGACGACGAGTCCGAGGAGCGCATGTTACCGCTGCGCGCCGACGCGCCCCAAACCGCAGTTTCACCGGCCGCGCGGACGATCGCCGTTTCCTGCGCTGCGGGAACGGCGACCACCATTTCGCTTGCGTCGGAAGCGGTTGTTCGCCTGGCGGCCGTTTTGTCGGACGCCAACCTGCCCAAGGCGGTTCACGACTACAAGGCGGCGATGCACGCTCTAGCGTCCTCGGGGCTTCGGCTGTCCGGAGTGCGGCACGATTCGATGCTCTACTCCTATCTGCTGAATCCCACGTATTCTTCGCATGGTCTGGCGGAAGCGGCTTTGCGGAGCTTCAATCTGAAACTCGCCGGGACTCTTCCTGAAGCCGCCGACACCGCCGGGCGTCTGGCCACCACGCTGCGTCACGAAGTGGAGCAGGCCGGCCTGGCGCAGCTCTACGACGACGTCGACCTGCCGCTCGTTCCGGTGCTCGCCCGCATGGAAATGGCCGGCGTGAAGATCGATACCGGCACTCTCGCCAAAATGTCCACGCGCCTGGAGCGCGAGATCGACGCCAAGGCCAAAGAAATTTATCGGCTCGCCGGCGTCGAATTCAACATCAATTCGCCCAAGAAACTCGGCGACGTTCTCTTCAACCAACTCCACCTGCCCAAGCCCGTGAAATACGGCAAAGGCAAGACCATCTCCACAGCGGTCGACGTCCTCGAAGGCCTTGCTGAAGATCACCCAGTCCCTCGCCTGGTGCTCGAGTACCGCCAGCTTTCCAAACTCAAGTCCACCTACGTCGACACGCTACCGGCGCAGCTCAGTCCTGCGACCGGCCGCCTGCACACCACCTTCGACCAGACCGGCACCGCCACGGGCAGACTGTCGTCTGCGAACCCGAATCTGCAGAACATTCCGATCCGCACGGAACTGGGCCGCGAGATTCGCGCCGCCTTTACCGCCGAGCCCGGCCACGTGTTGCTCGCCGCTGACTATTCGCAGATCGAACTTCGCCTGCTCGCGCATTACTCGAAAGACCCGCTGCTGGTCGAGGCCTTCCGCCGCGGCGACGACATTCATACCCTCACCGCGTCCCAGGTCTTTGGCGTCCCGCCGCTCATGGTGACGCCCGACCATCGCCGCCAGGCCAAGGTGGTGAATTTCGGAATCGTCTATGGTCTGTCGGCCTTCGGCCTTTCGCAGCAGCTCGGCATCGAGCCCGCGGAAGCCCGGCAGTTCATCAACGCCTACTTCTTGAGATACAAGGGCGTACGCGCCTTCATCGACAAGACCCTCGACGAGACCCGCCGCGACGGCAAAGTCAAAACGCTGTTCGGGCGCGTGCGGCCCATCCCCGACATCCACAGCCGAAACCCGAATCAGCGCGGCTTCGCCGAACGCACTGCCGTCAACACTCCCCTCCAGGGAACGGCCGCCGATCTCATCAAGGTGGCTATGATCCGCATCGACGCCGCGATTGCCGAGCGCGACCTCAAGTCACGGATGACCCTGCAGGTTCACGATGAATTGGTTTTCGAAGTTCCCGAAGCTGAATTGGACGTGATGCGCTCGTTGGTGCGCGAGCAGATGGAAAAAGTCCACCCCCTGGCTGTTCCGCTGGTGGTGGACCTTAGCGTTGGACCGAACTGGCGTGACGTGGAGTAAGGCGGAGCGCCGCTCCTTACCGTGTCTTTTGCTCGCGGTCGCTCTTGGACGTCCGTTCCTCGTGCTTGCGTAAAAGGGTTTGCTCAAGGCCGGAGATCCTCACGACCTGCGTGCCAGGCGTGGCGGGCGCTGCCTTAACAGCTCCCAGCTTGCGCCGTAGCATTCCCCATAGCTGTTTACGCAGGTACCAATACTCGCAGACAGCCGGGATGGGATCGTCCCAGGCAAACAGATCCGAGTGGATCTTCGGCGAAAAACCGCTCAGATACTGCAGCGTCGCCTCCGGCTTGCTGGGATTTGTGCCGGTGGCCGGAATGTCCCCGCCGCGCCAGAAATTCAGCAACGCCTTCAAGTCCCCGAGATGCCAGCAGGTCAAGCTTCCGACTTCAATCGGTCCCGGCTGGGGGCGCCGACCGTGCAGAAAATAGTCGTACGTCCAGTAGGGAAAATCCCAGCCCGCGTGCACCGACCCCTGGATCGACGCCCAGAAGCGCCCGTTCGTCTCCATGTACCAGACTTTGTTCCGAGCCTGGTCGACGAAGAAGCCGAGGTGAGCCACGCCGTCCCAGCGCAAAGCGCCGAGCAGATCGCGGGCGTACTGCAACAGATCGGGACTGGGCTCGATGATCTCGCGCAAGACGCCCGCTCCTTCCAGACGCCGAATCGATCGATACTCGTGGGCCGACAACACTTCACCATCGGTGGCGAAGCAGCACACGTTGTGAATCTCACCGGTCGCGCACTCCTGGAACAGCGGGTACTCGCCGTGACCGCAGTGCGCGGCGATAAAGCCGCGCAACTGCTCCTCGTTGTGCGCATACAGCACCCGGAACGAAAACGCCGGCATGGTCTTGTCTACGGGATCGCCCGGGCGCTTTAGCACGATCGGGAAGCCCAGCGTCGCGATCATTTCCGGAATCTGATCCAGACTCGTCAAATCGAACTGCCGCGCGCAGGGAACCCCCAGCTTCGTGGCCAACTCAAGGTTGATGCGTTTGTCGAGGGCGGAGCGCAACGCCTCCGGCTTGGCCATTGCCACTTTCGTGAGGCTCTCCAGACGTTCGCGGTGCTGGTCGAACAGCAGCAGCGCCTGGTCAGTGATGGGGATCGCCAACTCGATCTTGTGTTTCGCGATCGCTTGCAGGGTGAAGTCGATGAAGGCCGCCGGTTCTTTTGCCGGCGACGGAGCCACCACCACGTCCTTCAGCAGGCTGGAGTGCACCGCCGGGCAGCCCGGCTCGGCCACCAGCACCAGCAGTCGAACTCCACGCCGAGCCAGCGAGCGCGCCACCGCGAGTCCGGCTCGCGTGTGGCCATCGGTAACCAGAACTTCGAAGGTAGTGTCAACGCTTCCTGCCATAACCCAAACCCCGACATCCCACTCAATTTGCCCTGGCGCGAACCGTGCTGCAATGCCGCGGCTGAAGGCGGAAAATCGATCTTAAAATGTGGACTGAGGAATATCTCTGCCAATCACAGGAATGGCCGTTACGCTAGTCACCTAGGGGGGAATCAGAAGGGTCGGATTCCCGTTCCTCGAGCATCCGCCGGAGCCGGAGGTTGGCGATCCGCCGCACCCGCAATAACTTTCGGAGGTAGACCCAGTAGACAAACCAGAGCAGCGTTCCGACGGTTGCTAGGATCAGACCAACCGTCCAGAAGTTCGCGATGCTGCGGACGATGTCGGTGATTGGGGGCGGGGCAAACCGGAAGATCAGCGCCAGGACTACGACCAGCCCAAGGGCAATACCACGCAATCGATAGGGAAGCTGCGCCATGGGTCGCTTGACCCATTATCAACCCGGGCGCGAGCCCGGCGACAAGCCTGTCCTGCCTATCGTTTCAGCAGGTCCACCGGCTCCCTCACATCCTGCACCCGGAAATATTTCCCCAGTGCCGGGTACTTGCGTGCCACCGCCTCATACATCGCGTACGCCACGCTGCGGTACGAGATGTGGCCCGCCGGCCCGGTGCGCAATTCCGAGATGTACACCACCTCGGCGAAGTCCATTTTGAACAACGTGCGCTTGCGGTAACCGAGCGGGATGGTGTACTGGGCGTTCTCCGCCGTCTCGTCGCCCGGCCGGCGGGTGAGCTGGTCGACAGCGGCTGCCGCGTGCTTCATCGCGGCCTCATAGCCCTGGCGCGCCCCCGCCGCTTCGAGCTCCGGCGGCAAATCGTATCCGTGCTTGGTGGTGAATCCCTGGCCAATCTGCACGCAACGGCGGTGGCGATGCATGTCGCGGAAGCCGCCAATGTCCATGAGAATGTCGAAACGGAACTGCTGCCCCGCACAATAAGCCCGCAGCATCTCATCGTGCCTGCCTCGGTGTTGCAGGCCGAGATCGATGATCTCGCGGCGCATCTTCTCTCCCGTCGCCTGGATCGCCTGCCGGATCTGCCGGTACGGATAGTGGCAGTGCTCGTAGAGCAGCGTGGTCGCCAGCTCGACTTCCATCGGCTCTTCGTCCAGCAAATCGACCAGCTTTGAGGGCGCCACCTGAGTTCGTCCCATCAACTCGACCGCGGCCTGCTGCAGGGCGCGGCGCGTCTCGATCTCATACGCGCTCGGATCCGCGTACTTCACCAGGGTCGGCGCTACCCGGACTTCGCGCAACAATTCCCGTTCCGCCTTCGCGCCCAGTTCTGCCGACATGGCACGGATCTCGCCCACCAACGCTTCGAGCGTTTCCTGGTTGACGTTGTAGGCTGGGGAAAGCGCCGCGTTCTTGAGCAACTCGCCCAGGTGACGAACCTCTCGGTGAGTGCTGGACAGCAGGTGCGAGACCTGGGACTCCAGCGTCCGCGCGTTCACGATCTCGCCTAGCGACGTGTTCGCCCCCAGAGGCAGCAGGTAGCGCGAGATGTCGAAGGCCCGTGCCTTCACCGTCCGCTCATAGGCCTCCGGCTTCATGTCATCGGGGCGCGGCGTCATCTCGGCGAGGTACTGGTACATGCGCTGCGAGAGCGCGTCGTACACCTCGAACAGCCCATCCATCGTATTGCGATAGAGAGCCCGCGCTTGCTCGTCGCCGCCAAACTGCGGAACGTAGTATCCGCTCTTCTTGAAGTCCTGGTAGCGGGTGGACCGTTCCTGGCCGTCCCAGCGCTGCTCGTCAGCCACCGCGATGGCCGCCAGGATGGAAAGCTTCTCGACGGCCAGCGCGATGTGCGCCAGGTCGGCAATCGAACGGTGGCCATATTGAAAGTAGAAGGTATTGAGAAATTTCTCGGCCTTTTGCGCCGTGATTTCCTTCAGCGACTCTTTCATGGAAAGCGCCGAACGCGAATACTTGGCCATGGCATAGGCCTGGACTTCCGGCTCGACGCCATACACGGCGAACACTTCCATCGCGGAAGCATCGCCGCGAGAGGGGACCTTGGTGGTGGGCTCGGGTTTGGTCATCACTTCAGACATGAGTGCTGGAATGGTATCCGGCTCGCTGCGCTTGCGCAATCGAACCTTATGGAGCGCTCGCCACCGTCGGTTGACAGTTATCAGTTGGTGAACTTGTTCATGCGCATGGCCGCCGGTCCACAACCCTCGCAGATTCAAGGTATTCACGAAAACGATCCGCAACGTCACTTTTAGAGGCAGTTATTTCTTTTTGCTACTTTTCAGAACCAGCTGAATCCTATATAAAGTAGTAATCAATTTTATTGATGCGACGCGCTACTCTCATAGTTCTTCTCCTCGGGTTTTGTTGGCCGAGAGGGGTTTTTGCACAGGCGATGTTTCCCGCAAGTGGGTCCGTCGTCTCGACGGCGCCCCCTGGGGAAGCGCCGGCCCTCCTGCTTGCCGCTGACGGTCAGTCGACTGCTGTGCTGAATTCGACTCCCGCTCTGCCCCTGATGTCCCCTGAACTTGCGCTGGCGACCTACGAGTACCGGACCGCTCAGCAGTCTGCCCAACTCGCCGCCTATTCCGCCGTTACCGTAATTCGCGCGGAACTCCCCGAAACCTCCCAGCAGGGAGAATTCGAGCTGCAGCGCAAATTCGAGGCGCCCCACACTCTGCAGTTCACGCCCGTGCACTTCACGGGCGACGGTTTTGTGAAGAGCAACGTCATCACGCGTCTGCTGCAGTCCGAAGTCGACCACGTACAGAAAGACGATCCAGCGCTGACCGCTATCAGCATGGCCAACTACAAGTTCAGCTACAAAGGCGCAGGCCATGTGCAGGACCGCCTGGTGCACGTCTACCAGGTCAAGCCGCACAAGAAGCGCCCCGGACTCTTCAAGGGCCGCATTTACCTCGACGCCCACACCGGAGCGCTGGTGCGCGCCGAAGGCAGTGTCGTGAAATCGCCTTCGTTCTTCGTGAAGCAGATTGAATTCCTGCAGGACTTTGCCGAGGTGCAGTCGTTCACCTTGCCCATCCACATGCACTCGGAAGCCAGGGCCCGCATCGTGGGCCGCACCATCGTCGACATCGTCCACCGCGACTATCAGCCCATCCCAGCGACGGCCACGCAGACGGCCCGCCAGGTTCCCGCGCTGTAACCAAGAGCCTCGGCCTGGAGCGTTTCTTTCCTGATTGAACAATCTCCTCGGACTTGGTAGTTTTCCCGCGGAGTGGATCGCATGTCCACGCAAAAGCGCGCCTGGGTGGCCGCAACTCTCGACACCAAACTCGACGAAGCAGAGTATGTTTCCGCATTGCTCGAAGCCGCCGGACTGCCCGTCACTGTAGCCGATCTTTCGACGAAGACACCGTCCACTCCGGCTCTCCAGCCACCCGCCGCCCGCCGGCAGATCTCAGCAGCCGAGATCGCAGCAAATCATCCCCAAGGCGCCCAAGCCGTCTTCTGCGGCGACCGCGGAGCCGCCATCGCAGCGATGACCGACGCGTTCGAGCGCTTCGTCAAGACGCGGGACGACCTCGGCGGATTGCTGGGTGTTGGCGGCTCGGGCGGCTCCGCTGTGGTCGCACGCGCCATGCGCGCCCTTCCCATCGGCGTCCCCAAGGTCATGGTCTCGACCATGGCTTCGGGAAATGTGGCGGGATATGTCGGCTCTTCCGACATCACCATGGTCTACTCCGTCACCGACGTTGCGGGCCTGAACCGGATTTCACGCCGCGTCCTGGGAAACGCCGCGAACGCCCTCGCCGGCATGATGCTGCATCCACTTCCGCCACCCGCACAGGAACGCCCGGCCCTGGGGCTGACCATGTTCGGGGTCACCACGCCGTGCGTGCAGCAGATCGTGGGATTGCTTTCTCCTCGCTTCGATTGTCTGGTGTTCCACGCCACCGGCACCGGCGGCCAGGCGATGGAGAAACTTCTCGACGATGGCCTCATCGGCGGCATCCTCGACATCACGACTACCGAAGTTTGCGACCACCTTTTCGGCGGTGTGCTGGCCTGCACCGACGACCGCTTGGGCGCGGTGGCGCGCACTCGCGCTCCGTACGTGGGTTCGTGCGGCGCGCTCGACATGGTGAATTTTGGAGCGCCCGACACCATTCCCCAGCACTATCGCGGGCGCAAGCTGTATCCTCATAATCCGCAGATCACGCTGATGCGAACCACGGTCGAGGAAAATGTTTGTCAAGCACGCTGGATCGCCGACCGGCTGAACCGTTGCGAGGGCGAGGTGAGATTTCTTTTGCCGAGGGGGGGAGTCTCGGCACTGGACGCGCCCGGTCAGGCGTTCTGGGACCCCGCCGCCGATGCGGCGCTTTTCGACACGCTGGAGTCCGACCTCCGCCAGACTGATCGCAGAAAGTTGATGCGACTGCCTTACCACGTCAACGATCCTGAGTTCGCGCAGGCTGCGGTCGAAGAGTTCTTGAAGATCACTCGTTGATGAAAAACGATGGTTAGGAAAGGCAAACATGCCCCGTTTCTCACGCCGGGAGTTGCTGTCGAAATTCCAGCAGATGGTTCGCGAGCGCAAGCCCATCGTCGGCGGCGGCGCCGGAACGGGGCTGTCGGCAAAGTGTGAGGAAGCCGGCGGCATCGACCTGATCGTGATCTACAACTCCGGCCGCTATCGCATGGCAGGCCGGGGATCGCTCTCGGGCCTGTTGGCCTACGGCAACGCCAATGACGTCGTGATGGAAATGGCGAAGGAAGTCTCGCCCGTCGTCAGGAAGACCCCGGTCCTCGCCGGCGTCAACGGGACCGATCCCTTCTGCGTGTTCGACTCTTTTCTCGACGAAGTGGCGGCCGCCGGCTTTTCCGGCGTGCAGAATTTTCCCACGGTCGGCCTGATCGATGGCGTCTTCCGCCAGAACCTGGAAGAAACCGGGATGAGCTATGCCCAGGAAGTGGAGATGATCCGCCTGGCGCACGACAAAGACCTTTTCACCACGCCCTACGTCTTCGATCCGCAGCAAGCCGAGACCATGGCGCGCGCCGGGGCCGATATCCTGGTGGCCCATATGGGCCTCACCACCGGGGGCGCGATCGGCGCGGAGACGGCCCTTACGCTCGACGCGTGCGTCCAACGCATCGACGCTATTGCCCAGGCCGCGCTCGATGTGCGCAGCGATATGATCGTCCTGTGCCATGGTGGTCCGATTGCCGAACCCGCCGATGCGGCCTGGGTGCTGGGCAAAACCCGCCACTGTCACGGCTTTTACGGCGCCAGTTCGATGGAGCGCCTGCCCACCGAAAAAGCCATTACCAGCCAAACCCAGGACTTCAAGCGAATCACTTTCTAACGCGAGAGGACAGATATGCCCAACACGGTTTACATCAGCGACGTGATCAACGCCCCCGTCGAAAAAGTCTGGGCCGTCATGCGCGACTACAACGACATGCCGTCCTATCATTCCGGCATCAAGAAAAGCGAAATCGAGGGCGGGCTCCCCAGCGACCAAGTCGGATGCATTCGCCGTTTAACGCTGGGCGAAGGCTTCGTGCGCGAGGTCCTGCTTTGCCTCGATGATCTCAACCATGTGTTCACCTACGAAATCATCGAAGGCACCCTGCCCGTTCGCAGCTATGTCGCGGGAGTAAGGCTCCACCGGGTCACCGAGGGCAAACGGACATTCGCCGAATGGTGGGCGGATTTCGAAGTAGTCGGCGCGGACCGGGACGCGATGATCGCGCAGATCGGCAATAATGTTTTCGCGGCCGGATTTAAGGGCGTAGCGGCGAAGCTTGCGTGAGCGGACGGGATGGCGAGAACGGATCGGCGGTGGCGGGGGGTGTCTCTGACGGTCGCGTTTTTGGGCGGTTTGACCTCGTGTCTCAATGGGCCCGACGCCGGAGTGAGCTCCAGAAAACCGGACAAAGTGCTGTTTGAGCGGGCCATGTCTGCCGCGGAGCGTCACCACTATGACGTGGCCAACATGACCCTCCGGACGTTGATCAACACCTACCCCGATTCGGAGTACGCCAAGAGGGCGGAACGAGTAGTAATAGAGGATCCCCGCATCGCGTCGTGCGGAGGGTTCGGATCCATTGTGTTTCCGAGTGACTCTTCTTCAACTTGTCGAGCGGACCGCACCTCGACGTCTCCGGACGAGCTAGAGTTCCTGCCCCCGCCCGATCTGGAATAGCCACTGCGGGTTCGACTCGGTAGCCCAGGGCTCGGAGTGGACTCATGGTTGGTGCCTGCCCTCTACAATTAGGGCCAGCCCTAATGCACCCCGCCCTGCACTCAGTCTCGCATCGTCCCTGGCCCCTTCCCACGGGCCCTTGGGTAATGGCGCAGACTTGGCACGACCTGCTCTTCGCGCACTGGCCCATTCCAATCGAGCTAATGCGCCCGCTCGTCCCGCCGCAGCTGGAATTGGACACCTTTGATCGCCAAGCCTGGGTGGGAGTCGTGCCCTTCTGGATGAGCGGCGTGCGGACACGTGGACTTCCCGCGATCCCGGGACTCTCCCGCTTTCCGGAACTGAACGTTCGCACTTACGTGACCTACGGTGGAAAGCCGGGAGTGTATTTTTTCAGCCTCGACGCGGCCAACCTGCCTGCCGTTTGCACGGCCCGCGCTCTTTATCACCTGCCCTACTTCCGGGCGCGCATGAAAGCCGATGGCGCGGGCGAGAAAGTCGTCTACTCCTCAAGCCGTCGTCGCGCCAACGCCGAGTTCCGCGGGCGCTATGCTCCGTGCGCTCCCCTACAACTTCGACAGCCGGGAACGATCGAGCTCTGGCTTACCGAGCGCTATTGCCTGTACACCGTCCACCAAGGGGATGTATATCGCGGCGAGATTCATCACCTTCGATGGCCCCTGCAGGACGCCGGCGCCGAGATCGAGATCAACAGCATGGCTGGCGCGGCGAACATCATGCTGCCCGACACTCCTCCACTGCTGCACTTCGCCCGCCGCCTCGATGTCCTGATCTGGCCTCTCAGACGCACGACTCTGGGGTAGAGACGGGGCTCGCCGCGTCTGAGTCGGGCAAGCCCCGCCTACAAGGGATTTGGGGGAGGATACGCCTTGGCAGCTTGCGGGAAAGTGCTCTCAGCCAGCGCAAAGCCAACCTCAGGCGCTTAGAGCGCAACGTACTTTCAAGGTCCTGGCGGGACGAGTGAACTCGTTCCCTCCCCGTTCCTGTTTCGCACGAGGACCTTTCCCCGGGCTGTTCAGTCGTTGCGGGCCCACGAATTCGATTTTCCCGCAAGCCCCTCAGACATAGTCAAACAGCGTCATGAACCCATAGTCCATGTGCAGTTGCTGGTGGCAGTGAAACAGCGTCAATCCCGGATTGTCGGCCACAAAATCAATCGCCGACTCCTGGTAGCCCCCCAGCATCACCACGTCTTTGAAAACTCCCGCGCACGCCTTCCCGGCCAGGCTCGTGAGTTCAAAGCTGTGCCGGTGAAGATGGATGGGATGGATATCATCGCTGGCATTGCGCATGCGAATGCGATAACGCTTGCCCTGTTTCAAATGGAATGCCGCCGGTACCATCCTGCGATTCATGGGAAACGAAACGCCGTTAATCGTCCAGCGGTTGAATCCTTCTTCGGCGGCGTTCGCTTTCGCGAACAACATCTCGAAGGTCTCGTCCGGCGCCGCGGCCGTTTCTCCTGCTTTCGCAAAGCGAGCATAATCCCAGCGCGACCGGGGGGGCGCGACCCATCGCGCTCTGCCCTTGCTGCCCGCATACTCGACGACGATTCCCATCCCGTGGTGGCGGTCGTCATCGGCAAGATCACCCATGATCCACACGCCGGGATGGTTCATCTCGACGATCGCCGAGATGCGCTCCGCCGTCCCCAGCCAGAGCACCGGAACCGTGGCGGGATTGGGTACGGGATTTCCATCGAGTGCCACCACCCGGAACGTGTGACCCGGCAGCGCCAGACTGCGAATCTCAGTCGCGCTTCCATTTAGAACGTGAAACAAGACGCGTTCTCCCTGCTTTACGCGGACCGGCTCCCCGTGTCCCAGCATTTGCCCGTTGATCGTGAACGAGCCGTACCCCACCTCGAACCCGTGCGGCATTCCCTTCGCCAGCGACGTCTTCACCGCTGACTCGCCCTGTTCTTCGAGCGCCTTTAGCTTGGCCGCGGGCGACAGAAAGTCCATGTCCATGTCGCCGCCCTGGCTGAAGGTCGGCTCAAACTCCTTGAGCACGAGAAACGCCTCGCGGTCATACCTCCCCGGATTCTGCTTCGGCTCGATGTACACCGGCCCCACCTGCCCGCTGTACTGCCCCGCGGCAAGGTCGGCGCCGGCCCGATTGTGCGTGTGGTAGAACCGCAGTCCTGCCGGCCCCGCGGTGAACGTGATCCGCCGCTGGCCCCGGGCAGGAACGTAAGGCGTGCCTTCCTCCGCCGCGCCATCGACGTCGACGGGAAGGTTCTGGCCATGCCAGTGCAGTTGCTCCCCCGAATCCGTGTCATTGCCGATGTCGACCGTAACCGGCTGCCCTTCCTTAAACCGAAGCAAAGGCCCCGGGAATTGCCCGTTGTACGTGGTAGTTGAGACGATGCGGTTGGGCGCAATCTCGACCGGGCTCGCGCCAATCCTGATCGTGTAATCGGCGCCTCCCTCTTGCGGTGCGGAGTTCATCCAGCCCCAAGCCGCAGCCTGTTCAACAACTCTCGGAAGCAGCGCGCTGCCAGTTAGCGCGCTTGTCATTTTCAGGAAACTGCGTCGGGAAAAGTTCATGACGATCTCAGATTGAAAGACCCGGCGGCCGCTGGCGGGCATGAATCCGGTGCGGAAAGAATCAGGCGGGCGCGGCATTCAGGAGCGGTTTGCGGGGTGCGCCGCTGGACGAAGTCCCTTCGACGCTTTGCACTCGCTCCGGGCAGCCTTCCTGACGTTTGCCCGAGGTCTCCGGGGAACCCTGGGATGGTTGCAACCCGAGGCCAATCGACTGCAACGGCTTCTTCTTGGTGCAGTGGAGCACCCAGGCCACTACCGCGCCGAACAGAACCGCTCCCAGGAAAAACCACTTTGCGATGGGCATGCTGACCAGCCCCATCAGCACGAAGCCGGCGGCAATCAAAACTCCAGCCAACTCCGAATCCACTTGCATGACGCGCCAGATGCCCGGATGACGATTGGGTTCGCGGTGCTTCATAGGCCGATTGTTTCACCGATGCCTGAGAAAATCCATCCGGTGATGGAGACCAGGCCGATATCTCACATTGCTGCCAGCAGTTATAATTCCCCGTTCTCATCGCTGTTCCGTTTTCTTCAGGAGCCCCAGCAATGACTCTCTCCGGACGCGTTGCGCTGGTCACCGGCGCTTCGCAAGGTATCGGCCACGCCTGCGCGCTGAAGCTCGCCGCAGCAGGCGCGACCGTCGCGGCGGCCGCGCGCAACCAGCAGAAGCTCGAGGAACTGGTCGCGCAGATCACTGCCGCTGGCGGCAAGGCCGCAGCGTTCCCGCTCGACGTCGCCGACGAAGAGCAGATCAAGGCCACATTCAAAGCCGTCATCGCGCGGTTCGGCAAGATCGACATCCTGGTCAACAACGCCGGCATCACCCGCGATCAGCTGGTCATGCGCATGAAGCGCGCCGACTGGGACGCCGTCCTCAATACGAACCTGACGTCGGCGTACTTATGTGTCCAGCAGGTAATCGGATCCATGCTGAAGCAGCGCTGGGGTCGCATCATCAACGTCACCAGCGTCTTCGGACAGACCGGGCAGGCAGGGCAAGCGAACTATGCCGCATCGAAAGCAGGCCTGATTGGCTTGACCCTGGCAATCGCACGCGAAGTGGGCTCGCGCAACATTACCTGCAACGCCGTCGCTCCCGGCTTCATCGAAACCGCCATGACCGCCGCCCTCCCGGAGGAAATCAAGCAGAGCGGCGTGAAGATGATTCCTCTGGGGAGAATCGGTACGCCGGAGGATGTCGCCGGAGCCGTGCGCTTCCTCGCCTCCGACGAGGCCGCCTACATCACCGGCCACGTGTTGAACATCAACGGCGGCATGCTGATGGGGTAAGACCTACTGGCTCGCGATGTCTCCGAGGAGATAAGAACCTCCTCCTAGTCGGACGTTCGGGAAACCTTAGTGTCCTTTGTGGCTAAAACTTAACTCGGTGAGTAGGGAATGAACACGCGTAGTGCGACGAATCCGGTGGCAATGACTCAAGCGCAATCCCCGCCGCAGATCGCCCAAGTCCGCGAGCTCTTCCTGGAATACGCCCAGTCCCTCGGATTCAGCCTGTGCTTTCAAAACTTCGATCAGGAACTCGCAGGCCTGCCGGGAGACTACGCCCCACCCGATGGTCGCCTTCTGCTCATGGAATACGAAGGGCAGCCAGCAGGATGTGTTGCGCTGCACAAGCTCGAAGCGGGCATCTGCGAGATGAAGCGCCTGTATGTCCGCCCCGCATTCCGCGGGAAAGGCCTGGGCCGCGTGCTGGCGGAGCGCATCCTGATCGATGCCCGCGCAATCGGGTATCATCGTCTGCGCCTGGATACGGTCGAGCCTGTGATGAAGAAGGCTGTCGCGATGTATCGCTTGCTCGCCTTCCGCGAAATTGCCCCGTACCGCGCCAACCCGATCGCGGGTGCGCTCTACATGGAGCTGGATCTCGGCCGCAAACAGACGGAGCCTTGATGAACACCGGATTTCGCCTCCCCGCATGGTTCGCAACCGCGCTCTGCCTGTGTTTCAGCTCTGCCCTGTCGGCTCGGGCGCAGAACTCGACCACCGCTCCCGGCAATCCTGCCAAGGAGACCGTAGTGTCCAGCCACGCCACCGGCACCTTCGACGTAAAGGTCACGCCCCAGCCGCCCGAAGACAAGTCCGACCCCAGCCTCGCCCGTCTGACGCTCGACAAGCAGTTCCACGGCGACCTGGAAGGCTCGAGCAAAGGCCAGATGCTCGCCGCCAGCAGCAGCGTCAAAGGCTCGGCCGGCTACGTGGCGATCGAGCGCGTCACCGGAACTCTACTCGGACGCAAGGGCAGCTTCACACTCCAGCACAGCGGCACCATGACTCGCGGCACGCCGCATCTGGTCGTCAGCGTCGTCCCGGACTCCGGCAGCGATGAACTGGCCGGCCTCGCCGGCACCATGACCATCAAGATCGAAAGCGGAAAGCACTATTACGACTTCGAATACAGGCTGGCAGAAACTCACTGAGGATTTGGGCAAAAATCGGCAGAACGATTGACAGGAAGTGTCCCATGAAAAGAATCAGCATGCTTGCAACCTGCGGGGTGGCGCTGCTCGCTACTGCCTTTGCCGCCACCTCCAAACAAGTCAGCTACCCGAGCGGCGATGAAACCGTGAAGGGAGTTCTCTACACGCCGGAGGGGAAAGGCCCGTTCCCCGCCATCGTCGTCATCCACGAATGGTGGGGTCTGAACGAATGGGTCAAGGAGCAGGCCGGCAAGTTAGCCGATCAAGGTTACGCCGCCCTCGCCATCGACCTTTATCGCGGCAAAGTTGCCGACAATCCCGGAACCGCGCACGAACTCATGCGTGGAGTTCCCGAAGACCGCGCCCTGCGCGACTTGCACGCCGCCGTCGCCTTCCTCCAATCTCAGCCCAACGTGAAACCGGATCGCATCGGCTCCATCGGCTGGTGCATGGGCGGAGGCTACTCGCTCGACGTCGCCTTGCAGGAACCGGCGCTCGCCGCCACAGTCATCAACTACGGCCACCTGGCGACCGATCCGGCTGCGATCCAAAAGATCCACGCGGCCATCCTCGGAAATTTCGGCGGACTCGACCAGGGCATTCCGCCCGAAGACGTCAAGAAGTTTGAGGCCGCGCTGAAGCAGGCGGGCAAGAGCGCTGACATTAAGATTTACGCCGACGCCGGTCACGCGTTCGAAAATCCGAACAACAAAACTGGCTACCGCGCTGAAGACGCCGCCGATGCCTGGCAGCGCACGGTTAACTTCCTGGCCAGCACTTTGAAGAAATAGCACCATCCTCTGAGCAGTGGAAACGCTGCGCTCCGTCTGACTCGGAAGCGAGACGGCTGTCGTGAAACGGTTTTGGTGCAGCAAGAATTTCCACTTGCCAGACGGTACTACTCTGGTTACTATGCAGTCCAACTTCCCGCGGGCCTGGACGCTGCTTTGTTCTCTATGAATATCGGCGAGACCATCAGAAACTACCGCTTGCAGAAGGGGATGTCCCAGGGCGACATCGAAAAACGCACCGGCCTGCTGCGCTGCTACCTGTCGCGCGTCGAAAACGGTCACACCATCCCTTCGCTCGATACCCTGGCGAAAATCGCCGGCGCCATGGAACTGCCGCTCTCGCAATTCTTCTCCGACTCCGGACACACCAACGGATCGAAGGGCCTGCCCCAGCTTTCCGAAGACGAAGTCCGCTTCCTCAGCCAGATCCGCCGCTACTCCACCAGCCTCAACGACAGCGATCGCAAACTTGTGTTGGCCATGGTGAAGAAAATGGCTGCGAGTGCAGCCAGATAGCGGTCAGCTTTCAAAAAGCGACGGATTTCTCGCACAGCGCAGCTCGCTCAGAATGCTTTCTTCGCCGTAACGGGAGCACGCTCGAGCGCCGATCGCTGGGAGCTGACGGCTGAAAGCTGATAGCCCAGGGCTGGGGTACTAAAGTTGCCCTCCCTTCGTGCACGACCGGTATCTGCCCGAAAGGTCGCAGCCTCCTTACACTGGTCGCAGGTGTCGCGCCCGTGACCATTGACGAGGAACTCACTCACCTGGACTCCCTTCTTCGCCGTCTGAAGATCGAGTACGAGGTGTACTTCAACAACCCCACCAAGCGCCCGCCCAACGACATGGAGTGGAAGGTGCTTGCGCTGCTCCGCAAGCACTCCGATGGCGGCCGCCTAAGTTTTTCGCAGCGTTTCCGGTACAACGAAATGGCGCAGCGCTATGCTATCTACAGCGACCTGTGGCGAAAGAAGTGCCGCATTCGTGAGGAGGGCTACCGCCGTCCCCAAGACGCTCTGCTTTCCGTCCAAGGTGTGCGAGTCGCCGAGGAGCCCCCGCCGCAGCATCCCGTCTACGGCGTCGGCTCTTCTGAGCCCCGTTCCTTCACCGTCGAATGCTCCGACGCGACTGGGGAGAGCGAGCAGGTCGAGCGCCTCTATAACGCGCTGGTTGCGGCCAAGAAGAAGTCGGGCGAGGCTGTTTCCGGCAATCTGGACTCCTTCAGCCATTTCGTGCAGAACAAGACCAACCAAATCCGCAAACAGTACGGCTGCCACTCCGTGGAATACTCCGTCGAACTGCACGACGGCCAGGTCAAGCTGAAGGCGAAGGCGAAGACCTAGAGACAGTCGTCAGTCGTCGGTCGTTGACCGATCCCACCCCAATTCAAGCTCCTGTGACCGACCTTTCAACGATCCGGCATTCATCGTCGGTGAGTTAGGTCCGAACCAAAGAACGTCGTCGCCAGGGGTTCGCCGCCGACCGACGACCGAGGACCAACGACCAAGCGCCAACGACCAACCGCCATTAGCCGGTCCTGTTAGAATTTCTCGTCGCTCCTCCCGCGGCATCATCCCGACCTCCAGCGAGGCGTTTCATGGCAAAAATTCAGCGTGCCATTCTGAGCGTGACCGACAAGACCGGCCTGGTGGAGTTCGCCCGCCAGCTCGCCAGCCTGGGAGTCGCGCTGATCTCCACCGGGGGCACGGCAAAACTCCTGCGCGATTCCGGAATTTCGGTAAAAGACATTTCCGACCTCACCGGATTTCCCGAGATGCTCGATGGCCGGGTCAAGACCCTTCATCCCAAGGTGCACGGAGGCATTCTGCATCGGCGCGAGAATCCGGCGCACCGCAACGCTGTGGCCGAGCACGGCATTCAGCCCATCGACATGGTGGTCGTGAATCTGTACGCCTTCGAAAAAACCGCTGCCAAAACCGATGTGCACTTTGAGGAGCTCATCGAAAACATCGATATCGGCGGCCCGTCCATGATCCGGTCGGCCGCCAAGAATTTTCAGGATGTCGCAGTCGTAACCTCGCCCTCCGACTACCCCGCTCTCGCCCAGGAGATGGCAAATTCCGGTGGCGAGCTTTCGGCCGCCACCAAGTGGCTACTTGCGCAGAAAGCCTTCGCCACCACGGCTGCCTATGACTCCGCCATCGCCTCGACCCTGGAGCGCGTGAATGCGAACGGGCACTTCGACCTCCGTCCCGCGGAAGGATTCCCGCGCACCTTGCGCATGTCGTTCCAGAAAATCATGGACCTGCGCTACGGCGAAAACCCGCACCAGAAGGCCGCCATGTATTCCGACGGATCCGGCACAGGCGTTGCCAACGGCCGCCCCCTGCAGGGCAAGGAACTCTCCTACAACAATATCGTCGACCTGCAAGCCGCGTGGGATCTCGCCCAGGAATTCGAAGAGCCGGTCGTGGCCATCATCAAGCACACCAACCCCTGCGGTACGGCAACCGGCAAATCGTTGCTCGAGGCTTACCAGCGCGCCCTCGAGTGCGACCCAGTGTCCGCATTCGGCGGCGTGATCGGCGTCAATCGCATCATCGATGGCGACGCTGCTGAAGAAATGGCCAAGCTCTTCCTCGAAGTCATCGCCGCTCCGGGCTTCGAGGAAGCCGCCCAGGCAAAGTTCGCTGCCAAGAAGAATCTTCGCTTGGTGCAGGTGGCCACCTCCGACCAGAAGTGGGTTCTGAAGAATGTGTCCGGCGGCATGCTGGTGCAGGATGCCGACGTCCGCCCGCTCGCCGAAGCCGATCTCAAGGTCGTCACTAAACGCGCGCCCACACCCGAAGAGAAACGCGCTCTGCTGTTCGGCTGGAAGGTGTGCAAGCACGTGAAGTCGAACGCGATTCTCTACGTCCGCGACGGCCAGACCGTAGGCGTCGGTGCCGGCCAGATGAGCCGGGTGGATTCGTGCAAACTCGGCGCCATGAAGGCCCAGTTGCCCCTGAAAGGCACCGTCGCGGCCTCAGACGCTTTCTTCCCGTTCCCCGACGGCGTGGAAGAAATCGCGAAGGCGGGCTCGACGGCCATCATTCAGCCGGGCGGCTCCGTCCGCGACCAGGAAGTCATCGAAGCCGCCGACCGTCACGGAATGGCGATGATCTTTACCGGGGTAAGGCATTTCCGGCACTAGGCGCTCGGATGTTGTTGCCGGATTGTTGATTCCGAGAGTTGCCCCAAGTCCCAGTCCAGCTTGGAGTTGCCTTCGACGCAGGAAGAATTGACAGTTGACAATCCCATTCGTCGCTGTCCTTCCGTGGTTACTTCCGCGAGTTTACAGAGCCGCGTTTTCTTCCTCTTCATTCCACCCCTGCATTACAATTCAAATACACCCACGCGCGGCGGTTCAGCATCTAAATCGCTAAGGCTTTGGGAATTAAAGGTATTCAATGAAGCGAACCCTTTTTGTTTTTTCCGTCCTCCTGGTGGCCGCTGCCGCCAGCTTTGGCCAGACCAGCAACCCGGATACGGATGCCAAGTCGGCTCCTCAGCCCGCGCGCAAGGCGGATAAAGCCGCCGCCTACTACCACTACACCGTGGCTCACATGTACGAAGAGCAGGTCGCCGTCTATGGCCGCAGCGAACTGGCGACCAAGGCGATCGAAGAGTACCGGGCCGCCATTGACGCCGACCCCGGCTCCGAATACCTGACCTCGGCTCTGGCCGAACTTTACGCCAAGACCGGACGCATCCGCGACGCCGTGCTCGAAGCCCAGGACATCCTTAAGCGCGATCCCAACAACCTCGAAGCCCACAAATTGCTGGGCCGGATCTACCTCCGTTCGCTGGGCGATATGCAGTCGGGAAACAATTCCGGCGGTGTTCTCAAGTTGGCCATCGAACAGTACGAACAGATCATCAAGATCGAACCTGACAACGTCGACGATCACTTGCTGCTTGGCCGCCTCTACCGCCTGAACAACGATCTGACCAAGGCCGAGACCGAATTCAAGATTGCCGTTAGATTGCAGCCGGATTCCGAAGAAGCCGTGACCACCCTGGCCTACCTCTACAACGAGGAAGGCGATGCCACCCGCGCGGTGCAGGTTCTCAGCTCCGTTCCCGACGCCGGCCGTTCCGCCAAAATGTATTCCGCGCTCGGTTATACCTACGAGCAGCAGAAGCAATACAAAGAGGCCATCAACTCCTACCGGCGCGCCATCGAACTCGATCGCGATAATCTCGACGCCATTCGCGGACTGGCCGAGAATCTGATGAACGACGGTCAGACCGAGGCCGCTCTCGAGCAGTACAAGATCATTGCCGACGCCAACCCGGAAGATGCCCAGACCTACCTGCACATGGCCGAGATCTACCGCAAGAGCGGCAAATACGATCTCGCCCTCGAGAACCTCAAAAAAGCCGAGACCATGGTGCAGGACTCAATCGAAGTCCCTTACAACATGGCGGCCGTCTATCAGGCGCAGGGCCGGTACGACGAGGCCGTGCAGACGTTGCAGGATCTGCTCAAGAAAACCGAGAAGCCCGATAGCAGCTACAGCCAGGGCGAACGCAACAATCGTGCCGTCTTCCTCGAGCGCCTGGGCACCGTCTACCGTGATCAGGAAAAGTACCCCGAGGCGGTCGATGTGTTCCGCAAGATGATCGCTCTGGGCGACGACAACGCCGTGCGCGGTTACCAGCAGGTCATCGACACCTATCGCGAAGCCAAGCAGTGGTCGCAAGCCACCGCCGTTGCCAAGGAAGCCGTGCAGAAACTCCCCAATGACCGGGGCCTGCACATGGTCTACGCGGCCCAGTTGGCCGACGCCGGACAACCCGACAAGGCTCTCGCTGATGTCCGCACGCTCCTCAAGGGCACGCCCGAAGACCGTGAGGTCTTCATCACGCTCGCCCAGATGAATACGCGCCTCAAGCGCTGGGACGACGCTCAGGCCGCTCTCGACAAGGCCGACCAGCTTTCCACCAAGCCCGACGATAAGGAGTACGTCTACTTCCTGCGCGGCTCCAGCTTGGAGCGCCAGAAGAAATTTGACCAGGCGGAAGAGATGTTCCGCAAGGTGCTCGCGACCGACGCGCAGAACGCCATGACGCTCAACTACCTCGGCTACATGCTCGCTGACCGCGGCGTGAAGCTCGAGGAAGCGCTCACCCTCATCAAGAAAGCCGTCGACCTCGATCCCTCCAACGGCGCCTATCTCGATTCGCTGGGCTGGGCCTACTTCCGGCTGGGCAAGTACGAGCAGTCGGAAGAAGAGTTGCTAAAGGCATCCCAGCGCATCGGCACCGATCCCACCGTGCACGACCACCTCGGCGATCTCTACCAGAAGACCGGACGTCTGAAGCTGGCCGCGGTTCACTGGGAGCGGGCGGTTGCGGAGTGGAGCAAAACCATCGCCGCCGAAGTCGACTCCGATGATCTCGCCCGTGTCCAGAAGAAGCTCGAGTCCGCCAAAATGAAGCTGGCCAAAGAGCAGGGCGAAAAGCCGTAGTCCCCTTGAGAACTGAATAGAACCGCAACGACGGGCATCTGCCCGTCGTTTGCTGCCGCTGCGCGCTCCTGCCGTCCGTAGAAAACCTGCTAAACTCGCCCCATGCTCGCTGATTATGCGGTGCACGCGGAAAACTCCCGCGGACGCCGTCACCCCGAGCCGCAACATCCCTACCGCAACGACTTTCAGCGCGATCGTGACCGCGTCATCCACGCCCGCGCCTTCCGCCGCCTCGAAGCCAAAACCCAGGTCTTCACCCGCCGCTACTCCGACCACTTCCGCAACCGCCTCACCCACACCCTCGAGGTCGCCCAGATCGCCCGCACCGTCGCTGCCGCGCTCGGCCTGAACGTCGATCTGGTGGAGGCGCTCGCCCTGGTTCACGACATTGGCCATCCTCCCTTCGGCCATGCCGGCGAGAAAGTTCTCGACGCCGCCATGCGCACCCACGGACTCCTGTTCGATCACAACCTGCATGCGCTGCGCATCGTCGAGGACTTCGAGCTGCGCTACGCTGCCTTCCGCGGTTTGAATTTGACCTTCGAAGTCCGCGAAGGCATCATCAAGCACTCTCGCGATTACGACGCGCAGCAGTTTCCCGAACTCGCCGAGTATCTGCTCGACCAGCGCCCTCCGCTGGAGGCGCAGCTCATCGACCTGGCCGACGAAATCGCCTACAACACTGCCGATCTAGACGATGGTTTCGAAGCCCGCCTGCTCACGATCGACGACATCCGCGCGGGCGTGCCCCTGTTCGAGCGCTTCTTTCAGCAAGTCGACGCGCTCTATCCCGATGTCCTCGACAAACTCAAGTTCAACGAAACCATCAAGCACATGCTCGATCGCCTGGTCGGAGATCTCATTCAGAACACGCAGCAGCGCCTCCAGGCCGTCGGTGTCAACACGCTCGAGGAGGTCCGCAATCACCGGGAACGTCTGGCAGCCCTGAGCGCCGAAGTCGAAAAGGAACGGAGCGAGGCCAAGAGCTTCCTCTACAATAACCTGTATTTCAGCCCCTCGCTTGCCGAGGAGAAAGGCGATGCCGAGGTCGTGATCGGTGGCTTGTTCACCTACTGGATGGATAAGCCCTCCGCTCTTCCCCCCAACTATCAGGAGAAAGCACACGAGGAGCCTCTGCCGCGCGTGGTTTGCGACTACATTGCCGGCATGACCGACAACTACATCTACGAGCAGTATGAGAAATTCTGCGGGCCCTAGTCTCTGCTACCCAGTCATCCCGAGCGCAGGGAGGCGAAAGCCGAACGCAGTCGAAGGACCCCCAGGTCGCCTGCGATACCCCGGCTGTAGAAAGCTTTCTAATCACGGCTCGATTTCCCGCTCGTCGACGTGAAGCAGTTTTCCCTGCGGACCCACAAGTGCCATTTGCGGCGGAAGCTTTCCGTATTATTTTGAAGTCTCGACTTTCCTGGGAAACGGGCGCGGCACAAGGCTAGGGAGGCAAGGCATGATTCGAAAATCGGGGCACATCCACAGCGTGGTAGGAGTCTGGAGCGCCCTGTTACTCGTGCTTCTCGCTCTCGGCGACGTGGCTTCCGCACAGGCCAAGTCGCCGGAAAAGCCGCCCGAGGATGAAGCCACCGTGGCCCTGCGCCACCAGGCCCTAGATCTCTACCGGGCCGGCAAGTTCGTCGAGGCCATGCCCCTACTCGATAAACTCGCCGGTCTCACCCCCAAGGATTTCGTGGTCAGGGAACACTGGGCCTACTGCATCCTCGAATACTCCAAGACCCTGAAAAATCCCGAGCAGCGCCGGCAAGCCCGTCTGCATGCGCGCACTCTTGGCTTCGAGGCCAAGGAACAAGGCGACCATGGAGAACTCCTCGAGACCCTGCTCGCCATCCCCGCAGACGGTTCCGACCTCAAATTTTCCGAACGCAAGGACGTCGATGACGCCATGAAAGCCGCCGAAGCCGATCATGCTCGCGGCAATCTCGAGAAAGCGCGCGAAGGCTATCTCCACGTTCTCGAACTGGATCCCAAGAACTACGACGCTACCGTGTACGTCGGCGATGTCTATTTTTCACAGCATGCCTACAACAACGCCGGCGAGTGGTTCGCGAAAGCCATCAAACTCGATCCCACAAAGGAAACCGCCTACCGTTTTTGGGGCGACGCCCTGGCTATGGTGGGGAAAAATGACGAGGCCCGTGAGAAGTACATCAACGCGGTGATCGCAGAGCCCTACAACCGCACTCCCTGGTCTGCGTTACGCCAGTGGACCGACCGCATCCAGCAGCCTTTCCATGCCATCATCCTTCAAAATAAATCGTCCATGCCCGCCGCCGGTGCGAAGGGCTCGGTCACCCTCGACGAGCACTCGCTCAACGCAGGGGACCCCGAGGCCGCCGGATGGGCCGCCTATACCCGGACTCGCGGGCTTTGGCAAAAAGAGAAATTCAAGAAGGCGTTTCCCAACGAGCCCAGCTACCGGAGATCCCTCAAAGAAGAAGCCGAGGCCTTGGATGCTATGGTTTCCGTATTGGCGCCTGACGCGGCCTCCCTCAAAAAAGCCGAGAAACTCGACCCGGCCTTGCTCGCCCTCATTCAGATCGACCACGAAGGTCTGCTCGAAGCGTTCGTTCTCCTCAACCGCGCGGACCGCGAAATCAAGACCGACTACCCCGGCTACCGCGACGCGCATCATGACAAGCTCTACCGCTACGTCGATGAGTTCGTCCTCCCCAAACCATCCACGCAAACGGCGAACTAAGCCCACCCCTCACTCGGCCGGTCTTGACGCCACGATGTACCCTCGCCGGCTTTGATATTCCACTTCCGGCGCATAGGGATCGCGCTCCAGCGCTTCCTCCACAGAGAACCCTGCTCCCTCCAGATAGCCAACCATCTCCGCCGTGGTAAACAAGGCCACATCTAGGCTTACCGGCCGTCCAAACAGTTCCTCGTGATGGCTATCCGCCGTGCCCAGGTGAAACGTGAGTAGAAGGCATCCTCCGGGCCGCAGAACGCGCCGCATCTCCGCCAGCGCCGTCACCACCTGTTCGCGCGGAAGGTGAATGATGCAATAAAAGGCTGCAATTCCTCCCAGCGTCTGGGAGCCCAGGCCCAGCGCGAGCATCGAAGTTTGCACGAACAAGAGATCAGGATTCAGCCTCCGCGCCTCGGCCAGCATTCCCGCCGAGAGATCCAGGCCCAATGCGTCGACCCCTCGGTCCCGCAGGTAGCGCGCGATCTGCGCCGGACCGCATCCCACGTCGCACACCCGTCCCCGTTCCCGCACCCGCTCCGCAAAGCGATCCAGCAGTTCGCGATCGAAAGCCTTGTCCTTCAGTTCCGCGTAGATTTCGTCCGCGTAGGCACGCGCGACCGTGTCGTAGCTTTTCTGAATGTTGTCAACCGCATCACCGTCATCCACGAGTTGATCCCCGAAGCGGCTCATCAATTTGCTCCTGCCACCGCCATCACCACGTCATACAGAATTCTCGGGGCGCGTCGAACTTCCTCCACCCGGACGCGTTCATCATTGCCATGCTCGCTTGCGCCTTCCGCATCCGTGGCCGTGTAGGGAGTGAACCCGTACGCCTCCATCCCCAGTGGACGATACCGCTGGTTCTCGGTGTACCCGCTGGTCAGCCGTGGCACCACCGGAGTGCCCGGAAAATACTGCGCTGACACTTGCCGGATCGCCGCAAACAGTGCCGTGTTGGTCGGCGAGTAGTTGGCCACCCGAAATTCTCCCTGCTGCGGCTCAATGCTCACATCCGGATCATTGACCACCCGCCGCAAGGTCTCCAGAAACTGCTTCGCGTCCTCTCCCGGAAGCAGGCGTACGTCGAGGTTCGCCCAGGCTTCTGCAGGAATCACATTGGTTTGCTCCGACCCGCCCAGCATGGTCAGGGAGATGGTGTCGCGCAACAGGAAGTTCAGCGATTCATCCTGCTCCACTTGCTGCTGGAATTTCCGGTCCTGCATCGCTTGCCGGATATTGCGGAACTGCCGGGCGCGCGCCGGGAGTTCGTCGACCGCCATCTCCCGCAGCGACTCCTCGACTATTGGTAACACCTTGAAGGGTGTCCGGTAGGCCAGGATCCGGCTCAGCGCGTGCACCAGTTGATTCGGAGCCGAGTCCGCGATCGGCCGCGACCCGTGGCCCGGTCGACCGTGCGCCACCAGGTGCAGCCAGAACGGGCTCTTCTCGCCCACGTCTACCCCGATGTACTTGACCTTCCCATTCTCCAGCGGGTTCTCGCCACCCTCGTTGATCAGGAACTGCGCATTGCCGAGCAGGTCGCGCTGGTTGGCGATTATCCAGTCGGTGCCCGTGCTGGCGGCCTCTTCGTCACTGACCGCCAGAAAGATCACATCGCGGTCAAGCACCGTCTTTTCGCGCTTCAGCATCACCATCACGACCAGTTGCGCCAGGCCCTCGTTCTTCATGTCCTGCGCACCCCGGCCGTATAGGACGCCGTCCACCATCTGCCCGCTGAACGGCGGCACCCTCCAGTGCGCCGCGTCGCTGGTCACCACATCCATATGGTTCAGCAGAAGTATCGGCCGCTTGCCGGCGCTTGAGGAGTGCGGAATCCGCGCCCACAGGTTGGCCCGCCCCGGCTGGTACTCGAATACCCGATTCTCAATGCCTTCCTGGTCCAGGATCTTCTTGAAGAAGGTGGCGGCCCGCATCTCGTTTCCCGGCGGATTCGTGGTATCGATCCGCAGGTATTCCTGCATCCAGTGCAGAGCCAGGTCGGCGTATTGTTCCACCCGGTCCGGCCCCAGCTTCGCCGACGCCAATGCCGCCTTGGGGGACCGTGCCGCCCCCACGGCGGCCACGTTCGTCCACCCCAGCGGGAGCAGCAAAACCACGACTGTGCCAAAAGTGCAAATTCGTTGCACACTGCTTCCAGACATCCATCTCCCCCTGTGTTTTCGCGGGTATTCCGGGATCGGCCCAAGTAACTTTTATAGCAGTTTCTGCCAAAATTACCCGGCCTCAGGTGTTCCCCTCACGGGGTCCGCCAAACCGCGCTACAATGTCATTGTGTCTCAAGCGTTTAGCGTCGCCTTGCCAAACGGGGTTTGGCACGCAACCTGTAGATAGCCATAGCGAGCGCCACGCATCAGGACGGCGCCCAGTTCCATAGATTCTCAGTGCATACGTTGCGTCAGCGTATGCCGGCATAGCAATATCTTGCTCTTAGTTCACCCGTTAGGGGACGCAATTAAGAATCACGCAACACGCTCTCAGGCGTGCTGGAGTGGAGCCCGAAACGCTCCCCCAATCGGAGGAAGTCTAAAATGAAGAACAGCTCAATCGTTACTTTGCTTCTGGCCGGCGCTCTCGCGATTCCGGCCTTTGCCCAGCAACCCGCTTCGACGACCCCGGCTCCGGCGCCCACCAAGGCGGACGCGGCCACCGGAAAAGACCCCTTGCAGCCCGATACTCACGAAGGGTTCTGGGGCAAAGTCAATCCCTTCGCCCGCAAGAAGTATGTTCAGCGGCAGACCGCGCCGATCCGCGACCGCGTCAACGAGCTCGATGAGCTCACCGCGGCGAACGGCAAGCTGGTCAAGGACGTCGATTCGCGCGCGCAGCAAGGCATCCAGCTCGCCTCGACCAAGGCGAACGAAGCCGACCAGCACGCCATCGATGCCGGCAACCGCGCCAACACCGCTCAGCAGACGGCCACAGCCGCAACCACCCGCCTGACCACGGTTGAGCAGGTTGTGGGCAACATCGATCAGTACACGCCTTCGACCCAGACCGAAATCCGCTTTAAGGCCGGCCAGACCGTCCTCAGCAAGGCCGCCAAGGACGCGCTCGACGAGATGGCCACCCCGCTGAAGAGCCAGCGCGGCTACATCGTGGAAGTCCAGGGCTTCTCTTCCGGCCATGGCCAGACCGCGATCTCGAACTCGCAGAAGATGGCCGAGTCGGTGGTCCGTTATCTGGTCCTCAACCATGACATCCCGGTCTACCGCATCTACCTCGTCGGCATGGGCAACGCCCCCGTTCAGGCCGCCTCGGCCGGTGACGGCAAGGCCAAGCGCACCACTGGCGGCAAGGTGGAGATCAGCCTCCTCAAGAACAATGTGGACCAGCTGGCTTCCAGCCAGGAGCCAGCCCCGGCGAAATAACACCTGCAACCCAGCGGGACTTCGTTCCCGTCTATTCCCCCAAAGGCCTCTCGCGCGAAGCGAGAGGCTTTTTGCTGGTCCAACCCATCGCGGCTCCTCCCGCGACTCCTGCCGCGGTAAAAAACAATTAACAACTCTTCCCGCTGGATCGTGGGCAACTTGCCGCCACGAATGGGAGTACAATCCTCGCCACATCCTTCCCCAAAGGGGCCTTCGGTGGAAACCTGCTATTACTCGCTCCACGACTCGCTCGCCGGGCCGCTGCTTCTGGGTGTGTCCGAGACCGGATTGGTTGCTCTCGAATTCGATCACGGTCAAGCTCTTCCTGTTCTCAAGGACAAGAGCGTTCGCTGGCAGCCATCCGACAAAAAAACCAAGCCGTACGCCCGCGAGCTCACCGAATACTTCACCGGGAAGCGACGGGATTTTACTTTCCCGCTCGATCTCCGCGGTACTCCCTTCCAGCTCAAATGCTGGCGTGCCCTGCTCCGGATTCCTTACGGTGAAACCCGCAGCTACGCCGACATCGCCCGCGCGGTCGGCAAGCCGCAAGCGTTTCGCGCTGTCGGTATGGCCAATAACCGGAATCCGATCGCGATCGTTGTACCCTGCCACCGCGTAGTTGCCTCCGACGGAACGCTGTGCGGCTACGGTGGTGGTCTGGACGTCAAGCGCAAGCTGCTCGAACTCGAAGGCGCATTGACCGGCATCCTGGCTGCCTGATTTGGCTGCGATCGGCTCCGGCTGCGTCAAAGCCGTCCGCACTTCGCTGCTGGTCAACCCTTCACCGTGTCCGGAGTGGGCATTATGCTTCCGCGCGTGGAGTACTCAGTCACGGCCCGCACCTCTCCCGAACAACTCTGGAACGCCTTCTGCGACTTAACCCGCCTGCTGCATCGCGGCATCTACTCCGAAGCCGCATGGACCGAAGGTCCACCCTGGCAACCCGGCAGCCGCCTCCGCTACGTGGTGGTCAAACCCGTCGCGGCTGTGGTTTCCGCCGTGGTCACGTTTGCCGAGCCCCCGACGCGCATATCGATCATCAACCACGCATTGGGAATCACGGCCGATCAGATCGTGACCTTTACCCTCGCGCCCAATGGCGTTACGAAAGTGACCATGACCATGGATTTCGTCGGTGAGTCGCCCGTGCTGTCTCCGCAGGCAGTCGTCGATGCGCTCGGATTTGTTACCCGGGACACTCTCGATTCCATGCTGGCCCGCTGGCAACAGAAGCAGCCCGCTCCTTAAATACCCAACAGAAAACGAAATCTGTCATCCTGGGCGAAGTGAGGCGAAAGCCGAACGCAGTCGAAGGTGAGGCGCTTAGCCGGCGTGTGAGCCGGCTGCCGAAATCCCGAGCCCAGTCGAGGGAGCATTGGACCCCGTCTCGGGCTGCCGTGTCCCAGGCCTCGATAGATTTCTTTACCAGCGCTCGATCGCTTGCTTGGAACGCGCCGCTCCGGGCAGCGAAAAAAGGCCTGTCCTTTCTCCCACCGCGTATAATCCTCCGTCGCAATTCCAACCCCCAAGCCCCGTGGCCACTTCCACTGTCGCCAAATCCGCCATCCGCAAAGCCGGACTCTTCTATTTCGTCTGGGTTATGTTCTCCTATTGCACCGGCGGTCCCTTCGGCCTCGAAGACATGGTCACCACTTCGGGCCCGGGCCTGACGCTGATCTACCTGCTGGTCATTCCATTTTTCTGGTCGATCCCGGTCTCTCTGGTCTCTGCCGAACTCACTGCGGCGATGCCGGTCGAGGGCGGATTCTATCGCTGGTCGCGCGCCGCTTTCGGTGATTTCTGGGGATTCCTTGCGGGATGGTGGAACTGGTGTGCTTCGTTCTTGCTGGGCGCCGCCTACGCCGTACAGGTCTCCGACTACCTCAGCTTCTACATCCCTCAGCTCTCCGGCTGGAGGCACTATCTCGTCTCCCTCCTGGTCGTGGTCCTGATCACGTGGATCAACGTGCGCGGGATCGAAGCGGTGGGGAAATTCGCCACCGCTCTCGAGCTCTTCATTCTCCTCCCGGTGCTGGTGCTCGTGGTCATGGGCCTTTCGAAATGGCATCACAATCCCTTCGCACCGCTGACTCCGCCGCACCAGCCGCTGTTCAGCGTGTTGGGAGTCGGCCTCTCCCTCGGACTCTGGCTTTACTCTGGCTACGAGCAATGTTCCACCGTGGCCGAAGAGGTTGAGGATCCAAGACGCACCTATCCACTCGCGCTCGCGATTGTGGTGCCGCTGTCGATGGCCGTCCTGTTTCTGCCGACGTTCGCCTCGCTGGCGGCGCTCGGCAACTGGCAGAGCTGGCATACAGGTTATTTCCCCCGCGCCGCACAACTCATCGGTGGATCGTGGTTCGGCTCCTGGATGACGTTCGCCGCCATGCTTACCAACCTCTCATTGATGAACGCCACCGTCCTCACTTCGACGCGCATGCCCTTCGCCATGGCCGAGGACGGATACCTGCCTTCTGCCCTCACCGGCAAGCATCCCCGCTACGGCACACCCTGGATCGCCATCATCGCTTCCGGCGTTGTTTACGCCCTGCTCGCTCTGCATTCCCTAGTGCAGCTGATCATCATCTACAGCTGGCTCCGGGTCGCCACCACCGTGCTGACCGTGCTGGCCGCCTGGCAACTGCGCCGAAAGCGCCCGGACCTGCCCCGCTCCTTCGTAATTCCAGGTGGCTGGGCTGGCCTGATTTGCGCAGTGGTTGCCGTGATCGCGATGAGCGCGGTCGCGCTCGCGGGCAGCGTGTTCGGGAACACGGACAATGGAGGCATGAACCTGTACGGACTGGTCTGGGGCCCGCTGGCCCTGGCGGCCGGCCCGTTAGTCTATGTGGCTTTGCGCGCATTGAAGAGCTCTGGGTGAGTCACGCTCTCCGCCGCCCGGTCGCGCCTGACTCCATCAAGCATCCAAATGCACAGGCATGAAGATTAGCTTGGACTGGTAATGGCGGCAGGCTCAACAACCCCAGCCTTCGCAACGGCGCGATGGGCTGGGGTCCGGAGTTAGTCGTCGTCCGTGTCGTGGTCGGGCGGCGGTGGTGGTGGCATGGGGAGCGGCGCCGTTACGTCGAAGGCATAGCCGGGAATCGCGCAGTTGTTCGAATCGCAGCGGACTTCGGGATAAGCGAACAGGGATTCGTGTCCCCGTCGATCCACGGAGGCGACCGAGACGTAGAAGGCGTCGCCGGGATTGAAGCCGAGGGTTTGGGGTGAGATGCGACCGCCATCGCCGGAAATCACGACTCGCTGGCGATAAAAGTTCTCGTTGATCGAGCGCGCGGCTACGACGAAGTGATCGACGTGGCTGTCTTCGGGCCCTTCGAAGTGGAGCTTCACGCCGGCCACGGCATTGCCGCGGGCTTTGAACTCGGTTGGAGCAAGAGGAGCGCGGGCGAGGCTGACAGCGACGGAGGCCATCACTTGCGCGATGCGGGAGGCGTACGTCGGCGTGATGAACTGCACTAGGTCGTTGGGAGAGTGCTGGTGCGTAGTGATGAAGGTCGTGTCCTTACAGAAAGCGGGAATCTGTTCGGGCGGAGGACAGGGGAACGGTCCACCGCAACTGTTGTCCACGGGCGAGGGCGAGCACTCGTGGGTCTCCATGAAGCGAACCGCGGGATGGGCCTGGCTGATGAAGGAAGTGTGATCGCTGCCGCGGCCGGGGCGATCTTCGCGCAGATGAGGCTGCATGGTGATGGTGGGGACGTAGGCTCCGCCCCAGTATCCGACGTAACGCATGAGGCCGCGGGAGGGCGAGGTGTTGTCGGTGCTGCCGTCGGGATCAGTGCCCAGTCGCTCGCGCGGGATACCGGGCGAGTAGAGCCGGAACTGCTCGAGATCGGCGGCGGTGTTGGCGGTGTTGTCGCCGCCGGGGATGTCGGTGTTGAGCATGGCGATGACATTCGGCTCGTCGAAGTAGCGGGAGAGGTTGGCAGCGATCGAGGCGGACCCGAACAGGCCCTGCTCTTCGCCGGAAAAGGACATGAATACCAGAGTAGCGTCGTATTTGTGGCCGGCCAGGACGCGGGCGATTTCGAGGACGACCCCGGTTTGCGCGCCGGCATCGTTGCCCGCGGGGGCATTCGAGGTGTTGTCCAGGACTTTGGTGGTGCGGGAGTCGTAGTGGCCGCCGATGATCACCAGGCGATCGGGATGGCGGCCGGGCAGCCAGGCAATGACGTTGAAGGTCGGCGCGGTCGGGCAGTTGGCATGGACGAAGGGATCGAGCCGCACCTGCAGGCCGGGAATGGCGCTGTACTGGGCGAACAGGTAGTCGCGCGCGGCAGTGACGCCCTGGTTAGGTCCGGCTACGTCGGAGCAGGATTGGCGGGTGCGGAAATTTTGCAGGGTTTGCGCTGTGTTGAAGATGTTATTGGGATTGATGTTGGTGAGAATGGTGCTGATTTCGGGATCGGTGGTAACACCGCTGTTGGCAGCGAAGCCGACCAGAACGAAGGAAACTGCCACAACCAGGACGAGGCTGCTGTGGATCAGCGTTCGTTTCATAGAGCGATTCTCCTTTGCGGACGATCGGGGAAAACGGAGACCGTTGGAGGCGCAAGCGTCGGGCTTGCGCTCAGGGACTTATGTAGCGACTCGACTGGCTTCTCTCACAAAGAAGACGAGTGAGGATGATGGGAGCGAGATCGCGAGAGATCAATCAGGTGGTTGCCTGATGGCTTACTGGTTAACGCTTCGAATGTCAGAAGAGTTCGAATTGCTAAGCGGAATGACACTCAGTGGATGTCGACGATGACGAAGGCGGCCTTGCCGAGCGCCAGCCGCGGCGGGCTGACTTCAGTTCCGACAACTGCTCTCCTGAACCCCACTCGCAGGAATATTCTCGCTGCCTTGCGAGAGCTCAAACAAATCCTCGTCGAATCGGTGCCCGGCGGGTCGGTCATTTAATTCTGCATATTCTGTTATGTCTGTATATAATGAAATACGGGAGGAGAGAATGTCTGTATCAGTGCGGCGCGTGAGGCCGCACCTCGCTGGGGTGACATGGCCAGTCGATGGGGCCTGAACCGCACCGAGGCAGCACACCCGCAGCCTAGCTTGGTGAGTTCAGGCACGGTGTCCCAAACGAGCTGCCGAATGTGCCCAGAGCAAGGGGATCGAAATGATCGCCGCAAAGGTCAGTGAAGAGGCCGTCGCTCAGCCAGTCGTCGCTGCACAGGTTGCGCCGCAGATCGGCCTGGAGCAGTACTACAGCGAGGCTGGCCCAGACTATGCGGCATGGAGCCGCGAATTCAATATGCACTTCGGCTATTACCGCGCCGGTGCGAATCCGCTGAATCGCGAAGCCATGCTAGAGCAGATGAATGCAGAGGTGCTTGCGCGATTACGGTTAGATGGCATCGCGGACCCGAAGCTGCTCGACTTAGGCTGTGGCCTTGGCGCCACACTGCGCAGCTTTGCGCGCCGTCTGCCGAACGCGAAGCTGTCAGGAATTACACGGGTTCCGTGGCAGGTGACGCATGCCCGTGCTCTAAACCAGGCAGCCGGTTGCGGTGAACGCGTATGCGTCATCGATGGCGACTACGAAGACATCCTTCTGCCAACCTCCAGCTACGAGGGTGTGTACGCGCTCGAGAGCAGTTGCCACGCCCACGGCGCCGACAAGGGCGCGCTGCTCGAACAGGCGCACCGCCTGCTGCGTCCTGGTGGACGCCTCGTGGTCGCGGACGGATTTCTTGCCAGCGGCCGCTTCGTCAGCGCGCTGCAACAGCGCATCTACCGAAAGCTCTGTGATTGCTGGGTCATCGAAGAACTGGCGCACCTTCCCCTATTCACGGCACGGTTGGAGCGGCTTGGCTTCAGGGAAATCGTCGTGGAGCATCTGCAGATGCGTGTGGCGCCTTCGGTCTTTCACATCCCCTGGGTAACCCTGAAGTTTCTAGTGACGGATGTGGTGTTCGGCAAGCGGGCGATGACCCGCGCACGGTGGAACAATGTGGTGGCACCGGTGTTGTTGCCACTGGTCAGCGCGCCGCTGGGGCCCATGATCTACTGCATGATCACGGCGAGGAAAATCTAGTCCGAACAGGCGCGCCGGTGCCAAACACGGGATTATTCTCGCGTGGTCGGTGGACCGGAGACTATGCCTGCGCAGTGGTAGCGGCAAGTCGAACCTCCGATTCTTGCGAAAATCGCTACGTAGCTCATTGCCCCAGGGCGGGGGTTTCATCAGTGACTGTGGAGACAAGCCAGGCCTGAGTGAAATGGCGCGCTGCAACAGTTACACATCCGCGACAGAGGCAGCGGCCGATCAGTGCGGCCGGAATGTCTTGCCAGTTTCAAGCAGGGTTTTCAAGCGGGAGAGAATGCGCGGCCATCCGTCAGAGCAAAATGCGTACGCGGGGTCCCCTTCATCCCACTGATCGTGGCGGATCGTGAGCTTGGTGGCTTCAGTCTCTGGCTCGAGTTCGACAGTCACTCGGGACTTCAATGGACTTTGCCCGAGTTGAAACGTGTACTGAAGCAATTTGGGCGGTTCCGAGCGCAGGATCTCGCCCTTCACCAAGACGGCGGGCTTGCCATCGGCTCCCGGCCCGATCCACTTCATCGAACCGCCGGACTTCACGTCCGCCTCAAAGTCAGCGCCCGCAAAGATGATACGGTTCGACTCCGGTGAAACCAGCCCCTCCCAGAGCTTTTCAGGCTTCACCGCAATATAGAAAACAAATTGAAGAGGGTTGCTCATGGTCCTCCGTGGGCGAACTACTTGTAAACCGGGAATTTTCATCAACCCGCCGGGCGGCATACTCTTTGGGAATGGCCGAGCGGGCGGGGCCTTCAGTTCTCCAACTCTCCCACCAGTTCCCGATGCCGCGCCTGCGCAGCCTTGACGAGCGCGCTGAAAATCGCGCGCGACGCCGCGTCCTCATCCACTGACCGCTCCGGATGCCACTGCACGGCAAGCACAAAGTGATCAGGCGCGGTCCCTTCGATGGCTTCCGCAACGCCGTCCTCTGAGCAGCGCGCCACCACGCGCAAACCCTCGCCAACGCCGTCGGCGGATTGGTGATGGCTGGAGTTGACCGGCAACTTGCCGAGATCCATCCCCGTATCCCGCACCACCTCCGCCAGCTTCGAGCCCGGAGCAACCTCGACAGTGTGAGCCACCGGGACCTTGCGCCCCGCCTCGTGATTGACGGATGAGTCGATGTGCTGGACCAGCGACCCGCTGCGATAGACATTCAAAATCTGCAAGCCATAGCAGATACCGAGCACGGGTTTGCGCAGGCTGTAAGCGTCCCGGAGCAGAACCTCATCGGCCCGGTCACGCTGGGAATCCGCGTCTGCGGTCTTGGGATCTCGCGCCGCGTCGTACTTGGCGGGGTCGACATCGGCGGGGCTGCCGGGCAGAAGCACGGCATCGCAACCTTCGATCAACGGCCGCACTTGGTCCGGCGTTTGATCCAAAGGAATGCGAACCGGCTCTCCCCCTGCCATCTCGACCGCGCGTTCGTACTGCAGCAATGCGCGCGCGGCGTACTTGGGGTCGCCGGAGCAAGGCACAGGAATGGCAATACGGGGACGCATCGCTTTCATTGTAGCGGGTGGGAACAGTTGCGTCGAAAACGCTCCTTTGCGCCGTGGAAAGTGCCTCAAGGGCAACAGCTCCGGCGATGCCGGCACACGAGGAACGTTGCTTCGGGCGATGCTCGGTGCACGAAGCAGGCTCCCGGAAGAAAGCCGGCTGCTGAAAACGTCGGATTCGGTATCAGGACATGCCTTCCGGCATGGCGTATCCAGCAGAAAATGAACCGCGCCTTCAGGCGCTGCGCACCCTGCACGAATCAAATGCTTCGACTCTACCGGCTCGCGCGTTCGATCCCCTCCAGAGTCTTCGACTGCCGGTAGTGGCGTATCTCCATCACGAGCGACAGAACCAGAACGATCGAGCCCGCCACCATCGCCACCGGGAGCGCGATGTTGCGATAGGCAATCCGCAGGTCGGGATGCGTGCCATGCAACTTCGCCGCGATCGCGACTCCCAAAATCGAGAGCAACAGGCTCGTGGCAAACGAAAACAGGGTCAGCAGAAAAGTAACCAGCAATACTCGCGCCGGGATGGCATACCAGCGGGGTGTTCGCATCCTCGGCTGGAGCAGCATAGCCCCTTAGATTACACCGCCTATGGCGCTTCGGCCGGTGCACCGCGGCCGGTGCGCTACAATACCGCTTATGTCGCAGGCAGCGTCGGCCCTTACGCGCACTCCCGCGGAAGTTGTCCGGCAAACTCCGGTCTCGCAAGCGTCCAATGGCATCTGCTACGCCATGTCGGGCGAGGTCACCATTTCTGAGGCCGACCTGGAGCGGATGGTGGCTGCCGTCCCTCGCGCCGCCGCGGCCGCCCTCGAACGCAAGGCCTACTACTTTGTGCCTCTTACCGTCAGCCAGGGCGAGGACACCGTCATCGCCGACCGCTACGACGTAGTCCTCAGCGACAGCGCAGTCTGTCATCGCAATCTGAATCTGGGCGACGCGCAGTGCGTCTTCATCTCCACGCGCCTCATGGACGATAAGTTCTCGGTAGCATTCGAGTTCTACATCAACGTGGGACACGCGCTGGTCGAGCACATCGGAGTCTCGCAGGCTTTCGCCGACTTAGCGTGGAAGCAGGTCGAAGCCGACGTACGCGGAGAAACTTCGCTCGATGCCTGGGACGCCCGCAAAGCAGCGACCACTCCCGGTCCCGACACCGAGAAATACAAGAACGAGTATTTTGCCGCCGCCTTTTCTGACGCCATCTCCATCTACCTGCTATCGCTCTACTTAGACGTGGATTACTACGACCTGCGGGAGCGCGACTACCCGCTGCTGGCACCCACTCCGATGGCGGAGCGCCTGCGGAAGATTGCGGAGCTCTTCCCCCCGAACCACGGATTCGAATTCGCGATTTATTACAAGCGCAGAACCTAACTGGGCGCGGGCGGTTATCATCTTTGCAAAGGCCAGACGCTCTGCTGATCCTCTCGGAGCAGAGTTGAGACCCCTGGGTGAAGAGGGCTTGTGGCGGATGAACGCAGGCCTGCCCTTCAATTCGCCGGCAAACTTCTGTGCGGAGCTCTCTTTGAAGAACATCTTCTGGTCGTAGCCCGAATCGTATTCACGTTCACGGCGTAGGAGTAAGCCATCTGGGTGAGGTGGTAGCTGAAGTGACGCGCCTTTTGCTCGATTACCGTCCCGAATTCAATCTTTCCTTGCATCGTCGGCCAGCTGCGAGCCCCAGTGTCTTCAACTTGCTCCAAGCCAGTCCCCTGAGCGCAACACCAATCGCAAGCGCAAGAATCAAAACAGGGACGATGTCATCAACATCCATGTCGGATCTCCGCAGATTGTTTTCCTACCTCGCTTGCTCCCACCATCCGAGCATCCGAAATTCAGGCAGTATACGGCAGCCCCTCGAACACCTTCGACAGCAGGGCTCCCCGATCTGACCCGCAGTCCAATCGTCCGCGTCGAAATCTCATTTTGATTCACTATGAGCTAAGTTATTGAAAACACGGGGGGGGCGAACCGAAAATGCGATCGCAGACAGCTCGTAGAATGCCTGCTGCTTGCGTTTACGAGCGATCGGGGAGCACTTTGAGGGCCGGGGCGCAAAGCTCATCCGGAGGCCCGCGGCGCGCCTGAGAGCCTTTGATCGCGTTTTGTTATCACCAAGCTAAGCGGCTGGGAGTTCTCGAAGCGCTCCGAATCTGGAACCGCAAACTTCGCGGAGAAGTGCGGCAGAGGACGCTGAGGAGCGCTGTGATTAAATGCTGCTGACTATGCCCGTCACTGTTCGCTCCTTTGCCAAGATCAATCTCGGGCTGTACCTCGGGGCCACCCGTCCGGATGGATTCCATGAGCTGCGCACCGTCTACCAGACGATTGGGCTGCACGATGTGATCCGCGTCGAACTCGTTCGCGGATCTGGTATTGAGATTCGCTGTGCCGATCCGCGCGTGCCCACCGACGCGTCGAACACTTGTTATCGCATCGTCGAGCGCGGAATGGCCGTGCTCAAAGCCAAGGGACGAGTGATTCTCGAAATTGAGAAGCGGCTGCCGGTGCAGGGTGGACTCGGTGGAGCTTCCAGCAACGCGGTGGCTGCGTTGATTGCGCTGGAGCGGACTGTGGGGAAGGAGCTTCCCGGGCCGGAGAAGTTAGAACTCGCGGCCGAGGTTGGGTCGGACCTCCCGCTGTTTCTGGTGGGTGGGACGATCCTCGGAGTTGGTCGGGGGGAGGAGGTTTATCCGCTGCCGGATCTTCCGGCGACACCCTGTGTCATTGCCACTCCGGAGATCGGGGTATCTACACCCAAGGCGTTTGCGGAGTGGGATGCCGTCATGTCGAAGGCAGAAAACCCTGCCGAGCAGCGCTCGGCCTGGACGGGCGGGGGCGCCCGTCCCCACGTGGGCAGTGGTCTCCCTGCGGGGAGTGCTTTGGGCCGCCGTCCCGGCGTTGGTGTCACAAACTCGGGCGGCGCAAAATTGACGGGTGGCGGGGCCTCCGATAGAATGATTGAGCTTGGTCGCATGGTTTCTTCATGGCTGAGCAACGTTCCTTCGAAAAAGACTTCGGGAGGGCGTTTATCCGGTGTCCCTGCATTGGGCAGGGGCCGGGCCGAGACCCTGCTTCTCGACCTCGTCCGTACCGGGATCGAAAACGACTTCGAACAGGTCGTGTTTCCTCAATATCCCGAATTGCGAGACGTGAAAAGTGTGCTTCAGCGGGCCGGTGCGTACTACGCGTCGCTGTCGGGCTCGGGCTCGGGGCTGTACGGGTTGTTCCGGTCGAGGGCCGCGGCGGCTAAGGCAGTGATCCGGTTGCGCAAAGCGGGCATACCGGCGCAGGCTACGGTTACACTGACGCGCCCGCAGTATTGGAGAACGTTTCAGGTTTCGAGTTTCTAGTTTCGAGTGCGCCGGAAAGAATCGCAAAGTTCCTCTTGAAACTCGAAACCAGAAACTCGAAACTGTAGTGACCGGAGCTGTTCTTAACTTAATGGGCCGTCGACTAATGGTAGGTCAAGTGCCTTTGGAGCACTTTGTCTAGGTTCGAATCCTAGCGGCCCAGCCAGATCTAGAAGGTCTCGGACCACGGTCGGAAAGTTTGTGGGTTGCAGAGGATGGCGGACAGCAACGCACCCCCTGCGAAACTCGAAACCGGAAACTTGAAACTTAGTCTACGAGAGAGCCCCATGGCAACTTTAGCGACGCCGGCGGAAAAAAAAGGCCAGCAGGTGCCTGAAGAGAAGAGCGAGCGCAAACCGCGCCCGCGCGTGGACGACAAATTCAAGATCTTCTGCGGGACCGCCAATGAGGCGCTCGCCGACGAAGTTTGTCACTTCCTTGGCCTCACACGGGGCGTGGCGCAAGTCACGCGCTTCCGCGACGGGGAGTGCTATGTGCAGATCCAGGAGAACGTGCGGGGGGCAGATGTATTCGTGATCCAGCCCACCTGCCGCCCGGTGGACGAGCACCTGATGGAATTGCTTTTGATGATTGACGCACTCAAGCGCGCTTCGGCGCGGCGCATCACCGCGGTGATTCCGTACTACGGGTATGCGCGGCAGGACCGCAAGGACAAGCCACGGGTGCCGATCTCGTCGAAGCTGGTGGCCGATCTGCTGACCACGGCAGGGGCGGACCGGGCGCTGATCGTGGATCTGCATGCGCCGCAGTTGCAGGGGTTTTTCAATATCCCGGTAGATCACTTGTTCGGGTCGCCCGTGCTGGTGAGCTACTTCAAGGAACTGAACCTGCCGAACCTGACGGTGGTATCGCCGGACGCGGGTGGCGTCGAGCGGGCGCGGTTCTTTGCCAAGAAGATGGACGCGGCGCTGGCCATCGTCGACAAACGCCGGGTGGAGATGAACGTCGCGGAAGTGATGCACGTGATCGGCGACGTCAACGGACGCTCCTGCCTGGTCATTGACGACCTGATCGATACGGCGGGCACGCTGGTAAAGACGGCCGCAGCGCTAATCGAAAACGGAGCGACGGCGGTGTATGCGTGCTGTTCGCATCCCGTGTTTTCGCCGCCGGCCATTGAAAACATTTCGAAATCCGCCATCACGCAAGTGGTGGTCACCAATACCATTCCCCTGACCGAAGAGGCGGAGCGGGAGCCGAAGATCAAGAAGCTCTCGATTGCCGGGCTGATTGGCCGAGCCATTCAGTCCATCCACGAGGAAACCTCGGTCAGCAAACTATTCATGTAGACAGGAAACGAACTTATGGCAACGGCAACGGAAAACAATCTTCTGGAAGCGCAGCCCCGCCAGGCGGGGAACAAGAACGCAGCCCGGCGGGTGCGCGCGAGCGGCAAAATTCCCGCGGTGGTGTACGGGGCGGGCAAAGACGCGCTCTCGATCAGCGTCGATCCCCGCCAAGTCTCCCGGATTCTGAGTTCCGAGAGCGGGCACAACACCATCTTCGATCTGGCGCTCAACGGCGGCGAGCAGACCAAGGCCATGATCGTTGACTGGCAGTACGAGCCAGTGAAGGGCAAGCTGCTGCACATCGACCTGAAGCGCATCGCCATGGACAAGAAGCTGGCGGTAAAGGTCCCGATCTTCCTGAAGGGCGAAGCGGCGGGCGTGAAGCAGCAGGGTGGCATTCTCGAGCAGATGCTGCGCGAAGTGGAAGTCGAGTGTCTGCCGGGAGATATCCCGGGCCACATCGATGCCGACGTCAGCGAGCTGGTCTTCGGCAAGGTGTTGCGTGTGTCCGACCTGGTGCGCAGTGACAAGTTTACGTATCTGACGGACGAGAACCAGCCAGTGGCGCACGTGACCTCGGTGAAGGAAGAAGTGGTGGCGGCGCCCGAAGCCGCAGCTGCCGAAGCGGCTGCAGGTCCGGCCGAGCCCGAAGTCATCAAGAAGGGCAAGCAGGAAACCGAGGAAGGCACCGAGGCGGCTGCCCCCGAGAAAGCGGAGAAGCCCGAGAAGAAAGAGAAGAAATGAGCTTCGAGCCACGAGCTTCGAGCTACGGGCCGAGAGCTTAAGAGCGCAATGGCGTGAAACTGATCGTCGGTTTGGGCAATCCCGGAATCGAATACCAGTTCACGCCGCACAACCTCGGGTTCCTTACCATTGACCGCATCGCGAGCGATCGCGGCGTGGAGGTGAGGAACCGGCAGTGCCAGGCGCTGACCGGCCGAACCCAGATCGGGGACGAGCCGGTGCTGTTGGCCAAGCCGGAAACGTTCATGAACCTGAGCGGGCTTTCGCTGCGGCAGCTGCTAGACGAGCACCAGCTGCGGCCAGAGTCGGACCTGGTGGTGATTTACGATGAGCTGGACCTGCCGATGGGCACGATTCGTATCCGGCAGCGGGGCAGTTCGGCGGGGCACAACGGGATGGAGTCGATCATCGGGGCGCTGGGCACGCAGGAATTTTTGCGGATCCGGCTAGGCATCGCGCCCGAGAAGAAGATTCTGAAGCCGTTCAGCAAGCGGCAGCTGAAGGTGGTGGATGGAGTGCTCGACTTGGCCGCCGAAGCTGTGAAGGTGATTTTGACCGAAGGTCCGGCAGCGGCGATGAACCGCTTCAACCGCAAGAAGGACGACGAGGAAGCGGAGCCGGACGAGAAGAAGTAGCGGATTTGGAGAAAACGAATGAATCGTACTTATGAACTGATGTTCATCGTCCGGCCGGATATGGCGGATGAGGATCTGGACAAGCTGATTTCGACGCTGGAAACCGCAGTGTCCACCACGGGTGGCACGGTGAAGAGCGTGGAGAAAATGGGCAAGCGACGGCTGGCCTACAGCGTGCGGCGGTTCCACGACGGAGTCTACGTGCTGTTAACGGTGGAAGGCAGCGGCGGACTGATCCACGAACTGGAGCGCCGCTTGCGCGTGACGGAGCCGGTGATCAAGTTCCTCACGGTGCGGATCGATGAGGAACAAAAGCGGCTCGACAAGATCAAGAAGATCCGGGACGCGCGCAAGAAGGCCGCTCCGGCCCCGGCTGCGACTCCGGAGGGCGGCGAGACCGCTGCCGTTACGGCTTAGAAAAAACTCAAGGCCGCAGGCACGCGTGCCCGCGCCATACGCGCTCGACGAGCGAGATTGAAGGAGCATTATGGCTGAAGAAAGCAAAGCACCAACTGCGCCATCAGAAGCGGCGGCGCCTGTTTCCGAAGGTCGTAGCAGTCACCGTCCGGGACCGCGCGGTCCGCGGCCGGGGGGTGGTCCGGGCGGTGGTCCGGGCGGCCCGCGCGAAGGCGGACGCAAGTATTTCCGGCGCAAGAAAGTATGCAAGTTCTGCGTGGAGAAAATCGAGAGCATCAACTACAAAGACGTTCGCCTGCTGGCGCAGTTCGTGGCCGAGAGCGGGAAGATCGTGCCCCGGCGGCTGACCGGGGTGTGCACTCCGCACCAGCGGCGGCTCTCGGGTGCGATCAAGCAGGCGCGGAATATTGCGCTGTTGCCGTTTGCGGGGCGGGCGAACTAGGCGGGCACAAGCAGTCTTTCAGGTGGAGACGCCGCTCGCCGCGACGGGGCAAGCCCCGTCTCCACCAGAAATTCGAAAACGGAGTCATCTATGGAAGTCATTCTGAAGGAAGATGTACCGAAGCTGGGCTCACGCGGCGACGTGGTGAAAGTTGCCGAGGGCTACGGGCGTAATTTTCTGTTGCCGCGCAAGCTGGCCATCGAGGCCACCTCGACCAACAAAGCCGTCATCGACCAGATGAAGGCCGCGTCGGTGCGCCGGTCGGCGAAGGAGAAACACGAAGCCGAGGCGCTGGCGAAGCAGTTCGAAGGATTGTCCGTTTCCTTCCAGCGGCGCTCGGGCGAGAACGATCAGCTGTTCGGGTCGGTCACGTCGAGCGACATCGCGGATGCGCTGGAAAAAAAGAGCTTCCACATCGACCGGCGCAAAATCCAATTGCATGAGCCGCTCAAGTCAGTGGGCGAATTCGACGTTCCGGTGAGGCTGCACAAGGACGTGAGCGCGCACGTCAAAGTCCTGATTGAGAAGGAAGCAGTCGAGTAGAAGAATTTAGCAATTGGGAATTGAGTAATTTTAAGGGCCTTGGTCGCCCCCGGTCTGCAAAAGGCGGATGGGGGCGAACTTGTTGGCGTACTTGGTAGCGGGCGTGGTAATTGACCAAGTTTTTACATTCTCCCGCCGCTCGCTGAACAGTTCAGGGGTGTTGAGGTGTCTTCGGCAAAATGCCGAGACCCATTAAATCAATCACTTGCAGGTTCTTCCGGGGCAAGGCAAGAATCCTGCCAAACTTCTATAATCGGTGCTCACGGTTCGGGTGCTGTTGCGTCCATTACTACGCAAACCAAAGAGGCTCTAGCGAGGGTTTGCCGAGGATAGCGATCACACATGCCGGCCGATGCGTGCGCGGTACCAATTACGGTTGGCGAACGTTCCTTCCCAGGCGCATTCGGCGCCCGGGCGGATAAGGGCAACGGGACCCAGGACCCCACCCCTCGGGGCCACATGGCTGGGCAAGGAAGCCGCATCGACGACACGATGTTGATCCGCGAGGCGCAGCGGGGGAACCGCGCTGCCTTCGAGGAACTGGTTCGTCACTACGATCAGGCGGTTCTGCGCCTTGCGCTCCACCTGACCGGGTCGGAACCGGACGCCCAGGACATTTTTCAGGACGCCTTCCTCAAGGCCTATAAGAACGTAGGCAGCTTCCGCTTCGAGTGTTCGTTCTACACCTGGATTTATCGCATCGTCACCAATTTGTGTCTCGATCACCTGCGCAAGCGGCAGGTGCGGAAGGAAGACGCTCCGGTCACGACCGACGCGTCGGGCGAGGAGTACAGCTTGCTCGACCAGGTGCCGGACGCACGCGCGGGGGCGAACCCGGAGCGCGACCTGATGCGCCGGCAGCTGGGGGCGCGTATCAACTGCGCGCTGGACAAACTAACGCCGCGCGAGCGGATGGTTTTCGAGCTGAAGCACTATCACGGTCTGAAGCTGCGCACTGTCGGCGAGATTTTGAATACGACGGAAGAGACGGCGAAGAACACGCTTTTCCGGGCAACGCAGAAGCTGCGGGGTTCGCTGGCCGACATGCGCTGAACCCGCGGCACGAAATTTTGTTAAGGAGTATCCCCTAAAGGGGGCGCCATTATGAAGTGTGAATGGGTTCAAGAAAATGTTCTGCTCTACATTTATAACGAGCTGGCCGACGACGCTCGTTACGAAATGGAGCAGCACCTGGGGCGCTGCACCGACTGCGCTACCGAACTGAAGGCCGCGCGCGGCTTCCACTCGACGCTCTCGCAGCGAGCGGTGCAGGAACCGACGCCCAATCTGCTGGCGTCGTCGCGAATGAAGCTGCAGGAAGCGCTGGAGACCACCCAGCAGGGCGGCTTCTGGCAACGGCTTACGGTTGATCCGGCAAGCTGGCTGCGGCAGGTTCGGTTCTCTCCCGCGCTGGCAGCGGTGATTTTCATGGTTGGTTTCGGGGGCGGGATTGGGGCGATGTACAAGATGACGCCCAGTAACACCGACCGAACAGCTTACGTAGACCGCCCAGCGACCCCTCCTCTTTCCGAAGCCTCCATCACCGGTATTCGTTCAGTGGTTCAAGAACCCGGGTCCAACCAAGTGGTCGTCAAATACGACACAGTTCAGACTAAAGAAGAGACTGGTTCCCTCAGCGACCAGCGTATCCAGCAACTCCTCCTGTTTGCAGCCCGCAATAACTACAGCTCGGGCGTGCGTATGGACTCGGTGGACCTGCTTACGCAGAAGCCCGATGACACGCGGGTGCGCGAGGCTTTGATCTACGCGCTGCACTATGACTCGAACCCCGGGGTGCGGCTGAAGGCGATCGAGGGGCTGGGATCGTTTGTGAAGGACGATACGAAGGTGCGCGATGCGGTGCTGGCGGCGCTGATGACCGACAGTAATCCGGGCGTACGAACGCAGGCATTGGTTTTGCTGCAGCCGGTGAAGGCCGATGGCATGGTGCGCGCGGCGTTGCAGCATCTGGCGGAGACCGATCAGAACCAGTACATCCGGTCGCAAGCGCGCACGGTGCTGGCGCAGTTGCCGGAGATCGATTGAGGGCGAGGGTTGTAATGAACGCACCGGACAGGAGCATCGAGAAAAGCTTCCTTGAGCCGGTGGTGCTGCACGCTGACACGGGGTCTTTCGACTGCGTTCGGCTGGCGCCTCCCTTCTCGGGATGACCGGTAGAGAAGGTGTCGTCGGGAGTCGCGAAGGCGATGATCTTGGCAAGAAAGTATCAAATCGGAGCTTCGGCTCTTTAAAGGGAGAACACGCCAACCTCAACGGGACCCGCTCGACCCACGAAGTTTCGGCTGACCAACGATATGTTCAAGAAGCTTTCACAATTCGCCGGGGTGCTTCTGACAGCGGCAGTCCTGGTTTCGATCGCGTCTGCGCAGCAGGTGCGGGTATACCGCGACGGGGATGCGTGGACCCAGGAAATGACGGGTTCGCTCGCCGCCGCAAAGAATCTTCACGTCAATGTGGACTTCGGCTCGGTGCGCGTGCAGGGCGGCTCTCAGCAGGAAATTACTTACGTCATACGCACTCGTTCTTACAGTTCTGACGAAAAGCATGCCCGGCGGGAATTCGAAGCGTACAAGATCGGTGCAGCGATCCGCGGCGATACGGCACGGATCGAAGGCGACTGGCAAGGCGGACATCATCATCTCTGCTCGGGCGAGTTCGTGATCAACGTTCCCCGCGACCTGGATTTGGCGAAGCTGGAGACTTCCGGCGGAGACGTCAAGGTGAGCGGCATCACCGGCCGGGTGGAAGCCCAGAGCGGTGGTGGCAAGGTGCAGCTGGATGACATCGGCGGGGCGGTAACCGCAGAGACCGGCGGCGACAGCATCGAGATCGGGACGGTAAACGGCGACCTTCACCTAGAGACGGGCGGCGGAAAGATTTATATCGCCAACGCGAAGGGCAAGGTGGACGCCAGTACGGGGGGCGGAAACATTGTTCTGGTTTCCAGCGCCCAGGGTGCGACTCTCGAAGCCGGTGGCGGAAATATTGACGTCAAGCAATGCGGCGGCAAGCTGAAGGTGTCGACCGGGGGCGGAAACATCGAGTTGGGCGACATTTCGGGCCCGGTCGAGATCGAGACCGGCGGGGGCAGCATTCGCCTGGGCTGGGCCAAGGGAGTGGTCCGGGCGCAGACCGGGGCGGGACGAATCGAATTGAACGGCGTGTCGTCAGCGCGCGCGGAGACGGGCGCGGGCGGCATCATGGCCAAGTTCATTTCCTCCACCGGAGAGCGCAGCGACTCGGTGCTGGAAACATCGGCCGGGGACATCGTGGTCTACATTGCCGCCGATGTGGCCATGACCGTACGGGCGAGCATCGATCTGGCGAACGGACACAGGATCATGTCCGATTTCACCGACATTCGCGTGACCAGCGAGGGTGGCGAATGGCCGGGGCCCAAGAGCTTCAGCGCGGAAGGCAAGCTGAACGGTGGCGGTCCCACGCTGAAGGTACGCACCACGACGGGGGACATCAAGTTTCTGCGCGCGAGCCGGTAACCGAGTTTGGGTCGGTGAGTTTTCCAAGATTCGCTGTCGGCACGAACGACTTTTCAAAACACAGGAGGTAGGTCATGCGTAAATCCGTCCTGCTGGGGATGGTCGTACTGGCTCTGCTGAGCGTGGCCGCGTATGCGGCGGATTGCCCGGTGGTCGAGGGCATGGGAGGAGCCTACTCGCTGCGCGTAGCGACGGATACCGGGTTCTCGGGCGATGAGGAAACGACCGGGGCCTACCTGGGTGTGGACATCACCGATGTCACTCCGGAGAGGCTTTCCGCGCTGAAGCTGAAGGACGAGCGCGGCGTCGAAGTGACCATCGTCGATCAGGACGCTCCTGCGGGGAAAGCGGGCCTGAAAGAGCACGACGTGATCCTCACAATGAACGGGTCGAACGTCGACAGCGGCGCGCAGCTGCGGCGCATGATCCGGGAAACGCCCCCGGGACGGGTAGTGGCGTTTGGCGTGAGCCGCGACGGCCAGCCGTTGACCATCAAAGTGCAGCTGGCGGACCGGCGGAAGTCTTACGCATGGTCATCGCACCAGAAAGATTTCAAGTTTCAAATGCCGCCCATTCCGCCGATCCCACCCATGCCAGACTTTGACCTGCCGGTTTCCGTGGTGGTGGTGCACTCCTCGATGCGCAGCGGGCTGATGGTGGAGAACCTGACGCCGCAACTGGCGGACTTTTTCGGCGCGAAAAACGGGAAGGGCGTGCTAGTGCGGTCGGTGGAAAAGGGGAGCCGGGCGGAGAAATCGGGCTTCCGGGCGGGGGATGTGATCGTCCGGGTCAACGATCAGTCGGTGCAGGATACGAGCGACTTCAGCCACGCCATCCGGTCGAACAGCAGCGGAACGCTGCAGGTGGGAATTATTCGTGACAAGAAAGAGCAGAACCTGACCTTACCCCTGCCGGAACGGAAGGACTCCGGGGATCTCTTCGAGGAGCAGAGCCTGGAGAATATGGACATCGATGCCGAGACTCATATCGATTTGAGCAGGTTGCAGAGCGAGATGGCGCAGCTACGGCCGCAGATGCAGTACGCGATCCAGGAATCGCGCCGGGTTGCCGAGGAGGTGAGGCCAGAGGTTCAGAAAGCATTGCGGGCGGCGAAGTCGGCGCAGGAACAGGTGCAACATGAACTCTGTAGCCAGCAGCAGGCGTTGAAGAAACAGACGCAGAAGATGCAGAAGGACCTGGAGAGGCAGCGGCGGGAGATGCTGCGGGAGAACAAGCGGCAGATCGAACGGCTGCGCCACGAGATGCAGGGGGACTGGATGCAGATCTAGAGACGGGAGCGTAAAGGTGAGGGCGGAAAGCAGATTCCTCCTGCCTCCGCTCCGCTCGGCGTCGGAATGACAAGGGAACCACAAGTGCCGGGCGTGCGCCCGGCTTTTTTCTTGCTCCCTGGATCGTTGCTCGTGGATTTCCGGCTTCGGTGAACTTAGTCGCTGGCGCCCTGGGCTGCAGTTTTGTAGAACGTCGGCCCCAGCAGGACGCGGTTGCGGCCGCCTTGCTTGGCGGCGTACAGGCCGGCGTCGGCGGATTTGACCAGCTCGTCGCGCGCGGTGCCGTGGTCGGGGAAAGTGGCCACGCCAGCGCTGATCGTCACCGGGCGGGGAACGCCAGGAAATTGCCAGCTTTCCACTAAGCGCCGGAGTTTTTCGGCGACCGCCAGAGCGTGTTGAGGATTCGTCTGCGACAATAGGATAGCGAATTCTTCGCCGCCGTAGCGGCACACCACGTCAATCTTGCGCAGCTGCTGGTGGAAGACGGAAGAGACCTGGCGCAGGACTTCGTCGCCGAGCAGGTGGCCGAACTCGTCGTTGAGCCGCTTGAACTGATCAATATCCACCATGACGACGGCCATGCCACTGTTGAAGCGGCGGGCTCGGTCGATTTCCTCCACCACGCGCAGTTCGAAGAACCTCCGGTTGAAGATGCCAGTGAGCCCGTCCAAGTAAGCCAACTGCTTCACGCGTTCGACGTAGTGCGCGTTCTGGATCGCGGTGGCGCAAATATCGGCCACGGCCTCGAGGGATTCGATGTCCCCTTCCTGGAAGCTGCCGGTGTGCTCGCTTTCGAGCACCAGAACACCCAGGGTCTGGCCGAAGGAGACCAGGGGAATACACATGCGCGACTGAGTTTCGTGGGAGAAGCCGTGTTCGGCACCGGAGCGGACGTCGTTTTCAATCAGGGTTCGACCCGCGGCCAGCGCCTGGCCCCACAATCCGCTGGTGGCCGGCAAGCGTCCGCCTGCGGGCGGAGCGGCGTTGAATCGACCCTGGCTGGCCCGCAACACCAGGCCGTCATCGTCGCGTAGCAGCACGGAGACGTGGCCCACCCGAAACGTCTGCTGGATCACCGAGCAGACCTTGACCAGGAGTTCCTCCTGGTCAAGTACGGCGGTGGTTTCGCGGGCGACGGCGTTGATGACTTCGAGCTGGCGGGCGCGCTGTCGTTCGAGCGAGTACAGGTGCGCGTTCTGCAGGGCCATGGAGGCCTGGGTGGAGAACAGGGTCAGCAGATCGATGGTGTCTTTGTCGAAATGGTCAAGATTCTCGCTCTGGCAGTCGAGCACACCGACCACTTCGTGGCGCACCATGAGCGGGATCGCAAGTTCCGAGCGCGTGCTCTTCGCGGTAGAAACGTAGTTGGCGTCTTTGGAGACGTCGGCAGCATAAATGGGGCGCTTCTGGCGGGCGGCTGCACCGGTGATTCCCTGATCGAGCGGGAGACGTAGGTCTTCGGTACCAGAGTCCCAGCCGATGACGCAGCGGGGATGAAGCTGTTGCGTTTCCTTCTCGAGGAGCAGGATCGCCACGTTCTGCAAATGGAAGAAGTCTCGCGCAATGACCAGGATGCGCTCGAGGACCTCGTCCAACTCGAAGGTCGAGAGCACGGCTTGGCTCGCATCGTAGAGGATGGCGATCTTTTGCATGCAGCGGGAGGATTTTATCGTTTAAATGGACAGCCACCGAGGTGCCGAAAGTAACCAGGGGTGCTCCCGCCGGGAGCCTCGCAGGATATTGAGACGAGGGCGTTTAACCGCCGAGCTCGCCCGCTGAGGACGCAGAAGGGGAAAGCGCGGCATTTGCCGGTTCATCCTTCGCGACGGGTTTAGCGGTGTCTCCAGCGCTGGGCGGTGCGGATGAGGCCGAAGGCGACTAGGCAGAACCAGAAGTCGACGGCCAGACCCCAATCCACCTGGAACAGCTTGTGGCGCGCAAGCGGGGGTAAGGAGGGCAGGAGCGCGTAATAGGCAGCGTTGCCCAGCAGCACGGCCAGGAGTGACTGCAAGAAGTTCACGATCACCGATGGTTTAGACACCGCGCTGAGGTCCTATGGATATTGCAGGGTCCGTGGGGATCGAGTTCCCTGCGGACAGCTGATTCCTCCTGCCTGGCTGCGCTCGCGCGTCGCAATGACAAGAGTTGAGGAGGATTGCGGTTCGGAAGGACGAGAAATCATAAGCATGGTCCCGGCTCAGCGCGTCGGTGATCGCTGCCCTCGTCGCTGGTTCCCTGTTACCATTTTCGTCGGTCCTCGCCCATGCTCGAGCTTTCCACCTCGGTGCAATACGTGAAAGGCATTGGCCCGCGCCTCGCTGAAATTCTCGCGGGAAAGGGGATTCATACCGTCGCCGACCTGCTTCATTATCTGCCTTTTCGTTACGAGGATCGTTTGAACCCGCGCGGCATCGCCGAACTGCGGGCGGGCGAGATGGCGAGTGTGATCGCCGAGGTGCGCAGCTCGGGGTTCTTCACCACCCGGCGTGCGCCAATCTTCCAGATGGCGGCCGGGCAAGGCCGCAATCGGCTGAAATGTCTTTGGTTCAACGGCGGCTACTTGCGCGACAAATTCAAGCCGGGGCAGATGGTCGCGTTGTATGGGAAGGTCGAGGCCGGCCGCGACGGTGAATTGCAGATCATGCACCCGGAGTTTGAAATTCTGGGAGACGCGACCGAGGACGGAGGCAGCGAGGTGGCCGACGGGAAGCGGGCGGCCTCGCTCGAGGTGGGACGCATGGTGCCCATCTACGAGTCCGCGGGGCAGGGACGGCTGACTGCGCGCTGGTTTCGGCGCATTATCCGGTCGGCGCTTGAGAATATACCCGCGGACCTGCCCGATCCGGTTCCTGCCGTGGTACGGTCGCGGATGGCGTTGGTGTCCCCGACCGAAGCGCTATGGCAGGTGCACTGGCCGGATGCGGGCGAGAGTCTCGCGGACCTGCACTCGGCGCGGACTCCGGCGCACCTGCGCCTGATCTTTGAGGAACTCTTCTTCGTCGAGTTGGGGCTGGAACTCAAGCGCAGGCAGATCAAGGCGCAGACTGGCATCGCGTTCCAGCTGGACGAGCGTTCGCGCCAGGCCATCAAGAAGATCCTGCCGTTCCATCCGACCGAGGCGCAGAAACGCGTCCTCAAAGAGATTGCTTCCGACATGGAAAAGCCTTCCCCGATGCGACGCCTGCTACAAGGCGACGTGGGCTCGGGGAAAACGATTGTTGCTTTCGAAGCGGCCATCATTGCGATCGAGAACGGTTACCAGGTGGCGCTGATGGCGCCGACGGAGATCCTGGCGCAGCAGCACTATTTTTCGGCGCGGCGGATTCTGGAAAACGCGGGGTACCGGATCGTTCTGCTGACCGGGTCGGTCGAGGCGGATCGCAAGCGGGACATCCGGCGGCACATCGCGCAGGGCAACGCGCACCTCGTTATCGGCACGCATGCGCTGCTCGAAGAGACGGTGGAGTTTTCGAAGCTCGGGCTGGTGATCGTGGATGAGCAGCATCGCTTTGGCGTGATCCAGCGATTGAAACTGATGAAGAAGACGAATGAAGACGGGGCGGGATCGAAAGATTCGGGGCCTCCGGTCCCGGCCGCGCGAGCGAGCGGAAATGGGGGAAAAAGCACGATGCCGCCTGCGGTCGAGTCCAGGACGGCGGGCGCGGCTGAACCGGATGTGCTGGTGATGACGGCCACTCCGATCCCACGCACGCTTGCGCTCACCTTGTACGGCGATCTGGATCTCAGCGTTCTGGACGAGATGCCGCCGGGGCGAACGCCGATCGTCACGCGGCGTGTTTCCGACGAACGTTCGGCGGAGGTGTGGGAGTTCTTGCGCAAGCAGGTGGCGGCGGGGCATCAGGCTTACGTGGTGTATCCGGTGATCGAGGAAAACGAGGAGCGGGAGCTCAAGGCGGCGCTCAAGATGTACAAGGAACTCAGCAGCCGCGTGTTCGCGGATTTGAAAGTCGGCCTGCTGCACGGCCGCCTGGACAGCGATCTCAAAGAGCAGGTGATGCGGATGTTCCAGCGCGGCGAGCTGAACATCCTGGTCTCGACGACCGTCATTGAAGTTGGCGTCGACGTACCCAACGCCACAGTGATGGTGGTGGAACATGCCGAGCGTTTCGGCTTGTCGCAACTGCACCAGCTGAGGGGGCGCATCGGGCGCGGGGGTGCGAAGTCGTTCTGCGTTCTGATGACGGGAGGGAAGGTGTCGGAGGAAGGGGAACGGCGGCTGGACGCGATGGTCCGCACCAGCGATGGATTTCAGATTGCCGAGCTTGATCTGGAACTGCGCGGCCCGGGGGAATTTTTCGGAACGCGGCAGGCGGGGATACCGAGCTTTCTGGTCGCCAACCTGATCCGCGACCGGCAGATTCTGGAAGCCGCCAAGCGCGAGGCGGCCGCGGTGGTCGCGGGACCGAACGCGGAGATTTCCACCGAAGAGATCGACCGTGCGGTCCGGCACATGCGAAAGCGGTGGCAGCATACGTACGGGTTGGTGGAGGTTGGGTAGGGGCAGGGTTGAGACCAGCGGAGAGGTCGTATTGTTGATCCGCAGGCCGGATGCCTGATCGTATGAATCGTGGCTGTGGTAGAGAGATCATCAGGGCCGTGGGTATCGCGGAGGTACCCGGGTCTTTCGACTGCATTCGGCTGACGTCTCGCTCCGCTCAAGATGACCGGGCTGGGGAAGCGCTCAGGTGGGCTTGGTCGCCATTTGCTTCAGGCCGATTTGATCACGCATGCGCCGCGACAGGTTCACGGCGAGCGAGCGGTAAAACCGGGATCCGAGGTGGGGGAACAATTCAAAAAGGTCGGAGAGCGCCGACCACTCGATGGCACAGGCCTCGACGTCGTCTTCGGCGGTGACGGTGGCGCTGGCGATTCCGTTGTCCAGGAAAGCCATCTCGCCGCAAATCTCGCCCGGACCGATCTCGGCGATAAAGGCTTTGGGGAAGGCTTCGACCTTGGCATGGCCGCGTACCAGCAGGAAAACCTTCCTGCTCTGCTTGCCCTGCTTGATCAGGGACTCGCCCCTTTTAAAGACCGCCTTCTGGGTGCGGTCGACAATCAGTGTCCAGTCATTCGGGGTGAGATGCTCCAGCCGGTTCTTCGCGGTGCGCAGGACCGACAGCAGCTCCTCGTGGGAGGGATCGTTCTTTGGATGAGGCATGGACCTGTTCGACTCCCAAGCGCACATCGAACAGCGAAGTAAGAATGTCCGAGGATAGCAGAAAGCGGGAGGCGGGACAGGTAACTAAGGGTCGACGTGCGGGGGTATTGAGGAGTTGGGGAGAAAATCACTTCCTAAACCGGCGCGGTTTTGACCGTTACTGTGAGATGGGGAGTAGGCGATCGACAGGTCTGCTGAGACGCGGCAGACGCGACGGGCCGCCGGTGAGACGATCATTCCTTGTTAATCTAAGACCCCTCTGGCTTTCGCAGCATTCCATGCGTCTCGTCGTTCAAGGTCCAAGCCAGTCCCTATCAGTCCATCAACTGTCGGAAATCAAGCCGTTTACCCAACTCCCCCGAACGGCGATTTGTGAAATGGCTATCGCTAAAGCCAAATCGGAGACGTTCGCGCCTACTGACAAGGCGCCCGTTTGCTCTTCCCCGGCAGTTTCTGAGAAAGTGGAGTCGCAACAAATCATTTAATTAGGATTGATGCGATCGCTATGGCAACGCTCAGCGAGTTCAAGTGCGAAATCTGCGGAATTATGACGGAGAACCCGATGCACTGGTTCGTAATCGAATGCGGGGACCTGAAGCTTTCCGTCCATAAATGGAGCGCCGAAGCGGCGAACGGCGCGGGGGCGCGGCATTTCTGCGGCGAGCGGCATGCCCAGGTGTTCATCAGTCGCTGGTTTGACTCGGTTTGTGTTCCCCCTAAGCGAGCGTGACCCGGCCTGGCTCTGTTTCGACCAATCTGTGCGTCTGCATGTAAAATTAAACCGATAGATGGCCGGCGCTTCTCAACTCGTGCACATTGAACTGGGTCCTGCGGTGCGGCAACCCAAGCCGGAATGGCTGCGCGCCAAAGCGCCGGTGGGGGACAATTTCCACAATCTGAAAAAGCTGGCGCGCGGCCTGGGACTGCACACCGTCTGCGAATCGGCGCAGTGCCCCAACATCGGCGAGTGCTGGAATCATGGGACGGCGACGTTCATGCTGTTGGGCGACATCTGCACGCGGCGGTGCGGATTCTGCGCTGTACCCAAGGGCAAGCCCGAGGGGATTGATTGGGACGAACCGCAGCGGGTGGCTGAAGCGGTTGCGACCCTTGGGCTGAAACACGCCGTCGTGACCAGTGTGAACCGCGATGACGACAATATCGGGGGGGCCAGGATTTTTGCCGAGACCATTCGTGAGATCCGTAAGCGCACGCCCGCCTGCCGCGTGGAGGTGCTGATCCCGGACTTTCAGGGACTGGAAGAAGCGTTGCGGATCGTGCTCGAGGCGCGGCCCGACGTGCTGAACCACAATACCGAAACTGTCCCGCGGCTCTATCGCACGGTACGTTCGGGGGCGCGCTACCAGCGCACGCTCGATCTGCTCGAGAACGCGAAGAAATTCTCGCCAGGGATGGTGACCAAGAGCGGCGTGATGGTGGGACTGGGCGAGGCGATGGACGAGCTGATCGATGTGTTCCGTGATCTTGGCGGGCGTGGAGTCGATCTGTTGACGGTGGGGCAGTATCTGCGGCCCTCGAGAGATCACTTGCCGATCGCGCGGTTCTACACTCCGGATGAGTTCCGCTATATGAAGGACGAGGCGTTGCGGTTTGGCTTTCGGCACGTGGAGTCGGGGCCGCTGGTGCGGTCGAGTTATCACGCGCATGAGCAGGCTGAGGCTACTTCGAGTGCGCCCGCGTAGGTATTTCTGTCGGGGATACAAAGCTCACCTCAGGCGCAAAAGCGACATGTCAATTAAAGACCTTGTGGCACGACTGAAGGTCGTGCCCTTCCCGTGCCCACCGGTGCGACAGAGGTGCGAGAGCGCGGCCCAAAGCCGGGTCCATTTTCGTGCGTAGCGGCGCGTCTGAAGACGCACCTTGATATGGACCCGGGAGTTTTTTCGAAGCCTCGGAAGTCGTGCCCATCGCGGGGCAGAATCCGCTTTCGAGCAGCTTGCAGCCAGCGATCAACCGCAGATTCCCTTCGACTTCGCTGAGGGCAGGCTCTCCTGCCTCGCTGCGCTCGCGCGTTGGAATGACAAGGTGAGAGGGATTGCGGAGTCGAGCGAGGTTCGCGGCGTGGAACTGGCGAATCGCGATGTAGGACCGGGACTTAGTCCAGCTGAGAGGCGGCGGCCGCCGCGTCTCTACCTCCGCATCTTTGCGACCTGCGGCCTTTTCGATCTATTCCTGAAATCCGGCTTAGTCCGCTGGACGATCCACCATCATGGGCTTCTTGACTTCCCCTCCGTTGGGAATCGCAGTGGGTATTGCGGCGGGAATCGGGTTCGCCGGCGACGACGCAGTGCTGATCGCACGAGGCGGCTCGGTCCGGGCGGCGGCGCGCTCGTCCCATTTGCCGAAGATCATTTTGCCGGCCGTGGTCTGCAGCACCGAAGTGACCGAGATGTCGATGGTCTTGCCGATCATCTTGCGCGCGTTGTCGACCACGACCATGGTGCCATCGTCGAGATAGGCGACTCCCTGGTTATATTCTTTTCCCTCTTTGAGGATGAACACGCGCATGGTCTCGCCGGGCAGGACGATGGGCTTGAGCGAATTGGCGAGCTCGTTGATGTTGAGCACGGCCACGCCCTGCAGCTGCGCGACTTTATTTAAGTTGAAATCGTTGGTGATGATCTTGCCTTCGTAGAGCTTGGCCAGCTCGATCAACTTCAAATCGACTTCGCGGACGCTGGGAAAGTCATCTTCCACGATCTGAATATTGAGCGAGGCGACCTTCTGCAGGCGCTGCAGGATATCGAGGCCGCGGCGGCCGCGGTTGCGCTTGAGCGAATCGGCGGAGTCGGCCACCAGTTGCAGCTCGCGCAGAACAAACTGAGGCGTGACGATGACGCCGTCGAGAAAGCCGGTTTCGGCGATGTCGGCGATGCGGCCGTCGATGATCACGCTGGTGTCGAGAATCTTGTAGCTTCTCTTCGACTGCTTTTCGCCGCCGAAGATGCCGCCCAGGGCCGCCAGGTTCAGCAGGTCGCCCTTGTTGGCCCCCACGATCAGTCCCACATAGGCCATGAGCAGCATGACCATGATCTGCAGGAAGCTCTGGGTGTGGCCCTCGGGGACACTGCTGCGGATGACCAAGGCAAACAGGTAGGCGCCAATGATGCCCAGAATGCTGCCGATGGCGGCGCCGATGAGGCGCTTCAGGCTGACCAGGCGCAGGCGCCACTCGAATAGAATGACACCGAGACCGATGATGACGCCCAAAGCAGCGTCGAATTTGGCGGTCAGGCCGAACGGCTCGATGACGTAGCAGGAAACCGCAACAATGAGAACGAATAAGAACCGAACCAAAACCAAGTCCACGAGTATGGACCTCCTCGGGAAGGCTCGCCTGCCGAAACCGGCAGCCTTGGCGCATCCCGCGCTGGCTTCTCACGCCCTACCGGAAGCCAACGATCTTTAATGCGGAGCCATGAATGGGAGATGAAACGCGCTCCGCGTCCGCTCCGGAATGGGCCCCGGGGCGGCTAAACAAGTAAGCACGACCGAGCTAGTATATACCTGCCGCAAACGGTCCCAAATAGCCTACCCGTGGGGGTTTCGAGGGCGGGCAGCGGGTCCGGCCGCGCGGTGGCTGTGCGCCTCTGCCTGATAAACTTGTGGGCATGAAGGCTATTGTCATCACGCGTTTGGGTGGTCCCGAAGTGCTCGAAGTGCAGGACGTTCCGGAGCCGGTGGCGCAACCCGGGCAGGTGCTGGTGCAGGTGGAAGCGGGCGGGCTGAACTTCGCCGACTTCATGACCGCCCAGGGCGGCTACCCGGGCGCGCCCAAGCCGCCGCTGGTTGCCGGCCGCGAGTTTGCCGGCTTAGAGCAAGCGACGGGGCGCCAGGTGATGGGCTATACGCAGTGGGCGGCTTTCGGCGAGAAGACAGCGGCCCGTCCCGAGTTGCTGTGGACGGTGCCCGCGGGATGGAGCATGGAACAGGCGGCCGCCTTTCCGGTGAATTACTTCACCGCCTACTTTGCGTACTGGGAAGCGGGGTTGCTGGAGAACTCGGGCGGATCGCGGCGGGTGCTGATTCATGCGGTGGCGGGTGGCGTGGGCACGGCTGCGGTCGAGATCGGGAAAATTCTCGGCGTGGAAATGTACGGCACCTCTTCGTCGCAGGAAAAACTGGCGCGCGTAAAAGAGCTCGGGCTGCAGCATGGCATCAACTACGCGGAGCGGGATTACGAAGAAGCGATCAAGGACATGACCAAGGGCGAGGGCGTCGACGCGGTTTTTGAAATGCTCGGCGGAGAGCACACGGCGAAGAGCATCCGCTGCCTGCGCGACTTTGGAAAAGTGATTCAGTACGGAACGGCTACGGGCAAACAGCCGCAACTGGATCTGCGCGCACTCTATGCGAAGGCCGCCATGGTGCAGGGTTTGTGGTTGACCTATCTCTCGGGAAAAAGAGACTTGATGGACGCGGCGTGGAAGCAACTCTCGGCGTGGATTGCCCAGGGGCGGCTGAAGCCGGTGATCGGGCACGTGATGAAGGCGGAGCAGGCGCAGGAAGCATATCGGCTTTTGATGGAGCGGAAGAATTTTGGGAAGATTGTGTTGCAGATTGGGGCGTAGCGGTCTCGGTGGCAGCAAGGGTTTCGCTTCGCAAGAAGACGACCTCAGGCGCTGCCCTATGCAACAGCATTCGGCGCGACTGAAGTCGTGCCTTTCCCCGGGAACGTTTTCTTGCTTCGAGGGTGGCCAGCCGTCAAAAGCAGATTCCTGCTGTCTCGCTGCGCTCGCGCGTCGGAGTGACAATGTGTGGTAGGGCATGGCTCGCGATCCGGCAGGCGAGGAATTTCCGCAAGGATGTGAAGTCCTGCCCTTCCCGGTTTCGTTACCCACAAATACTCTTCATCGTCGGTTGACGCGCACTTCCAGAACAATTTGTCAGGCTTTTCTAGACATAGACACATCGCATACGTGTATGTGCCGCGTAAAAACTGCTGCTAACCGCGTGCTTTCGATCTCGTCCAAAGCTGTGATCACGATTGAAACTGGAAGGGAACTTCAGATCGGGATCAAACGTATCTGCTCACGATGCCTGGGGACAGGGTGAGGCGCTGGAAACTATTCGGCGGCTAACGTTTACCAGGTGAGAATTCTTACGGGGTTCGAGGGACTGTCTCAACACGGTTTGGCGGCCAGATGAGAACAGCCCCTGGAGCAAAAGCGTGAGGTCTTGAGACCACACTCTTTTGTCTTGAACCCCGACGGCAGCATTGTAGGCCAACGGCGGGAAAAGGCAAGAAATTCTCGACGCGGCATACAGCCAGGCCGCCAGAACCGGTGCCCGACTTCGAGTCGGGAGAAGGAAGGAGTTTCGTATGAAGGGTTCGAAGAGTCTATTTCTGGGGCTGGCTTTACTGCTGGCAACAAGCGCATTCGCAGCGAACAAAGGGTCTCTGCAGATTCAGGAACCAACCAGCGTAAACGGAACCAAACTGGCTCCCGGAGACTACAAGATTGAGTGGGACGGAACTGGGCCCAGTGTGGAACTGAGCATCATGCAGGGAAAGAAACTGATCACGAAAGTTCCCGCGCATCTGGTCGACCTGAACCGGCCTGCGCAGAACGATGCGGCAGTGGTGAAGAACGGCGAGGACGGCACCAAGACCCTGAGCGAAGTTCGCCTGAGCGGCAAGAAGTTCGCATTTGCGGTCGGCGAGGAAGCCGCGAAAGCAGACGCTACGAAGTAGGCGCTGCTTGCGGACTGAATAGCACGATCAAGGGGAGCCTGTGCGGGCTCCCCGATTGTTTCGCTTCTCCTTTGGGAACTGTCGCTAAAACGGAGTAAACCAATCGCGCAATGCGGCGTTCTCAATGGCTTGCCGAAATGCCGCCACGGAAGTCCGTAGTTTGAGAACCGATGGTAGAAGATCGGGTTAGGATTGGTCTCACCGAATCCGGCAATTCGCTCGCATCCGGCAAGCATAGGGGCGAACCGCTCTGCGCCACCTTCGCCCCGAAGGTTGATCAGCTGACGATATTCTTCATCGTCAAGCATTGGCACCTCACTTTTGCATCGCGAACGCCAGAGAGCCTTCATCGCGAATCAGCGCATTCCTCCTGCCTCGGCCGCGTCGCGTGTCGGAAGGACAAAGCAAAGGCACGGGTCGAAGGAAGAATGTCCGTGAGTTGCGGGGGGCAGGTCGTTCCCGCGTATGACCGCACCATCCGGACTCGGAAGAGGTAGTGACCGACGGCTCTGTTTTGGCGCACGCTTCCGCGAGCCACTAGGCCTTTATGTCAGTACTTCGGCATCTTGGGATCGACGCGATCGGCCCACGCCAGAATGCCGCCCGCCAGGTTGTGGACTTTCTTGAAGCCGGCCTGCTGCAGGAATCCGACGGCTTTCGCGCTGCGCACGCCGGAACGGCAGTGGGCCACGATCTCGCGGCTGGAGTCGAGTTCGCTGACGCGCTTGGGCAGGTCGCCGAGCGGGATCAGGTGGCCGCCGATGTTGCAAATCTGGTATTCGTGCGGCTCGCGCACGTCGAGCACGAAAAGATCGTCGCCGGCATCGAGGCGGCGTTTGAGTTCTTCGACCTGGATCTCGGGAATACCCGTCTCCACTGGCTTTTCCTCCCCACGAATTCCGCAGAATTCATTGTAGTCGATCAGCTTGGTGATCGTGGGGTGCTTGCCGCAGGCGGGGCAGTCGGGATTCTTGCGCAGCTTCAGCTCGCGGAACTTCATGCCCAGCGCGTCGATGAGCAGGAGGCGGCCGATGAGCGGCTCGCCTTTGCCGAGAATCAGCTTGATGGCTTCGGTGGCCTGCATCACTCCCACGAGCCCCGGCAGGATGCCGAGCACGCCGCCTTCGGCGCACGAGGGCACCAGTCCGGGCGGTGGCGGCTCGGGATACAGGCAGCGATAGCACGGGCCCTCCTCGGTGGCGAACACGCTGGCCTGGCCCTCGAAGCGGAAGATCGAACCGTAGACGTTAGGCTTGCCGGTGAGCACGCAGGCGTCGTTGACCAGGTAGCGCGTGGGAAAGTTGTCGGTGCCGTCGGCGATGATGTCGAATTCGCGGAACAGATCGAGCGCGTTTTCGCTGGAAAGCCGGGTATTAAAGGTTCGCAGATTGACGTAAGGGTTGATGGCCTTCAGCTTGTCGGCGGCGGAGTCGAGTTTCTTGCGGCCCACGTCGGCGGTCGAGTGAATGATCTGGCGCTGCAGATTGGTGAAGTCGACCACGTCGAAATCGACGATCCCGAGCGTGCCTACACCGGCCGCGGCCAGATACAGCGCGAGGGGCGAGCCCAGCCCGCCGGCGCCAATGCAGAGTACCCGCGCGGCCTTGAGCTTCAGCTGGCCCTCCATCCCCACCTCGGGCATGATCAGGTGGCGCGAGTAGCGCAAGATCTCGTCATTGGTAAGGGTAACGGTTTCGGGTTTGACTTCAACTGTGGTGGCCATGAGAACCTCGGTCGTGAAAATTGAGACGCTGCAGGACTGCGGAATCGGCTAGCGACAACGACAGGACGGACAACAACAGCAGCAGGCGCTGAGGAGGGACATTCGGGTTGTCGGTCGACCGATCATGCCTCTAACGGCCCCCGGCGATCGAGGGCACTATGGAAATGGTATCACCGTCTTTCACGACGGTCGCGTCTTTCTGCAGGTAGCGGACGTCCTCGTCGTTCAGGTAGACGTTGACGAAGGCGCGGAGTTTGCCGTCGTCGGTGTAGAGGTGGCGGCGCAGGTCGGGATGCTGGGTGACCAGGCCAGAGAGCGCTTCGGCGATGGAACCCGCCTTGACATCAACCGCTGCCTGCTTCCCGGCGTATTGGCGTAAAGGGGTTGGAATGTGAATCTTAGCCATCTGTACATGATGCCACAGACGGGGGCGGGGATTCAGGGGGAAATTCGCCCGCGGCCGGTCCCTGAGTGACCCGTTTCCCGAACCGATTGACACGTGGGCTTATGCTGAACACGCGGGAAGAAACGATGGAGGCGGGATTCCATGTTCCGAATTGTCCTTGCGATTGTCGTGCTAGTGATGATGGTGGGGATTGGCAGCAATCTCGTCATGCGAATTCGCCTCGCGAAAACCGATCCGTCAATCGACAAGCACGCGTGGTGGAAGCGCGGCTCTGACGAAGTTGGGGACACGTACCGGGCGCGCTTCTCCAGTACCTCTCTTCCTCTGATCAACCAACTTTCTTTTTGGGCGGTGGTGACCATTGCGGCGGTGGCGCTGGTATTCGCATTCCTGGGGAAGTAATCGGCGAATTCGCCTCGCAGGCTTGGTTACGTCCTCACCGCTGAGCGGTTGACTCGCTCACTTCGACCTTCTCATCCGCGAATGCTTTGTCGGGCTCGTCGCGACCGGTGAGTTCGAAGGAGTTCGTGACGTCCGCCTTCCCCTTGGCCACTCGGGTGATCACGTAGGAACAGCCGAACCAGTGGGCCTCGGCCAGGTCGGTCTGCGACCACTGTGCGGGATGGTCGGGGTGGGAGTGGTAAAAGCCGATGATGTCTTCGTTGCGGGCGCGGCCTTCGCGCTGGATGCGAACAAGTTCCTTCGGGTCGATGTGGTAGCGATTCTGCGGGGAGTCGGTGCGGGTGTTGCCGCAGCGCGCGGTAGAGAGGACGATGCGCGCTCCGTCGTCGTCCATGCGCCCGAGGAGTACGCCGCAGCATTCATGCGGATAGGTCTGTTCGCCATGGCGGCGGATTTCGGCGTAGTGGGTTGGGTTCATCTTCAGCATGAGCAATCTTTTTCAGCGCAGAGGGCACAGGGTAGAGTCAAGGCCTGGAGGCAAGTGATCGAAGTGTCTTTCTCGCCTGTGTGTCTCTGGGGTCGATGTTTCCCGTCGATCCATCCCAACGGCAGAAGGTTCTCCCTGGCGACTACTCCTCTTCCCAGAAGCGCTCGCTCAGGTATTTGTCGCCGGAATCGCACAGAATCGTCACGATGATTGCGGGCTGTCCTGTCTTGCGCTGCTCGGCAACTTTCAAACTGCCTACGACGGCGGCGGCGGCGGAGATCCCCACGAGCAAGCCTTCTTCACGCGCCAGGCGCTTCGCCATGCGGTAGGCGTCTTCGGTGGCGATTTCGATATCCTCGTCGGCGAGTTTCGGATCGTAGATTTTGGGCAAGATCGCGGTGGCCATGTGCTTGGTGCCTTCGATGCCGTGGAAGGCGGAATCGGGCTGGAGCGAAATGCAGCGCACATGCGGGTTGAGTTCTTTCAGACGGCGGGCTGTGCCCATGAAGGTTCCGCTGGTGCCGAGGATGGAGACGAAGTGGGTGATACGTCCTTCAGTCTGTTGCCAGATCTCGTTGGCCGTGCCATGGTAGTGAGCCTGCCAGTTGGCGTCGTTCGAATACTGGTCGGCGTAGTAATAGAGATCGGGATGCTTGGCCTTAAGTTCGCGCGCCATGCGGATGGCGCCGTCGGATCCGTCGCCCGGGTCGGTGTAAATGATGTTCGCGCCGTAGGCCTGCAGAATGCGTTTACGCTCGGGCGAAACGTTCTCCGGCATGCACAGCGTGATGGGGATGCCTTGCGCGGCACCGATCATGGCGTAGGCGATCCCGGTGTTGCCGCTTGTCGAATCGAGCAGGATTTTGCCCGGTTTCAGTTTTCCGCTGCGCTGTGCTTCGGCGATGATGTTCGATGCGGCGCGATCTTTGACCGATCCGCCCGGGTTGTACCATTCGGCCTTACCGAGAATCTCGACGTCGGGCAGATCGGCGGACATGCGCTCCAGACGAAGCAGCGGCGTGTTGCCGACGCGGTCGAGCGCTCTCAACCCAAGACGCGCGGAAGGGGGCTGCGACTTCGATTGCGAAGCGTGGACCACCGCCGGGTTGGTTGACACCTGCGCCATTCGCTAAGACAGCCGTGACTATAGTAATGTGCCAGAATCGGCAAAAAGAGGTATCTACTACCTGCATCCGATTATAGAAGAGGCACCTCGGATGCAATCAACTTTTCGGTGCGCACTCTTTCCTTGGTAACCGCATCTAAGGGTGCAGACGGTGAAGAAGGGAATATACGAGAAATGGCCAGCAAGCTGGAACAGAAAACCTACGAAGACGCGCTCGGTTGGCTGCGCGAGCATGGTTTTGACGTGCTCGAAGCGCCCGGAACGGCGGGGCGAGTCTTCCTGAAGAAGTACAACGTGTCGGCGGCGATACAAAAAGACGGCCCCGACGGGGTGAAAATTTTCGCCTACCCCGGATACCTGGTAGGCACCGAGATTTCGAAGCTGGTGAACAAGGGTTACCAACAATTCCTGAAGACATCGAAGACGGAAGTTCCCGCGTCCGCCGACCACTTGAAGGCCCTGCAGTCGTTTTCCGAGGAACTGAAACAGGCCCTGGGTCTGCCCAGCCTGTACAACGAGTCGCTGGGCACGGTGAGTGATTCTTACCAGTACGACCGCATCGTCGATCGCGACAAGCCGCAGGCCGACCGCAAGAAACGGCCGTGGGAAGTGGTGGGGGCGAAGGCGCTGGCGGCGAAAAAGAGTCCGGCATAGAAGCTACGTTGTGATTGCTTGCCGCGGACCTCAGCGGCTGAAGCTCTTATGACTTAAGGTCCTTTCGCCCCGGCTGTTACCGAGCCCTTACAAAACGACCGGTTTCGGAACTTCCCGGTATCGTTTCAATTTCGGATTTTACGACCTAATCATCGGGACGAAGGATCGCAGCGGCGAAAACCGCTGTTTTCTTTTGGCACGAAGCTCCGCGCTCCCTGACAACGCCGCCTTGTTATGCGAAACTAGTGCGCCTCAGGAAGGGCCCGGATGCACATGCGAATTCCGCGGTTGTTGGCGACGTTGATATTCATGGTGCCGGTCCTGGCCCACGCGGGAACCGGATCAGATCAAGAAACGAAGTCGGCCGTCGAGAACGTCTTGCGCACCCAGCAGACGGCATGGAACCGCCACGACCTCGAAGGCTTCATGACCGGTTATTGGAATTCGCCCGAGCTGACATTCTTTTCGGATGCCCATGAAACCTCGGGCTGGCAGGGTGCCCTCGCGCGGTACAGGAATCGCTATCAAGGCCAAGGCAAGGAGATGGGGAAGCTCGAATTCTCCGAACTCCGGATCGCGCCGCTGGGCTCGGATGCGGCGTTTGTGCGGGGCGCGTGGCACTTGACGCTTTCCGACGGGAACACGCCCCACGGTTTGTTCACTCTGGTCTTCCGGAAATTTTCTGACGGGTGGAAGATTGTGCACGATCATACTTCGGCGGCGGAGTGAGCGGAGCTGACATCGAGCATTGAGAAAGGAGCTAAGTGTTGGGGAGATAAAGGCAGGTCTAGCGGAAAATCTCGACCAGCATGAGGAGGCTGCCAGATTCGTCAGACTGCGGGTAAAGAATCGTCCCGCCGGCGGGGGATACCGCGATGTGGTTATCCACGGGGCGCTGAATGGTCAGGACTTTCCTGATCTGGCCGCTAGCGAATTCGTAGAAGCAGATGTCACTGTAGTGCGAGATGGTTCGCCCGATCACTGGCGCGAATGTTACGTTTCTAAATTTCAATGAACGCCAGAGAGTTGGCGGCTGATCGAAGGGATCGTTGTTGAAAAAATCGCCCTGGAACTCATTGACCCACAGCTGTCTGCTTGTCTTATCTTCAGACGAGTGAACCGAGTTCTAGTCGCGTACCCTGATCTGCACGCGTGTGCCTTCCGGCAACTTAGCTCCATCGATCACGACCACTCCCCCGCGAACCACGCCGTTCCATTCCTGACCTTGCGTGAGCGACGGTGAAGGTGGTGCGGAGGTGGCGCGTCCCATGCCCTTGTCCATCGCCTGATTGGCCAGGCGATCGGCTTCGGCGTTTCCTTGTCGCAAGACGTGCTGGATGGAAAACCAGTCGAGTTGCGCGATCATATGCTTGGCGCGCTGGTACAACTCCAGCAGCGCCGGACTTTTGACTTTGTATTCGCCGCGAATTTGCTTGACCAGGAGTTCCGAATCCCCGACCACCTTCAGCGCTTTGTGTCCGTGCACAAGCGCGTAGTCGAGGGCGGCGAGCAGCCCGTTATATTCCGCGTAATTGTTGGTCTGGTGGCCGAGGTATTCACTCAGGCCCGCGATTTTGTGGCCAGACTGGTCGGTGAGGACTACGCCATAGCCTGCTGGGCCGGGATTTCCTCTGGATCCGCCATCGACATGTGCAACGAGGTAGTTGTTGGGCGGCGGTTGGGATGGGAACAGGCCACTCGATGCGGAGGCAGAATTTCTTTTTCCAAACGATGAATAAGAGGGCATCGGAGAAGTCTACAACGACCGGATGATCTCATGGTTGGACGCACCGCGCCGAGGAGTCAAGAGGTGCCTGTTCTTACTAGTGTTCTGGAGGGCGGGGAAGGCGCACTTCGGGGGCTCAACAGCTTGCGGAGACAATCAACCGCAGACCCCAGCGCCTAAAGGCGGGTTGATATCTCAAGCTTCTACGAGGCGCCTGAAGGCGCGCCCTGATAGGAATCACTCCCGGGAATCGCAGACTAGCGGCCCGCGGCTAGACGAGTGGCGAGCCTTTGCGGCAGGTTCGCGGCGAAGATGCGGTCCTGCGCGTTCTTCAGGTTGTAGGGAGCGCGCTGGAACGTGACAATCCATTTCGCGGTATCGAAGACGGCGAAGGCGGCGCGCCAGTCCCCGTCGCGCGGTTGCCCTACCGATCCGGGATTCACCAGGTAGCGCACATCGCGTTTCAGCGCGAACTGCGTGCTTTCACTCTGGCCAACCGTTTTGTAAGGCGGCCGGTAGGCGTCGCCGGCCGCGGTTTTGAACGAAAAGGCGCCCTGCAGATGGGTGTGACCGAAAAAAGTGACCGCCATCGGCAGGGCCGACAGCGGCGCCAGCGCGTCATGCAAGGTTACGACGTACTCGTCTTCATCGATCGGAGAGCCGTGGACGAACTGCACTTGAGGGGCTTCGGGGATTTCGATCGGGCCTTGCGGCAGACTGCGCAGCCAGTCCAGGTTTTCAGGCGTGAGTTGTTCGCGGGTCCAGAGCGCGGCCAGCCCGGCGATCGGGTTGAAGTCTTTGAGGTCCATCAGGCCGCTGGAGGCTTTGTCGTGATTGCCACGGACAAAATATTTGCCCAGGTCGCGCGAGCGCTCGATGACCTCGTTCGGGCTGGCGCCGTAGCCGACGATGTCGCCCAGGTTGACGACGATGTCATAGGGAACGGCCGAGACCAAACAGGCGTCAAGCGCGTCAAGATTCCCGTGGATGTCGCTCAGAACAAGGATGCGCACGCAGCACCGGACAAAGGGGCGATTATACGACGGGATGCGGGCGGGTGGGTGGATTGATTACCGGGCAGCGCGCCCAGTGACCAGCGGACACTTCGGTGAGCGGCGGAAGCTTTCGCTGGCATTCAGGTACACGATCGGCGCAGCGGGGCTCGAAAGGACAGCCCGGCAGTGGCAGCTGTGCAGGAGGAACGCTGCCCTCGATGGTATCTAGCGGACGCCAGCGGTCGGTCTTCAGGGTGGGAACAGCGTGCAGAAGTCCGCGGGTGTAGGGGTGAGCGGGGGCCCGAAAGATGTCCGGCTTGCTGCCCAGCTCCACCAGACTTCCCGCGTACATGACGGCGACGCGATCCGCCACCTGCGAAACCACCGCCAGATCATGGGAGATAAACAGCATCGCCAGCTTGAACTTCGCACGCAACTCGGCGAGCAGGTCGAGGATCTGCGCCTGGATGGTGACATCGAGGGCCGTGGTGGGTTCGTCGGCGATCAGCAGCTGCGGGCGGTTGACGATCGCCATGGCGATCATGACGCGCTGGCGCATGCCTCCGGAAAGCTGGTGAGGGTAGTTGCGGGCGCGGCGCTCGGCATCGGCAATGGCGACGTCTTTCATCGCCTCGACGGCGCGCTGCCAGGCTTCGGACTTGGAGACCGGCGCGTGCGCCAGGATCGCTTCGGCGATTTGATCGCCCACGCGCATCACCGGGTTCAGAGCCGTCATCGGTTCCTGAAAGATCATGGCGATGCGCGAGCCGCGAAGGCCGCACATTTCATGGTCGGCGAGTTCCAGCAGGTTGGCAGCTTGTCCGTTGCCGTTGTGGAAGAGGATTTCGCCCGTGGGCCGCGCCTGGGGCGGTAGGAGCCGCATCAGGGCGAGCGAGGTGATCGATTTGCCGGAGCCCGATTCGCCGACCAGTCCCAGCACCTCGCCGGGCACGAGGGTGAAGGAAAGATCGCGCACCGCGAACCACGAGGCCGGCCCAGCGACAGTCGCGGCGGGATCGCTTCCGCGTGCAGACGCACGAGCCCTGCCCGGCTGGGCTTCGAATGCCACGTTCAGGCTTCGCACGTCCAACAAAGCGGTCACGCCCTTATGGTAGCAGCCGCTGGGTCGATGGTTGGAGACGACACCCTGTCGTCCCAGGCCATGACTCAAGCAACATTGTCCCGAGGATCATTGTCCGAGGATCATTGTCCGAGGATCAGCGGGAGGCCGTTCTTGGGGTTGCCGATGACGACCACTTTCGTGTTCGGGCTCTTCGAAAGCAGCTCCGTGGCCTCGATTCCCTTCCATTCGAGTAATTGCGTGCTGATGCCCTGCGCAACAATCTGCTGAAAGTCGCGGATGCCTGCGGCTTCGATCCGCTTTCTTTCGGCTTCCTGTTTTTCTTTCTGCAGCCGGAAGTTCATGGCCAGCGCCTCCTGCTCGGCCTGCTGTTTGGCTTCGATGGAGGCCTTCAGCGTCTGCGGCAATTGGATGTCGCGCAGCAGAACGCTCTCAACCAGCAAGCCGCGAAGGTTCAGTTGGGCGGTGAGCTGTTCGCTGATCTGCTTCGCGACCATTTCACGCTCGCCGGTGTAGAGCGCGTTGGCGGTATGGGAGGCGGTGGCTTCGCGGATCGCAGCCCGCAGGGTGGGTTCGACTACCACGGCCTCGTAATTGGCGCCGATCTTCTGGAAGACCTCGGCTGCCTTGTCGGGATTGACGTGATAGATGAGGGAGGTGTCGAGATTCATGACCAGGCCCTCGCTGGAGGGCACGCTGGCCGACTCCTTGATGGTCTGGGTCTGGATCGACATCTCGTTGTTCGTTTTCAGAGGATTGATGAGGTGAATGCCCTCGGCCAGGACCTGGGGATCGACGCGTCCGAAGAGAGTCAGCACGCCCACGCGGCCGGTGCCTACCCGGGTGACGCAATTGAATAGCAGAATGACGACAATGAACGCCGCTGCCGCCAGTCCGATCACTTTGAAGAGCGGATTAGCGTTGGCGTCGACGACTTTGCCGGGATAGATAGCCATTTTCGTTTCTCCTCATGCCGAGCCTAGGAGGAATCGAGCATCCCGGCAAGTGACTTCCCGGCGCACTCGGGGTCAGCGGAATTTTCCGAAGGGCGCATGGTTATTGGATTGTGACGAAATTTCCACACTGCGAGATGAGCGTGTGTGAGCAGCAAGAACGATGTTTCGCGCGCGATAAGGCGAGAATTGACGCGCGGGCAGCTGCCGATTTGCGAGAACTCTTTCGCGGGTTGCACCAAAATCCGGCATGGCCCTGTGAACGGGCTGCACTCGATTGATTCTGCGGGAGATAAAGACGCGTTGTTTTCGTTGACTATAAATTTAAAGGGCGTAAAAACAACCTCGTTCTTTGACACGTTCCGAAGTTTTTCCGGTTGGTGCAGCGTCCGGGGCTCGAGCGAGGTCACTTTCTGGTTGAAAGATCGGAAGGAAGGTCAGCAAGGGTCAATAAGCAAAGCGCTGGTCGAGGAGAACAGGAGCTGCTGTCGAAGGCAAGATAGAGTCCCGAAGGCGTTGGACTGGTTTATCCGGTTGGCGGTGAGCCCGGAGCCCGAGTCGAGATCGCGCGTTGCAACCCGCAAGGAAGCGACGAGAGCAGGTCGACGAGGGTCTAACGCGAGCTACTGGCCGAGACGAATGAGACCAACATCACCTCGGGACTCTTAATTTTCTGCTGACAGCTTTTTGCATTTGGCTGGTGGCTGACGGCCGTTAGCGAGTGGCCGCCCGCCCCTCGGTCGCCCTCCCGGTACAGTTCCTGGTCACCTCTGCTGCCCTACACCTATGCTCTACACCGCCGCAAGCCTCACGAAGCGAGGTATTTTTCGAACACATCCGTGACGATTGTCAGCGACGTCGACCTGCGCCGAAGAACAAGTAGTAAACTAGGGCTCTTTTGCTGTTCCTCATGGGACCCGGGTCGGGAACGCGCTTGCCTTGCAACTTGACCGAGGCGCCGCTGAAATGCGGCGGCCACTGCTTCATTCGATTCCTTTTCAGGCGTCCCAAACAGATTGAAGTGGTCGAATACGCGACCGCTTTCGAGGGTTCGTTCCCCCTGCAGGCGTTAAGCCCACGAAGCCCTCGGGCCGCACTCTACCCGGATCTCTCCAAAGCGCATTGCGCTTCATTCCCATAACTGGGAAGTTGAGAAACATGTCTATCGTCTCCAGCTGCCCAGCTTGCGATATCACTTCCCACTTCAAGTTGAGCCCGTACGGGTCTAGCAGGCGGAGAGCGCGGCGGTAGCTCTCATGGCGAAGGGTGGGGAAAATCTGCTTAATCAAAATCTCGTTGCAGTCACCCTCATATATTTGGGCATCCATTCTCGTCCCAGCTATTTGCCGCAGGCTCGCCACTTTCGCGACATTCAAGTCGGTGAAATGGTATTGGCGGAACGGCGGTCGCACCTTCAGTGCGTTCAGAGGGCTGCCGGAGACGAACTCTCCCTATTTCCTCGAGATGTGCTGACCTCAAACTACAAAAGCATCCACGCAAATGTGAGGCAACTCATTCGAATTTAGGATTGTGGAATATGCCGCGATGTAGTCGCGCAATAGCTAAGCAGCTACAACGGTATATTCCCATGCTTCTTCGGTGGGTTCTTGTCGCGTTTGGTCTCGAGCATCTCGAGCGCCTGGATCAGCTTCTTACGCGTTTCGCGGGGCTGGATCACAGCATCCACGAAGCCGCGATCGGCGGCGACATAGGGGTTAGCGAAGCGGTCGCGGAATTCTTCGATCTTTGTCTGCCGCGCCTCCTGCCGGTTCGCGGCCTGCTCCAGTTCGCGCTTGTAGACGATGTCCACGGCGCCTTCCGGGCCCATGACGGCAATTTCAGCCGTTGGCCAAGCGTAGTTCACGTCGGTGCGGATGTGCTTTGAGGCCATGACGCAATACGCCCCGCCGTAGGCTTTGCGCGTGATAACGGTCACCTTCGGCACGGTGGCTTCGGCGAAGGCGAACAGGAGCTTGGCGCCGTGCTTGATGATCCCGCCGTACTCCTGCGTAGTACCGGGCAGGAAGCCGGGGACGTCTTCGAAGGTCACCAGCGGGATGTTGAAGCAGTCGCAGAAGCGGACGAAGCGCGCGCCCTTGATCGAGGCGTTGATGTCGAGCGTGCCGGCCAGCATGGCGGGCTGGTTGGCAACGATCCCCACCGAGCGCCCGTTCAGACGCGCGAAGCCGACGACGATGTTCTTGGCGTAATGCTCCTGCACCTCGAAGAAGTAACCATCGTCGATGACGGCGCGAATGACCTCTTTGATGTCGTAGGGGCGATTGGATTCCGCAGGCACCATTTTGTCGAGCGCGGGATCGGCGCGGTCGACGGGGTCGGTGCAGGGCCGGCGGGGCGGATCTTCCAGGTTATTCGATGGAACAAAGCTCAGCAGTTCGCGCACCATCGAGAGACACTCCGCGTCATCGTGCGACAAGAAGTGCGCCACGCCCGAGACCTCGTTGTGCGTGGTCGCGCCCCCCAGTTGGTCCTTGGTGACTTCTTCATGGGTCACCGTCTTAATGACGTCGGGGCCGGTGATGAACATGTACGAGGTCTTGTCGACCATCAGGATGAAGTCGGTGATGGCGGGCGAGTAGACGGCGCCGCCGGCACAGGGGCCCATGATGGCCGAGATCTGGGGCACGACGCCGCTGTAGAGGGTGTTGCGCAGAAAGATGTCGGCGTAGCCGGCCAGCGACATCACGCCTTCCTGGATGCGGGCCCCGCCCGAGTCGTTCAGGCCGATGACCGGCGCGCCCATCTTGGCGGCCAGGTCCATGATCTTGACGATCTTGCCGGCGTTCGCTTCGGAAAGAGAGCCACCGAACACGGTGAAGTCCTGGGCGAAAAGAAAGACCAGGCGGCCTTCGATGCGGCCGTAGCCGGTGATGAAGCCGTCCCCGTAGAACTTGTGCTCGGCCATGCCGAAATCGTTGCAACGATGCGTGACGAGCTTGTCGGTCTCCTCGAACGTGCCCTCATCGAGCAGAAACTCGATGCGGTCGCGCGCCGACATCTTGCCTTCTTTGTGCTGCTTTTCGCGGCGCCGCGCTCCGCCACCTTCTTCGGCCAGTTGGTCGCGCTTCTTGAGTTCTTCCAGCTTCTGTTCGAGGTTCATGACCCCCAGATTATAGGCGAGCGCCGGACAGGCACGTGTGATCTGAAGTGTGAGGCGGTGCGAGGGGTGAGATGGTGACGAATCCAAGAGCCTTGTACGGGAAATGGACTTAAAAGCTGGACCCTCAACGCCAGGGGAAAAACTAGTCTTCGGCGCCGGTGCCGATGGGCTGGTACTTGTACTGTTTGCCGTCCCAGAAGACCACCGAGTCGCCGGCGCTGGCGTCGGCTTCCACCGCGTAGATCGCGTTCACCTGTTTCTTGCGGAGTTGCAGGCGGCGCACGAAAATCCTCTTGAGCGGCAGGTTAATGATGACGAACTTGGCTTTCGGACTTTCCGAGCGCCAGGCGTCGGGTCCGGCGCCGTGAATGATGAGAACGACCAGGTTCTTCTCCATCAGATCTTCTGACCCAAAAGTGGCCGTCAGTTTGGGGTCGCCGTAGCCGTAGAAGTTGTAGTACGGGTCGATCACCTTGTAGCTGTGCTCGGCGGCGTCGAGCATGGGTTTCTTGCTCCGGGCAACAATCACGAAATCGTCCACACCGTCGCCGTCGATATCGCGCACGAATGGCGTCGAGTTCGGGAGTAGCGCAAACTCTTCCCCAAATTGCTTGTGGATGAAATCGTTGTCCACGCTGAGTGCAGGGGCATCTGCCGCCGGTGGGATTGCTTTTGGCACAGGGACCGGGGACACCGCGGGTTGCTGCGCGGCAGCGGTGGCGAGAACGCAACCCGCGAAGACCCAGGAAAGACAGGCAAAACGGAGGTACGACATAGTCCTTACTCTAGTCTCGCAACTTGGGATGCACTAGAGCACGAGAAGGTACGTCAGGACGTGACCCGTCGAGCAGGCTGGCTACTTTCGAAAATGCTGCCAACCCTGCGGGCGTAGAGGGGAGGGCTTCCCATTTCGACTTTTCAGGACGATGCGCCGGCGCCGTGTGATTTCCCCGATGAGAGTGACGGCAACACCCGCGATTCGATTGGGCACGCGCTTCCCCCGGCGTGCCGTGAATAACAGTTCGTAGTCTTCTCCGCCGTGCAAAGCGCGATCCAGGTCCACCTCATTTTCTTTTGTGCCGATGCGCGCCCGCGGGATTGCGGCCTCGAGAATCTCGGCTCCGACTCCTGACTCCTGGCAGATGTGGGCGAGGTCGGTCGAGAGCCCGTCGCTCAAGTCGATCATCGCCGAGGCCAGCCGCTCCGTGCGCAGAAATTGCCCGACTTTTACCCGTGGGTCGGGATGGAAGTGACGAGGAAAGTCCTTGGGTAGAGCTTTCCTGCCCGCCATGAATTTCTCCAGCGCAGCCGCGGCACCGCCCAATTCTCCGGTCACGTAGATCCGATCGCCGGGCCGGGCCTTCGACCGCAGAATGGCATGACGCTTGGGCACGAATCCGACGACCACGATGTCCGCCAGGACGTTTTGGGGCGACTCCGACGTGTCGCCTCCCGCCAGAGTCACATCGAAGCAGGACGCTAGCCCCAACAAGCCCTTCATGAAGCGGTTGATCCAGGCCTGCGGCAGGTTTCGAGGCACCGCCAGAGAGAGGAATGCCGCTTGCGGCTCGCCACCCATGGCCGCAATATCGCTCAAGCCCCGGGCGAGGCAGCGAAAGCCGACCACTTCCGGTGGATGCCAGGCACGACGGAAATGCACGCCTTCAATCGTGAAGTCGGTGGTGACCAGGACTTCGTGGCCGGCCGGAATCCGCAGGACTGCGCAGTCATCCCCTATACCGATGATCACGCCGCGCCTCCGGGCGGCACTTCGACGAAAACGGGAAATGAGCGCTCTTTCGCTGAGGGCCACGGTGGCATCACTATATAGAGGGTCCACGGGAGGGAAAAGTCGGGGGGAAGCGCCTCCCAGGGCCAGGTCCGTAACCACTTCGTAACCGGGCCCTAAGGCCATACCAGCCATCGATCCTAGGTAACTGAAAATGCCCCCTAGCCCCGTTGACAGGGGGAACCCGGTTTGTTACCGTTTGACAGCTGTTTCCATAACCTTTGGCCAACATAAGTCCTGCAATCGGTAAGAATTGCAGACAATGAAGTTGTTGAGCCTTACCCGGTTCCGGTAGGTAGTGAGCACGCATCAGCAAACCCCGCATGGGGGCGTAGCTCGGGAATCGGGATGCAGACTAGGGCCCCTGTAACCGCAGGCCGCCCGGGCATGGTCCCTGAGTTCTTCGACGGAAGGGGAATATTGCGTAAACGTTTCTACATTCTTTTTGTGGCTCGCGATGACGACGGGCAACTACGCAAGATTCCGATCCCTGTCCATTATCTCTACACATTTGCAGTGGGCGCTGCGGTTGCGTTCGTGAGCCTCACCGGGATCGCGAGCTCCTACGCGCGCATGCTGCTCAAGGTTTCCAGTTACAACCAGCTGCGCACCGAAAAAGACGATCTCAAGAGCCGCTATAGCCGCTTGGAACAGGTCGCCAAAGAGCGCGACGTGCAGGTGGCGTCGCTTGGATCGCTGGCAAGTGAAGTCTCCTCGTTGTACGGTTTGAAATCCGATCCGTCGCTGGTGACGGGCGCGGACGAGCAGGTGCGCAATGCGGAAGTAAGCTCGTCGTTGGATCAACTCTACGCCTTGAGGAATTCTGCGCTCACCGGCGCCACCACCACCGGGATCTCTTTGGGCCTGACGCGGAACGTGACCACGGCTGATTGGCTGCGCGCGAATTCGGCGCCGAGTCTGTGGCCGGTGGAAGGCCAGGTGACGGGCTCATTCGGCGAGCGCATCGACCCGTTCAACGGTGAGGGCGCATTCCATACCGGCATTGATATCGCCGCCACCGTGGGCCAGCCCGTATTTGCGCCGGCGGATGGCGAGGTACAGTTCGCCGACTTCCTCGGCGGCTATGGACGGGCAGTGATTCTCGAACACGGTCACGGGATCAATACCCGGTTTGGACACCTCTCCGGTTTCGCGGTCGCCTCCGGACAGCACGTACACCGTGGCGAAGTGATTGGCTACGTCGGCGCCAGCGGACGCAGCACTGGGCCCCACCTCCACTACGAAGTCCGCATCAACGATACCCCCGTGAATCCTTACAAGTACCTCCGCATCACGGTCGCCCACGCGGGCGGGTTCGCGGCAGGCAGCTAGCAAAGCAGTCGCTCGTCTTCAGTCGCTTGGCTTGTCGCTAGGAAAGCCCCGCCTTCAGTGATCAGGCGCCAGTCATCAGCCAAAACCCTGGTAAGAGCAGAGACTCCGCGTGGATATTCCTTGGGGCAGGAGCGCGGGTGGAGGAACGGAGGCGATCAGATCCGTCGTGGGCCGACGACTTCGGACTGGAGACTGACGACTGAACTACTGGCGCAGCCCGATCCAGCGTTCCGACACTACCAGCGAATTGCCGGGGTTTTGCGGGTCGTACTTTACTGAGGTGGGAAGCCCGAGGCGGCACGAGTGCAGGTTCACCCACTGGCGGAGGTGAGTGACGTCCTGGGAGGCTTCGTAGGAGACGCCGGCCACATCGTACTGAAAGATCAGCATGGTGGAGGGGTGTTGGTCATCGAGACGCAATTCTTGGACGTCGATTACCGTGCCATCGGTGATGCGGCCAACGTTATCGAGCCACTCCCGGCGCTTGCGTTCGAGTTCTTCCGGGCTCTTCGGCTTGCGCCGCATGAGGAAATAAGCGCTAGCCGCGATTCCCGTACCGCCCAGGATCAAGATAACAAGCCGTAGTGGATTCATGATTGAACCAGAAGGAAACAGCCGCACGCAGCGACAACTTCCCGGCACTCAAGCATAAGCTGGAAGTCGAAATGGCGAAAGGGGCGCTGAAGTTACGAAGGGGTAATCCCGCCGCCCTGTCGCCTTATTCGTCGACAATCGGATTACGGAGACTCCCGACCCCTTCGACGCGCACCTCGACGACATCTCCTGCCACGACCGCCCCTACGCCCTTGGGCGTACCGGTCGCGATCAGGTCCCCGGGTAGCAGGGTCATGACCTGCGAGATATAGTGGAGGATCGCATCGAGCGAGAAGATGAAATCGCGAGTGTTGCCGTCCTGCCGGACGACACCGTTGACGATGGTTTTCACGCCGACGCCGGCCCAGGGATCGATTTCGTCGGTGACCACCGGCCCGACCGGGCAGAAGGTGTCGAAGCCCTTGGCGCGTGTCCACTGCTTGTCTTTGTTTTGCAGATCGCGCGCGGTGAAGTCGTCGACGGCGGTGTAGCCAAGAATGTAGGGGCGGACGTCCGCGCCATCGGCGAGTTTGTAGCAGTGCTTGCTGATGACGACTCCCAGCTCGCCCTCGTAGTCGGTATGAGTAGACAGGCGGGGCCGGCGGATGCTGCCGCCGGGCGAATTCAGTGCGCTTGTCGGCTTGAAGAAAATCAACGGCTCAACCGGAACCTCGTTGCCCAGTTCGGCCGCGTGCTCGCGGTAATTGCGGCCCACGCATATGATTTTTGTCGGCCGGACGGGCGGCAGCAGGCCCGCTTCCGCCAAGGGGAGATGGTCCATCTTCTTGGTGTGGAGATCTTCCATGTCGCCGCCCACTTCTTCGGGAGGCGTGACCAGCAGACGCGTGATTTCTTCGCGGCCCGCCACCGACTCCACCAATCCGTAGTGAGCTACGCCATTTGTTTGGAAGCGACAATATTTCATGGTCACTTTATCTAAACACAGAGCGTGCGCAGGATACGAAGGAAATTCGCGCAGCCCCTGGGACTCAAGTTGCAGCCACAGACCGGTGGGTGGCGGTCAGTTTTGGGGCACAGTTTCACTGGTCTCCTCCGAGCGAGCGCTCTCATTGCCGCGCAGATCGACCGCCGAGACCGAGTACCAGTAGGTCTTCCCCGGAGTTACGTTCGCATCGCGGTAGGCAGCGGCCTTCACCAGGCCGTCGTTCATTTTCGTCGGCTGCGTCCCTGCCTCCCTGCGATAGATGTCGTATCCAGCGAGGTCGGCATCGGTGTCGGGCGCCCAGAGCAGGTCGACGAACGGAGCCTGCCCGGGGCCCGAGAAGACCGCTTGCAGGCCGGTGGGAACGCCGGGCGGGTAGATGTCGTTGGTCAAGACTCTCTGGGGTGCTGAATCCTCGCCCTCGACGATCGCAGCGTCGATGCACGTCGGCATGACGATGGCTTCGGAATCCCCGTGAGTTTCGTTTCGCACCGGGCACGGATGGATCTTTGGCTCCAAATCCACAAAAGAGACGACAGCCATGCGGTACTCATACGCCTTCTGCCACTCGATGGTGTGGTCCTCGTAGCGGGAGACGGGGCAGTCAACATCCGCCAGTTTCGCGTCCGCGCCTGTGTCGGCCGATCTCCGGTAAATTCGGTAGGTGTAGTGAAGATTCGGTGAGGTTGCAGGGAACTGTTCGCACTCCCAGGTGAGGACCACTCCGTCCGAAATGACTTGCGCCTGGAAATTCGCCGGAGGCGGCAGCGTCGGCACCAGAGGCACCTGCACCTGATTTGAGAGGCCTGCGCTTCGGGCATCCCGATTCAGCGCCTCCACTGCGTAAGTCGCCACGCGGGTCGGATTTTGCTGCTGCAGGTCGGGAGGCAGCGTGTCGGCAAACTCCGCCTGCGGCTTCCGATTCTGCCCGGTCTTTGCTGGTGATGCGGGCTCGCCCGCGATGCCGACGGCGGGGGGCACATTCCCCACCGGCGTGTCGCATTCGCTCATGATGGCGGCTAAGCTGCGGCAGATCCGGGTCGGGCCGGGCCGCGTCACACTCTGGCGATCGGTTGTTTGGGTGGGGACCGTCCAGAACAAATACACCTTGCTGCCCTTCCGCACGGCGCGCAAGTCGGTGGGAGGCTTTGGCAGTTTGAGCGACGGAGGAACCGGAGCTCCGACGGACGCGCATCCGGCCAGCAGGCCGGCCAGCGCGAGAACGACGCCGGCCGGGGCAGGATGGCGGAGCGATTTCATGCGGGGAACTATGAGCCTACCATGCGGCGGGGGCGCGAGAGGTTGCCGGAAGGCCTTTGAGCGCAAAGATCGCCAAGGACGGCCGCAAACAGAGGCACGTCATAGCCAGGAGAGCTCACGGAATAAAGCAGGAGCTGAGACTCATTCGGCTCGGCTGTGCTTTGCCCTCTATTCGTGCTGTCACTGACAAGAATCGAACCGCCTATCCCAGCAGTTCCTTCGCCGCATCGCGAAAGACTTTGGTGTGCTGGTCGATATCTTCCTTCGACGTAGACGGCGACATCAACGCCATGTTGTGGAACGGGGTCAGCAGGATGCCCCGGTTCATGGCGTAGAGGTGCATGAAGCGCTCCAATTCGAAGTCCATGGCGTCGTGGGCCTGGCTGCCGTTTTTCGGGGTCTGCGGAGAAAACAAATACTCGGCGCGGCATCCCAGACGAGTCACATTCCAGGACAACTGGAACTCTGAGATCGCTTTGGCCACGCCTTCGGTCCAGCGCTCGGCCATCGGGATCATGCGATCGAAAGCTTCCTTGGTCAAGACCTTCTGCAAAGTGGCCCGCATGGCTGCGAGGGAGAGCGCGTTGCCCGCGAGGGTTCCGCCGATGCCGCCGGTGTCGCAGTCCTCCAGATTCTGCTTTGCGAGGACGCACTGGGCCACTTCCTCGGAGAAGCCGTAGGCCGCTCCCGGAACACCCCCTGCGATGGGCTTTCCGAAGATCAGAAAATCCGGTTCCAGATTCTCGGCCCGGGTGCAACCGCCGGGGCCGGCACAGATGGTATGTGTTTCGTCGATCAGGAGCAGGGTTCCGTGTTTGCGGGTGACTTCCCGCAGGGCCTGGTGGTAGCCGGGCTCGGGCAGGACGATGCCCACGTTGGTCAAGGCTGGCTCGGCCAGAACGCAGGCCACGTCCTTGCCGGCTAACCCAGCCTCCAGGGCCGCGACGTCGTTGAATTCGACGACCCGCGTGGTTACAGCCGGATCGACCGGCGGTCCGATGTTGCCGCGCCGCGGCTGCTCGGCTCCATCTTTCAGCGTGACAAACGTTTCGTCGACCGTGCCGTGATAGCACCAGTTGAAGACAAGTATCTTGGGCCGGCTCGTGATGTGGCGGGCCAGACGGATCGCGAAGCGGTTGGCATCGGTCGCGGTCAGCGCAAACTGCCAGTACGGCAGTCCGAAGCGTTTCCGCAACTCTTCACCCACCACGATGGCATCTTCGCTGGGCAACATCAACGTGATACCGCGCCGCGCCTGCTGTTCCACGGCCGAGACCGTCGCCGAGGGGGAATGTCCCGTCATGGCGCCAGTGTCACCCAGACAGAAATCGACGTATCGGTGGCCATCCACATCGAAAAACTCGGAGCCACGGGCCTCTCGCACGAACGGCGGGAAGGCTCCCGCCCACTTCGCCATCCAGTTCATGGGCACACCGCCCAGCAGGGACTTGCGGGCACGCTCGAAAAGGGCTGCTGAGTTGGGCCTCTCGGCAACGAACTTTTGCTGTTCCCGCTCCATCAGGGACTTCATGCGCTGCCGGTCGATGGCGGTCACGAGTTTCCTTTTGCTTCTCTGAAAGCTGGGAGTGTAAGCGGGGAATGGTCGGAGACGCAAGCCGCGGCCGGAACGGTAGGACGCCCAACACAGACTGACGAGTGCGCGAGCAAGACAGAAAGGGTGATGCGGCCAGCCCGTTGCGCCCGTCAGTTGCTACAGAATGTATCGCGACAGATCCTGGTCTTTCACGATATCGGACAGCATCTTGCCCACGTAGGCCGCGTCGATCGTAATGTGTTGGCCTTTCTTCTCGGGCGCCTCGAAGCTGATCTCGTCGAGCACTCGCTCCATGATGGTATGTAAGCGACGCGCACCAATGTTCTCAGTGCCTTCATTCACCCGGAACGCAAAGCGGGCGACCTCTTCGAGCGAATCGTGCGTAAATTCGAGCTTCACGCCCTCGGTCTCGAGCAACGCCGTGTACTGCTTGACCAGCGAGGATTTCGGCTCAGTGAGGATCTTGATGAAGTCGTCCATGGTGAGCGAATGCAGCTCCACCCGGATGGGGAACCGGCCCTGCAGTTCTGGGATGAGGTCGCTGGGCTTGGAAACGTGGAACGCGCCCGCCGCCACAAACAGAATGTGGTCGGTGCGGACCATGCCGTAGCGTGTGTTCACCGTGGTGCCTTCGACGATGGGCAGGATGTCGCGCTGCACGCCCTCGCGCGAAACGTCGGGCCCGTGCCCGCTTTCACGGCCGGCAATCTTGTCGATCTCATCCAGGAAGATGATCCCCGAGTTCTCGACCCGATCGATCGCCGTGCGGGTGACCTGGTCCATATCGATGAGGCGCTGCTCTTCCTCCTGGATCAGGTACTCAAAGGCCTCGTTGACCTTCATCTTCCGCTTCTTGCTGCGCTGACCGAAGATGTTCGGCAACATATCCTTGATGTTGACGTCCATCTCTTCGACGCCCTGGTTCGAGATGATTTCGAACGACGGGAAATTGCGCTCCCGGACCTCGATTTCGACCATGCGCTCGTCGAGCTTGCCCTCGCGCAACTGCTGGCGGAGTTTCTCGCGGGTGCGCGATTGCGAGTCCGTAATGTCGGTAGTGGAGCCCTCGATCACAACGCCGCCGCTGGAGGTATCGGGCGTGCGCGGAGCCGGGGGAGGAAGGAGCAGATCCAGCAGACGCTCTTCGGCGTTCAGTTCAGCTTTGTCCGCAACGTCTTCGAGCTTCTCCTCGCGGATCATGTCGATTGCGATCTCGACCAGGTCGCGAATCATCGATTCCACGTCGCGCCCCACGTAGCCGACTTCGGTGAACTTCGAGGCCTCCACCTTCAGGAAGGGTGAGTTGGTAAGTTTGGCCAGGCGACGGGCAATCTCGGTCTTGCCCACGCCGGTGGGGCCAATCATGATGATGTTCTTCGGGATAATCTCTTCGGCGAGATCCGGTGTGAGCTTCTGGCGGCGCATGCGGTTGCGCAGCGCGATCGCCACCGCTCGTTTCGCAGCCTTTTGGCCGACCACGTATTTATCGAGTTCCGCCACAATCTCGCGCGGCGTCAGGTCGTCGAGAGCCAATTGTTCTTCTTCGGCGGCGGGGGGTAAATAGATAGCCATAAATCAGTCGGCAGTCGTCGGTCATCCGCCAGAATCGTAGCCCTGAAGACTGGCGACTGGGGACTGACGACCGGCTACAACTCCTCAATCGTTATGTTGTCATTCGTATAGATGCACATCTTGCCCGCGATCTTCATCGCTTCTTCGGCGATCTCGTGGGCCGACAGCTTCGTATGTGCCGCCAGCGCCTGGGCAGCGGCCTGGGCGAAGGGTCCTCCTGAACCGATGGCGGCGATCCCGCCATCCGGTTCAATTACGTCCCCCTGGCCACTCAACAGGAACGTCTGGTCCTCGTCGCAGACCAGCAGCAAGGCCTCCAGGTGCCGCAAGAACTTGTCGGTGCGCCAGTCCTTGGCCAACTCGACGGCGGCACGGCCGATATTGCCATGGTACTGCTCCAGCTTCGACTCGAAACGGCTAAATAGCGAAAACGCGTCCGCCGTGGAGCCGGCAAACCCCGCCAGAATCTTGTCCTGGTACAGGCGCCGGATCTTTTTTGCGGTGTGCTTGATCACGGACTCGCCCAGGGTCACCTGGCCGTCCCCGGCCAGAACGACTTTTCCGTCGCGGCGAACCGCTAAAACCGTCGTGGAACGAATCAGTCTCTTTTTCGTCATGAGCGCAATCTTTTATTATAACAGCGCAAACACTGAGGCTCCGAACCTGTGAGAGGAATCGGAGCCTATTGAATCTGTCCGGCTTACGCCTGGACCGCTTCGGGTTTCGTCGCCAGCAGCTGCCTCAGAACATATTGCAGGATTCCACCATTCGCGTAGTACTGCGCCTCCTGGGGCGTATCGATGCGAACGGCGGTGGTGAACTCGGTCGTTTTGCCGTTTGAGGTCGCGCGCACCTTGATCCGGCGGGCGGGTGCAAACTGCTCCACCAGTTCCCGAATCCCGTTGATTTCGAAGACTTCTTCCCCCGTCAGCTTCAGCGATTCCGCGCTCTCGCCCGGAAGGAATTGGAGGGGAAGGATTCCCATGCCCACGAGGTTCGAGCGGTGGATGCGCTCGTAGCTCTCGGCAACGACCGCGTGTACACCGAGCAGCCGCGGACCTTTCGCGGCCCAATCGCGCGACGAGCCTGCGCCGTATTCTTTTCCCGCCAGGATGACCAGGGGCGTACCCTCCGCAATGTATTTCGCGGACGCGTCATAGATCGACATCTCAGTGCCGCTGGGCAGGAGGCGGGTGAAACCACCTTCCAGGTTCGGTACCATCTTGTTTCGCAGACGAACGTTGGCGAAGGTGCCGCGTACCATGACCTCGTGGTTTCCGCGACGCGAGCCGTAAGAGTTGAAGTCCGCGGGCTTCACGCCGTGCTCGATCAGATAGTTCCCGGCAGGGCTGTCTTTCTTGATCGAACCCGCGGGTGAGATGTGGTCGGTGGTCACGCTGTCGCCGAGGACGGCCAGCACGCGTGCCCCGCGAATGTCCTCGACCGCTGACGGCTGCAGCGACATCTCATCGAAGTACGGCGCTTGGCGAATGTAGGTGGAATCCTGTTCCCAGACATAGGTTTGTCCTTGCGGCACGGGCAGCGAGCGCCAGCGCGAATCGCCGTCGTAGACCTCCCCGTAGCTCTTGCGGAACATGTCGGCCGAGATCTGCTGGACCGCCTGCTCCACTTCCTGCTGGGTCGGCCAGATATCGGCCAGATGGACAGGCTGACCGTCCTGGCCGCGGCCGATCGCATCTTTCCTCAGGTCGACATCCACCCGCCCTGCCAGCGCAAAGGCAACCACCAGCGGCGGCGACATCAGGTAATTGGCGCGGACTTCTGAATTGATGCGGCCTTCGAAATTGCGGTTCCCCGAGAGCACCGAAGCGACGACCAGGTCCTTCTCGTCGATCGCCTGTGAGACTTCGGCGGGGAGCGGTCCTGAATTGCCGATGCAGGTGGTGCAACCGTATCCAACGAGGTTGAACTTGAGCTTCTCCAGATACTGAAGCAAACCCGCCTTCGCCAGATAGTCAGTGACTACTTTTGATCCGGGAGCCAGCGACGTCTTCACCCACGGGGGAGTCTGCAGGCCGCGTTCGACCGCTTTCTTCGCGAGCAAACCCGCCGCCATCAGGACCGACGGATTCGAGGTGTTGGTGCAGCTCGTGATGGCGGCAATCACCACGCTGCCATGCTTCAGCGCGCTCTTGACGTCCTGCGGAACATGCTCGTGGACCTGCGGATCCTCCACGCCGACCGCCGTGGGATTGCCGCCTTCCTGCTCCCACCGGTTCACCTGCTTAACCGCGCTGTCGTTGGAGACCGCAGCGCTGGTCTTCGCTTTCGGTTTGATCAACGAAGGCAAAGCTTGGTGAAACGACACGCCCGCCTTCGAGAGCACCACGCGATCCTGCGGGCGCTTCGGCCCGGCCAGACTCGATTCCACGGTCGCGAGATCAAGCGAAAGGAGCTCGGAGTATTGGGCTTCGGGCGTCTTCGCATCGTGAAACATCCCCTGCTCGCGCGCGTAGGCCTCGACCAGGGCGACCTGCTCCTCGGAGCGGCCTGTGAGCCGCAAGTAGCGCAGGCTTTCTTTGTCGATCGGGAAGATGCCACAGGTCGCCCCGTATTCGGGCGCCATGTTCGCGATGGTGGCGCGGTCGGCGAGTGGCAGATCTGGTAAGCCCGGACCGAAGTACTCGACAAACTTTCCCACCACACCGTGCTTGCGCAACATTTCGGTGATGGTAAGCACCAGGTCGGTCGCGGTCGCGCCTTCCGGCAGGCGACCCGTGAGTTTCACACCGACCACGAGCGGGATGAGCATCGAAACCGGCTGGCCGAGCATGGCCGCCTCCGCCTCGATTCCGCCCACGCCCCAGCCCAAAACGCCGAGCCCGTTGATCATGGTGGTGTGCGAGTCGGTGCCCACCAGCGTGTCGGGATACGCCATGCGGTTGCCATCCGCTTCCTGCACGAACACCACCCGTGCCAGGTATTCGAGGTTCACCTGATGCACGATGCCAGTGTCGGGCGGAACGATGGCCAGATTGTGAAATGCCTTCTGCCCCCAGCGCAGAAACGCGTAACGCTCCTTGTTGCGGAGGAACTCCAACTCGGCGTTGAGCCCAAACGCTTGCGCGGAACCAAACTCGTCGACTTGTACGGAGTGATCGATCACCAGTTCCGCCGGTTGCAGCGGGTTGATCAGCTTCGGATCGCCGCCGAGGCGCTTCATCGCATCGCGCATGGCAGCGAGGTCCACCACGGCGGGCACGCCCGTGAAGTCCTGCAAAAGAACGCGGCTGGGCGTAAAGGCGATCTCCTTGTCCGGTTTCGATTTGCTGTTCCAGGCCGCCAATGCGCGCACTTCTTCCTTGGTGACGTTTCGGCCGTCTTCGGTACGCAGCAGGTTCTCGAGCAGAATTCGCAGCGAGTACGGCAGGTGCTTCGTAGAGATGCCCTGCTTGTCGAGCGCGTCGAGGCGGTAGATATCGTATTCTTTGCTGCCGACACGAAGGCTGGAGCGGCTTTGGAAGCTGTTCAACGACATGAGTGCGGTCCTTTCGAGGTTCGCGTGGGCACGAATTTCGAGCCCACCAGGGCCGTCCCCAGGGACGGCTCTAGCGGCCCATACCCTACTCATCTAGATGTTTCACAGCCGGACAAGTAGCCTTCTAGTTTAAAACGTTCCGCCGAAGGTTTGGTAGAGCAGAAGGCCGTTCAGCGCAATAATAATGCCCACCGTGAGGTAGGCCATCCCGTTGGTGCGCCGATGGTTTACGAGATCCCCCATCAAATCCTGGCGACGGGTCAGCAGAATCAGCGGCACCAGCGCGAAGGGCAGCGCGAAGCTTAAGACGACCTGAGAAAGCACCAAGATTTTCAGAGGATCCAGACCTGCGGCGATCACCGCGATCGCAGGCAGCATGGTGAGGAACCGTCGCAGGAAGATGCTGATCTTTACGTCGAGGAAGCCTTCGAGGATGACTTGGCCGGCCATCGTTCCGACCGTCGACGACGAGAGCCCAGAGAAAAGCAGTGCGACGGCGAAGGCGGTGGCTGACAGATTGCCTAGCAGCGGCTTCAAGGTTTCATGCGCCTGCTCGATGGTCGCGACTTGCCGCCCAGCATGGGCGAAGACGGCTGCCGCCATGATGATCATCGCCGAGTTCACCAGCCAGGCGCCATTCATCGCGGCCAGGACGTCAATCAGCTCGTAGTGCGCGTGCCGGAGCTTTTTTATGTACTGGCCGGTCGGGCAGCTGAAACTATCTTCTTTCAATCGTGCCTGCACCAGCGCGGAGTGCAAGTACACCACGTGCGGCATGACGGTCGCACCTAGCATGCCGACTGCGATGTAGACGCTGCCCGAGGTCAGATGGGGGATCACCACGTCGTGGGCAACCTGTCCCCAGTCCGGTTTCGAGAGGAAAATTTCGATCGCGTAGCAGGCCGATATTCCGAAGACGAATCCCATAATGACCTGCTCCAGCCGGCGAAACCCGTAAAGCTCGGTGGCCAGTATCAGAAAGACCGCGACGCCGGTAACCAACGCCGCCGGAAGCAGCGGAATGTGAAAGAGCAGGTAGAACCCCAGCACCGCTCCCAGGAATTCCGCCAGGTCGGTGGCGACGGCAGCCAGTTCGGCTGCGACCCACAGGCCGAAGTTTACTTTTGGGGCAAATTGGCGGCGGCAGTTCTGAGGAAGGGTGTAACCGGTGGCGATCCCCAGTTTTGCCGAAAGATACTGCACCAAGATTGCCATGGCGTTCGACCACAGCAGGACCCAGAGGAGCGTGTAGCCGAACTCAGTCCCGCCCTGGATGTTGGTGGCGAAGTTGCCGGGATCGATGTAGGCGACGCTGGCGACGAACGCGGGGCCGAAGTAGGCCCATACCTGGCGGCTGCGAAACGCAGGCAGCCACTTGAACCGGATGCGTCCGTTCACAGCGGCGGCGGGTTGAGGCGGATCTCCCATGGGCACGAGACTTCCTCAGGCGAGGCAGCAGGTTAGCGCAAGTATATCGCAAGATATAAACTATGGTTAATCTTTTTGAGCGATACGGATGATCGCAGGAACAACCATTGCAACGCCCTCAGGTCCCGGCCCGGTGACGGCTTTCGGAAATCACCCAGACGCGATCCGCGGCCGCCCCGCCCAGGGAGACGTTCCCGGCTCCCGTATTCAAGGTCAGCGTCTGGTCGTAGTTCTTGCCAATCACCCTCAGTTTGGCGCCCGGGCGAATGGCGCGGGCTTCCAGAAACTCCAACAATTTCCGGTCCCGTTCGTAGATGCCGCTCACCACGTAGCTGCCTGGCTCGGCTTCCGACAGCAACAGCAGATCCCGGTGCCGTCGGCTTGCCGGACTCTCTAGTTCGCTTAGGTTGCCGTGCGGACAGGCCCCGCCGCGCCCCAGCCTGGCGAGCAGCTTGGCTTCGAAGTCGGGGGAGACTGCATGCTCCAAGCGCTCGGCTTCGTCGTGCACCTTGTACCATTCCATTCCGAAGATTTCCGAGAGCATGCGCTCGATGAGGTGATGGCGCAGGGTCAGGTGGCGCGCAATTTTTCGTCCCGCCGCCGTCAGACGCACGTTCCCATCCGCCTGCACACGCACGAAACCATCTTTCTTCAGACGGCGCAGAGCCATGGTCACGGCCGGCGGCGATACTTTCAGCCAATGCGCCAGGGTCGCGGAGATAACCGTCTCGCCTTCGCTCTCGGCTTCGAGAATGGCCTTCAGGTAATCCTCTTTTGAGACCGTGATCATCCCGAAGATTATACGGTGAAGTTAAGCGCAGTTAACTCAAGAAAAACTCGAAGCAGGATCGGGAGAGACGCGGACCGCGGCGCCGCCGCTGACGATTTCACTAACTGCGCCCTCGGTCTAATGTCCGAAACAGCTACCAGAAGGGCTGGCGACGGAGGACTTCGGACTTGTGACTGCTTTTCGAACGTTTGACATCGCTCCTCGATCCCCCCTACCCTTGTCTGTCCCAAGTATGAAAGTCCTTGTCATCGGTGGCGGAGGACGCGAACACGCACTGGTGTGGAAGCTGCGCCAGTCCCCGCGTGTGACCAAGGTGTATTGCGCGCCCGGCAACGGCGGCATCGCGCAGGACGCCGAGTGCCTGGCCGCGGACGTGAAGAACCTCGAGTCGCTGGTCGCGGTGGCACAGCAGGTGCAGCCTGATCTGACGGTCATCGGTCCGGAATTACCGCTCACGATCGGTGTGGTCGACGAATTCCAGCGCCGCGGCTGGCCCACCTTCGGTCCTACCCGGGCCGCGGCTCAACTCGAATCGAGCAAGAGCTTCGCCAAGGAATTCATGCAGCGCCATCGCATTCCTACGGCGCACTACGCGATCTGTAAATCGGTGGACGAGGTGCGGGCGGCGCTGTCGCACTTCCATGCCCCCATTGTTGTGAAAGCCGATGGGCTGGCGGCCGGCAAGGGCGTGGTCATTGCCAAGACCAAGGAAGAAGCGGCTTCCGTTGCCTTGGAGATGCTGAGCGGCAAGATGCTCGGGGAAGCGGGTGCCCGGGTTGTTTTGGAAGAATGCCTGAAAGGCGACGAGCTGTCATTCCTGGTTTTCAGCGACGGCGAGCGTGTTGCCCCGCTGGTCGCGGCGCAGGATCACAAGCGCGTGGGCGACGGCGATACCGGACCGAACACGGGCGGCATGGGCGCTTACTCCACGCAGACCATGGTCGACGACAAGATGCGGGATTGGCTGGTGCACCACATCGCACAGCCGGTCGTAGCGGGCATGAAGGCGGAGGGCGCGGAATACAAAGGGGTGTTGTACTGTGGCCTCATGATGACCGCCCGTGGCCCCATGGTTCTCGAATTCAATTGCCGTTTCGGCGACCCTGAGACCCAGCCTATCCTCATGCGCCTGGAGAGCGACCTGGTCGATGCCCTCGAGGCCTCCGTGGGCGGCCGGGTCAGTGACGGCGACTTCCGTTGGTCGCCGGACGCTTCGGTGTGCGTGGTGATCGCGTCGGGCGGATATCCTGGCACGTTTGAGGCGGGCAAGAAGATCGCAGGTCTGCAACAGGCGGGAACTCTCGAAGGAGTAAAGGTCTTCCACGCCGCGTCCAGTAAGCGCGATGACGTGTACTTCACGTCGGGGGGCCGCGTTCTGGGTGTAAGTGCCCGGGCCGCGGGTTTGGAGACCGCCGTACAGCGCGTTTACGAGGCGGTTTCAAGAATTGGCTTTGAGGGCATGCACTACCGCAAAGACATCGCGGCCAGGGCGCTAAGAAAATAGGGTCGTCCTTCCGGCCGAGGCAGCTGCGAGCACAAAATTATGAGCTCTCAACCTTTGGTTTCCATCGTCATGGGCAGCGACTCCGATCTCGAGATCATGCGCGAGGCCGGCAAGGCTCTGGCAGAGTTCGGCATCGCGTACGAGATGGACGTGACCTCGGCGCACCGTTCGCCCGACCGCACCGCCGACTTCGCGCGCCAGGCGGCTGCGCGAGGCATTCGCGTGATCATCGCGGGTGCCGGCGGAGCCGCGCATCTTGCGGGCGTCATCGCTGCCCACACGACGCTTCCCGTAATCGGCGTGCCGATCCCGTCCACCTCCCTGCAAGGCATGGATTCCTTGCTTGCCACCGTGCAGATGCCCGCGGGCATTCCAGTGGCAACGGTCGCCATCGGCAAACCGGGCGCCACCAACGCTGGCATTCTGGCGGCGCAGATGATTGGGCTCTCGGACTCGGCCGTCGCGAAGAGACTTGAGAGTCACAAGGAAAAACTGGCTCGCGGCGTCGAGGAGAAATCGAGCAAACTGCAGAGTTCCTTGGGCTCCCCACCTTAGCCGTGCGCCTGGGGCTCTGCGGCCCGCAACACCCATGAGGAGATCGCTGTGGATCCCGGCATTCAATTCGCGGAACTGTTGGCCTACAACGCGGACGAAACCAATCGATGGAAGCGGTGGTTTGCGTTGCATCCGGCCGCACTCGATCTGCCCTGCGATGTCGCCGGTGCGGACACCGTGCGGAAACTGGTCTTTCACATCTTCGCCGCGGAGCTTGCCTTCGGGAACCGGGTGCTCGGTCTCCCCCGGCCCAATTTCGAGAACTTGCCAACCGCCACGCTGGACGAACTGTTCGCGATCAGCGAAGAGGCACGGGGGAAATTCCAGGAGTTCCTTGCCAACTCAACTACCGAGGACTGGGCGCAAGTCGACCCGCTGGGTTTCGGCGATCTCAAAGCCAGCCGGCGGAAAATGGTGGCCCAGGCCGTGCTGCACGGCGTCCATCATCGTGGGCAACTTGCAACCTTCCTGCGGCAACAGGGCTTTAAGCAGGACTGGATTCACGACTTCATTCTGAGCGCGGTCATGGAATAGCGAATCCCTTGCCCCAGCGCCTGAAGGCGCATCGATCCACAACCTGTTGCGGGCACGCCTGAAGGCATGCCCTGGTCACGAATCTTTTTCCCTTGGCTGTGAAGGCATATCACGATGCAATTGGTCTGACACGCGCAGCCTATTCGATGTCCGCCGTGGCTTTGAGTCTCTGTGGTGAACTAGAGCTTCAATCCCTTCAAATACTCCCGGAACTTGTCACCCAACTCGGGCCGCTTCAGGGCAAACTCCACCGTCGCCTTCAAAAAGCCGAGTTTATCGCCCGTGTCATGCCGCCGGCCCTCGTAAACATAAGCGTAGATTCGTTGCTCTTTCAGCAGACCCCGCAGGCCATCGGTCAGCTGCAACTCACCCCCGGTGCCGTGGGGCGTGCTGGCGAGGACTTCGAAGATACGCGGGGTGAGGATATAGCGGCCGATGATGGCCAGATTCGACGGTGCGTCCTCCGGCTTGGGTTTCTCGACCATATTGTTGATCTCGAATAGCCGCCCGTTGAAGCGGCCGTCGGCAGGCTTCACGTCGAGCACGCCGTAAGCGGAGATGGCGGGACCCTCGACCACCTGGGTGGCCACCACCGAGCACTGCGTTTCCTCGAAGACCCGCATCATCTGCTTGAGGCAGGGCTCTTCGGCATCGATGACATCGTCCGCAAGCAGGACCGCGAAAGCTTCCTCGCCGATCAACTCGCGGGCCATCAGCACGGCGTGCCCGAGGCCGAGCGCCTCTTTCTGCCGCACGTACGCCAGATGGATCATGTCTGAAATCGAATGAACGATTTTCAGCAGGTCGGTCTTCTTGCGCTCCTCGAGCATCTTCTCGAGCTCGTAGCTGACATCGAAGTGGTCTTCGATCGATTGCTTGCCCCGGCCGGTGACGATGATGATCTGGTCGCAGCCCGCGGCCAGCGCTTCTTCGACGCCGTATTGGATGATGGGTTTGTCAACGATCGGCAGCATTTCCTTGGGCTGCGCCTTGGTGGCGGGCAGGAAGCGCGTCCCCAGCCCGGCCGCGGGGAAAACCGCTTTGCGAACTTTCATCGGCATACGATTCGTCTCTCGGGTGCAGCCCTCGATACAACGGAAACAGAGACAACCTGGATCGTGCGGTACCGACCACAATAGCAGGCGGGACAAATTCTGCGAAGGGCCAATGCCCTTGAATCGAGAACGCATTTCCCGTACTGAGACTCCTATCCCGGATTGCAAGCGCCGAGACTATTGCCTTGAAGGAGGGTGAGGATTCGCAGAGCAGGAAAAAGCTGCCGCCCCCGAATGGAGGCGGCGGCAAAGTCCTTACGACTGCTCTACTGCGCGGATAGCTGCGTGCCCGTCAGGTAGAAGAGCACATAGGCTTTGATAGTCCCGCCCGATTGCGGCACCCCGAACACCTTCACCGGCGTTCCGGCCACGAGGGCGGCCGAAACGGTTGCAAGTCCCGATGAACTCGTGAGGTCCTGCGGGCTCACCGTGACGATCCCATTGGTGGTGTCAATCTGGTAGACCAGTGTGGCGGATCCCGAAACGCTGCTCAAATCCACGGTTACCGGATTCACGCCACCGGGGACGATCAGCGCGATGGTGCCGCCAGTGCTCGTCGACGCCCATCCTGTGCTGACGGTTCCGAGTGGAACCGGCGTGGGCAGAAGCACGGTCCAGCGTGCCGACCATGCATTCGGAGCCGCCAGATCGTTCCAGGTCGCGTAGCTGACGCCCCAAGCCGACATCGGACTGACGGTACCGCCGAAGCTCACGGTTCCATTCGTCGCCGAAACAAAGTCGGGGATTGCGCTGGAACCGGTCTCGGCCAGCGTCGGGAAGGTGAAATTCCACCACTTGAAACCATCGATCTGGGTTCCACTCGAGTCCACGCCGTTCGGGGTGCCGCTCGAGATGTAGTTCAACGGGATGGAATAGTCGTCTGTTGCCGTCCGGAAGTTCCGTGTATATACGAACCCAGTTCCGTTGGGCGCCGAGATCCAACCGTCGTACTTGGCGATCTCGATGTCGACGGTCTTGGCTACGAGCGGGACCGCCGCTACGTCGGCCACGCCTACGTGCACCTTGAAGCCGCGTACCAGGTTCTTTGCGGCCAGAAAGCCGGTGCCGGTAGCGATCGGTGTCGCATCCGCCAGGGCGTCCTGCGGCTGGCGAAAGAAGAACTGGGTGTTGGCATCGACCGTGACCGGAATAGCGCCGCCGTCTTCGCCCTGCACCACCATCACATCGGTCGTGGAGTTCACGTGCAGCACGTGCCCTTCCGGATTGAGCCACACCGTGTTGAAGGCGCTGCTCGCCCAGACGCGGACCGCTACGAGGGTGCCATCCTGCTGGTAACGTGCGGCGACGCGGACGAACTTCCCGTTCAGGCTGCTCGAGTTCGAGAAATCCTTGACGGTCGTAACGGTCTTGGCGTCCATGTCATACAACAGCGTGCCGTTGGTCGAATCGGCCAAAATCGTCAACATTTGCGAAGACTGAATCGCGGTCTCCGGGTTTGTAGCCGGATACACCGGATAGTCTTTATTGATCGTGATCGAGGTGGACCCCACCGAGGCCACGGTTCCGTACATGTGACGCAGCACGAGCCAGGCAACGTTGCGGATCGGGTGATGACGCAATGGGCCGCGGAAGTTGACCGCCCACGTGGTGGGGCCGGGAACTACGGGCACGTGCGCCACGATGAACGCCGGATGCGCCAGGTCGAATTCCACGTCGAGCGGCGTGCTCTGGTTGGCGGTGACCAGCAGCGGTGTATCGAACTTCAAGTTCACCGGAACGGTCAGGCTTCCAGCTGTGCCCTGGGTTCCTTTGATCTGGATCTGGCTGGACGGGATGGTCGCACCGGGCGTGCCCGCGAAGCCCGCTTCGGGATCGGCGGAGGCGGTCAAGACCACGTCGCCGGGATTTCCACCCACGGTGAGCGTCCCGCCGGTGTAGGTCCCGGCCGGTACCTGGGCCGTCCCCAGCACGTCACCCAATTGGTCCAACTGCACCAGGTTGATCATGGGGGCTGGCGAGGAAGCGGTGAACACCTCGACTGGGGTACCGCCACCTTGCGGAGTGAGTGAAAGGCTCAGCACTTTCACGCCGATGGTTGCCCAGTCTTCGGTCGAAGCGTCCTGCACCATGACGGTGACATTGCCATACTGAGATTGTGTGCCGCCAGATGATCCTGACGACGAACCGCCGCAGGCCACGAACAAGAGCGGCAAAGCCGCTGTTACCAAAAGCAGAATCCAACGAGAAAATTTTCCCTTCCGTTCCATGACATCACTCCTGTGATTTTGGTCTCTCGGGGAGTACGACAGACTGCTTGATAACGCCTACGGGATAGGAAACACCAGACACTCCGGCAAAGTTGCGTCGGGGCGAACAGAATGCGGGCTGGGGTTGCTCCCCCATGGGACATGTACTCCTGTGACGGGAAACCGGGGAGGCGAGTCGCCCGAATTGGCTGTCCAGCTTAGGTTTGGCGGCAACAGCGGCGCGCGGCTCGATCTGGCGGTCAGGTTACCGAAGTGACTCGGAGAGGTTCGGATGTTCTGCGGGACCGGGGACAACAGCCTACGGCCTGACTCCTTCGGCAGCCTTCTCGGCCCCGGCCAGTTCCTCCAGAAGGTGCTTCAAATGACTCAGGACGTCTTCGGCCGCGGTCGCCTTCTGGGTAAATTTCAGGGTTCCGTCCGGGCTGAACTGCGTGCCGCGTTGAGACGCGACGAAGCGGGCAAGGCGTTCGGGATCGACCGTGGCGGTCTGGCGGAACTTGATGCTCACCTGGTCGCGCTTGCGCTCGATCGCGTTTACGCCCACCCGCACCGCGAGCAGTTTTAGGTCGGCGTAGTCGAGCAGGTTGTGCACGGCCACCGGTGGCTCGCCGTAGCGGTCGATCAGTTCGGCACGGACGTCGTGCAATTGCGATTCGCGTTCCACGCCGGCGACGCGCTTGTACATCCGCAGGCGCTGGTTCTCCTCCGGAATGTAGCCAGCCGGAATGCGGATGTTGAGGCCGAGGTTGAGCTGGGTCGCAATCTCCTGTTCCGGCATCTCGCCCTTTAGCTCGCGAACGGCACGGTCGAGCATCTGGGTGTAAAGCTCGAAGCCGATGGCTTCGATGTGGCCACTCTGTTCGCCGCCCAGCATGTTGCCCGCGCCGCGAAGTTCGAGGTCGAGCGCGGCGATCTTGAAACCGGCGCCCAGGTCAGAAAACTCTTTCAGCGCCGCCAGGCGCCGGCGCGCGATGGGCGTCAGCTCGATTGCGGAAGGCAGCAGCAGGTAGGCATAGGCGCGGCGGTCGGAGCGGCCCACGCGGCCGCGCAACTGGTAGAGCTCAGACAGTCCTAGGCGCTCGGCACGGTTGATGAGAATGGTATTGCAGAGCGGGATGTCGAGACCGTTCTCGATGATCGTCGTGGCCACCAGGATGTCGGCTTCGTGATGCATGAATTTGAGCATCACTTTCTCGAGTTCGGTCTCGTTCATCTGGCCGTGGCCGACCAGGATGCGCGCCTTCGGCGCCAGCTCCTGCAGTTTTGCCGCGATTTCCCAGATGCTTTCCACCCGGTTGTGTACGAAATACACCTGGCCGCCGCGCTCGAGCTCCTGCTCGAGGGCAGACTGGATCAGTTTTTCGTCCCAGCTCGCGACCACAGTCTGGATGGCCATGCGGTCCTTGGGCGGCGTCTCGATCACGCTCATGTCGCGCAAGCCCACCAGCGACATGTGCAGGGTGCGCGGGATCGGCGTGGCCGACATGGTGAGCACGTCCACCTGCTTACGCATCTGCTTCAAGCGTTCCTTGTGGCGGACGCCGAAACGCTGTTCTTCGTCGACGATCAGCAGTCCGAGGTCGGAGAACTTGATGTCCTTGGACAGGATGCGGTGGGTGCCGATGAGCACATCCACCGTGCCTGCTTCCACCTTTTGCAGAATTTCTTTCTGCTGCTTGGGAGAACGAAAGCGGCTGATCATCTCGATCGCCACCGGGAACGCGCCGAAACGCTGCTTGAAGGTTTCGTAATGCTGGAACGCAAGCACCGTGGTGGGAGCCAGGACGGCAACCTGCTTGTTGTCGCTGATCGCCTTGAAGGCGGCGCGCATGGCGACCTCGGTCTTGCCGTAGCCGACGTCGCCGCACAGAAGGCGATCCATAGGACGGCCCGATTCCATGTCGGCCTTCACATCGGCGATGGCCTGTCCCTGGTCTTCGGTCTCGGTGAATTCGAAGGCGTCTTCGAACTCTTTCATCCACTCGGTATCGGCGGGGAAGGCGTGGCCTTGCGCCATCTGGCGCTGCGCGTAGAGTTTGAGGAGTTCGTCGGCCATATCCTTCATGGCCTTGCGGACGCGGGCCTTGGTCTTCGCCCAGGTGGCTGTGCCCAGGTGGCTCAGCACCGGCTTCGCCCCTTCCGAGGAGCGATATTTCTGAATCAGGTCCAGACGCGTGAGGGGGACATACAAGCGTGCGGCCTCGGCGAACTCCAGCAACATGAATTCCGCCGGGCCGTCCCCCTGGTTGATCTCTTTTAGTCCCTGGTACTGCGCGATGCCGTGCTCGACGTGGACCACGTAGTCGCCGACCTGCAGATCGCGGAAATCGGAAAGAAACGCCGAGACCTTGGACTTGTGCCGCTGCGGCCGGGAGGCCACCACCTCCGACTCATCAAACAGATCGCGAGCGCCGAAGATCGCGAGCTTGGCGTCGGGGAAGATCACGCCGTCGGGAACGTAGGCTTTCACTAGCGTCGTCGAGAGGACGTCCCCGGCAAAGTAAGCGGTCTCGTCGGCATAGCTTTCACCGCCCCGCGTGCGGCTCCCCAGTCGGAAAGAGACGTTGTACTCGCTGAAGATGTCGGCGAGCCGCTCGACTTCCCCGGTGTTAGGCGCGGCAAATACAACGCTGGTTCCCTCCGTGATCAGCTTCTGCACCTCTTCCAGCATGGCCGGCACGGAGCCGTGGAAACGGGGCGACGGCTGGGACGGAAATTGCACCGCTGACTCGGGCTGCTCAGCGCGGGTGATGCCCAAATGCTCGAGGTCTGCGCCAGGAAGACTAGCCAGGGTCTGCCCCCAGTCGTCGGGAGGAAAGTAAAGGTCCGCGGGCTTGACCAGGTTGCCGATGCCACTGCGCTCGTGCGCTTCCTCGATGCGCGTCCAGGTGCGGTCAAGTTCCTGCCGCAGGTTATCGGGTTCGTCGGTCAGGACGGCAGCGTGCGGGAGGAGTTCGAAAAGGCTGCGGCTCTCACGTGCAACCGGCGCGTAGAACTCCCATCCCGGAAACACGGTGACGCCACCGGAGCGAACCGCCTGTTCGATGACTTCTTCATTCCCGGTGAGGCGTTTTCCGGAGAGGCGCACGTGAATGGCGCCCAGCAGTTCTTCGCGGACCGGCGTTTCGGTCAGCGGAAGGAGCAGGGCCTCATCCACGGGGCTGGACGAGCGCTGGGTGGCCGGGTCGAACTTCCGGATCGACTCGACTTCGTCGCCGAAGAACTCCGCGCGCACCGGGCGGTCGGCCTCGGGCGAATACACATCGAGAATGCCGCCGCGCAGGGCATATTCTCCGGGCATTTCGACGACGTCGGCCGCGTTGTAGCCGACGGTGTTGAGGTGCTCGATCAAAGCTTCGGTGTCGAACGTCTCTCCCCGGCGGACGGTGCGGGCGAGGTCGGTGTAATACTCGGTCGATGCCAGCCGGATGGTGGTGGCCGCTATCGGGGCAACCACGATCGACACGGCTCCGGTCGCAATCTTCCACAGCGCTGTCGCCCGTTCTTCCTGGATCTCCGGGTGTGGAGACAGGTTCTGGAAAGGCAGGACATCTCGGGTGGGTAAGGTGACGATGGAGGCGGGATCGGCGGCGCCAGTCAGCTCTGCGAATCCCTGCAGCACCGGCAGAAGGTCTTCGGCGGCCCGGTTGTCGGTCACAATGACGATGAGAGGCCGCCCGGCGGCTCTCTGGAGCAGGACCAGCAATAATGCTTTGGCGGTTGGCGTGACACCGGACACACTAACCCGCCCCGTGCCCTCTTTCAGGTGGGAGGCTACACGCGAAAACACCGGTAACTTTTCCACGTCCGCGAAGAGTTCGCGGACGAACGGTAGGGCCATTCCTTTTTCATTCTAACAGCGGACCGCAGATCGTCGATCCGCAGACCTCAAGAGGAACTACGCTGTTACCCGCGCAGTAGAGGCCGGGTCAGGCAGGTGGGCCCGCCACTCCCGTTGATGCAGATCTCCGACCCAGGAAACGTGGCAACCTCGAATCCGGCTGCGCGCAGACGCTGGTTCGTTTTCTCGTTCTCGGCGCTCGCCACCAACCGCCTGCCACCCAACGAGAGCACGTTGCAGGCGAGCGCCTCGCGTTCGGAGGCGTCGATCTCAAGGAATCGGTAGCCGCGTGCCCGGAGCAGTTCGACCGTCTCCACCGCCAGCCCTGGCAGATCCACCAGCGCCACGTTCTCATCCAACAGGCTGATCAACGACATCAAGTGCAGACACGCGGAGGGCCCCTGCCCGTGAGGCAAGGGTGCGCTCAACACCTCGACGCCTCGCGGTTCTAGCAGCGCCCGCAACTGGCCGATTCCCGCGGCATTCGTGCGATACCCGCGGCCGACCAGAAGGGTTTTCGCATCCAGCCACACCATATCTCCTGCTTCGCTGGTGCCAGGGCCTTTTACTGCGCCGAGCAGGGGAATTCCGAGCCTGCTGCAGACATCGAGATGGTGCTGCGCTTCCGGGACGCGGCTGGCTTTGCCCGGGCTCATCCGAATCAGGCCCAAGTCCGTGGGGATCGAAGCGTCGTGCGTGTACACAGCGTCCAGCGTCAGGCTGGTTGAGGGAGGCAGTTGGATGACCTCGGCTCCGGCCTCTTGGAGAATCCGGCAAAGAGCGTCGTGCTGCGCTTGTGCGCAAGCGAAATCGGGAGGATGCAAAAACCCGAGTTCGCTCCACTGTTCCCTGCGCGGGGGCGCGTCCCAACCTGCGGTCCGCGGCGAACACACCAGCACTCTCCGCAGCGTCCCAACCATGGAGTGCCCGGTGTAGATCGCGTTGAGTGCCGTTTTCAGCATGGCTTTGAAACCAATTCTCCGCCTTGGAATCTAATGGGGCGTTATGGCAAAAGCAATCTGGGAAAATGCCGTTCTGGCCGAGAGCAGTCAGACCATCGAGGTGGAAGGCAACCAGTACTTCCCGCCCGAGGCGATCAAGAACGAGTACCTCAAAGCGAGCACTCACCACACCACCTGCCCCTGGAAAGGCCTCGCAAGTTACTACGATGTCGAGGTCAAGGGAAAGCGCAACGCGAATGCGGCGTGGTACTACCCCGAGCCCAAGCCTGCGGCCAAGCAAATCAAAGGCTATGTCGCGTTCTGGAAGGGCGTGAAAGTGGAGAAATAGATTCGTGCCCGGGCTGTTGCCTTTGCCGGGCGTCCCATGGTTACTCCGGGTCGCTAGAATTCCAGGTGGAAGCGGACCGAGGGCACCAGCACAGGTCCGCGATCGCGGTTGTAGCCGGGGTTGTTTATGTGCTGGATGTCGAAACCCATAAAGTAGCCTCGAAGGACGTGGGCATTGTAGTAGGCCTCGACGATGTTCTCGCGGCCGTAGTTCAGGTTCCCATCCCCGAGCAAGAATCCCTTGCCGCCGAGCTTCAGGTAGAGCTGGTGGTCGGTCTTGATCGCATTCGACACCAGCACCGCGCCTGCCTTGTCGAATCTGCGTTTCCAGCGCTCGCCGCCGTAGTCGGCGCCGACCTGCACCGTCTGGTCGACCTCGGTGTAGGCGTAGGACTCGTGCTGGCCTTCATTCCATCCGAAACGTGAGAAGACTCGCATGGAGTGCGTCACCTCTTGTTGCAGGTTGATGTCGAACCCGTACTTCACCGTGGTCCGTAGCGGGTGCGCCGTTATTTCGGGCACGGGCGTTTTGCCCGCGAGGTAATTGTTGATCGCGTCCCGATACACACCCATGTTGGCATGGTTCACAAAAGAAAGCAGCCGAAGTGTGGTTCCGCGGTTTCTGAAAGGGTGCAGGTGGAGTTCCAGCTCATAGTTTTCTGCCCGCGCCTGGCGCAGGTTCCACACCAGGTCGATCCCGTTGGCGACTTTGGGCATGAGCGCTTCGCCAAAACGGAATGCCCAACCCCGCTCGTGATATTCCGCGAGAAACGCGACGGTGTATCCGCGCGTGTCGGCCGCGTAGTCGTAGGCGCCGTTGTTGTCGACGGTCCAGTTCAGGAACTGCGCATGGCTGTCGGTGCCCACGTCGTTGACGTCGAAAAAATCGTTGATCCCAAATTTGCCGAAGCGGAATTCGAGCCTGCGCACAGGCACGCGCGTGTTCAGGTACCAGGGATTGCGCTCTTGCTCGGTGGTCTGGTCACTCAGGGGCACGATCTGCCGGATCATGCCGCGCGCGATGTACGGCGTGGGCCCCAACGTCGGGTTGCGCACCACGTCGAGATCCGTGAACCCTCCCAGGCCCAGCGCATCGCTGACACCACCCCCGGCAGCTCCTTCAAAGTGCATGAAGATCTCTGTCGTGTTCGTCAATTCGTAGCCCGTGAAAAGGGTCGCGATGTTCGACGTGGCGTGTTCGGCTTTTGTGCGGAAGCTGTTGGCTCCGCTGTATTTTGCGTCAAAGGACGGATGCCACTGGACGATGATGTTGTCCTGCCCCGAAATCCACCCGCGTGCGCTTTGGGAGTGAGGGAACATGGTGACGGGAGGATCATCGGCCAGCGGAGCGCCGGTTGATTCAGAAGTCTGGGCTACGGCGGCACTTGCCAAACACAGCAGCAGCGTCCCAATGGGCCACTTGTGCGCCCGACGGACGCGCTTCCCGGGCACGAAGTTCCCGTCGTTGTTCACTCGTGTCTCTTTTCGTGGGGATTCACGGACAAGCGGCGCGGCCGGATGCGTCCACGATTGGCAGCGTTGCGTTCTTTCGCTCCGGCGATTCTGGTATACCATAGGGGAGTATAGTAAGGACAACTAAAAATGCATACCGTTCAGGAAAAACCCAAGCTCGTCCTGCGCACCCGCCGCATCAAGGGTCAGATCGCCGCCATCGAGCGCGCCCTCGAGAACGACGAGGACTGCTCCGATCTATTGCAATTGATCACGGCGGCTCGGGGCGCGATGAATGGACTTATGGCGGAACTGCTCGAAGGCCACATCCGCTTCCATGTGCTGGATCCGCAGCAGAAAGCCACTTCGGAGCAACTGCTCGCCGCCGACGAACTCATCGACGTCGTACGCTCGTATCTGAAGTGAGGTTTCGCTACTGGCTGCTTAGCGTCTGGTCGATCCGCCCAAAACGAAATCAGGACAGCCCGGAGCCCCCGAAGCTGTCCTAGAAAACCCTCCCGGTTAGAAGGGCAACCATACTGGAAAGAGGCTAATTCCCTGATGTTTCTGACGTATTGCGGTTGTGTGAATATCTAGTGAATTTGCTGGCTGGCTGAGGTGTGCCACCTGTGACAGCGGCCCGTGACTGGGAGCGCTGCCGCCGAAATCCGCGCTGCTATAGTTATCTGTTTCGGGTAGAAGCAGGAGGAGCCATGGCCCGCAAACTCGACCACTCGCGCAGGCTGCAGAAGCGCGCGGAAAAGATGCTTCCGGGAGGGGTGAACTCGCCCGTGCGCGCCTTCCGTGCGGTAGGTGGAGATCCCCCGTTCGTGGTTCGTGGCCAGGGCGCCCACATGTGGGACGCCGATGGCAACGAATACGTGGACTACATCGGATCGTGGGGCCCACTCATTCTCGGGCACGCTGCCCCGGTGGTCATCGAAGCGCTGGGCGCCGCCCTACGCCACGGCACGAGCTTTGGCGCGTCCACTCCGGCCGAGGCCGATCTTGCGGAACTGGTGATCTCCGCGTTCCCGCATATGCAGAAGGTGCGCTTTGTCAGTTCGGGCACCGAAGCCACCATGTCGGCGATCCGGTTGGCGCGCGCCTACACCAAGCGCAAGTACATTGTGAAGTTTGAGGGTTGCTATCACGGACATGCCGACGCCCTGCTGGTGAAAGCAGGCTCGGGAGTAGCGACTCTCGGCATTCCCGGCTCGGCCGGAGTGCCCGAGGAATTCACGCAATTCACTCTGGCGCTGCCGTTCAACGACAGCGATGCCCTAGAAGCTGCCTTCACGAAATTCAAGCACCAGATCGCATGCGTAATCGTGGAGCCAGTCGTCGGCAACATGGGCTGCGTTCCGCCGGCACGCGGATATCTGGAAGCGCTGCGCGCCCTCACCTCGAACGACAGTTCCCTACTCGTCTTCGATGAGGTCATGACTGGCTTCCGGCTCGCCTTCGGCGGAGCCCAGGAGAGCTACGCAATTCAACCCGACCTGACCACCCTGGGCAAAATCATTGGCGGCGGGCTGCCCGTCGGCGCCTACGGCGGGCCATCGGAAATCATGGACCTGGTCGCTCCTCTCGGCCCGATGTATCAGGCGGGAACACTTTCCGGAAATCCGCTGGCGATGGCCGCAGGCTATGCCCAGCTGCGGTATCTGAAAGAGCACAAGAGCGTGTACCAGCAGCTCGACAAACTCAGCGGCGAACTGGTCGCTGGGGTAGCGGCGGCGGCAAAGGCCGCCGGCGTCCCCATGACGCACAACCGCGTCGGCTCCATGTTCACCTGGTTCTTCACCCAAGGCCCAGTCACGGATTGGAATTCGGCGTCGAAGTCCGATACCGAGGCTTTCGGGCGTTTCTTCCGGAGCATGCTCGACAGCGGCGTGTACCTGCCGCCATCGCAATATGAGGCGGCTTTCCTGGGCGCAGCGCACACCGAGGAAGACCTACAGAAGACGGTTGCCGCGGCGAAGCAGGCGTTTGCGATGGTGGCAGCGTAGTCTCGTTCGCGCCCCTGCGCCTTTTTCGCATCCCTTAGAGGTCACGGCAGATTGAATGTCTGCCCTTGGACCAATGAAGAGATTTCGTTCCGAGCCCGCCCCAGCGGCACGCCGCTTACCTCCGTTGCAGCGCGGCTTCTACGATCGCGATCCGCGTCGCGTGTCGCGTGATCTGCTCGGCAAGTTGCTGGTGCGCAGGGACGGGCGAAAGTTGCGGATCGCTCGCATCGTCGAAGTGGAGGCATATCTTGGACGCAACGACCCGGCCGCGCACTCGTTTGCTGGACGCACGCTGCGCAATGCGGTGCTGTGGGGGCCTCCCGGTTTTGCGTATGTGTATTTCATTTACGGGAATCACTATTGCTTCAATGTTTCGTGCCTGCCGGATGGCCAAGCGGGAGGCGTTCTGTTCCGGGCGCTGGAGCCGCTGGCGGGTATCGAAGAGATGGCACGCGGGCGCGATCTTTCTCTGGGAGACGCGAACGACCTGCGCAAACTGACCAGCGGCCCGGGGCGACTGGCGGAAGCATTGGGCATCACACGCGCGCGTGACAACGGAAAGGACCTGACCTCGGCGCAATCGGACTTGTGGATCGCCGACGATGGAACACCGCGGCCGCGAGTGAAGATCACGCCTCGGATCGGGATTACGAAGGCGGCCGAACGTCGTCTGCGATACATCGTGGCCGGAAATGCTTTTGTATCAGGGAAGAGAGTGCTCTAGCTAGTGGTAGAGACGGGGCTTGCCCGGTCTCAGAGGCGGCGAGCCGCGTCTCTACGGTAGCTTCGGCGATTACCGGTCAAGGGGTTAATGGGTTGAGAACCACGTTATCGATCAACCGCGTATTTCCAACGTAGGCGGCGATTGCCACCAGCCCGCCGGACCCACCAGGATTGACCGGTTCCAAAGCGTCGGGATCGACGATGGCCAGATAGTCTAGCCGCACACCGGGCTCCTCCGCGACCACTTCTCGGCCTGCCGCCTCAAGCTTCGCGGCATCCTGTTCGCCACGCCCGAACAATTCCTCTACCCGCCGCAGGGCTCGCGAGAGCACCAGGGCTTGCTTGCGCTGCTCGGGATTGAGATAGGCATTGCGCGAGCTCATCGCCAGGCCGTCGGGTTCGCGTACGATCGGGCAGACCACAATTTCCACCGGCAGGTTCAGGTCCCGCACCATGCGCCGCATGATGGCGACCTGGGCGGCGTCTTTTTGTCCGAAGAAGGCTCGGTCGGGCTCGACGATGTGGAACAGCTTCGAGACCACGGTGGTCACGCCCCGGAAGTGGCCGGGACGGGATTGGCCGTCGAGACGCTCGCTGAGGCCCTCGACGTTGACGAAGGTGGTAGCGCGGTCGGGGTACATTTCAGCATTGGTGGGGGCGAACAGGAGATCGACGCCCGCCTGCTCGAGCAGATCGCGATCCCGATCCCACGTTCGCGGATATTTGGCGAGATCCTCGTTGGGCCCGAACTGCAGAGGGTTGACGAAAAGGGAAACAACAACGTAGTCACTCTGGGCTTTCGCAGCCCGCACCAGCGACAAGTGTCCTTCATGCAGCGCCCCCATGGTGGGGACGAGGCCCACCCTCTGCCCTTGGCGGCGTGGCGCGCGCGTGGCGGCACGGGTTGAGTCGATGGTCGCGACGATTTTCATGCTTGCGAGGGGACCGAGATGAAGTCTGCTCGCGGGTTCAGGTCCGCTTCGTTGAGTGTCGTCCCTCCGGACTCGGTGCTTATGGCAAAGCGTCTCCGGACTTAGGTCCGGGGCTAATTTCTGCCGTCCCTGCGGGACTCCGGGGAGTGGATCACGGGAAGTCCCCAGCCTTGTTTCCTACGACATTCCTGCTGCACTCGAGGTTTTCCGAAATCGCGCAACCAATCGCCACCCGGCGCGCTTACGCTCGCCCCCGTGACTCCTGCGCATTCCAGATCGGGCCCACTACCGCCGCATGGCGTGCTTGCGCTGCAGCACCGTTTCAAGCGCGGCCTGCGTCTGTTTCGGCAGGTGATACGACTCGGCGTCTGACGGATACTGGTGCGACATCACATCAGCACGGAACGCGCGCACCGCGCGCGTGATCTCGGCGGCTGCATCGCCGTAGCGGCGCACGAACTTCGCCGCCGGCTGGAAGGTCAGATTCAAGATGTCGTGGAACACCAGCACCTGCCCGTCGCATTCAGGCCCGGCGCCGATGCCGATGGTCGGAGTCTCCACTTCGGCCCTGATCATCGCCGCAACTTCGCGCGGGATACCCTCCAGGAAAATGCAAGCCACGCCGGCGCGATCGAGCGCGACTGCATCGCGCATCAGGTGCTCGATGGCGGTCAGGTCTTTGCCTTGCACCTTGTAGCCGCCCATCACGTTCACAGACTGCGGGGTGAGGCCGATGTGACCGGCGACGGGAATCTCCGCGTCGATGATGCGGTGGATCAGGTCGGCGCGCTTTTCCCCGCCTTCGATCTTCACCGCCTCGGCGCCCGCTTCTTTCACGTAGCGGGCAGCGTTGCGCACCGCCTCATCGGGGCTAACGTGGTAGGAACCGTAGGGCATGTCGACGACCAGCAACGCGTGCTTCACGGCGCGGCGCACGGCCTTGGCATGGTGCAGCATTTCGTCGATCGTGACCGAGAGCGTGTTCTCGTAGCCGAGCATGGTCATGGCGAGCGAGTCGCCGACCAGCACCATGTCGATCCCCGCTTCGTCGACCAGGCGCGCGCTGGCGTAGTCGTACGCGGTTAAACATGTAATCGGTTGCTGATGGACTTTGTTTTCGCGAAGGGAAGCGACGGTGATCTTCTGGCGAGGTTCGCCAATCGGCGTGAGACTCACGATGTCCTCCAGTGCCCCTCCGGCCCAGCCGGATAGAGCCTGTCACATCTTGGATGCGAGCGAGATATAGTTTAGATCGAAAATGTGAATAAGACCAGTCGCCCGTCGTTAGGGGCAAGTGGTCACAATCGGGGTCATCCACAGGGACCTCGCTTCATCGATGTCATTCATTATCAAGCGCTTAGCTCGTTGGGGTCGGGCATTTGGCGGCCAGCTTCGAGAATCCGTGGCGGCTTTGCCCGCGACCTTCGAACTCGCGCTTCGGCCGACTGACGACTAGCGACTGGGTCTACGCGCTGGCGGCTTCCTGGCTGCCCAGGGGGAGGAAATACTGCGTACCTTTGATGGGCTCCGTGACTTTGCGGAGAAGTTCCTTCAGATCTTCATTGCGGTCGACGAAGTCGATCTCGGAGGTGTTGACGATGAGCAGGTCCGATGACGTGTAGTGAAAGAAAAAGTGCTCGTAGGCCTTGATGACTTCTTCGAGATAGTCGTCGCTGATGGCCTTCTCGCCGGGAGCGTTTTTCTTCTTCAGGCGCTTTTTCAAAACCTCCGGGGAAGCCTGCAGGTAGATGACAAGGTCGGGCGTAGGTAACTGCTCCCGGAAAAAATTGTAGTAGCGGTTGTAGGTTTCCAGTTCGACGTCACTCAGATTGAGGCAGGCGAAGAGCTTGTCCTTCTCGAAAATGAAATCCGAGACGATGGTTCTCTGCGAGCGGGCGCCTAGGTCGAGCGAGTGCAACTGTTCAAAACGTCGAACCAGGAAAGCGAATTGGGCTTGAAACGCCGCCCCAGGTTCTCCCTCATAAAAGGAGCGGAGGAAGGGGTTTTCTTCGGGCTCCATGACCCGCTGCGCGTTCAGGCGTTCTCCCAGGATGCGGGCTAGCGTGCTTTTCCCGACTCGGATCGGGCCTTCGACTGCAAGGTAGCGGGGACTTTCGAAGAGATTGGCCATGGGCTCGAGTGGAACGCGTCGCACTGCAGAATATCCCGAGCGGCGCAGGGAAGCAATTGCGGAGAGAGTTAATAGAGCACTTGGCAATTTGCGACGGGCGGCGATTTACAATCGTGCGGGATGATTGGTCCTCTGATCGGCGCTTGCGTGGGTGGCGCGGGATTGCTTGGGACGGCGGGAGCGGCGGCCTATCATTCGATGGCGCCGACAGCGCAGGGGTTTGGCCGGACTTTCGCGCGTGGGCCGCGGGGTTCGAAGCAGATCGCGCTGACGTACGACGACGGCCCCAACGATCCGCACACCTTGCGGCTGCTGGACGTGCTGGCCAGGCACGATGTGCGAGCCACTTTTTTCCTGATTGGGCGCTATGTGCAGCGCCAGCCCGACCTGGTGCGCGAATTGCTCAAGGCTGGGCACGTGGTCGGCAACCACACTTTTACCCATCCCCACCTGGTGGTGTCGTCCGCGGTCGAAACCCTGAATCAGCTGGAAGAATGCCAGCGCGCGGTGCAAGAGGTGAGCGGCGAAGCCCCGCGGCTGTTTCGGCCGCCGTTTGGCGGACGGCGTCCCGTGACCTTGCAGATCGCCCGGTCGCTCGGCCTGGAGCCGATTCTGTGGAACGTCACCAGTTGGGACTGGGAGACCCCGCCGGCCGAGAAAATCGTGCAGACCTGTGTGCGGCAAATGCGCGGCGGAGACGTGATTTTAATGCACGACGGGGGTCATCGCGCTATTGGCGCAGATCGCTCACAAACGGTGCTGGCCACCCATCTGCTGATCGAAAAATATAAGACCGAGGGACACGAGTTCGTGACGATTCCGCAGATGATAGGGATCGGGGCCGTCAGCTCTCAGCTCTCAGCTCTCAGCGAAAGGCGCTAAGGCTCGCGGCCGGCTTGGCGATTCCAGCGCGCTGGTGGTTTCACTTTGAACCGGTTGGGTTCGCGGGAGCCGCCGCCTGGGGAGTGGTTGGATGCAAACCGTTGATCAACGCGTCGGTGCATTTGTCGAGCTTTTCGTTGCGAGACTTTAGCTCACTCTCAAGCATGGCAAGGCGAACCTGATCCGCTGCGCCCGAGGTCACCGAGTGGAAGATAACACCTGAACCGGCGCCGATAATGTAGACGAGAACGAGAATCGCAAGTCTCTTCATAACTGGCCGCGCTCCTTGGTCGTGTTCGCTGTAGAGCTTACTCTCGAGTCGGGATTGGCGGGAGCCGGCCTCGCAGCCGGAACCGAAGTGGCCGCAGCGACCGGGAAGCAACAGGCCGTGATCCCCGCAGAGAAAACGCTCAGCTTCACCACGAGCGCAGCCGCAAAGTAAGCAGCGGGGCGCCTTTTTCGTCGTAGAGACGGGGCGAGCCACGTTCGCCACTTCTGGGGCGTTCCGGCGTCCGATCCTGCCCCCCGCTCGACGCAGCTTTCCCGCCTACGCCGCCTGCTTTAAGTACTCGAGCACCTGTTCCGAATGCCCCTCCGGCTTCACTTTGTGAAACACATGCTGGATTTTGCCATCGGGCCCGATGATGAACGTGCTCCGCACTACGCCCATCACCTTCTTCCCGTACATGTTCTTTTCCTGGATCACGCCAAACGCGTTACACAGCTTTTTGTCGGCATCGGCCAGGAGTGTAAACGGCAGGTGAAACTTCTCCTGGAATTTCTTCTGCGCCTGGGGCGTGTCCGGGGACACCCCCAGCAGCACCACCCCCGTCTTTTGAATTCGCTTGTAGGTATCGCGGAACTCGCAAGCTTCCTTGGTGCAGCCGGGAGTGTCGGCGCGCGGATAAAAGTACAGGACCACCGTTTTCCCCTTAAAATCCTTCAGGGAAACCTCTTTCCCATTCTCATCCTCTAACGTAATATCCGGGGCTTTGTCATTGATTTCGAGCATGGCAGCATCTCCAATCCGTCCATGGTTATACCGCAGGGCTAGCCGCGCCGTCATCTGCGGGCTTCTCGGTGCAAGCGCCGTGCTGCCTGCCCAAGCGCAGCTTAGCCGCAAGCCGAAACCAACCGGGCCGCGCGCGGTGGGCCTGGTAGAACTTGCCCCGGACGGCAACGCCCGCCTCATCCCCATCGCCATTTTGGTCGATGGGAAGTTCTATGACGCGAGCGCCTACAAAGCTTCCCCAGTCCCATTCGCCATCTGGGGCGACACCGTGTATGAGGCCGAACGCACCGGAGTTCCACAAGGGCTGTTCACGGTAGGCGAGGTCTTGCACACTGGAACCACTTGGGTGGCGGAGGGAAAATGGAGGCCCGCCGGCTCCGAGCCTGCCAAGAAGCACCACGACGATTCCAAGCCAAAGATGGACGAAGACGAAGGCCCGCCCAAACTGCGCCGGCCTGAAGCGGAGAAGCCCGCACCACCTGCGTCGCCGTCGGCCTCACCGGAAGCGAAGGCTCCGCCTGCGGCGTCCGGCACTAGCGACACAAAGCCAGCCGCGGCACCACCGGTGGCCGCGAAGGCCCCCGACGAGGCCGCCCCAGCCCCGAGCTCCACCCCCAGCTACAACACGTCGAGCAACGACGACGATCCGAACCGGCCAGTTCTTCAGCGAGGGAAGACTCACGCAATTGGACCGGCGGCAGGTTCCGCATCGGCTCTGAAGACGACGCCCACAACCACGAAAGGGGCGGCAACCAAGACGGAGAAGGACAAGAAGAACGCCCCGCCCCAGCTGATCCCGGCGATCTCAGACGCCGGGGGTCCCGATCCTCGCCCCTATGCTTACGACATCAAACCCGACGAAGAGCAGAACTTCCGCAAGAAGATGCTGGCCCTGGCGACCGACGCCGTGCAAGTTCGTATCAGAGAGACTACGCCGGTAATGCCCGGAGCCAAGCCAGCTGTGCACCCCCCGGCGTCGGCGCGCGGCGCGGCCAAGGCACCGCAGCCCAGCTTCGACGACGTTCAGCTCCGCGCCTTCGATCTCTGGAATACGAATGAGCCCGTATTCGTGCTGAGCGCCCAGGCCAAAATGCCTGGTTCCGGCAAGTCTGTAGAGACCGACAGCGACCTTACTTACTTCGTCACCCTTGTCGAAAAAGTCGATATCTACGGCGACTTGCGCAAGCTCAAGGCCACCGTGACCGACACGCGCCATCTCGACCAGATTCCGCGCCTCGAATTGATTGATGCCGTGGATGCCGACGGCGACGGCCGTGGAGAACTCCTGTTCCGACAAGTCTCCGACACCGGCTCTGCCTGGGCTATTTACCGCGCCGGGGCCGACCAACTGTTCCCGCTGTTCCAGGGGACGCTGTAGAAATCTCTCCCGGTTCTCTAGGGCACGCGAACACGCGATATCCCGCGGTGTACAATCCCCCGGTCTTCCGGAGGCATTCCATGCGCAAATGGCTGCTCCCAGCGTTCGCTCTACTTCTGGCCGTCGCCCTGACTCTCGCCCAAGACCAGGACTTCAGCAAGGTCCAGATCAAAGTCACGAAGGTCGCGGGTTCCGTCTACATGCTCGAAGGCGCCGGCGGCAACATCGGCGCTTCCGTGGGTGACGACGGCATCGTCATCGTCGACGATCAGTACGCTCCTCTGGCCGACAAGATCCAGCTCGCTCTGAAAGGTGTGACCGACAAGCCCATCCGGTTCATCATCAACACCCACTACCACGGCGACCACACGGGCGGAAATGCCTACTTCCAGAAACAAGCTCCCATCATCGCGCACGACAACGTCCGCAAGCGCCTGGAAGAAGGCGGCACAATCGGCAATCTCGGCTCTCTGAAGATGGAGGCCAAACCGCAGCCCAAAGAAGCACTACCGATCATCACCTTTGATCACGATGTCACCGTGCACCTGAACGGCGAGGATATCCGCGCCCTGCATTTCCCCAGCGGGCACACCGACGGCGACAGCATCATCTTCTTTCCCAAGTCAAACGTCGTGCACATGGGCGATGATTTCGTGCGCTACGGCTTTCCCTTCATCGACCTGGGCGGAGGCGGCAGCGTCGAGGGCATGATCGCCGCCATGGACGAAGTCATTCCCAAACTTCCGCCAGATGTGAAAGTCATCCCCGGGCACGGCGCGGTTTCAAACCTGGACGACGTGCGCGACTACGTGAAGATGTTGAAGGAGACGCGGACAGTGGTGGCAAAGGGCGTCCAGCAGGGCAAGACGCTCGCTCAGTTGCAGCAGGAAAAAGTGCTGGAGCCCTGGAAGAAGTGGTCTGGGGACTTCATTTCCTCCGACGCCTTCATTGAAACCCTCTACAACGATCTCCAGGGCAAGAAGGACGGGAAACTCCTGAAGCACAACTAGGCCGACGGCAGCGCCGATTGTCGCGGTAGAGACGGGGCTTGCCCCGTCCCGGACGCGGGCAACCGCGTCTCACACCCAAACTTTCCCCGTGCCAGAACGTAGTTAGTCGGACTGTACGCTACTGGTTCAGGACCACTTCGCCGTTCTCGACTTTCATACCGCTCACCGAGTCCGGCAGCTTGAGGCGGTCGCGCTGTTCCATCAACCGCTTCTGTAGCTGATCGTTTACCAGGGAAACCGGCACGCTGAGATCGCCGACTTTAAATTTCGTCGGCTCGAAGGTCGCATAGCCGTCCTTGGACCCCAGGTGCCCTTCCACCGTGACCCAAACATCTTTTCCGGCGACTTGGGTCAAAAACTGTCCCTTGACCAGATCGCCCTCGAAGCTCACTTGATAGTCCTTGATGTTGGGCTGGCCGGAACCCAGATCTCCGGAGAGCGATGTGTCGGAGGCGCTGCCCGCTAGAGCGCGGGCTGAGACCGCGCCTTCACTCGCCGAAGCTCCAGAAGCCTGGGCGATGGCCGCCGACACTTCCTGCGACGTGAGCCGAACCTCGGTGCCGGGCTGTCCCTGGCCCTTGGCCTGCTCCAGTTGTTCGATCTTGTCCTGAAAAGACTGCGCATTCGCCGCCACCACGGCGGGCGGCATCGGCGTCGCCACCGGCTGCGGCTTCTTCAACACGAGTACCAACGCCGCCACCGATGCAGTCAGTGTCGCCACGCTGATGATGCGATCCAACCTAACCTTCATGGACAGGCCTCCGCTCCGCCCGACACGATCCCCAGTGACCTATCTTATCGAGTAAGCGCGCATGTCCTTAGATGACCGAAGTGGCTGGCCAGCAGCTAGGATTGCAGGCTGCGCTCCCGGACCTGCACTGAGGTCAGCCCGTACAGCCGAGGAGTCGCAACCCCTAACATGCTCAAATACAGGTAGATCTGGCCCTGGTGGTGGATTTCGTGCTCGACCATCGCCCGCAGCCATTTCCAAGAACACTCCGAAATCACTCTTCCGACGAGGGTTTCAGTTCTATATCCAGGGATCTGCGCTCACCTGCGAACAGGCGCACCCGTGGGCGTGTCAGGTCACAGTGATGTGATTGAGACGATTTCCAGCGGCCTTGTCCTTTACTGAGCCGATCAAGAGTCCGCCGCTCTCCGGGACTTTGATTCGAAGTGTCGTACTCATCTTCTTCTTTGGTGCCCAGGAACCGTAAGTGCCCGGCTTCGCATGCTCAATGTCAAAATGTCCATCTTTGTCCGTCAGGCCAAGGCAGTTGACAAGCGTGCAATCTGCTGACGGAGTCGAAAGGCACACGGTCGCGTGATCGATCAATCGTCCTTCTTCATTTAGAACAGTTCCCATCATTCGTCCAACAAGGCAGGTCGTTCGGATTTTGACCGTATATTGCGACGGACCTCATCATCAGGAGAATTGCCAGCGTCACTTGGTTAGCGCATTCGCGATACTGCCTTGCTCTGGGAAATGACGGTTTCCCTCTAGCCTTCCAGCTTCTTCACAAGCACTTCATTCACCACCTGCGGATTGGCCTGCCCCTTGGTCGCCTTCATCACCTGCCCCACAAAGAACCCGATCATGGTCTTCTTTCCGCCGCGATACTGCTCGACCTGCTTCGGGTTCGAGGCAATCAGCTCGTCGATGATTTTCTCCAGCGTCGAAGCATCGCTCGACTGCACCGGCTGCCCTTCCTCTTCGTACACCGCCGGAAAATCCTTGCCGCGTTCGAAGCTCAGGTCGTAAAGGTCCTTGAGCATCTTCCCCGAGATCGCCCCCGACTCCACCAGGTCCGCCGACGCGGCCACCCCTTGCATCGAAATCGGCGACTGTCCAATCTCTAAATTCTTCGCCTTTAGCCGCCCCATTAGCTCGCCCTGCACCAGGTTCGCCACGCGCTTCGGATTCTTGGCAGCCTTCGCTGCGGCCTCGAACTGATTGGCAAGGTCCCTGGTGAAGGTGAGTACGCCCGCATCATATTCGGTAATGCCGTATTCCCTCACCAGGCGCGCCCGCCGCGCTTGCGGGAGCTCGGGCAACTGCTTGGCGATTTCAGTTTTCCATGCTTCGTCGACGACCAGTGGCAAAAGATCCGGCTCCGGGAAGTAACGATAATCGTGCGCCTGCTCCTTCGACCGCATACCGTAGGTCTTGCCTTCGTGCGAGTTATAGAGGCGCGTTTCCTGCGTAATGCGCCCGCCGGACTCGATCACGTCGATCTGCCGCTCGATCTCGTACTCCAGCGCCTCGCGGATGAAGCGGAACGAGTTCACATTCTTGATTTCCGTCTTGGTCCCAAACTCTTTCTGCCCGCGCGGACGCACGCTGATATTGGCGTCGCAGCGCAGCGAACCTTCTTCCATGTTGCAGTCGCTTACGCCCGTATACAGGATGATTTCCTTCAACCGGGTCAGGTACTCATACGCTTCCTCGGGCGACGAAATATCGGGCTCGCTCACAATCTCGATCAGCGGCACTCCGGTGCGATTCAGGTCGATAGCCGTCTTCTCGGCGGCAGCGGCGAAGCCTTCGTGCAAGCTTTTGCCCGCATCCTCTTCCATGTGGACGCGCGTGATCCCGATCTTCTTGTTCGCCCCGCCGATCTTGATCTCGATAGAGCCATGCTCAGCCAGCGGCTTGTCGTACTGCGATATCTGGTACCCCTTGGGCAGGTCCGGATAGAAGTAATTCTTGCGCGCGAAGATCGAAGTCTCGTTGATCCGGCAGTTCAGCGCCATGCCCGCCAGCACCGCGAACTCGACGGCTTTCCTGTTGAGCACGGGCAGCGAGCCAGGCATCCCGAGGCACACCGGGCACACATTCGTATTCGGCGGATTTCCGAAGCGGGTCGAGCACGAGCAGAAAATCTTGCTCGTGGTCAAAAGCTGGACATGCACTTCGAGGCCGATGACTGGCTCATACTTCGCCCGGGCAGACACCGTCGAGTCTGGCGTGGTCACCATATCCAGCGATTATAGCCCGCGTCCACCACCGCCCTCCGGCAGCACGGGCCCCGTGCAGAATCAGGCCGTCGCAAGCGGCAAAGCACGCGTGGGGACGGCCGCCCGCGTCAGCCTGCCCTGAGCGAAGTCGCAGGGGCCAGCAGAGCGAGAAGGGCTGTAGGTTTTTGGTAAGCCGGATACCTAGCCTTGCCGAATGTTGCCGCTTACTATTTCTGGAAATAAATCTCGAAGTACATCAGGTCGCCGCCCTTGGCGTCGCGCACGCCCGTCACATAGAAGCGGCCGCCCGCGAGCGGCGAAGAAATTCCGCTCACGTCGAAGAACATGAATCCCGATTGTGTCGAGTGCGGCTCCACCGCCTTGGCGCTGAACTGGGCACCGTCAATCTCGTCGAGCGCCTTCTTACTCACGGCTCCCTTCACCTTGGTGCGGGGAAAGGGCAGCGGATAAACCCGTCCCGTGGAGATATGCGCCAGGCGCCGGTAGAGATCATCGTTGGTGGCCGCCGACAACTTGTCGCGATGGGATGTGATGAACTGCGCCTTCATGTCGGCCAGCGAAATCGGCTGGTCGCTGTCGTTGGTGACGACCACGAAGATCGGCAGGAAACCTTCTTCATTCCACTTGACGGTGAAGATCTGGCATTTCTCCGGACTGTCGTAGGGGTCCGCCCCGACGGCTACCGTTTCGTTCGTGTGCTCGTCGTGCGCCGGATACGTCCGTGCCGGCTTCGCCGCCGGCTTCACAAAATCTTTCGCCGCCAGGGCCAGCGAACCCAGAAAGAAGAGAACGGTCGCAAGTCGCGCCGCGGAGCGAACGGTCGCACGGATACCGCCGAAGGAGCGCCGCATAGGTCGATTATAGCTTTGACGCCGCCCGAACCAGTCCAAGTTGCCCCGCAATTCGCATTCGCGCGATTTAGAATGACGTTACTTCATGTACCTCGTCTACAGCGCGCTGCTGGCCGCGGGCTTGCTGGTCAGTCTGCCCTATTGGATTTTCCAGATGCTGCGTCACGGAAAGTACCGGAGGGGCTTCGGCCAACGGCTTGGCTTCGTGCCCCCGCATCTTGCCGGGCCGACTGCGCAGCCGAACATCTGGTTTCATGCCGTGTCTGTCGGTGAAGTGCTGGCGATCAGCGGACTGGTCAAAAACATGCGCCTGCGCTGGCCCGCCTACCGCATCGTGGTTTCAACCACCACTGACACTGGCCAGAATCTGGCGCGCTCCCGCTTTGGCGAGCAGAACGTATTTTATTTTCCGCTGGACTTGCGCTTCGCGATCCGCCCATATCTGGACTCGCTTCGCCCGCGACTGGTCGTGATTGCCGAAACCGAGTTCTGGCCCAATTTCCTCCGCCTCGCGAAGACAAGCGGCGCCGCGATTGCAGTGGTTAACGCGCGCATCTCGGACCGCTCATGGCCGGGCTACAAGCGCTTCGGCTGGGGGCTGCCCACAGTCCTAAGTAAGGTCGATTTGTTTCTCGCGCAGACCTGGGAGGACCGCAAGCGCCTCATCGATATTGGAGCGCCCGAAGCGCGGGTGGAGGTTTCGGGCAATCTCAAGTTTGACATCGAGCCGTCGTCACCGCCCGCCGTGGTTGCAAGTCTGCGCGACAGTCTCCGGAAATCCGAAGCCGGCCCCATCCTGGTCTGCGGCAGTACCGTAGACGAGGAAGAAGAGCGCATGCTGCTGCAAGCGTTTCAGAGCATCCTGGCCAGCTACCCCCATGCCGTCATGATCCTCGCCCCCCGACATCCGGAGCGTTTTTCTGTCGTCGCCGCCCTGCTCGAGAGCCTCGGCGTCCGGTTCTGGCGCCGTTCGCTGTGGACCGGCGAGGCAATCTCCGGAGGCGTCATGCTGCTCGACAGCATCGGAGAGTTGGCGGCGGTCTACGGATTGGCCGACATCGCGTTCGTCGGCGGAAGCCTCGTTCCCAAGGGTGGGCACAACATCATCGAGCCGGCTCGCCACGGCGTCGCTATCGTGGTCGGCAATCACACCGAGAATTTCCGCGATATCATCTGGCTCTTCCAGACCAACAACGCGGTGCGTATCGTCGGACCGGCGGAACTGCCACTCGTCCTGATGGAGCTGATTTCAAACGGTCCCGAGCGTGTCGCGCTGGGCCAGCGCGCCGCCGAAACGTTGCGCTCGCAGGCCGGGGCTACAGAGAAGACCTGCGCCGCACTCGAGAAGTTGCTGGCCCCCGTTCGCACCGCTGCGGGGATGAGCGCGGAAACGTCGTGAAACTTCTTTCCGCCATCTATGGAGTCGCGGTGGGAGCGCGCAACCAGCTCTACGACCGGGGCCTGCTGGCAGGGCGGCGGCTACAAGGCCCGGTGGTCAGCGTTGGCAATCTTTCGGTGGGCGGTTCCGGCAAGACGCCGTTTGTGATCCTGCTAGGGGAACTGCTGAGGGCGCGCGGACTCCGGTTCGATGTGCTTTCTCGCGGCTATGGGCGTCAGACTCGCGGAGTGTTGCTGGTCGACCCGGGCGGATCTTCCAGCAAATTCGGCGATGAACCCTTGCTGATCGCCCGGCGGTTGGAAGTCCCGGTCGTGCTCGGAGAAGATCGGCACCGGGCCGGAGTGTTTGCCGAAGAAAAGTTCGGAGCGCAACTCCACTTGCTCGACGACGGCTTCCAACATCGCGCGCTCGCGCGCGACTTCGACATCGTGCTGGTCACGCCCGAAGATGCCCGCGATCGCCTGCTGCCATCCGGCCGCCTACGCGAACCCCTGCGTTCGCTGCAACGCGCCGACGCTGTGGTCCTCACCAGCGGCGCCTCTCCCAGCAGCTACCCGCTCAACGGAAAACTTGTCTGGCGCGTGCTCCGCGGCATAACACCGACGACTGTTCCCGCTCGCCCTGTGGCGTTCTGCGGCATCGCTCGACCGCAGAATTTCATGCTGCAACTCCGCAAGGCGGGGATCGAGCCGGCCGCCGAAGCCGTCTACCGCGACCATCACGCCTACCTTGAAAGCGACATTCGCGAACTGCTGGCCCTGCAAAAGAAGAGTGCGGCGGACGGTTTCGTCACCACCGAAAAAGACGCCATTAACCTGGGCGGATATTTCTCCGCGCTCCAGCCCATGGCCATCGTCCCCGTCAAAATGGAGTTGGTCGAAGCCGCTAACGCCGTGGATACCATGTTGCGGATCCTCGGGGAGCGAACCCAGCGGCCATGAGAGAATCTTGCTGGTCTGGCTGATTCGATCCGGATGACGAAACATCCCAAAGAAACCGACCGCCTGAAAAAGATCCTCGATGCGTTTCCGAAGACCACGGTCACGGTTCTCGGCGACTTGGTGGCGGATGAATTTGTGTATGGCGAGATCTCGCGCGTGTCACGTGAAGCTCCCGTGCTGATCCTGAAGCATCGGGAGCGCACGGTCGTCCCGGGCGGCGGCGCAAATGCCATCAATAACCTTGCCGATCTCGACGTGAACGTACTGCCGGTGGGGCTAGTGGGGGACGATGAGCCGGGCCGCCTGTTGATCAAGGCCTTCCGTCATAAACATGTTCCCATCAGTGGCGTGCTCAGGGACAAGAGCCACACCACCGTGACCAAGACGCGCATCCTGGCTGGACATACGCACTCTGCACGTCAGCAAGTGGTGCGGGTGGATCGCGAGACCGAGTCCCCACCAAACTCGCTTCTCATTCGCGGCCTGGTGATGGCCGCGAGAGAATATGCCCGCGCCTCCGACGCGTTGCTGGTCTCCGACTACGGTTACGGTGCGGCGACCCCAGCGGTCCTGAATGCTGTCCGCGCCAAGGGTGGGTTGAGCGGAATTCCAGTAACGCTCGATTCGCGCTTCCGCATGCTTGAGTATTCCGGTATTACAGCTGCAACTCCGAACGAGCCCGAAGTGGAGGCATCCCTCGGCGTGCGGATCGGCCAGGACTGGTCGAAGCTGGTCTCTGCGGGCGAGCAACTCATGGCCCGAATGAAATTACAATCGCTGGTGATCACCCGAGGCCGCGACGGCATGATCGCCTTCACGCAGCGCCATAAACCAATTGACATCCCGATTTTCGGCTCCGACGATGCCGCCGACGTGACCGGCGCGGGCGACACGGTCATCGCAACCTTCACAGCCGCCTTGGCTGCGGGAGCATCCACGGAAGAAGCTGCCCAGCTGGCGAACTACGCCGGCGGCATCGTCGTCATGAAGCGGGGCACCGCGACGGTTACGCGAGAGGAACTGGTGCACGCATTGGCTAATGCGCCACCTGCTACAAGATCTCATTGAACACATCGGCACAATCGAAGCTCGTCGACCGCGCCACGCTGCGCCAACGTGCGGAAGAATGGCGCCGTGCCGGCGAGGGGATCACTTTGGCAAACGGTTGCTTCGACCTTTTGCACGTCGGTCACGTGCGCTACCTGCATGCCGCGAAGCAATTGGGCGGCCGCCTGGTGGTGGCAATCAATTCCGACGATTCGGTGCGGGCTCTCAAAGGCGAAGGCCGTCCCCTAATGCCCGCCGAGGAGCGGGCCGAAATTCTCGCCGCTTTTGCAGACGTCGACGCGGTGGTGATCTTTGCGGAGCGCGATGTGCGCGCCCTCCTGCGCGAAATCCGGCCCGACGTGCAAGCCAAAGGAACGGACTACACCGCCGATAGCGTTCCTGAAGCCGACACGGTGCGAGAGTATGGAGGCCGCGTAGCGATCGTCGGCGACCCCAAGCATCACTCCGCCAGCGAAATCATCCGCACTCGGCTGACGCCGCGGAAATCGTGAGGCGCGCCGGATGACTGTCTCCGATTCGCCGACCTCCAGCGCCACTTTCCAGCGAATCCTGATCGTGCGACTCAGTTCCATGGGCGACGTGATCCACACCCTTCGGGCCGCCGCCACGCTTCGAGCCGCATGCCCGCACGCGACCATCGGGTGGCTGATCGAAGAACGCTGGGCCGAGCTGCTGTGCACGCTACCTACCCCGCGCTCCGGTCGACGCTCGCCACAAAGGCCGCTGGTTGACCTCATTCACACGGTCAACCTGAAACGCTGGCGATCCTCGCTCCTGTCTAACCAAACCTGGGAGCGGATTGCCGCTGGGCTGAGCGATCTTCGTGCCGTCCGCTACGACGTCGCTATCGATCTCCAGGGCGCGATACGCTCTGCCATCCTGGCGCGATGGTCCGGTGCGCCCGTCGTCTATGGCGCCGCCCAGCCTCGCGAAAACCTAGCTAGCATGGGGTATACCAGAAAGGTCATCCCAGGGGGCACTCATGTGATCGAACAATACGCCGGAGTGGCGGAAGCCTTGATCGGACGCGCCGTCCCCATGCCTAGCGCCGTCTTCCCGTGCGATCCGCTCGCCGAGGCAGCCGTAGACCGCCGCCTACGCCAGGCGGGCATCACCGGTTTCGCGATCCTGAACCCTGGCGCCGGATGGGGCGCCAAGCAGTGGCCGGCCGGGCGCTACGGGGAGGTAGCGAAGGTGCTCGCGCAAAGCGGATTGAAGTCGATTATCAACTTCGGCCCTGGTGAGGAGGCCCTTGCCCGAGCGGCCGAAAGCGCCAGCGACCATACCGCTGAGGCCATGACGTTCTCTGTCGGCGAACTGATTGCTCTCACCCGCCGGGCTCGCTTGTTCATCGGGGGCGATACCGGGCCCATGCACCTGGCCGCGGCCCTGGGAGTGCCCGTCGTCGCGATCTTCGGTCCCACTGATCCGGCGCGCAACGGCCCATTTGCCACCCGCAAAATCGTGCTGCGCCACCCCAAGAGTCCGAACACGCTCACCCACCGCGCCCAGCCCGATCCGGGCATTCTCGAAATCACTGCGGACGAGGTGGTTGCGGCCGCCCGACAGTTGCTCGGAGCCGGCCGTGGCTGAATGGTCCGGGATCGCGCGCCGCATTCGCGTGCCGCTGGGGTTCGCCTTCGCGCTGTTTTATTTATGGATCGCTCACCCCAGCTGGAAGTCGATTGCAGTTGGCACGCTCATCGCAATTCCGGGAATCTGGCTGCGGGCGTTCGCCTCCGGTCATGTAAGGAAGAACGAGGAACTCACGACGACCGGTCCTTATGCGTACACGCGCAACCCCCTGTACCTGGGATCGCTGATCATGGCGATTGGATTCGCCCTGGCCGCCCGCAGCGTCTGGGTGCTGGTCCTGATCGTGCTCATCTTTCTAGCCATCTACCTTCCGGTGATTCGCGGCGAGGAAGTTTTCCTGCGCAGCACCTTTCCCACCTTCGACGAATACGCCCGCAACGTGCCTCGGCTGCTGCCCCGCGTGCGAGCGTTCAGCCAGGCGCCCGGCGGCTTCTCGCACCCGTTGTACTGGCAGCATCGCGAGTACAATGCGGTACTAGGCACGGCCGCGCTGATGGCCGCACTGGTGGCCAAGTTGGTGTGGGGTTCAAATTAAGCCGGTGGTTCGCAACAACGCCGATGACCGGTCCCGCAAGGTTGACGGCAAGCCTTTGATTTCTTCGTTCCCCCAACTCGTGCGCGCCTTGCCTGTCTCGTGCCCGTGCGCAGGCTTGGCGTTGCTCGCGGTCATGTCGCTCTTGTCCGCTCACGCACAGGGTCAAGCCTCGTTGGCAACGATAGGTCCGTCGGCACAGATCCTGTCCCCACCCGCGAACTACCACTTTCCCGACGGTCAGGCGATCACCTACATCGTGGAATGGCACTTGTTCACCGCGGGCAGCGCAACCGTGAAGATCGAGTCCACCGGCAAGGAACAGAAAGTCACGGCGATTGCGGATTCGTCCGGCGTCGCGAATGTCCTCTACGCGGTCCACGACCGCTTCGAGGCGCGCTTCGATCCCAAAACTCTGTGCTCCCTTGGCCTGACGAAGCATACGGAAGAAGGCCCACACCAACGCAACACCTTGGTGCAGTTTGACTACCCGCGCCGTAGGAGTGTGCTTAACGAAAAGAATCTAAAGACCGGCGAAACCAAGCAGGTTGAAAACGACATCCCGCCCTGCGTCACTGACGTGGTCACCGGCTTCTACTACCTGGCCTCGCTGCCTCTGCAGCCCGGCAACTCCTACACCTTTCCGGTGAATGGCGGCGGCAAGACTGCGGAAGTCACCGCTCACGTCGAAGCCAAGGAGCAAGTGAAGGTGCCGGCAGGTACTTATCAGACCGTTCGCGTCGCTGCCGAGGCCACTTCGGGCACTTTAAAGGGCAAAGGGAGAATCTGGGCCTGGTTCACCGACGACGGGAACCGGACGCCGGTGCAAATGCGCGCCAAGTTGGCGTGGGGGACTCTGCTGTTTCGGTTGCAGCGGATCGAACCCAAGTGAAAATCAATCACCGGGCTTCGATTTTCGATGGAATGGCGGCCCCAGGCAACCTTCGAATCGGAGCTTGTCGCAACTTCTGCACTACCAATCCCTTCGCCCGGCTGAGTTCCGGACGATCTGAACTCGATCCCTCACACACCTTCACCAGTTCCGCATGGTACTGCGCTGCCTGGCCTTCTCTTGTTTACCCGCCAGTTCGGCTGCCTGCGCCGCGCCGTACCATGCCTTGAACCAGTTCGGATGGAACGCGACCCAACCCGCGCAAAGATGTGTGAGGGCGTGAATTTCCGCGGGTATGAATGCGGACTGGTTCGGGCAGGATATAATGGTGGCAACTTTGGGGCATTCTGCACTCATCTTCACTCCGGAGACTTCAACATGACCCTCACGGGCAGGCTGTGTTCGTTTGTTTTCGTTGCGCTTGCGCTCATATCCGCGACGCAGGTCTGCGCCCAGGACCGCGACGACCGGGATCACGATCGCCGCAGCGGGGCTTGCTTCTATAAAGACGCCGATTTCCGTGGCGAGCGTTTCTGCATGGAGGCGGGCGACCGCATGGCACGCATGCCGCAGGGCTTCAACGACCAGATCTCTTCCCTTCGGGTCTTTGGCCGAACCGACATCACGGTATTCGAGAATACGGATTTCGGGGGGCGCATCCTGCGCCTTCATGACGATGTCGCGAACCTGAAGAGCTACGAGGTTTCCCCGGGCCACAGTTGGAACGACCGTATTTCCTCCATCGAGGTAGGCGCCGACCGCGACAGTCGGGATCACGACCGTGATCGCGAGGGAGATCATGATCGTAATAACAACGACCAGGGCCGACGCGGTGGAGCCTGCTTTTACAAAGACGCCGACTTTCAGGGCGACAAATTCTGCGCAGAGCGAGGCGAGCGCGTACCTCGTCTGCCCGAAGGGTTTAACGACACGATTTCCTCCATCCGTATCTTCGGGGATACCGAGATCACTATCTACCAGGACCACGACTTCGGCGGCGTCAGCCTCGATCTCCGCAATGACGTGACGAATTTGCGGGACTATCAGATCAGCCCGGGCCACAGCTGGAACGACCGCGTTTCATCCATCAAAGTCCGGTAATGGCGAGGCCCCGGCCTTCGTAGATTTCCGGGGGACTCCATCGCGATCATAGGGCCGCATCGGACCCTCGCCGGTGCGGTCCCACACAACAATTGCACAGCTCGCACCAGCCCCCCTGTTGTGGGTTGTGTAGTGGGCTATATCGCCTTGTCCCCCGCGCATTTCGGACTGCCTGCTATCCAAATCATCTGGCCAACGTCTAGCAGCAACGGGGTATTCATCGGGCCCCGTGCCGACGGGTCACACTGACGCTGAGTTCAAGCTCGCCATGCGCCCCAAGCGGCGACCCTGCAAGCTAGCGTATTCGGATCTCTAGTTGACGACATTCCAAGGAGACTCATTCTATGTGCCCAAAATCGATGCGAATCTGGTTGGCTGTGATTCTCGTTCTCAGTATCACAACATGGCTGGGTTGTAACAAGGCAGGCAACGGCGGACAGTCGGTCGCCGCCGCATCCGAGGGTGCCAAGATCCCCGTCACCACCAAGTCCGAGGAAGCGCGCACCGAATTTCTCGAGGGGCGCGATCTCTCCGAACGGCTGCTCGGCCAGGAGTCCCTCCAGCACTTCGACAAAGCCATCGCCCTGGATCCCGATTTCGCCTTTGCCGAAATGGCACGCGCCAACAACTCTCCTACCGCCAAGGAATTCTTCGAACATCAGATGAAAGCTTCGATTCTGGTGGAGAAAGCGTCCGAAGGGGAGAAATTGCTGATCCTCGCCAACGAAGCCGGAGCCAACGGCGAGGTCGTCAAGCAGAAGGACTATCTCGACAAACTCGTCGCGGCCTACCCCAACGACGAGCGCGCCCAATTCAACCTGGCGAACTACTACTTCGGCCAACAGGACTATGCGCAGGCGATCGTCCACTATAAAAAAGCCACCGAGTTGGCTCCGGCGTACTCACCGGCCTATAACGTGTTGGGCTACGCATACCGTCAGCAGGGAGACTACGCTGATGCCGAGCAGGCCTTCAAGAGATACGTCGAACTGATTCCGGCCGATCCCAACCCTTACGACTCTTATGCGGAACTCCTCTTAAAAATGGGCCGATTCGACGATTCCGTCGCCCAGTATCGCAAGGCTCTTTCGATCGATCCCCACTTCGTGCCGTCGCACTTCGGGCTTTCCGCCGCGCTCTTGTACCAGGGCAAGCCCGACGAAGCCACCGCCGAGCTTCAGAAGATGGCCGACCAAGCCCGCAACGACGGCGAGACCCGCACCGCCCTTTTTGGCATGGCGGTAGTGGCTGCCGATCGTGGCCAATGGAACGAGTCGATTCAGGCGATCGACAAGGAATACGGCGTCGCGGAGAAGAAGAACGACAACGCTTCCATGGCCGCCGATCTCCAGGCCAAAGGGAACATCCTCGCTGCCATGCAGAAGTTTGACGACGCCGCCCACGAGTATGAGCGTTCCCTGCAGTTGACCGAAAGCTCAAATCTGTCGCAAGAGATCAAGGACAATGCCAAGCTCCAGCACCATTTCAACCTCGCCTCTGTAGCCCTCGGGAAGAAAGACTACGCCGCCGCCAAGCGACATGCGGAACAGTTCCTGAAAGGCGCGGAAGCCTCGAAGAACCCGGCGCAGTTGAAACAAGCTCACGAACTTGCCGGCCGGATCGCCCTTGCGGAAAAAGACTACGACAAAGCGATCGCCGAGCTGGGGCAGGCCAACGACCAGAACCCGCTCAATCTCTTTCGATTGAGCCAAGCCTATCGTGCGAAGGGCGACAGCGCGAAAGCGCAGGAATACGGCCAGAAAGCAGCCGAGTTCAACTCGCTGCCGATGCTGAACTACGCTTTCGTTCGCGCCAAGGCTCAGCAAATGGTCGCAGGAGCAAAGGTGTGATTCGACCTGGCGTGAGGAAACAAGACGTGCTGAGTGAAGCGCCGGCATCCCGCCGGCTGTCGCAAGAGCATCCTCGCCCTGGTGCGGTTGAGTGTCGAGGCGTGAGCCTCTGTCCTAGGTCGGTTGCTTGCGGAAAAAGACACAAGAACGTCGCTCGCCGTCAGCGAAGGGCCTTGCCCTCATCGAGCAGGCCGCGGACTTTGCGGGCCAGGGTATCGAGCATGAAGGGCTTCTGCAAGACCGCCGCGTGCTCGCCTCCAACCTCTCCGCTTAGACTCGCATGGTCCGGATAGCCCGACATGAAAAGGATTTTCATGTGCGGACGCGCCTGGGTCAGACGGCGCGCCAGTTCGCGGCCTCCGACATTGGGCATCACGATGTCGGTGACCAGCAGGTGAATGGGATCCTTGTGTTCGTCGGCGATCCGCAGCGCGTCGTCGCCGTCGGTTGCGTGCAGAACACGGTAGCCTTTGCGCTGCAAGAATTCCCGGACCAGGTCCCGGATGCCATCCTGATCTTCCACCAGCAGGACCGTTTCCGTCCCGCTTGGTGCCGCCACGAGCACCGTTCGTGCTTCCGGGGCAGATTTCTCGTCCGTCGTCTCCACGCGTGGGAGATAGATATCGAAGCTGGTGCCTTGGCCGGGTTCGCTTCGGACCCAGATCGCGCCACCCATTTGCTTCACCACACCATAGACCGTGGCCAGTCCTAACCCAGTGCCTTTGCCTGGTTCCTTTGTGGTGAAAAACGGCTCAAAGATGCGGGCTTGCGTTTGACTGTCCATCCCGACGCCGGTGTCGCTCACCGCAAGCATTACGTACTTGCCAATGGGCACTCCTTCATAGGTCCGGGCATAAGCTTCGTCGACTTCCACATTCTTCGTTTCGAGGGTCAGCCGGCCACCCTGCGGCATGGCGTCCCTGGCATTGACCGCGAGATTCAGGATCATCTGTTCAATCTGGCCTGGGTCCGCTTTGACTCGGCCCAGCTCTGCGGCCTTGACCATCCTCACTTCGATATGATTCGGGATCAGGCGATCCAGCATCCTCACCACGTCGGTCAACACCGTATTCAGGTTCAGCACCTTGGCGTCCAGCACCTGCTTCCGGCTGAACGCCAGTAATTGCCCCGTCAGGGAGGCGGCGCGGTTCACCGCGCGTTCGATTTCGAGCGCATCTTCGTGGGCTGGGTCGCGCGCCGCAAGCCGATGGCGCAAGCGTTCGTTGTGAGCCTGGATGAGCATCAACAGGTTGTTGAAGTCGTGCGCCACTCCCCCGGCCAACTGCCCCACCGCCTCCATCTTTTGCGAATGGCGGAGTTGATCTTCCAAGCGCTTGTGGCCGGTGATGTCGTACATCACGCCCTGCATCAGCAGTCCGCGGTCGCTCGTCTCGTGCAGCATCACACCTTCGTCGCGAAACCACAGCACTCTTCCGTCACGAGCGAACATGCGGTACTCAGCCTGGAACAGCTCGTGCGTCTCCTGAAAACGTCGCTCCGCCGCCAGAGCGATTTCGCGATCGTCGGCGTGGATGTGGTTCATCCAGTTCATCGGCTCGGCCAGCCATTGCGTGGGCGCGAAACCCAAGATCGACTCGATCTGCGGACTCACGTAGTGCCATCGTCCACCCGCGCCGAGTTCGGCGATGTAAGTGATTGCCGGCAGGCGCTCGACCAGGGTCCGGTACCGGTCTTCCGCGGCGCGCAGTTGAAGCTTGGCACGATCGTGTTCGATCGCGATGCCCGCCAGGTTGGTGGCACGCGCGATGCTCTGCAAATGCTGCGCGTCGGGAGTCCGCGGTTCGCGGTAGTAAACGGCAAAGGTCCCAAGCACCGCGCCATTCTGCGCCGCGATCGGCGTCGACCAGCAGGCCCGCAAGCCATACGGGAGGGCCAGTTCTCGATACTTCTCCCACAAAGGATCGTTGGCGATGTCAGAAACGATGACCGGCTGTTTGCGGTAGACTGCCGTACCGCAGGAACCTGCCTCGGGCCCGATCTGTAGCCCATCCACTCTAAGACAGTACTCTTTCGGAAGACTGGGAGCGGCACCCGTGCGCAAAGTGATGCCATCACCATCCAGAACTAGAACGGAACACAGGAGTCCGGAATCCCGCTTCTCGATGGCGTTACACAGCGTATCCAATATCTTGGGAAGAGGGGCTTGGGCCATGATCATGGCCAATACCGTCTCGTCCAGCAGCGACACGGGCTCTAAGATTGTCTGCTCCCTGGCCGGCGCTCCCCCGGTTCCCGTAGACATGCCACCCCCAGGCTCATTATTGATTAATACCAACAACCCCTACCAAGTTACGAGCGTAACAAGGCAAGGCTTAGGTCGGCTCAAGGGGCCTAAACCGAGGATCGAGCTCACCATCGACGGACTCCCAGGCAGCAGCCCGAATGGCCTCGAGCGGAATCTAGTGGATGCGGAATCTCTCTTTCACCAGTCGCTGCAAACGGGGCTTGTAGAGAATGTCGAACGCCAGTTCTTTGTCTGGAAACATCGCGAGTGCGGCTCGTTTCGCGTTGGCAACGAGTTCGGACGCCTCTTCGATCGTCAGGTTCGGATCCTGGCCGAGAACCGACGTGACCATGCTTATCATCACCTGAAGCCGGCGGATCTTCTTGGCTTCCTCCTGCTTTTCGTGATGCGTACCTTCCTGCCCAGCTCGGCTTCCATTTTCCATATGGCCCTCGACAGGAGCCTGCGGAGGCCGTCCATCGGCCAGTGCCTTGAGACGGGACATGGCGGGTGGAGACTGCCTCACCCCTGTTGATCTCATTGTCCCGGCATTGCGGCCGGAAAGCAACACCCCCAAGGTGTGCCATTTCGGTGACCTGAACGAGCCATCCCGCGCGCCGCTCCGCCACGACGCCGCAAAACGCCGCGTCGAGAGTTACAATCTTTAACGGCGATCACGCCCCGGGACAGCGGCTTTCCCCCAAGCGACGCCAAAGACGGAGGTATTTATGGCAGGAAGCTCCCTACCCCCAACCGAACGGCGTCCCGATCCCAATGAGAAGCTGGTCAAAGTTTTCGACAGCGAGCAGGAGTCCGAAGCCCTGGTGGTCAAAGGCCTGCTCGATTCTGCGGGCATCGACTCTGACATGACTTCGGTGGAGGCCGTCCAGGACATGTTCCCCGGCGTGGGCGGCACTGTGATCCTGGTCCGCGCAGAGGACGCCGAACCAGCCCGTCAGGTCATTCAGTCATCCCGGCAGTCCCCGACCACCGATGAAGAGACCGCCGAGGTCGATATCAGCGAAGACACGCGAACTGCGGGTTGACCGTTTGGCCGTCGAGATAGAACGTCACCGCGCCTTCCAGGTCAGTACGCTAAGTTGTCGTCCCCAAGCCTTCGAGACGTTTCAAGGTTTCGATCCGTGGATGTACAAAGGCGTACCCATAGGCAAACGCCGCCCACAACCAGGGGCGGCGCGGTGGCTTGAAGGCTGCAGGGACCGGCGTGACTGACTTCGATAAACGACACCGCTTCCGTCGAAAAACGCTCTTTCCGACAGGAAAGCTTCAGCGCACCAGCTCGACCACGCTCTCGATGTGATAGGTCTGGGGAAACAAATCCACCAGGTGCACCTGCTCGACCCGGAATCCACCGGCCGTCAGTGCCACCAAGTCGCGCGCCAGCGTAGCCGGATCGCACGAAACATACGTCACCCGCCGCGTCTCCAGCTTCGCCAGCTCGCGCGCAACCCGCTCTCCCAGGCCAGCCCGCGGCGGATCGACCACCACCAGCTCCGGACGCACCTTCGCGCCCATGGCGGCCAGGTAGTCGTCGACGGTTGCGCGCACCGCTTTCCCGTTCGGAGGACAATTGTATTTAAGATCGCCCGCCGAACCATGTGACGACTCAACCGCCACGATGTGACGAAACGACGTTCCCAGCGCCACGCTGAACAATCCCAACCCCGCGTACAGATCGAGCGCCAGTTCTCCCGACCGGTTCGCGGTCACTACCTTGACCAGTTCCTCCACCAGAAATCGGTTCACCTGGAAGAACGCCCCTCCGCTCACCCGGAATTGGGCGGTCCGAGTGCGGTAGCGAAACTCGCCGGCCCCAAGCGTCCAGTCCGGCTCCTCGTTGACCACTCCCTGCGCGCCACGCGCCAGGGCGGTATTCTGTGCGAACACGTACACACTGACCACTTCCGCCAGCTCAGCGCGTAGTCGGTCCGCCAATGCCTGGCCGGATTTCACCCGCTGCGCCTTGTCCGCGTGCGGATCGCCATACAACTCGAGCTGCAGCCTGGTGTCATCCTGGTTCGCGAACAGCTCGATTTCGCGCAGCTCCGCCGGCACCTGCCCGTTCCGTCCCAACTTCCACAGTGCCTCAATCGCCCGATTGACCAGGGGCGAGCTGATCGGACACGCCTCCACCGCCAGCACCTCATGCGACGACCCCTTGAAGTATCCCAGCGTGAACCCGCTGTCCGCGCGCACCTGCAGCCGCGTGCGATTGCGGTAGTTCCACGGCGGCGAGGCATGCACCGCAATCTCGGACGCCAGTTCGAGCTTCGCCAGCCGCCGCAGATTCTCCTTCAGGATGGCGGCCTTGATCGCCAGTTGATGTTCGTAGCCGGTATGCTGGTAGTGGCATCCGCCGCAGCGCTGAAAGTACGGGCAGTGCGCGTCGATCCGTTCCGCCGACGCCTGCAGGATCTTGTCCGCGCGTGCGCGCGCGAATCCCGGCTTCTGTTCGGTGAGGGTGGCCTCAATTTTTTCGTTTTCCAGGACGAACGGGACGAACACAGCCTTGCCGCGTCCCTTTTCGTCGGCCGGCAGGCGGGCAAGCCCGTCGCCGCCATAGATGAGCTTTTCGATGGTGAGTTCCAAGAGATAATTCTATGGCATGCTGAGGTCTGGGACCCGTTTGTGACTCTACTGCCTGGGCGGCGGCGGTTCCCTCAACTCATTGTCATTCCGATCATTGTCATTCCGACGGCGAGCGCGCGGAAGCAGCAGGAATCTGCTTTTTCTCAGCCGGCCGCGGGTGCCCCATCCTTGACGACCTTCGTCAAGGGTGGGATTCCGCGGACGCATCCGCACCCCCATCGAAGGAGTCCCGTGATCCTCTGTGTTCCTCTGGTGGTTCAGATTCTCTCCAAAAAAATCTTCCACCCCCCTGTCGATTCTGCCGGTTCCCATTCGTCCTACCAGTGAAGAAGGAAACGGCATCAGGAGGCGGTTATGGCAAGCCCACACACAGATCCCCAGACCCTTAAATCCCTCGCCGGATCGGTCCTGGTCGGCCCCGGGCTTTTCATTCTGTTCGGGCATCTGGTTTGGGCCGCCACCCAGTTAACCCGTCTGGGGATGCTTTCCTCCATCATCCTGGCCGCCTCGTTTGGCCAGCGCCAGCTCTTGCATGTCGCGTTGCGTGTGTTCTGGCCGCTGCTCCTCGTCATCGTTGGAGCCCTATTGTTAGGGACGGTCTCCACGGACAAGGCCAAAACCACCGCCCGCACCTGATCGGCCCTCTACCCTCTGTCCTTCCGATGCCTTCAAAAGACGGAAAACTGTCTTTGAGGGGGATACCCCCCTCGCCAGCTAGTCCCCCTTCGTCCCCCTCACAAATAGAACAAGCTGAGCCGCGGCACCCCGTACTTCTCGAGCAGCCGCTTGTGAATGTACTGCTTCAGCAGCTGGTCGATTTGAGCGGCCGACATCTTGCTGCGGTAGGGGGCGAGTTCGCGGTCGGCTTGCGCGCGCACGCGGACCAGGTCCTCGTCGGGTGTCGCCGCCAGCAGGCCCGCGAAGAGTTTTTCTTCGAGCACCGTGAGCCGCCGCTCCACGTCCTCGAGGCGCGCGGCTTTCTTCGCCGTAACGTCGTGGGCCAGGTCTCGGAGCGCGGCCGCCGCTTCCCGGGCCAGCCCTTCGAGCGAAATCGAAGCACGGCTCGGCAGCTTGGCGCGCTCCAGCTGGTCGGCATTTTTGCGGAGGAACGCGGCAATCTCCGCGGGATCGAATCCGGCGCTGGCTGCCGGTTGTGCCGCGCCTGCGTCATCGTCGCCTTTCGCGGCGCCCACCGCCGCCTCCTTCATCTCTTCGGCCGCGGCCAGCACTTCCTGCGCGCACCAGCCGAGGCTGTTGATCTTCTTCGATTTCGATGCCCGCTGGTCGTAGCGGTCGAAGGCCGCGTCCATGCCGCGCAGCGCGGCTTCCAGCGGAATGCCCGCGTCCTTCCAGGTTTCGATCAGCGCCCAGTCGAGCGTGGAGAGCAGCAGGATGCCTCCGCGGCGGCGCTGGAAGTGTTGCTCGATTTCGGTGAAGTAATTGAAGTAGTTTTCCACAAATGTCGAGGGCAACAACTCAGTGGGAGAAGGAACGCGGCTTGCCGCTCGCCGGTGGCTTCGACGCTTCGTTGGTGGGCTTCGCGGCTTTGGCGCGGGCTCCTTCGCGTCCAGTGGCAGCGTTGCGTTCCCAGATGATGCGCAAGCCTTCGAGCGTCAGGTAGTCGTCGACCGTCTTGATGTACTTCGACGCGGTGCCGATCAGGGACGCCAGGCCGCCGGTCGCGATGACCTTGGTGTCGTTCCCCATCTCGGGCAGCAGTTGCTCGAGGATGCCGTCGACCAGCCCGCGATAGCCGTAGTAGAGGCCCGACTGCAGGCTGCCGACGGTGGTGCTCCCGATGACGCGCGAGGGCTTGCGGATATCGACGCGCGGAAGGCGAGCGGTGCGCTGGAAAAGCGCATCGGCCGAAATGCCGATGCCGGGGCAGATCACACCCCCAAGATACTCGCCCTTGACCGAGACGCAGTCGAAGGTGGTGGCGGTGCCGAAGTCGACGATGACGCACGGCCCGCCATACTTTTCAAACGCGGCCACGCCGTTCACGATGCGGTCGGCGCCGACCTCGGCGGGATTTTCGTAGTGCACCGGCATACCGGTCTTGACGCCCGGCTCGATGAACAGCGGCTTGAGATTGAAATAACGTTCGCAAACCTGGCGCAGAAGAGAATCGAGCGGCGGCACGACAGAGGAAATCACGATGCCATGAATGCCGGAAGCTTCCAGGTTGTCCATGGAGAACAGGCTACGGAACAGGACGCCGTACTCGTCCACCGTGTGATTCAAAACGGTCGATACGCGCCAGTGCGCCACGAGTCGGTCGTAGCGCGGGGACTCAGCCACACCGTCGCCGGGGTGGCCCTTGGCCACGCGGGCGAAAACGCCGAGCACCGTATTCGTGTTGCCGACATCGATGACGAGAAGCATAGAGAATCACGTACGCCCAGACGCCCTCGTCCGGGCAGCCGAGCAAGGCTCAGGAGCACTGCTGGCCAGCCGGGCTCTCCTCGGCCGACGGGCGAGGACGCCCGTCGCTGCACAAACCTCGGTTACACCGCCCGCACGGTTCCGCTCAGAACCGTGCGCAATCCCTGCGCGGTGCGCACTTTCAGAAAACCCCGCGCATCCAGCCCTTCGGTCACGCCCTCGAAGCCACCGTTTTCTTCGACGCGCACTTGTCGTTTGCGCACGTACGACGAATGCTCCGCGAAGCGCCGCAAGACGGACTCGCGCGCGTTAGGCTTCTCGACCAGATCGCGATACTCGCGGTGCAGCGATTTTAGCAAAGCCGCCGCGACTTCCACGCGCGACCACTCCGTTCCAGAAGACAGGCGCAAAGATGTCGCCAGATCGCGCAAGTCTTCCGGAAAGCGGGCCTGATTCACGTTGATGCCAATGCCCACAACGATGTGGCGCACGCGCGTGGCTTCGGCGTTCATCTCGGTCAGGATGCCGCAGAACTTTTTGCCGTCGAGCAGAAGATCGTTGGGCCACTTGAGGTCGGGTGAGACGCGCGAGTCGATTTCCTGGATCGCGGCATGCACCGCAAGGCCGGTGGCAAGCGAGAGAATCAAAGCCTCCGACGGCGGGAGATACGGGCGCAGAACCACCGAGCAGTAGATGCCCGTCGAACGCGCCGAATGCCAGGCATTGCCACCGCGGCCGCGGCCGGAAGTCTGCTCTTCGGCAAGAAAGACGCTGCCTTCGGGCGTGCCCGCGGCCGCGGCCTCGATTGCGGCCGAGTTGGTCGAGCCGATCTTGTAGTAATGATGGATGTCGCGAAAGATCGTGCCCTTCACCAGCGGAGCCAGCACGTCGGGCAGAAGCAGATCGGGCACGGCACGCAGCTGGTAGCCGGTTGCGGGATGTCCCTCGACCTCCACCCCCAGCGAACGCAACTGCTGAATGAGCCGCCAGACTTCGGAACGGCTGGTGCCGATTTCGTCGGCAACCTTGGTGCCGCTGATCACAACCGTAGCGTGGTCCATCAACAGCCGAACGATGCGGCCGAGACGGACATCAGTCCTTTGCGCGGTTGCCCTGGGGCTTGGCTTGCGAGCACGAGTTGGGGCCGGTTTGGCGATGCCGGCATTATAACCAGTTCGTGGGCTGTCACTTACGGGCTGTCCGATGGGACTTGGCTCGGGGACTACTCGGGCATGACGCGCAGGCTCATATCTACCGCAGGGGCGGAATGGGTCAGAGCCCCTACCGAGATGAAATTCACTCCGGTCTCGGCGTAGGCACGGATGTTCTCGAGCGTTATCCCGCCCGAACACTCCACGGGGATGCGTCTTTCGAGCCGCGAGCAGTGATCCACGGCTTTGCGGACATCGGCCACCGACATGTGGTCGAGCAGAAGCGCTTCGGTGCCGTGGGCGAGCGCCTGTTCCATCTCCTGCAGGGTGCGCACTTCGATCTCGATGGGCTGCGAGCCGCGGCGGTTGCGGTGCGCGCGCTCGAGCGCCGGGGCGATTCCCCCGGCAAGGGCGATGTGATTGTGCTTGATCAAGACGCCGTCGGAGAGATCGAGGCGATGATTCTGGCCGCCACCGCAACGGACCCCGTACTTGTCGATGACGCGCAGTCCGGGCACAGTTTTGCGAGTGTCGAGGATACGCGCTTTCGTTCCGCTGACTGCGTCGACGAACTGGCGAGTCAACGTCGCGATGCCGCTCATGCGCTGCAGGAAGTTCAGCATCACGCGCTCACAAGAAAGGATCACGCGCGCGTTGTGGCGGATGACGGCCACCGACTGGCCTTTGTGCAGGCGCACTCCATCGAAAATCTCGGGATGGCTGGTGACTTCGTAATGCGAGACTACCGCGCCGTCGAGGGCGGCGAAGACGTCGAGAATGGCCGGCACAACGCCTATGCCGGCGAGGATGCAGTCCTGCTTGGCGAGCACGGTGGCCGACGCCTTCTGGTTAGCATCGACACAGGCGTAGCTGGTGGCATCGCGCGTGGCGCGGTCTTCCAGTAGCGCGTTTTGCACGATCGCCGTAATGTGGCGGTTGTTCCAGTCCACAGAGAATCGGGTCTCGGGTGTTAGGTTTCGGGTGTTAGGTTTCGGGTGTTAGGTTCCAGTTTTTCATTTCTAGTTGTGAATTCTCACTCACACACAAACTCGCACCGGTGCTCGAAAGCTCTCACTGGCAGCCGAGCTCGTCCGACTTCTTTCGGTTCTTGTCGCGCAGGGCCTCGTTCTCTTGTTTTTGCTTGCGCAATCCCTCCACCACATTCGGCGGAGCCTTGGCCAGGAAGGCATCGTTGCTCAACTGGCGACCCGCGCTTGCGATGTTTTTCTCGAACTTCTCCAGCTCTTTCTTGAGGCGCGCGCATTCGGTGGCCACGTCGATCTTCTGCTGGTAGACCAGGTGCACGTCGAATCGGGCGGTGTGGCGGGCGCCGGGCAGCTTCGCGAGCGAGCTTTCCACAAAGGTAATCGATTCGACGCCGCCCTGGCGATCGTTCTCGATCGCACTGCGATTCAGCTCGATCATCGCGCGGATCTCGGTTTCGTGCGCGTAGACCTGGATCGGCGTCTTTACTTTGGGCTCGACTTTCAGTTCGGCGCGAAGGTTGCGCACGCTCACGATCAGGTCCTGCAGCACCGCCATGTGCGTTTCGGCCTTCAGGTCGATCTGCTTCTCGTCAGCTTGTGGATAAGAGGCCAACGCGATGGATTGCAGAGGCGGCTTGCCGTCGTAGATCGCGTGCCAGATTTCTTCCGTGATGAACGGCATTACTGGATGCAGCAGCCGCAGCGCCGCTTCGAACAGCACGGCGAGGTTCGCGCACGCGACCTCGGCCGTGCCTTTGTCGCCACCGTCCTCCAACATCAGCCGCGGCTTGATGAGTTCGATGTACCAGTCGCAGAACTCGCCCCAGAAAAAATCGTAGATGCGGTTGGCGGCTTCGTGAAAGCGATGGTCCTCGAGGGCTTCGTTCACGTAGCCGGCAACGCCGTTGAAACGCGAGAGGATCCAGCGGTCTTCGAGAGTTGCTGCCTGGAACCCGGCCACTCCCCTGTCGCCCGCGCTGGCGAGCGAGGGCGCCCGTGCCATACCAATCCGATCCACATTCATGAACATGAAGCGGGCGGCGTTCCAGATCTTGTTGGCGAAGTTGCGGTAGCCCTCGGTGCGGCTCGGGTTGAACGCAACATCCGTACCGGGAGAAGCCATGGCGGCCAACGTGAAACGTGTGGCATCGGTGCCATACTTTTCGATCACCTGGATGGGATCGATTACGTTCCCTTTCACCTTCGACATCTTCTCGCCTTCGGCGTCGCGCACCAAGGCGTGGATGTAGACCTCGCGAAAGGGCACGCTATCGCGCAAGGCTTCCTCGTGGCTATCGGGCTTTTCTCCCACGCGCGTCGGCTTCTCGGGCGGCATCATGAACCAGCAGCCCAGCATGATCATGCGCGCCACCCAGAAGAACAGGATGTCGAACCCGGTGATCAGCAGCGACGTGGGATAGAACACGTCGAGATCGCGCGTCGCCTTCGGCCAGCCGAGCGCCGTGAAGGGCAGCAGGCCCGAGGAAAACCACGTGTCGAGCACATCGGTATCCTGCTCGAGCTTCGCGCTGCCGCACTTCGGGCACTTCGCAGGCGTTTCGCGCGCCACAATCACTTCCTTGCAATCGCTGCAACGCCAGGCGGGAATTCTGTGTCCCCACCACAGCTGGCGCGAGATACACCAATCGTGGATGTTGTACATCCAATTCAGATAGATGGTTTTGTAGTTGTCGGGCGTAAAGCGGATGTAGCCCTTCTCCACCACCTCGATGGCACGCTTGGCGAGTGGTTCCACCTTCACGAACCACTGTTCGGAGAGGCGCGGCTCGACCACCGTCCCCGAGCGGTCGCACTTGCCGAGCGAAATGGTGTAGTCCTTGATCCCCACCAGGAAGCCCTGCGCTTCGAGATCGGCCACCACGCGCTTGCGCGCTTCGAAGCGGTCGAGCCCCGCGTAGGGCCCGGCGTTCTGATTCATGTGGGCGCTCTCGTCCATCACATCGATCTGCGGCAGGTTGTGGCGCAGGCCGGCCTGAAAATCATTCGGGTCGTGCGCGGGCGTCACCTTCACGGCGCCCGTGCCAAACTCGGGATTGGCGAGTTCGTCCATGATGATCGGGATCTCGCGATTCAGCAGCGGCAGCACGACCTTCTTGCCGTGCAGGTGCGTGTAGCGCTCGTCTTTCGCGTTCACGGCCACCGCGGTGTCGCCCAGCATGGTCTCCGGACGCGTGGTTGCCACCGTAATAAATTCGTTCGAACCAACCACCGGATAGCGAATCTCCCACAGCTTGCCTGCCACGTCTTCGTGCTTGACCTCGAGGTCCGAGATCGCGGTGCCGCAGTCCGGACACCAGTTCACGATGTAGTTCCCGCGATAAATCAGCTTCTGTTCGTACAAGCGGACAAATACCTCGCGCACGGCGTGCGACAGGTTCTCGTCCATGGTGAAGTACTCGCGCTGCCAGTCGACCGACGCGCCCAGGCGCTTCATCTGGTCGAGAATCGCGCCCCCATACTGGCGTCTCCACTCCCAGACCCGGGCGATGAACGCTTCGCGGCCCAGATCGCGACGCGACTTGCCTTCGCGGCGGAGCTGGCGTTCGACCATCATCTGGGTCGCGATGCCAGCGTGGTCGGTGCCGGGCAGCCAGAGGGTGAGATCGCCGCGCATGCGGTGCCAGCGGATAATGATGTCCATCTCCGTCTGGTTGAGCATGTGGCCCATGTGGAGTCGGCCGGTGACGTTAGGAGGCGGCAGCAGCAGGCTGAACCTGTTGCGCACGTGCCCGGCGGGCGGAGTGGGCGCGTGGAAGAGCTTCTCGTCTTTCCAGTAGTCGGCCCAGCGCGTTTCGATGGCGCCCGGCTCGTACGCTTTCGGGAGTTCGTGAGGCATCTTGTCCATGTGTCCGTTACTGGGGGCTTGCGCCGACCGCGCTCGGCGAATGCTGCTGGTGCAGGGGTAAGCTTTGATATTACGGGAGGGCGGAAAGGGGGGTCAAACCGGGAAGGGGGTGATCATTAGATCCCCCCGAAAACTACCCCACCCCCCCGGGAGGCAAGGTTCGCGGGTAGGAACCAGGCTGTGTGCCGAGGCGTGGCTAGCGGCCGATCCCATCTCCTCTGAGCTACATCTCATCTACCATCAGGTGGCGAAAATGTGCGCCAGGCGGTCCACCGAGCATGACGCCACAACAGACAGTGCCGTTGCGGCAAGGTAGACGGCCGCACAGATGACTGGATATTGAATGGGAAAGATTGGTGACTTGGGGCGGGCAGACACACGCACGAGCAATCAGCGCAGCCTAACGAGCAGCAATAACCGTATTCAGATTCCGACCACTCCGCTCATATGCGTCCTCACGACTCGATTCAATACAGGTAGTCTGACGCCGCCCCTAAGCCGTGTCAAGTGCGGTCCTACGCGGTGTCGTTAGCACATCAAATGTCCGGTCGAATTAGCACGTGATATGTCCGCTTTGCAGGCGGTGAGAGTGAGAGAACATGGCAAGCATGTTCTCTTACTCGAAGGCCGCTGTGGAGCGGGCGATGAAGATTCAAGAAGTGC